>DESQ01000007.1 GCA_002361355.1 Lachnospiraceae bacterium UBA3310
TCCATGCTGGCGGGGACGGGTCAAGGATATCCTTTGTGTTTGACGATGTCATGCTTTGCGGTGGCCCTTCTTCACATGTTTTTTACTTACAAAGTATTCGGGAGGAAACTGATGAAGGATACGGATAGGGCGGGACTGATCATGGAGCTTCCTCCTTATCACAGACCCAGATGGGGCGCGCTGTTCCGCTATGTGTGGGCAAGGATGGGTGATGTCCTGAAACGGGCCTTAAAAATCATTGTATTGGTATCCGTGATATTCTGGGGGCTTTCCTATTCGGAGGATGGAATGATTGAAAACAGCCTGATCTATAAGGCTGGCATGGCGATCGAGCCGGTGACGAGGGTTTTTGGCCTCCGCTGGCAGATGTTCATGGCGTGGCTCGCTTCGGGGCTTGGCAAGGAATCCTCTCTCGGCGTGCTTTCCGCGCTGTTTCGGAGCGAGGGCGTGTGGGGCGCGATTGTGAATCAGAAATCGACGGTCATCGACACTGTGGCGTGGGGAACACGATGCTTTCCATGATTTCCAAGCCGGAGGCGCTGGCGTTTATCTATGCGTTCTTCTTTAATATGCCATGCCTGATGGCGCTTAGCGCGGCTTCGCAGGAGACCCATTCCCTGAAATGGACGGTCAGGGTTGCCCTGTATTATATCGGGATGTCGCTGGCGCTTTCGTTTCTCGCATACCATATCGGCATGTTGATTTTCTGAAGATTGTAGTTACAGAAGGAGATAGGATGCTGAGGAAATTATTGGGATTATTGAAACGGGACGATGCTGAAATAATTGCCATCATTTTGAGAATGGATTATAATATTTCCCGGAATAAAAACGAGGCCAGAGAGGGAGTAATTGTCTCACAAATATACGGGAGGTAAGAGCAAATGGCAATAGAAAAGGTAAAGGCATACTTCAAAAAATACGGGATGGAAGAGCGGGTGCAGGAACTTGACGTGTCCAGTGCGACGGTGGAACTTGCCGCCGCCGCGCTCCATTGTGAGCCGCAAAGGATTGCAAAGACGCTGTCTTTCATGGCGGAAGATCATGTGGTGCTGGTGGTGGCTGCCGGAGATGCGAAGATTGACAACCATAAATATAAGACACAGTTTGGCACGAAGGCAAAGATGCTTTCCACGGAGGAAGTGGAGACACTGGTGGGACATGCCGTGGGAGGCGTGTGCCCGTTTGCGGTCAATGAGGGTGTGGATGTATACCTGGATGTGTCCCTGAAACGTTTTGAGACGGTTTTTCCAGCCTGCGGAAGCTCCAACAGTGCGATAGAGCTGACGATTGCCGAGCTGGAGAAATTTTCCGGATCTGCGGGCTGGATTGATGTCTGTAAAGGATATGCAGATGAAAATCCGGATAAGTAAGCGGCGGCTTTTCTCACACAAAAAAATCCATCCGTTTTTCCTCAAACAGATTTTTTAATAGCAACAGCCCTTTTTTCAAATCATCCTCCGTATCGGGTGAAGCGACAGATACCCGGACGTAGGATGATTTGTTGTCGTTTAACAGGGCGAACCGGTGAGAGCCCAGCACATGAATCCCTTTCTGTAATGCAAGCAGTTCCAATTCCTCGCTTGCCAGATGAACCGGAAGTGGCAGCCAGTGAAAGAACCGTTCTATCGGATCGGTATGAACGGAAGGAAAGACCGCGTTAAAGATTTGGTTTCTTTTTTGGGCGGATCGGATTTTTTGCTTCACGATCTTTTCCGCCTCCCCACTCTCAATCAATTCTGCAATGATCTCGCTGTTAAGAGAAACCGTTTTTAGGTTAATGCCAAGCATACCGGAGACTAACAGCTCACGGTATTGGTCAGGAAAGGCGATAAAGGCTACCCGCAGTCCGGCGCACAGCGATTTTGAAATGCTGCAGACGTGTACGGTCTGTTCCGGCACCAAGGAGAAAAACGGTTTGGCATCAGGCGTGGTTTTCCCATAAATGGACAGGAAAGAATAAATGTCATCCTCTATCACAAGAAGATGGAATCGCCGGATGATTTCCGCCAGTTTCCGTCTGCGGGATTGCGGCATGAAGATACCGGTCGGATTGGCGCAGGTCGGCATGAGGTAGATACCTTTTATTTGTGTATTTTTACAGACAGATAAAAGCCCATCCGGAGACATCCCGTGTTCGTCCCCGGAGACGGCGATCAGTTGGATGTGCAGGAAATTGGCAAGCTCCTTAAAATTCGTATAGGTGAAATGATCTACCGCTATTTTGTCTCCCGCTTTAAAAAGAGAAATGAGTATGACGGAGAGGGCATTCTGCGCCCCGGCGGAGAGTAGGATATTTCCTTCTCCTGTTTCAATTCCGAGAAGACGCAGCCATTTTTGGGCGGCGTTTATCTGCCGCTTCGTTCCGAGAGGACTGCTGTATTCAAAAAGTTTGATGGACTCTTCCCTGCCAAGGACAAGACGCGCCGCGTTCCGGACGGTCTGGTTGCTTTCGTAGAAGGGCTTGATCATGCCCATTTCTATAACCCCGCTGTCCTTTTCGACAAAGGTATTCTGGGCGGCAGTGCCGGGAGAGACAAAGGTGCCCCTGCCGGTGACGGCATATAAAAGCCCTTTCAGCTCGCACAGCTTATAGGCTCTGGTGATTGTGCTCAAATTCAGGTCAAGGAAGTCGGCAAGTTCCCGCTGGGGTGGCAGTTTCGTATTTTCCGGCAGTTTCCCGGACAGGATATCTGATTCAAGGCGGCCTGCAAGGGAAAGATAGTAGGGTTTTTCCAGTTCTTTTTTCTGAGGTTTCCATGACATGGGATAATTTTCAAAAGAATTGACAGGCATAGGCTGATCCTCCACAAAATTGTATGCAACACAATTCTAACATTGTATGCATACAATGACAAGATTATAATGGGTGCGTATCAGACAATATACGGAAAAAAGGAGGATAACGGATATGAAGAAAATGACGGTAAGGGAAATTGCACGAATTGGTATCATGGCGGCAGCGGTGTATGTGGCTTCCGCTTTTTTACAGATACCGATCCCGACGGCAATAGACAACACACGACTGCATATGGGAAATGTCATGTGTCTGCTTTCGGGTATGCTTTTAGGGCCTGTTTGGGGTGGGCTTGCGGCGGGAATCGGTTCTATGTTTTTTGACCTGACCAATCCGGCTTATATTGCCTCCGCGCCTTTTACGTTTCTTTTCAAATTTGTCATGGCGTGGATCTGTGGGAAGATTACTTTCGAACAATCGCAGCATTTAAAAAAGCGGTATATTTCAGGCGGTATCTGCGGCGCTTTTTCCTACGTGGTTCTTTATCTGTCAAAGAGTTTTATCGAACAACGTTTTGTTTTGGAACTGCCGCTTTCTGCGGTCATGCTGACAACCGCGCAGAAGGCGGTAGTGTCCGGAGTGAATGCCGTTGTTGCCTGTCTGGTGGCGGTGCCTCTGGGACTGACGCTGCGGCCGGTGATGGTGAAAATCATAAAATAGGTTTGAAAACGGAAAGCGCCGGCTGCAGAACAAAGAATTGCTATCGCTTGGATAATCGGGTACAATAGTTTTGAAATGAGGTGCAGAGATGAAGAAAGCATATGGCAAATTCTTTTTCACAGGGATCATACTGGCGGCATTGCTGACCGGATGTGGGAGAGGAAACGGTACGGATCAGGGAGAGAGCCGTCCCGCGCAGGAGACAACAGAACAACCGGCAGAGGAGGACGAGGCGGCTCCAGGGATCGCTTTTGCATGTAAGGATATGGACGGTAATGCTGTTTCTGAGGCGGTTTTTTCCGGCTCAAAACTCACAATGGTAAACGTGTGGGCGACTTACTGCAACCCCTGCCTGAGTGAGATGCCCGGCCTTGGTGAACTGGCCAAAGCATATGAACCGGAAGCGTTTCAGATCATTGGCATTATCAGCGATGTGCCAGAGGATGCAGATGAGGCGGCGATTGAAAACGCGGCGGCGTTGATTGAGGCGACCGGCGCAGATTACACGCACCTGCTTTTGAATGAGTCTGTCTATCGTGCGCTCCTGACAGAAGTGACAGCGGTTCCGACCACTTTCTTTGTGGATGAAAACGGCGTGGTAGTAGATACGGTGATCGGCGCGATGGAGAAATCGGCATGGGAGGAAAAGATCAATGCGCTTTTGGATGAATCATAGACAGCATGTGTGGCTGTGGGGCGTGCTGGCCGGAATCGTATTTCTCGGTATCGGCGCCGCACAGGGTCAGTTGGCTGTCATATGGAGAAAGGCAACCATGATCTGTATGGAATGTATCGGGGTCGGGTGAGCACATGAAGAAATTACGGCGGACTGTACAAATTGTTTTTACCGTACTCACAAACGGATACGCTTACGGCTTTACCAGCGGTAAAATCTATCAGGGCGATTTGAAATATGTCTGTGTTCCCGGATTAAACTGCTATTCCTGTCCAGGCGCGGTTGCGTCCTGTCCGATCGGCGCGCTGCAGGCATTGTTGAACCAACAGGGATTTCAGATCCCGTTTGCAATGCTTGGCTTTTTCTTTTTGTTCGGAAGTCTGTTGGGACGTTTTGTCTGCGGCTGGCTGTGTCCCTTTGGACTGGTGCAGGATTTCCTGCATAAAATTCCGATCTTTCATAAAAGAAAAAGACTGCCTTACCATCATATTTTGAAATATGGCAGGTATATTGTCCTGTTTCTTCTGGTGGGCGTCGGATCGATGTTTTTATTCGGCGGATTTGCAAAGGTTCCCGCTTTCTGTAAATATCTGTGCCCGGCGGGCACATTGTTCGGTGCAGTTCCGCTGCTTGCCACAAACGGGATGCTGCGTTCGCAGGCGGGAGGGTTATTTTTCTGGAAGCTTGGAATATTGCTTCTGGTCGCCGTGTTGTCGGTTAAAGTTTACCGTCCGTTTTGCCAGTACTTGTGCCCGTTGGGCGCAATTTATGGGTGGTTTAACCGCTTCAGCCTGGTTCAGATTCATTGGGAAAGGGAGAAGTGTATTTCCTGTCTGGCATGCGAGAAATCTTGTCCGGTTGCTCTCTCTGTCAGGGAAATATCCCGTTCCCCGGAATGTATCCGGTGTGGCAGATGTGTGGAGGCGTGTCCGGGTAAATGTCTGCATTTTACAGGAATGAGCAGGCAGAGCGATTACTTTGGAAATCAAAATGACCAGGAATAATGAGAGAAGGAAGGGGTTTTTATGGAAAGCCGTATGGACATGATAAACGGCTCGCTGGGAGACAAGATTATTAAATATGCGATACCGCTTGCGGTGACAGGCGTTTTACAGCAGTTGTTTAATGCGGCGGATCTGGCGGTGGTGGGTCAGTTTTCCGGCAAGGAAGCCATGGCAGCGGTGGGAGGAAATGCGCCTGTCATCGGTCTTTTGGTTAATCTTTTTGTCGGGATTTCTCTTGGGAGCAATGTCATTATCGCAAGGTCTATTGGGCAGGGAAATAACGAGAATATTTCCAAGGCGGTACATACATCGGTGGTCGTTGCGCTGCTCGGCGGATTGTTCCTTGCAGTGCTTGGTGAATTTCTGGCTCCCGGCGTTGTAAAGATGTTAGATGTTCCGGGGGAGGTCTACCCGCTGGCAGTAAAATATTTGCGGATTTATCTTGCCGGGATGCCGGTAATTTTGCTTTATAACTTTGAATCTGCCATTTTCAGAAGCTGTGGAAACACGCAGACGCCGTTGATTGCGTTGGTGGTTTCCGGCGTTCTGAATGTGATCCTCAATCTGTTCTTTGTTCTGGGAGTAGGGATGGATGTGGATGGCGTTGCGACGGCGACGGTGCTTTCCAATCTGGTCAGTTCGACAATTCTGTTTGTGGCATTGATGAAGACGGAGCTGGCGATCCGGATCAATCCCCGAAAACTGCGGATGCACGGAGATGTGCTTGGACAGATTTTGAAGATCGGCATTCCGGCAGGTATACAGGGGATGATTTTTTCCTTTGCCAATATTATTATCCAGTCGGCAGTCAACAGCCTTGGCACAACAGTGATGGCGGCTTCCTCGGCGGCTTATAATCTGGAAATTTTCTCCTACTATATCATGAATTCTTTTGGGCAGGCTTGCACCACTTTTGTCGGCCAGAACTATGGGGCGGGGAAGGGTGACCGCTGCCTGAAAACACTGAAACTTTGTCTGCTGCAGAGCCTGATCAGTACCGCAGCGGTCAGCGGGTTCATTCTGCTGTTCAGCCACCAGCTTCTTGGCATTTTTAACACAGATCCGGAGGTGATCGCGACGGGAAAGGTTCGGCTGGAATATATTTTCTTTGCCTACCTGTTCAGTTTTGCACAGGAAGGGCTTTCCGGTTATCTGCGGGGCTTTGGCGTCTCCTTCATTCCGGCGGCATGTGCGGTCATCGGCATTTGTGGTGTGCGGCTTACATGGATTTTCACGGTGTTTCGGCAGTCGCCGTCCTTTACAACGATTATGCAGGTGTACCCGATCAGTTTGGGTGTGACGGCCGCGGTTATTTTGGCGGTGACGCTTATTGTGAAGCCGTCGAGGAGGTATGTGATTCGGTAGGAAGAGAAATTATTTCGAAATTGATTTTTCTAAAGAAGCGATCCATTTTTCTATTGCTTCAACCAATAGAAACTGCTGTTGCAAAACAGCCATACCCATTTCAGAAATTTCAGGGATTGCTTCTTTTTCGCGGATATTTTCTACCAGACAAGTTTTTAAGGTTTTCACGTTTTCTTCTATGTCTGCTACGCATGATTTCTGGGTTTCGGGAGACAGGTTGTCTAAATTCGCAATCACAGCGTTAAAATCCAAAAATATACGGATCGGTTTAGCCGAAATTTCTAACATAAGTCTTTCAAATTCTTTTTCTCCTGCGTCAGTAAGAGAATAAACAACTTTCTCAGGCATTTTCCCTTCTTTTACAATGTTGCCTTTGATAAATCCCTTTTCCTCTAACTGAATTGTTTTTTTGTAAATGGAGGGGGTACTGATTTTTACCCATTTGGATATATTGCGATATTCTATCTGTTTTTGCATGTCATAGGCGCCCATAGATTCTTTTTTTAACATTCCTAATACAATCAAATCAATCGTAGCCATAGTGACCTGCCTTTCTTTTATGAGCATAAAAATAGTACCATATAACACTGTAATTTATAGTATTTTGTTTTATCGTTTTTGTCAAGGAAGAGAAAGTCCACGCATTGCTATTGACAACCGCTATAAATTATAGTAGTATTTCATTTGCACATGTGCAGTATAAATTATACTACTATAAAATACAGAAAAAGGAGAGGAGTAATGGAAATGAATGGACGTAACAACAAAATGGACTTATTGGGGAGCGCGCCAATTCCGAAAGCGTTAATGGCGCTTGGCGTTCCGATTATGATTGGTATGTTAATCAATGCCCTTTATAATCTGGTAGACACTTACTTTGTAGGAGGGCTGGGAGAAAGCCCAATGGGGGCAATTTCTATTGTGTTTCCATTAGGACAGATTGTGGTAGGGTTAGGATTGATGTTCGGTAATGGTGCCGCTTCTTACCTTTCAAGACTGTTAGGGCAAGGTGACAGAGACACTGCAAACAGGGTGGCAAGTACGGCGTTATACAGTAGTGTTATTATGGGTGGGATTTTAATTATCTTTGCCGCCATTTTTCTCAAACCATTGTTAATCCTGCTTGGTGCGACAGACACAATTATGCCTTATGCCCTGATTTATGGGAGAATTTATGTCATTTCCTGCATTTTCAATGTGTGCAATGTAACGATGAATAACATTGTGGCAAGTGAGGGAGCGGCAAAAACAACCATGTGTGCCCTGTTGTCGGGAGCTGTATTAAACATTGGTTTAGATCCAATATTTATTTATGTATTAGATATGGGGGTTGGAGGTGCTGCCATTGCTACCGCTATTTCTCAATTTGTTTCTACACTTGTCTATTTAACTTATGTGCTGCATAAAAAGAGTGCCTTTACTTTCAGCATACAAGAGTTTCAGCCTTCAAAACAAATTTACACAGAAATTTTGAAAATTGGTATACCTACACTAATATTTCAACTTCTTACCAGTCTTTCGATTGCTTTAATTAACCGGGCTGCAAACGGGTATGGTGACGCAGTGATTGCCAGTATGGGGGCAGTTACGAGAGTTACATCTATTGGTACTTTAGTTGTGTTTGGTTTTCTGAAAGGGTTTCAGCCGATTGCAGGATTTGCTTATGGCGCAAAAAAATTTGACCGCTTGCAGGAAGCAATTAAGACTTCTGTTTTGTGGTCGTCTGTTTTCTGTGTGGCTGCAGGTTTGCTGATGGCTTTTTTTTCCAGACAGATCATATCACAGTTTGCAAACGGAAACAGGGAAATGATCTCAACAGGGCAGAAAGCTCTTTTTGCAAACGGGTTTTCTTTTTCCCTGTTCGGGTTTTATACGGTATATTCCTCTTTGTTTCTTGCTCTCGGAAAAAGCACGAAGGGGTTTGTTCTCGGTGCCTGCAGACAGGGGATCTGTTTTATTCCTGTTATTTTAATGCTTCCAAAATTCTGGGGTATAAACGGTATACTTTATGCCCAGCCGATCGCGGATATCTTTTCAGCGGTCATCACGGTTTTTATGGCAATACAGTTTCACAGAGAACTGCATGCCACTGTTCCGGTTATGTCCTAAAATTTTCTGCTCACGTCAATGAAATAGGAAATAATGTGGGAAAGAAAGCATCCTACATTTTTGCATAGAATTGACTAAGACTGTTATTGTGAATAATTACATTTTGTAGTACAATAATTATATCGGGTTTCTAATAAAATTTGATGAGATTGAGATTATTATATGGAGGTGCTATATGGCAAAAGAAAATGTGCTTGCTAATTCAGATATGTCCGAAAAGGAATTGCGGAAAATGTATAAAGAAATTAAGGATGATATGGGAGTGAAAAATAAAGATTTGGATGTTATTTTCGAGGTTGCAATGTTGGATAGGGAGAATTTGTTCCCAAATCAAAAGAAGGACTCGGAAGAAGCGTGTTTAAGAAGCTGGATCAGCAAATTTATTCAAAGTAAAAAAAATCCGCCAAGCGCCCACATAGGAGAGGGAAAAAAGACGTGTTCCGATCCGGCATTGGCCAAGTTCGTTAAAATTGCGTGTGGATTAGATGGCGATAAGGTTGGAAAGATGGAAAAGGCACATAACTTTTTTATGTCAGTGGAAAACATTTTGGGTGAATTATTAGAAGAATACATAGCAGAAAATGTGAAGGATCTTGGCTGGATATGGTGTTCAGGCAATACTCTCCGGGCTGTTGATTTCTGTAAAGAGGACGGGCCAGTATTATTGCAGGTCAAAAATAAGAATAATACAGAAAATAGTTCCAGCAGCGCAATTAGAAAGGGTACGAAAATAAAAAAGTGGTGCCGCCTTAAAACAAAAAAGGAAAATGGGGAACCCAAGCCTTCGTATAGATGGGATAAGTTAAATGATATTATTAACAGTGGCTTGGATGATGATGAAGAACCATGTGAAATGTCAGAAGAAGATTATCAGGATTTTTTGAAGAAAGTAGCAAAAAGAAATCCGGATATTATTACGAAAGATTAGGGGATATTATGGATCAAAGATACAGACAGATGATAGCAAGGGAATTTAAGAATTGTGTAAATAATACGATTAAGAGACTGCAGGGGGAAGCAACCTACCGGCCGTTCCATACTGCTTTGCTGTCAGAAGAGGCTATTTTTTGGAGTCGGTTTGAACGTTCTTTCAGCACATCATTTGGGCAGAGGGTTATTGAAGAAATTGCAAAGCTTGTTGCCCTTTCAAATGGCGCTTCTGCGGCGCAGAGGCAAAAGGAAACCCTGATTACTTTGGACAACGCTTATGTTACGGCAATTTCGGCGCATATACAGGAGTTAAGGAACGGAAAGCGTTCTGATTGGAACACTACGGTTGCCTCACTTAGGGTGGCTCCTTTATCAGGGACAGCCACCACTATAAGAATAATATCGGATTTATGGTGGAAAAAAGATGGAATTAACAACTATATCAGTTTGAAAACGGTAAAGCCTAATATTGACCAGACGGCAGTAGCCAAGGAGGATTGTCTGCGTTTAACATTGGCGGATCCAGACTGTAATGCTTATTTTGGACTGCCGTATAACCCATATGGAGAGAATAAAAGCGATTATGCCCATAACCCGCCAATGGGTATCTTTGATTTCCATCATGATCCGGTTGTTTTGATTGGCAGGGAAATGTGGGATACAATTGGAGGGGCAGGCTGTTACGAGGAATTGCTCGATATTGCAAGAGAAGTAGGTGTGGAGACAAAGCAGACAATATCCGGGATGTTTAACGGAAGATAGATAAGGAGGATGGTAAATATAATCAGGAAGGTTAATATTTTGACAGGAGGTTGCAATTGTGGAAGGAATATTGATTTCATTAGACAGGAACGCAAAAAGGGGACAAGTAGATACAAGAAATGATGCCATAGGAATACTGACAATTTATTTTCAAAAAATTCCGGATGCGGTGCAGCTGAATTGTACCGTTAAATTTGATGTGGTCAAAAGTAAGATTGGAAACTTGTATGCTAAGTTTATTTCTGTAGCAGACAGAAACCGGACATTGTTTAATACGGAAGACCGAGACAATTGGTATATTTGGGGAGAAGAAGAGGAGAAGGATTTTGTGGAACATATTGTTCCAAGATTGGGTATAGACTTGCGGATCAATCCCGAAAAAGCCAATAAGCCGTGGGAAATTGATTTGTATGATTATACGCATAACCGCTATGCAGATTTGAAAGCACAAAAAACCCCTTTTTTTACGGCTGGAAAGTATAAGTATGGAGAGAAGCCATATAATCCGACTTATACAGTTACTTTTAATAAAAAAGACTATGAGAATTACATAGAAAATCATCCGGATTGCGATATCTATTTTTGGGTATACTGGTCACAGTTAGAATATAATAACATAACGGTGGACGAGTTATACGGTGTCTGGAGGACGCCTTTCCGAAAAATGGCCAGGAAAATTCAGGCCGGAGAAGTAGTCTTGCATGCTTACATACATAGAGAGAATGACGACCATAATGCCAGGGAAAGTTACTTGTTTCATTTGGCGGATGCCGATGTCTTTGAAAGGCTGATTTAAAAGAAGGTATGCAGCTTGTGGGAATGCATGTTATTTGACATTTTAGATTAGAGGGCCGAAACTGCTGATCTTGAATTGACTTTCATGCACTATAAGCACATAATAATAAGCATAAAAGTCAATAGAAAGTAGATGATAATCGTGGGAGCAACTGAAAATATTATTAAGATGGCAAAAGAGAATAATGGTACAGTTACTACTGCAATGGTGGCTGCAAAAGGCTTTTCGCGTGGAAATATCAAATATCTTGTTGATAAGGGTCTGATCGAAAAATCCGCCAGAGGTGTTTATACTTTGCCAGGAGTATGGGATGACGAAATTTTTAATTTACAGAACCGGTTTAAAAGGGGAATTTATTCTCATGAAACGGCATTGTTTCTATGGAATTTTACAGATAGAACACCGAATAGATATCATATGACTTTTCCTATAAATTACAATTTGTCAAAGCCAAAGGAGGAAAATATTCGATGTGTGCAGTGTAAAAATGCATTATATGATTTGGGAATAGCAGAAGTGACGACCCCAGGAGGAAATACAGTAAGGGCTTATAATATAGAGCGCACGCTTTGTGATATTTTGAGAACTCATAGTCGTGTGGATATTCAGATTGTGACAGAAGCGTTTAAACACTATGCGGCCAGATCTAATAAAAACATTCCTGTTTTGTCAGAGTATGCAAAAATATTAAAGGTTGAAACAAGACTCAGGTCATATCTAGAGGTGCTTTTATGAAAAATGCAATGCATCTAAAGGCAATTATGAAAAATATTGCAAAAGAAAAGCACATATCAGCACAGCTTGTAATGCAGAATTTTATGATGGAGAGACTGTTAGAACGAATATCTGTTTCAAAATATCAGCGAAATTTTATCTTGAAAGGTGGATTTTTGATTGCCGCAATGGTTGGTCTTGATACCAGAGCAACTATGGATATGGATGCAACAATAAAGGGACTGCCTGTAAATGAACAGACTGTTCGGGAAATGTTTGAAGAAATATGTACAATAGAATTAGATGATGATGTGACATTTAGTTTTCACAGAATTGGAGAAATACGAGAAGGGGATGAATATTCTGGATACCGTGTCTCGTTAGTAGCAAATTATCCGCCGATGGCAGTTCCTTTAAAGTTAGATGTTACCACGGGTGATAAGATAACTCCCAAAGAAATTGAATATCGGTTCAAACTTCTTTTAGAAGATAGAAGTATTTCTGTGCTTGCATATAACCTTGAAACAATAATGGCTGAGAAGTTGGAAACGGTGATATCCAGAGGCGATCAGAATACAAGGCCAAGAGATTACTATGATATATACATATTGGCTAAGTTGCAGTATCCAAATATGGAACCTAATTTGCTAAAGGCTGCACTGGACGCAACGACAGAGAAACGTGGTTCTACAATGGTAGTTAAGAACTATCATAGATTATAGAAATAGTTAAAAGCAGTAATATTATGCAACAACAGTGGAAAAATTATCAAAAAGATTTTGAATATGCAACAGATATTGCGTTTGGGGATGTGTGTGATACGGTTTTGGGATTGCTGGATGGATTGCTGACGCTTTAAAAATGGTTTGTTCAATTTTATATGTGATTTGGACAGGTATGGATACTATTTTAATTTGCGAAAGTATTTATTTTGCTAAAGAATACGGAGATTTACAAAATGATACTTTTCATGGTTATAAAAACGGGAGGGAAACCACCTAAACGATATCCTATTCCTTTGCGGTATCCTGAAAATGAAAATAAAATTTCGGAATGGAATGTCCGGTTTGTATCGTGGAATGAAGCGGATTATCAATTGGATGGGGAAACGATCCTGCCTATTATCAATGTTGATACGCTAAAGCAGGCCGTATATCATGCGGCCATGAAGGATGCGGCTGTCTGCGGAGTTATGATAGAGCAATTCCGCGTGCAGTATGGCATTGATATCTGTGCCCTGTGGAATGAGCCTGGCGATCCTGCCTATCATATCATCGGGGATGTGTTTGCACAGTGGGCGCATCCGATGATCGGCAATGTAGTGGTCAGTTCCGGTATCCGGCCGCAGACATCCGAAGACCAATATACAAAAAATTGGGCTTCTTTTCCGGATGATCATATGACCGGGGAAACAAAAGCAGTGATTCAGAAATTGATCAATGACAGCCTGTCAGTTGATCCGGAATCGGGAAAAGTCAGTGAAGCCGGTTTGCGCAGACTCGCAAAATCAAGCCGGGATCAGGTGCGGTGCTGCAGGGATATGACGGAACTGGCAAGGGCGGTCATAGGAGAGATCACTACATATGCGACCAAGAAGCTGGAGAAGATTTATGCGCTTGAACTGTGTGATTCCAATCGATTTTTGGAAGCGCAAAAAGCGTTTATAAAGCGTGTTGTTCTTGCTGAGTCAGAAACAGAAATTGCAGTGAACCCCAAACTGCGTAATCTTTTTATGAGCATTCGGGTTAAGCCGATCACGGTAACGGAATATATCTATTTCTACTTTCCACAGCTTTCCAAATTGCGGAAAGATGATCAATGGATCGCATTTATACATTTACTCAACGCATATCTGGAGATCGGATGTGAGATTCCTTGTGACGCACCGTCACGTAAAGCGGCCGGAGTGATAGACATATGTGTGGAGGAATATTGTAAATTTCCGCCGGTTATACGCGGAGCCATGATTATTAACGCCATACGGAAATTTGACAGGCCGCCTAACAGGGATCGCTATGCTTTGCAGATCGTGGATGAAGCGAGGAAATGCTGGGGGATCGTGGATGCGCCGGAGGCGTTTTTCATACCCACGTTACCGAAGTGGAGGCCGCAGGATATGGGTGAAAAAGTGTCGCGTATATTTTTGTGGAATTGGACTCGGGACGAAATGCATCCGGTGACCGCAGGATACAGAAAATGCCTTATGCCGCTTTGGGCAGGGCCGTCCGGGCACTCGGCCGGACTGTTAGATTTTTATTATGGGTATCTGGGAGCAGATCGCATCATTTTTGAGGGAATGCCGATGCCCATCAGTCTGGTTATTCTGCCAACGATGTTTACATTTTGGCGTCTCTATTATGATAAGCGGATTTGTGCAGTACACACCTTGGCAGAGACTTTTGAAGGGGCGCTTTCCCATGCATTGGCATTGCAAGACCCCTCATCTCAGGTAAGGATGTATTGCGAGCTGTATCATCAGATCAATATAGAAGCGGCAATGGCGGATATAGGGGCACTGCCTGTCTATGATGATCCATTTGAGATTGTAAGCAGGCTGCCATACATGAAAGCTACTGTGCCAAATTTAACTGGTGTATTACATCCGGTACGGATTATGGCGCAGATCCGGGCCACGCATTATGACAGGCTGCCGGGGGAAGGCGGGATTGCCAGGATCGATTCGCTGGATCGTATCATAAATGACTTGCGCAGCAGGCTGACAGAGAAGCATTATAAAGTACCCAGATGGGCGCAGACGGTCAACAAGCTTCTTGGTGATGGCAGCATTGCCCAAAGTGCGGGCGGTGATGAATTTGGAGGCTTGGAGATACGCAGCTTCCGGAATTTAAATGTGAAGGTGTTCGTGCGGGAGGAACCGCTTCGTCAAATGGCACGGCGTAGTCTTACGGAGAGCAGGGATATTGCATTAGCGGCGTCAGCTTCGGGATTCCGGTCTCTTTATGATAAGATATGCCTTTGCGCGGCGTCCGGAAAGGAGTATCAGTTTACCGATGATTTTCCCTGCCTCCCCGAGTGTTATATAGATGCGCAAAACGAGCCTTTTCTTGCCGGGATCTGTTTTTCTGAAATGCGGGAATGCAGTCTGGCTGAGGAGGCATTTACCTACAGGGCACAGATTGGAACAGGTGCGGCGTTTTGGAAGTGTGTCAAAGGGATCATCCCCCTGGCGGATGCAGAGGAGATCTTTTGTACGGTTACGCAGACTCCGGATGGCCTGCATTTTACAGGTGAGATCGCTGCAGAATCCGTATACCGGGTGACAGATAAGCTGTCCCTTGCAGTGCATCGGGTGAGTATAGAAAGCGGGCTGGATGATGTATCCTGCTTCCCGTCTATAGGTATTGCGGCGGAAATCGGAGAACAATTTGATTTAAATATTGTGGTTTCGCCGGACGGTGACATGCTTTATATCAGCGGTGAATATGAGGAAGGCAGGGTTCTTACGATAGCCGGTATGCTGTCTCTTTTTGGGCTTGACGACGTGATTCAGGGGTCGGATCTGCTGCCCGATGAGGAGAGTGTTTTTGGCTCTCTGGGGCTTCGGAGCGTCTCGATCACGGTAGATACCGCGTCAGAGGGCGTCACACAGATCGGCTTTACGGTGACGGCGGGGAAGCCGTGGAATGTCTTTGCACATAAGATCACGCTGCAGCCCTATTTTGAAATGAACATAGACTATCCTTTCGATGGTGGGAGAAGGAAAGTTGATTACTGTGTGCTTGGCAAATGGCATATCGGGAGCACGGTCTTCGACCTGATGTACCGTTCGGATCAGACGATTTATGCGGGGCTGGCGGAAGACTCCACGCTGCGGTTTGCGGATGTTGCCGGACTGTTTGCCACAGGCGTCAGCTTTCCGCCCGTGGAATTGACGGGTATGGAGTTTAGCGCGAATGTGGCTTCGGGCGATTACGCCCTGTACCTGTCGGCAGAACATGTGCTGGAATTTGAGGTGGGGAAGGGAAAACTCGGCATTGAAGGGCTGTCGCTTGCGCTTGGTTTTACCGACGGTAAGTTCGGCGCGCTCAAGCTGGGAGGGGCTTTTACTCTGGGTGGTATCACACTGGCATTGTGTGGCAGCTATGGTACGGACGCGGGACTTACCTTTGAAGCTATGGCCTATTCGGAAGAGGATTACAGTCTGGGGGATTTTATCGCACAGGCCGCACAGGATCTCGGACAGGCTTTTGACAGGGAGTCCCTTCCTGATACATTGCTTACCGTGAATATACGTATGCTCACATTTTCCTATCAGTCGGGGAAAAAAGCGTTTCATGGTTATGTTGATCTGGAACATGTGCTGGAGATCTCGGAAGACTTTGCCATTCGGGAACTTGCGCTTGAGATCTCGTCCGAACAAGGGGAAGCGGTGGCGTTTCAGGTGATCGCCCGGGTTTATGTATGCGGGACGGAAGTAGGGCTTACGGTGTCTAAGGATCGGGAAGGATTTATATTGTCCGGCGAGGCGGCGTTCCCCAATCTGACCTTTGGCAGGATCGCCGGAGAATTTGGAATCGCTATGGAGCACCTTCCTGATTTTATATCGGAGTTTGCCGTCACGAATCTGGGCGTAACATACAATTTTACCACGAAGGTATTTGCGCTGCATCTGACCACAAGTGCGGGGAAGATCGCTGCGGAAATGAACGGGGGAGAGCAGGCGGGATGGCGTATCGGTTATGAGACGGATCCGAAGGTCTCTGTGGATATGCTTCGGATGCCTCTAGTGGGAGAACTGGTGCAAAAGGCGGCGCCGGGAACCACCGGTTTGTCCGTAAAAGATTTTGTACTGGAGGCGTCTTCGACGGAGGGAGTGGTATTCCGGTGTACGGCATTTGGCAGCGTGTGCACGCTGGAACTCCATAAGCCGACGCAGTGTCTGGCAAGGGCTGCGGGGAACTCTGCGCCGGAAACAGTAAAGTGGATCAACCTGAACAAGACTTTCGCCATCTTGACGGTTTTAAAGGCCGGGATCGGTCTGGAAGGCAGCCGGGTGGTGCTGCTTTTGGATGCCTCTCTTGCGGTTTCAC
The DNA here is from genome assembly GCA_002361355.1 of Lachnospiraceae bacterium UBA3310. Lineage (GTDB taxonomy): Bacteria > Bacillota > Clostridia > Lachnospirales > Lachnospiraceae > UBA3282. The sequence goes on from DESQ01000007.1 coordinate 16,864, forward strand.
CGTTTACGTTCAGTCTGGCGGAGGCCGGCGTGGGGATCAATGTCTCCAGACTTTCGGATGTGGCATTCTATCTTTCTGGTTTCGGGGTGGCGTTTGACAACGGTGCGTTGGCAGTAAACGGCAGCTTTTTCAGAAAGCGAAGAGGGGCAAAGGATGTCTATGCCGGTTCTCTTTTGGTGAAGTGTAAGGCGGTCACGGTGACGGCGGTGGGAGAGTATTCCTCCGGATCTCTGTTTGCTTATATGGCGCTTTCGGCGTCTATCGGTGGGCCGCCGGCGTTCTTTGTGACCGGGCTTGCACTGGGCTTTGGATATAACAGGAAACTGGTTCTGCCTCCGGTAGAACAGGTGCCGGAGTATCCGCTTGTTAAAGCTGTGAGGAAGGGATTTGACGCGCAGACGCTGGACGAGCTGAACAGATATATTACGGAGGAGAGCGGGCAGCATTTCCTGACGGCGGGCGTAAGGTTTACTTCCTTTAAGATTGTGGACGGCTTTCTGCTTCTGTCAGTTTCCTTCGGGAAAAAGTTCCAGGTTGGCGTGCTCGGGATCGCGGATATATCTATGCCGCCCAATGCGCCGTCTCATCCTGTGGCAAAGGCGCAGCTTGCCATAAAGGCGGTATATGATCCGTCGGCCGGCGTGTTTGGCGCGGAGGCGCGTCTTACTTCCGAGTCATATATTCTGTCCAGAGACTGTAAGCTGACAGGCGGGTTCGCGGCATTCTTCTGGTTTGATGGCAGTGGGCACAGCGGCGATTTTGTGATTACGCTTGGCGGCTATCACCCGGCGTTTCAGAAACCGGCACATTATCCGGAAGTGCCGCGGCTGGGGTTGAACTGGAATATCAATTCTAATTTAAATATATCCGGCGAGATTTATTTTGCACTCACGCCCAGCACAGTCATGGCGGGCGGTAAGTTGAGTGCGGTTTATACACAAGGCAAATTGCGTGCGTGGTTCATCGCTTACGCAGACTTTATCGTGTCGTGGAAGCCCTTTTCCTATCAGGCAAGGATCGGGGTATCCCTGGGCGCTTCCTACCGTGTTGACGTATGGTTTATCCATAAAACTTTTTCTGTCGAACTGGCGGCAGAGCTTGCCCTCTGGGGGCCGGAAGTACAGGGGCGGCTGCACGTTTCCTGGTTTATCATTTCCTTTACGATCTCTTTTTCCAAAGGAGCGGATCATTCGGGTGAGACGCTGGACTGGGGGACATTCAAGGAATCATTCCTGTTTGATAAGGGGCAGAACCGTATGTTGAGAGCGAACAGGGGGATGCCTGTCGGGGATACAGATATCCTTGCGGTTACGGTTACGGGTGTCTGCGGGCAGGCGTCTGACGGGACGGACATCATCAATCCAGGTGGGTTTGGCATTACGTTGGTTTCTAAGATACCAGAACAGGGAAATGTACGGCCGGTCAATAATGCGGCGCTTAAGTCGACGATAACGCTTACCGTGGAAGACGAGCATAAGAGAACAATAAACGACAGGTTCCGGCAGGGCAGTGTGGTCAGGAATGTACCGGCGGCTTTGTGGAAGAGCGCGCCTGCCCCACAGGACAGGCTGCGGGAAGAAAATATGGTAAAGGATGCCCGATGCGGGGTGTCATACGAGCTGCAAAGTGAGATCCCCAAACAGGAACTTTTCCCGAGGACCCGTTTTATTTCGTTGGAAGAGCTTTACCGGAACAATACGCTTGCCTATGAGAACTGTTTCCGGTTTGTCTCGGATCAGCGCCTGCACCTGTCCGATGAGGATTCTATTCGCAGATTTTCTCAGAATGCGGACAGCGGGGAGACAAGAAAGAGACGGCAGAAGTATCTTGCCGACAACGGCATAACGGAGCAGGTGTCCATCACACGGTTTGCAGAGGAGGCCGAGGACTGGCTGTCGGAGGAGCTGTTAATCGGCACATAAAAGAGAGCGGCTGGCTAGGGAGGTTACTATGGATTTTCAGCATCAGGATTTTAAACTGGCGGATGACAGGAAACCGGCTATGGAGGAAGGCAGATATACGATCACCGGCCGGCAGACTGTTTCCAGGCCGGTATCAGAGACCTTTCAAATACAAAAGGAAGTCTGCGTTGCGGCGAATACAAGAACGCTGGCAGGGCAGGATGTGTTCAGTATGTATCCGTCGCCGGAGCAGCAGGGAGATTTTGCGGGCACACTGCCTTTTCTCGTATTGCATGATCAGACTTATCCATGGCTTCGCCACTGGCGGGACGATATCGGCGGGCGGCCGGTTCCGTGGCTGGCCCTGATCGTTGTATCCGGGGAGGAAGGAGCGGCGGAGCAGGATGTGAAGAACGCAGAACTGCCGGGTTTGAAAGAACAGGGCGTATTTTTCCCGTTAAAAGAAGGGGAAGTGACATCCTGCCGGGACGATGACAATATTCATATCCTTACGATACCGAAGCAGACCTATCAGAATGTGATGCCGGAGGCGTCAGATCTGCCATGGCTTACCCATGTGAAATTTGTGGATCTGTCGGCCACGGAGGATTCCATTGCGGAGCAGGACGGGTGGTTTTCCACCATCATTGCCAACCGGTTTCTTCCTTCTCTGGAGGGGCGCAGCTTGAAGAGTACGGTGCACCTGATATCCGTTGACGGTTATCTGAACGGGAATATACCGGCAGACTGCGACAGAGTACGGTTTATCTCCATCTATCATTGGAGTGTTTATTCTGAGAAGACGCAGGAGCAGTCATTTGTTTCGCTGATGAATGGAATCGGCAGAAATTCCCGTTCTGTGGAGGAACAGACCTTAAAGCCCCACTATCTGCGCACCGGTGAAAAGACATATTCCCGGTATCATTCGCCGCTTTTGCCTTATCATGCGGAGCGGTATGAGAATCTGGGCGGAGAGGAGCGGTATACGGCGGACGGCAGACTGATCTACGATGCGCAGAACGGAATTTTGGATATCAGTTATTCGGCAGCCTTTAATCTGGGCCGAATGATCAGCTTAAGCCGACGTACGGAGGCGGAAAGGATCGCAGCGTGGCGCAAGGAGCAGGCTATGGGTGAGCATCTGCGTATGCTCGATCAGGCGATCGGCGTGTCGTTGACAGATCTTTGTGAAATCTGTGAAAAACTTTCGGGAGAGGGTGTGGAAGCGTTATGAAACGTCGAATCGTGGTAGAACAGGCGGCAGAAAGGCAGTTAAGGACAGGATCCTATGTTCCCATAGATGTCCCGGAACATCTGAAAGAGTACGCCGATGAATTACGTCTGTTACAGGGTGTTCCGCTTACCTATTTGCTGACGGAAGCGTCGGATCTGCCGGAGGAGAGTATTCGTTTTTTTCATCTGGATATCAACTGGACGGACGCGCTGCTCGACGGTGCGTTTTCCATCGGGAGGGTATGCGCAAGGGATGCCCTGTGGGATAAAACAATGTTGAAGAGGACGGGTGAAAACAGGCATTATGCGGATATGCCCAGAGTAAGGCGGATGCATGTGAATCACAGGGAGCATGTCTTAAAAGACGTATCTGCAGACGGTGCGCCGGAGGACTACAGGCTGGTGAGCGGTTTTTTGCTGCGTTCCCGGCTTGTGGGCGAAAAGAAGGGACTGCACATGTACGGTTATGACAGGGCGGGGGCGCCGAAGGATTCTATGGATAACGGAAAGCCGCTTCCGGTTCTACGCATGGAGACAATTGCGGACAATGTGCTTCTGGCCTTATTCCACGGGGAGGTATACCAGATCATAATCGAGGAACCGAAAACCGGACTCCGGTTCGGCGTATCATCTGCGGAGGTATCAGAAGGACGGATTACCCGCAGTATTGATCTGCGTTCCGCGCAGGACAGCGCAGAGCTTGGAAAAAGAGTGGGGAGTTTTTGCATCGACGGGTTTACGGACAGTAATGGCAGGCTGCATGCCGGATGTCTGGCGGATGCAGTGGGAAGAGAACTGAAAGCAAAGGGCGCGCCGGGAACGGAAGAGATTACGCCGGCACGGTTTGCCTTTGAGATGATCGCGGCAGCGCATCGGGCGAAGTTTACGGCAAAGGATTGATGGGAGGAGACAGGACATGGCTGAGAGAATAGTGATGCCGATGATCGTGCTGGCGCGTTATTTGAGGAACCCGCTTCCGGTGCCGACGCTCGATCCTAATTATAAGACCGCGCTGCGCTCCTATCTGGGCAAGGATGCGACGCCGGCTGCGTTCAACACCAATCTTTTGCTGAAACGAGGGGTGCACCTGCATTTCGTTCTTCCCTCGGCGTTGAAGAAGGGGCGCGAGGTGACAGATGAGAGCGGGGAAAAGACAATGGAATATCCGGCTGTACCGGATCGGTATCTGGTCACAAGAATGTATATAAAGAACCGGAAGATTGAGACGGACAGCCATATTGTGGAAAGCAATTTCTATTCGCTTGACGATGCCTACAGTGACAGCATAACGATACCGAAATTCGACGATCTGCGTCCGAGACACCGTTTCCGCTATATGGGAAGGAATTATCCCGCAGGCGGGCCGGCGCCTGAACCGGCAGGGGAGTACGGGTATTTTGACAAAATCACGGCTTTGGGCGCTGGAGACCCGATGTTCTCAGCATACTATCCGAGCTGCGCCAGTGTGTTCGGATTCTATGACGATCTGGCGGGCGTGCCCGCCGATGCGGTGCTTACTTATTGTGTGACCGGGATCTACTCTGTTCCGGAAAACGATCTCTTTCATCAGGTGCAAAATGCCGGAGATATGAAAAAGATTCTGGCGGATTATGGTCTGTCTCTTGACGGTGAAGGGGCAGTCTGCCAGTCGAGTATGGTCTTTGGCGTGGCAGGCGGCATCGATCTTTCCAGAGAGCAGCCGGTGCCTGTGGGGGAGATCAACATTGGTATAGGCAGGAGTTCTGCGGAGGCGCTGGCGGCTATCATCAGTGGGAAGCATTTCGGGGACAGGGAGGGAATGGAGCGTTTCCTGACATCAATCCAGTATGACACGGCGGACGAGGCGTCTTTGCCGGACGGCGATTTTAAGATTGACGATGATATTCATTACCGGGGATTTTCCAGAATTGATCCCATAGAGAGAGCCTACAGCGTAAAACTTCCGAAGGACGCAAAAGAGATGCAGGGCGATAATAGGAATAAAGCGGTCACTGCGCAAGAGCAATATGCAGAGCTGGCTTCTCTGGAACGGGAGATCGGTAAGATGCGCCGCATGCTGGAATACCAGAAGGATTCCCTCTATTATCTGTGGGAGCTTTACGAGGGAGCGGGTGCGAAACGGGCAGAACAGATCCGGGGCTATATGACTCCGCTGGCGGAGGCGATCGGGAAGCAGAGAGAAGAAGTTTACGCAAAACTTACGGAGGCAGAAGCGAAGAAAGATGCACTGGAAAAACTTCTTGCACAGATTGGCGCTGCATTGGAAGAGGAAGCCTGTGAACCCTTTTTCCAACAGGGTGATCCTGCAGTGATGTTGTTTGGTGAAGGCATGAACAGAACCTATGCTTTTGGGGAGGATGGGCGCTTTGAGGAGGGTGGCACGCTCCTTTGCCTGACCGGGCCGTTGACGGCGGATATTCCGGCGGAAGAGATCCTGGGATATTTTTCAGATACCGATGATCCTTTCAATACAGACATAGGGAAAGCATGTAAAGATTACATCGTTTCTGCGGTGCTGTTGGATAAGAAAAATCTGCTGCCAAAGCTGGGGCTGTCCCCGGTGATACGGGAGAAGGTTTCTCCGGTGGCCTATAACGGAGACCCGACAGAGCAGGTTACCCTTCTGATGCAGTGGGAGTCGGTGTTTTATCCTGATTATGTGGATGCAGTTCCGGCGGATAGCGTTCTGCAGTATGGGGATACGGATTACCAGTATCGGGGCAGCAGATCGCAGCATGGCGTACACAGCGAGGGCGTTACCGTGCTTACACCCCACGGCGTATATCATCTGCAGGAACAACTGGAGAAATACCTGGCCATACATTCGGACAATCCTGAGATCACAGCGCTGGCCGCAAGGATCAGGGAACTGGCGGCGGTGTCCCAGAGCCTGGGCGGTTTTGGGATTGATTTGTGCGGGCTTGCCCATGCCTTTCAGTTTCCCGTTGCGATCGACCCGAAGGATGTCTTTGCGCGGGAAACGGCAGAACGTATTATGCCGGAGAAGAGACTGTTCTATGAGCCGGAGACAGAAAGGCTGGCAGTGCTGGATGACACGCAGATCTTTCCGCTCAGGGAAGGGTATTTCGGACTGTCGAAGCTTGCCATGGTGTCTTCTTTCGGGGAACAGAGAAAGCTGTTGGACGATGAGCTGGCTTTCCGGGGTAAAAAATATATCTCGGAAAATCTGCAGCCGGTGCAGGATGGACTGTGTTTTTTCCCGTTGGCGCTTACTTCCGCAGCCAGATTGAAGGCGGATTTCGTGTCGGTAAAAAATCGGTCGGTTTTTTCCTCACCCTTTCCCGGCGGCTCACCTGTGATCGGTATTTTCCTGCCTGATTTGCTGAACCGGAACCTGAACGTGTTTTCCGGTTCCGGTGAAAGGATCGGCGTATTGAAGACGGCGTACAGGAAGATCGGGGGAGAGAAAAGAGCGGTTGGCAGATTCCTTTCATCGCCTGACGCGCCGGAGGCAATTGATCCGCGGATCAGAAAGCTGATCAATGTTCTGGCACAGGATACGCCGGCTTTTGCAGAGGTGATGGAGATGATCGACAGAAAGCTGAATGCCATCCTTTCGCTTGCCCAGAATCATTTTGTATTCGGGCGCGCGCTGGTGCTGGCGGAGATGGCGGTAGAGCTGGAATATTTCGGTGCGCCCCACTGGTCGCGTAAGGAGGAAGACATCGGAAAATTTGATGATGTGGGGCTTTCGGCACAGGAGTTCCCCGTTATGTTCGGGGATAAAAACAGAAGTATGGACGGGGTGTGCTGTGGGTTTACGCAGGATTATGAACGCGGCTTTGCTGTTTTTGGGGCGGAGCAGGCGGATGCTGCATACCTGAATGCACCGCCTGTCACCGTGCGGGGAACGGGAGGCGCAGTCTATGTGCCATTGTTGTTTGACCCGACGTTAAAAGTCACGGTTACCACGGGAATTTTGCCGGTAAAACAGGCGGAGATCTGCGGAGAGCATGTGGATTTCTCACAGTATCAGTTATGTGCCGCACAACTCAATACGGTGCTTGCACAGCAGACGCGGGTGGAACTGCCCGAATTTGCCAGGGGTGCGGAGTACAGTCTTTTTTATCCGAAGGCGGATGACGGGAAGAAACGAAGCTACGAAGAACTGGCAGTTGTGAACAGAGCATTGTCAATGGGTGAAATCAGCGGGACAGAGTCGTTGATTGTTGATGGTATGCTGGCAGAGAGGAGGAAATAAAGTGGGAGGAATCAATATTGCCATGCCGGCGAAAGTCTTTTTTTCCAAGGATCCGGTGAATTATATAGTAAAAAATGATTACTACATTACCATAACCGGGGACATATCTGATGGACAGGAAGCGGCAGCGGCGGAGGATTCTACAGGTGAAAGAACGTCTGCACGAACAGGCATCTCGAAAGGAGAAATCTATCCAACAATCTACATCAAAGGCTTCGAACAGCTTTTTGACGACGGCATCGCCAGGCATGATCAGATGGACGCTTTCTTTCGCATGTTTCATGTAAACGGCAATAAGGACTGGGAGATCCGTTACGGCAAATTTCGGGACACGGAGGAGGACTGTGCGGTGATCACTACGGCGGCACTTTCCCTAAAACCTAATTTTTCGGTAGGATTTCAGTTGTCGGACAAGTGTGCTTTTACAAAAATACTTGAGGATACAAGTCCCATAGCGCTGGATGTCTATATCGATGATTTTGACATGCTGTTTGCCGGACTGGACAGCCGCATTCACTATACGCGCAGCCTGGAGAGAGGATATGCGGTTTATGTGGAGCGGTTCGGCGCCTATATGACATCAGATCCGGACACAGCCGTGACGGCGGTACATAAAGGCGATACCTGCAATATTTCATGGCGGATCGAGCAGAACGAGAAGGCGTCGGCATTCCTGTATGATGAAAACGGCACAGTGGTGGCCAATCTTCCGCCCTATACGGCTGCGATCGAAAGACACCGGAGATTTACACTTCTTGCCTACAATGACGCCTGTTCGGTACAGCAGTCTGTGACAGTATACCGGACGCTGTGGGATAAGACGGGGACAGCGTTGACAGGCCTTCCGAAGACGGATCAGAAGGGCCGGTTTAAAATCTATCGGGACTATGCGGGCAGATATTTTCTGTATATCCATCCGAAGCTGTATGTCAGCGGAGATTGTGCGTCATGGGAAGTTTATGCCGGGAATACGGCTGCGGCTTCCGGTTACACTTTTTATTCGTCCGCGCTCTCAGGAAATAAATTCTGCGTGTGCTATCTGGATGACACTAAGCTCACTTACTGCGAGATGGACTGGAACAGCAAAAAATGGTCTGGGCAGGTCATTAACAGATCAGGTCTGACAGGCGCTTATGCGCTGTTATCCAACCCGTCGGTTACAAAGATCGCGCTGACGGAGAAGAAAGGACTGGGCATCTATGAATTAAGGGGCGGGGCGCTGATAAACGGGCATTACATTGATGTGCAGTCAGATACGAAGCTAGTGTCGGCGGATGTGCTTGCCGACGACAGGAGGAGCTATGCGGTGCTGTCCTGTGTGAACGGGAGAGTATATTTTTATGACCTGGATGATGATTTTAAAAACAACATCTTTGAATGCCCGATGACGCAGGACGATAATCTCTGGCTGGTGAAATCCAACGCGGTATATATCCTGTTAAACGGATGTGTTTTTGAAGTAAACGACCGGGAGAAATTCATGGATCTGCATTATTTCCCCAAATTTACAGAAGGAACCCGGCCGGCCATAGGAGCGTTTGACGACGAAGAAATCAGGGGAATATTCCAGCGTGGGGAGCGCATGGAATGCCAAAGTTATCAATTTTAGACCAAATATTTTATAGAAGGAGAAAATCTGATGAAAAAAACAAAGGAGTATCAGTCACCCACAGGCGCTTACAGGTATGATTTTACGGATGCAGAGGATTATCAGAAGTTTGTGCATATCTTTGGCGGTGAAGCACAATTAGGAGAATACCCGCAGATCCAGAAGGCGATTGCAAAAACGGCCAGTGTGTCTGTATCGCCGGGACAAAAAGTATATGCCAATAATGCCTCTGAACCGATGCTGGAAGGAAGTATAGCGGAGATCAGGGCGGTCGGTGTTGGAGAGGGCCGGGCGGAAACGCGCAGTATTTCAGCGCAGAGTATGACAGAGAATGTGCAGGAGGAAATATATGGATTATACAGAATGGTTACAGAAGTGGAAATATCCTGCGCGAATGCAACCAATGCGAATATGCCAGTGACGTTATCTTCGGAGCAAGAGGAGGAACAGGATTCCATGGCATATTGTCTGTTGGTCAAAGTGCAAGACGACAGTACGGGGACGTATATCTATCAGACAAAATTATACTATGAGAATGAGCCTATGCGGCTGCTGGATGAGGTATCCACCAGTATGTTCCCCTATGAGAAACTGGCAGGAAGAAGTTTTACCATGACTGTGGATGCACTGTGCGAAGCAAAGGACGGTGCGTTTGCCGCGGTCAGTCTTGCGCCCAGAAAGATCAAGTTCGCAAAGGCGGTGGCACAATCCTTTATCAATAAAATAACCATTACAGATCCCCGGTGGCAAAATGGGAAACGGCAGGGAAGCATTGTATTTTTGTATGGCAGGAATTCAATCGGATCTGTGCAGGGGGATTATGTCGGCGGCAATTATTTACTAAATGTGAAGGGGAACAATCTGCGTACGATCATACCGATCAAGGGAACCATTGAACTGAATCCGTTCAAAAAGATAACCAGTGTCTCCATCGATTCCTATAAAGTCGGCAACGGGAAATTTCCCAAATCCTATCTTGATTATTACGTAAGCGGTGGAAAAGTCATTGCAGAGCACGGCGGAGGTATTAAACTTGAGGATCTGGGTGGGATTCTTCAGAAAAATGGTGATTTGACTTATGACAGTAAGTCAAATAAGGTCAGCTTTGATTTGAAGCTTCCGCTTAAAAGTGGCATGTTGGGCCCATACGACTGGGATTACAGCCTGAGTCATGCATTTTTAAATGACAGTTCCCATACCTGTTATCTGAACGGATGTTTTGTGCTGCGGATAGAACATGAACCATACATGGGGACGACGATCGATCAGTATGCCATCTATATTTACAGCGTGCCGCAGGATCCGAGATATCCGATTGTCTATTATGAAAGCGGGAAAGGCGAAACCAATGTTTTTATCCCGCCCATTGCGATCTATTGGGGCTGTTTTGCAAAAGATACACAGATCAAAATGGCGGACGGCAGCACGAAACAGGCGGATCAGATCAAGGCAGGTGATAGGATACCGGTGCTTGGCGGCAGGACGCTCACCGTAACAAATATCCTGACAGGGGAAGATCCGCAGATCATTCGCATCATGACCAAAGATGGCAAAAGGATCCGGGTTTCTGGCGGTCATGCAATGCTGGCCGTCGATGAGACGGCGCCAAACGGCAGACGTGTGGCGGCAGGCAGGCTGCAGGCCGGAGACAGGCTTATGACGCCTGACGGTGTATCGGTGATTTCGGAGGTGGTGACAGAACCCTACAATGATGTGGTATATAATTTTGTTTTTGAGGGGGAGGAGAATCCCAACTACATCGAAGCGGACGGATTCTGGTCTGGCGATTTTTACGCACAGAACCGGAAAAGGGAAAAGAAACCGGCGCAGCTTACAGAAGAAGCTATAGCACTCAGGGATGAACTGCGGAAATTTGCACAAGCCCCAGTAGCCGAGTAGCAACGGTTTTCTGCCAAAGTAATATGAAACAGGATTGACAGCGGGAATGCTTTACGGCTGCTGCGGGGCATTTCTTTGACATGGTAGGTTTTCCTATGCCGGACGGTGCAGCCTGATATCTGCAATGATCGCACCAATAAGGATAAACGGTGCTATTCTGACAAACAGCCATTCAAATGAGTGAAATGCCACTCCGAGAATGGCGGTTTCAGGATCACGATAATCCCACCCCAAGTAGGGACTTTCTAATGCCAATAAGATTGCAAAAATGGCTATTGTGACTACGCATAATGAGATAAGAAGCCAATGTAGAATTTTTTTTGTTGTGGTTTTTCTCTGTGCAAGCTGCAAGTTTATCACCTCCAGTTTGGCAGAAATTGCCCTTAAGTCATCAACTTCCGGCTCAATCATGTTTTCTCCAAGCAACGTACTCACAGGTGTTTCAAGCACTTCTGATATGGAGATCAACATATCAGAATCGGGAACTGACAGTCCTTGCTCCCATTTAGAAACTGTTTGTCGCACCACGTTCAGCTTGACAGCAAGCTCTTGCTGCGAAAGGCCTTTCGATTTCCTGAGTGTTTTCATATTTTCATTAAGCATTAGGGGTAGTTTCCTTTCTTTTAGTTGTTACCATTATTATAGGCAAAACCGCTCGTTGCCACAAGCAACGCAAATTAACATTGCTATTTTTAAGGGCACTCCTGTTTGTGAGGTGGTTTACATGGTGGAAAAAAATATTCGCAATATATTTTTAGAATATCCAGAAGTTATTTATGGATTTACAAGTATTGCATACAGTGAATATGCAAGTAAATATAAATCTGCTTTAGTATTTGCAGTACCTTATGGGGAACAACTTACAATCGAAACATATTCTGAAGAAAAGTTTGAAAAGAGCATTCAAGATGCAAAAAAAGTATTGGAAAAAATTTTAACACAACTGCAAAAAATGCTTGATGAATACAAAGTGAAATATTATATTCCACCTGTGGCGCAAAACAACGAGGTAGATTTGACAGCACCTTTTTCTTTCAAGTTTGCTGCAGTAAATGCCGGATTAGGCTGGATTGGAAAAAATGATGTTGTTATTACAAAAAAATATGGCCCAAGAGTAAGACTTTCTGCAATCCTAATAAATGAGCAATTTGTTTATGGTAACAAAATCTTAAAGAGCAATTGTCCTGAAAATTGTAACAAATGTGTTGCTATCTGTCCACATACGGCATTGTATGATGTGCAATGGAATATCAATTCATTAAGAAATGATATAATAGATTATAGGTTATGTAACGAACAAAGGAGTTTATATATTAAAACATATGGAAGAAAAAATGCCTGCGGTCTTTGCATGGTTGCTTGCCCGTTTGGAACATAATAACAACTATAGTAACAGCGTTAGGGCATATAGAAACTGAAAATCTATATGCTCTGTTTTTTGTCATTATTTCTCATATGGGTTCTTGTAATCAGGGCAGAGGTATGTCTCGCTCCATGCCATCATCGTCTGCAGGACGGGGATGAAACTCTCCCCAAACTCGGTGAGTGTATATTCCACCTTCGGCGGGATTTCCTTATAAATTTCCCGGTGGAGGAACCCGTCGCTTTCCAGTTCCCGGAGCTGTTTTGTAAGCGTAGACTGTGTGATACCGTCAAGACGGCGCATCAGTTCCCCGAACCGCTGCACTTTGTAAAAGGATACATACCATAAGATCAGGATTTTCCATTTGCCGCCGATCACGGACTGAAGCCTGCCCATAGGGACGCAGCGGGCAAGGGTTTCTTCGCTGGTGAATTTATTATCAGACATTTCATTTCTCCTCTTTCCCCATGAGTATATCCCGACAAGGGAGAAAAATCAAGATACGGTTATTTTTGAAAGATAGTACGAAAAAGTGGACTACTGACAAAAAAAGACAGTACTTGATTACATGGAATTTTCGATGTAATTTAGTGCAAAAGAGGATATCCGCTGAGTAAAGACTTAAGGAGGAATGAATGATGCACTACACAGGAACCATATGGAGGCCGCCCTATGAAACGTCTTCCCTGCTTTTGGAAGTGACCGCAGGCTGTACGCACCACAGATGTAAATTCTGTACGCTCTATGCAGACCTGCCCTTCCGGTTCAGGATGTCACCGATGGAGGATATAGAGGCGGATCTGAAAGAGGCACAGAAGATGTACCGCTCCTTTTTCGGCAGAAAGGTGACCCGCACTTTCCTGACCGGGGCAAATCCGTTTGTGCTGAAATATGACAGGCTGATGGAGATTGCGGGGCTGGTACACAGTTATTTTCCGGAGATGGAAACCATCGGCAGCTTTGCCAGGGTGACGGACATTACCCTGAAAACGGATGAGGAACTGGCTGCCTTGCATTGGGCAGGTTATGACGGACTGACAATTGGCATCGAGACGGCGGATGACGAGGCGCTGCGGTTTATGGATAAAGGATATCTCTCGGCTGACATTCTGGAGCAGTGCGGGCGGCTTGACAAGGCAGGCATCCGTTACAGCTTTTTCTACCTGACGGGAATATCCGGCGCAGGGCGCGGGGAGGACGGGGCAAGGATCACCGCCGCTGTATGCAATAAACTCCATCCGGTTCTGATCGGCGCCAATATGCTGACTATCTACCCGGATTCAAAACTGTATGGGGAAATCCGGCAGGGGAACTGGGAAGAGGAAAGCGAGACAGAAAAGTACAGGGAAATACGGGCTTTGGTGGAAGGATTGGAAATTCCCACAGAATTTGCGGCGCTTGGCGCGTCCAATGCCTTTCAGTTTCATTGTGTGTTACCGGAAGATAAGAAGAAACTGCTGGCGTTCCTTGATGATGTCATAAAGAATGTAGGCGAGGACGAACTGCGGCGTTACCGTGAAAGCGTCCATCATCTGTAGGGGAGGTGGTTTCAGTTGCATTTTACGGGAAGGACATGGAGGCCGCCCTATGAGGCAAATTCCGTCATCCTACAGGCAACTTCCGGATGCACTTATGGAAAATGCCGTTTCTGCAGCCTTTACAGAGACGAGTGCTTCCGTATGGCACCGATGGAGGAGTTCGAGGAAGACCTGGCGGAGATCAAAAGATACCAGCCCTATGCAAGGCGCATCTTCTGGACAGGCGCAAACCCCTTTGCCATGAGCTATGAGAACCTGAAACTGCGGGCGCTGACGGTAAGGGATTATCTCATCAAGTGCCAGACCATGGCCATGTTTGCAAGCATCAGGGATATCAGGAATAAGGAAGTGTGGCAGCTTAAGAAACTCCGGGCAATGGGGATAAACGGATTGAGCATCGGGACGGAGAGCGGGGATGATGACACACTTGCACTGGCGGGCAAGGGCTATACGGCGGCTGATATTTTAGAGCAGTGCCGGAAACTGGATGAGGCAGGGATCGAATACTATTTTGTCTACATGACCGGGCTTGCGGGGAAGGGCAGGGGATACGGGAATGCGGTGAACAGCGCAAAGCTGTTCAGTCAGCTAAATCCTTATTTTATCTCGGTGGATTCGCTCACGCTGTTTTCGGAAACGGAGCTGTACCGCATGGAGCAGGAAGGGCAGTTTACTCCTGCCGGGGAGAAGGAGCGAATGCGGGAGTTACAGGTATTCATCCAGAACCTGCAGATACGGACACACCTTTTTGCCAACTCCAGCTCAAATTTCTATCCGGTCACCGCTTATCTGCCGAAGGAGCGGGATTTTGTGGTCAGCGAATTGCAGTACATCATGGATACGGTAAGCGAGGACGAAATGGCGCAATACAGAAGGAGCCTGAAATCTCTGGGATGATAGCAGGTACGAAAGATAATATATTCAAGAAAAATTGAAATTTCCTATTGACCCTCACGGAACGTCAGGGGTTAAAGTGAATATATCAGGAACAGGAGGCCAACAGCGATGAGGACAGTAAAAGAAGTATCAAATGTAACAGGTATCAGCGTGCGCACGCTCCACTATTATGATGAAATCGGGCTGGTAAAGCCGACTGGAAAAAGTGAAGCGGGATACCGGCTTTATGACGATAAGGCGCTGGAGACACTACAGCAAGTATTGTTTTTCCGTGAGTTTGATATTCCTTTGAAAGAAATCAAAGCGATTATGGCAAATCCGGCTCTTGACAGGAATCAGATTTTACAAATGCAGAGGAAA
>DESQ01000005.1 GCA_002361355.1 Lachnospiraceae bacterium UBA3310
TAGGGTAGAAAACTTGACACTACCATTACATTAAGGGAGGGCAAGACATGTATCAATTACAAAAAATCATTGGCCTGTCGCTGGCGGCTGGCCTTTTGCTGACCGGATGCGGACAAGCCGGTGATCCTGAAATTATTATGCCGGATACGCCCATGCAGCCTTCTGCAGCAGTAAGCGGCGGTGTGGAGGTAGAAGCTGCGGCAGCAGGGGAAGCACAGACGGAACAGACGGCGCAGGCGTCAGGTTCCGGTGAGGCGCATACGGTGTATCTGATTACCATGGATCTGGCGGACAGCTACTGGCAGTCGATCGACAAGGGATGCAGACAGGCGGCGGAGGAGCTGGGAAACATTACATACAAGTGGATTGGGCCGGATACGCATGACGACGCTTTGCAGAGCGCCTGCATAGACCAGGCAGTTTCGGAAGGGGCTGAGGCTATTCTGATTGCCGCGAACAGTGCGGAGGGCGTCAACGGCAGTCTGCAGGCGGCGGCGGACGCGGGCTGTAAGATTGTATATGTGGACAGTGCGGCAAGCTTTGACTGTGTGACGGCGCTTGCAACCGACAATGAGGCAGCCGGAAAGACGGCGGCTGACAGTATGAAGACTGCGCTTGCGGAAAGAGGCATTACATCGGGCACTATCGGCGTTATGGGCGTGACCCAGGACACCGCTTCCTGCGTGGCGAGAGAGACTGGTTTCCGCGCCGCTTTTGAGGGGACGGACTTTGTGCTGGCGGATACCGTGTATATGATGGACGATGCGGGTAATATCAAAAATGCCGTGGCAGCAGGACAGGGACAGGGCTATGTGGCATATTTTGGCACCAATGAAGGAACGTCCGTGGCAATTGGCGAGGCGGTCAAGGAGTCGGGAAGAGAGGATCTGGTAGTAGGCTTTGATACCTCCGACGCTATGCTCGCATTGATTGCGGACGGAACTGCTTACGCGACCATGCAGCAGAATCCGGAACGTATGGGGCATGACGGCATGGTGATCGCAGTGCAGGCAATTGAGGGAACTTACACAGACACGAATACAAAGACGGATACGGGTGTGACGGTGATCACCGCGGATTCCATGTAGGAGAGGCGATATGAAATTTAAACAGAAAATGTTTACCTTGTACTGTGTTCCGATGTTGGTGTTTGGCGTTCTGCTTTTGTTTGTCGGTTTAGTCCAGTTTGAAAACGGGATGTACAAGGAGACAAGGAACAGCTTAAAATCAAATGCGCTGGCGGCGATGAGCCTGTATAACAGTCAGGGATACGGGGATTATGCCATTAAATCGGACGGCAATGTCTGGAGAGGGATGAACTTTAATGTTTCTGCCGAGACGAATATTGTGGATGAATTGAAAGAGCAGACTGGCGTGGATATCACTTTTTTCTTTGGTGACACGGCTGTCATGACTTCCATTAAGAATGAGAGCGGGGACAGATGGTATGGTATGAAGACGGGCGCCAACATCAGCAACTATACGCTGCAGCAGGGAGCGCAGCTCTGGTACCGCAATATTGAGATTGACAAAAAGATGTGTCATGCCTATCTGATTCCGATTGTGCAGCCGGGCGACGGCACCGTGACGGGCGCGATGATGGCTTCCCTGCCGGCGGATGAGTTTAACGGTATTATCCGGCAGTATATTGTGATCAGCGTTTTGATTGCGCTGGCGGTGCTGCTTCTGGTAGGCGGTTTTATCTTCTGGTACATCGGCGGGTTGACAAAGGTGCTTCACAACGTAAGAGAGGTACTTTTGCAGGTGTCCAACGGACAGTTTGAGGATGAGCGGCTGATGGGAAACAAACGGCGGGATGAATTTGGAGATCTGGCGTCCTGTACGGAGAAGCTGCGCCTGAAAATTTATGATATTTTGAATGATATCCGACACGGAACAGAGAAACTGACGGAGGCAGTCGAGCGGTTGAACACAACGTCTGACCGCACCACGCAGGTGGCTGTAAGCATGAATGAGAGTGTGGAGCAGATTGCATCGACGGCGAACCGGCAGCAGGACGGAACGGCGCAGGCGACACAGAATGTGGAGGCGACGAGACAGGCAATAGACGAGATGCTTTTGCAGATTGAGGGAATCAACCAGATTTCCAGAGATATGGAGTGTATGGCGAAGGAGAGCACGGCTATTTTGCGTGAACTGGAAGAGAGCAGCCAAAAGGCGCAGGATACCGTGCAGGATATCAGAAATCAGACGGATACCACCAACGAAGCGGTCAAGCAGATCATGAGCGTGACGGAGTATATTACCAACATTGCGGAGGAGACGAACCTTCTTTCTCTCAATGCCAGCATAGAAGCAGCCAGAGCCGGGGAGGCCGGCAGGGGATTTGCGGTGGTGGCACAGCAGATTCAAAAGCTGGCGGAGGAGTCCAACCATTCGGCGTCCCAGATTGGGGATAATATCAAAGAGCTGGTGGAGAAAACGGAGGAAAATCTGACGGCGATGAATCAGGTTGGCGAGGTGTTGAAATCGCAGGAGGACAAGGTCCTTAGAACCAGAGATATTTTTGAGGAACTGGATCGCAGCATCAGCATGGTTACGGATAAAGAGAATAATATGCAGCAGAATATCCATTCCATGAACCGCGCCAAGGATAGCATGTCAGATGTGATAGAAGAACTTGCACAGTCCTCCATGACCAATGTGAGTACCGCTCAGGTGACGGCTGAGGCGGCCGGACAGGTGCAGGAGGAGATTAAGGGCATCACGGAACTGAGTTCGGATCTGACGGGACTTGCGGAAAATCTGAATCAGAATTTACAGTCGTTTCTTTCTTAGATTTGATTAGGACGAAGTGATGAAAAAACAAGGGGTCAATACCCCTTGTTTTTTAAGTCTGCTACAAGGTTTACATAAAATTCACGCATGTCAAAGCCGGGAATGTTTTCCCTGTTTAAGTCGATCATATCGCCGTGGGAAATGCCTCTTCCTTCGGGCGTCATAAGTTCGGTAAAATTTTCTCCCCAGCGGGCACTCTCCATGGACACCAGTCCGTCGTTTGCACCGTCAAAGTGTTTGACCAGTGGATAAGCCATATTAAGCGGGAACCTGCCGCTGGAAGCGCAGTTCATCTGGCTGCCAACACTCTGATAGTACACGTCGGGGTGATCGGGCAGCTTTTCGTTTCTGAGAGCGCAGGCGGAGGCGGTGAGATCTTGTACGGCGGAGAGAAAGTCGGGGTCTGTGTCGCCGAATTTTTTCAGGGCGGCATTGTATTTGCGCGCCACGCTTTTTTGAACCTTTGCAGGTATTTTTTCCAGCAGATAATCCGCAAAGATACAGCCTCTGTGCGGGGTATTGATGGTGGTCAGGGTAGCCACGTAGGAAGATGCGCCGCAGGCGCTTATGGCGTAGCGGCTGTCCAGACCGCCCTTGGAGTGGGCGATAATATTTACTTTTTCACAGCCGGTTTCCTGCACGATGGCGCGGATGCGCTCTGCCAGCTCCTGACCGCAGGAGGCCACGGAGGCGGCGGACTGCTGGCTGCCGTAGTAGAGGATGGCGCCGTTTTGTTTCAGGGCATAAGGAATCCTGCCCCAGTAGTTAAAAAAGCGGAAATCCCGGAAAAAAACGCCGTGTACCAGAAGAATCGGGTATTTGGTGTGACAGATCTGACTCTGGGCGCGCACCTGATCCAGCAGATATTTTTCCTTTTCAAAGGCAGCTTCGCGGGAGGTGATGGCAATGATCCGGCACAGGGCCCAGATATGGACAAGAGGGATAAAACCGCAGGCGATACCGATGATGCGCCATTTGATGCCCAACTGGACGGATGTCGTATAGACGCGGATGATGCCGCTCCAGAAAAGAATGGACTCAAACAAAATAAAAACGAGCAGTGCTGTCAGATATGCCGCACCCCATGCAAAACCGGCGGTTGTATTCGGCCTGATAAAAAGGTGGTGCAGAAGATACAGGATCAGAAAGGCAGAGCCGATGATGGTAGTAACAAGAAAAAGTTTTAATCTGGCGACGCCGCCAGCGAGTATTTTGATTGCTTTTTTCATTTGGTAAGCTCCGTTCTGTAAAGCCTGTCAAACAGGCGTGTCTGAACTTATGGTAGCATAATGGGGACAGGCTTGCAATTCCGAAGTAATGCGAGTAAGATTACATAGAAAAGATCGGGAACAGAAAGGAAAACGTATGGCGGCGGTTAAGGCGACAATGACACGCGAGGAGCGGATGGCGACGGAATCCATCGGAAAGCTGATGGCGAGTATGACGCTGCCCTCGATTCTTGCGCAGATTATCAATATTTTATACAGTATTATCGACAGAATCTATATCGGACATATGGAGGGTGTGGGAGCGAATGCGCTGACGGGTGTGGGCGTCACCTTCTGCATCACTGTGTTTATTTCCGCATTTTCGGGGTTTGTCAACAGCGGGGCGGCGCCTCTTGCGGCGATCTGGCTCGGCAAGGGGGACAGAGACCACGCGGAGAAAATTCTGGGGAACAGCGTGAGTTTTCTGGTGATCTGCACGGTGGTACTGATGGCTGTTTTCTATGCCTTTCAGAGACCGCTCCTTTATCAGTTCGGCGCCAGCGACGCCACCATTGAATATGCGGTGGATTATCTGTCGATTTATCTGGTGGGTACGTTGTTTGTGGAGTTTGCGCTCGGTCTGAATGCTTTTATTATCTGCCAGAGCAGGCCGGGGACGGCGATGCTTTCTGTGCTGATCGGCGCGGTGGTAAATATTATTCTGGATCCCATTTTTATCTTCGCTTTTCAGATGGGCGTGAAAGGTGCGGCTGTTGCCACCGTAGTTTCGCAGGCTCTCAGCGCGGCCTGGGTTACGGGTTTTCTGCTCAGTAACAAATCGTCCCTGAAAATCCGCAAAAGATTTTTAAAGCTTGAAAGGGGGATTCTGGCAAGCATTTTTTCCCTGGGGATATCGCCCTTTATCATGCGGGCTACGGAGAGTTTTATCAGCATCGTACTCAATCACGGGCTGCAGGCCTACGGCGGGGATCTTCATGTGGGAGCGCTTACTATTATGCAGAGTGTGATGCAGCTTTTTTCCGCCCCGATCAGCGGCTTTACGCAGGGCATGACGCCGATTGTCAGCTACAATTATGGTGCGGGAAATTTTGGCAGGGTGAGACAGCTCTATCGCTGGATGATCGGGTTGTGTTTCGGTTTCATGCTGGTTTCCACGGCGACTACGATGCTGTTTCCGGAATTTTATGCAGGTCTTTTTACCGAGGAGGCAGCGCTTGTGGAGCTGGTCGGCCGGGTGATGCCGGTCTTTATGGCGGGTATGCTGGTCTTTGGACTGCAAAATGGAATCCAGCCCACGTTTCTGGCGCTTGGACAGGCGAAAGTTTCTCTTTTTATCGCGGTGTTGCGAAAAATTATCCTGCTGATTCCGCTTGCGATTATCCTGCCGTATTTTTTCGGCGTGATGGGCGTATACTATGCGGAGCCGGTCTCCGACGTGATTTCGGCCACCACCGCGAGCGTGTTGTTTTTAGTTAATATTAAGAAGATACTTTCTGTGGAATCGTTGAACAAAATTCATTAGAAACAGAGAGGCGGTACTGCATAGAAGGCTTGACAAGCGGATACACTTATGATACAGTATCTGACAAGTCAAAAGTTAAAAGGGAGTAGTTATCCTGTGTAAGCAACATACCCTGACACATGTGTCATGTTTGCACGCTTTCCGGTTTGCTATTTGAGAAGTGATGGAAAGGACGAGACTTTTAGCATTAAAACATGTTGAAAGCCGCGTCCCTTTTTTGTGGGTGGACGGAGGGCTTTCGGAAGGGAGAAAATGGTGGAAGTAATCATTCAAATCGCTTTATTGGCTCTTGGTTTTGTGCTTCTGGTGAAGGGGGCGGACTGGTTCGTGGAGGGCGCAAGCCGCGTGGCGGAAAAGTTTGGTATTCCCCAGCTTGTGATCGGGCTCACCATCGTGGCGATGGGTACCTCTTTACCGGAGGCGGCGGTCAGCGTGTCGGCGGCTTTAAAGGGGAGTGCGGAAATCACGATCGGCAACATTGTGGGAAGTAATATTATGAATGTCCTGCTGATTTTAGGGCTCACCGCCGTGATTACGCCGATAGCAGTGCAGAAGACTACGGTGAAATACGAGATCCCCTTTGTAATTCTGGTGACGGCTGTTCTTCTTGGAATGGGATGTACAGGCGATAATATGCTGCGTCTCTCCGATGGATTGATTCTGTGGGCGCTGATGTTTGTCTATCTCGGCTATCTGCTGGTGATCGCGAAGAAGGGCGGCGGTCTGCCGGAGGAACTGCCGGAAGACAAACCTATGCCGGTTTGGAAAATGCTTCTGCTGATCGTGGCGGGAGGTGTGATGATTGTGGTCGGTTCCGATGTAGCGGTGGATGCGGCTACGGAGCTTGCCCGGATTTTCGGCATGAGCGAGCGGCTGATCGGGCTGACCATCGTAGCCTTCGGGACATCCCTTCCCGAGCTTGTGACAAGTGTTACGGCGGCGCTCAAGGGAAAGGCGGATATTGCGGTTGGAAATATCGTCGGCAGCAATATTTTTAATATTCTTTTTGTGGTGGGAACTTCGGCGCTGATTACACCGGTGGCATATGCGCCGGCGTTTTTGACGGACGGTATTGTGTGCATTGCGACCGCGGTACTTTTGTGGATCTGCGTTTTTAAAAACAAGCGGCTAGGCCGTCTGGGCGGCGCGGTGATGCTGCTTGGGTATGCGGGATATTTTATTTATCTGATGAGATGAGAAAAGGGCCGGCTGTTCAGTCGACCCTTTCTTTTCCCCAGAAGAACACTGCCACAGTGCCGGGGCCCGTGTGGGCGCCGATGGTAGTTCCTACGCTGTTGATCATAACTTTGCCGTCCAGATGTGGGAAACGTTCCTCGATCAGGTCGGCGACGAATCTGGCGTCCGCATAGCAGGCGGACTGTGAAATATAACATTTGCCGCTGTAATCGCGGCCCTCCTCGATGCATTCCTCCATCTTGTCGACAATGGCGTGAATGACTTTCCGCTTGGTGCGGATCTTATAGCGGGGAATCAGACGCCCCATATTGTCTACGTTTAAGAGAGGGCAGATGTTCAGCATGGTTCCGACCATGCCGGAGGTTTTTGAGATACGGCCGCCTTTGATATAGAAGGTCAGGTCGGTGGAGAAAAACCAGTGATTCAGGCGAAGCCGGTTGTTGAGCGCCCACTGATACAGATCCTCGATGGACATACCTTCATCGCGCAGATCGGCAAGTTTATCCATCAGAAGGCCGTAGCCGGAAGAGGCTGCCAGAGAATCCACAATATAGATGGTGCGGTCAGGATATTTCTCGGCCAGCGCCTCTCTGGCAGTCATGGCTGAGTTGATAACCCCTGAGATACCGGACGACAGACTCAGGTGCAGGATGTCTTTACCCGCTTTCAAAAAGGGCTCGAAGTATTCTGTAAATTCCGCTACGTTTACCTGCGAGGTTCTGGTTTCGGCACCGTCCGCCATCGCTTTATAAAATTGTTCGAAAGACATGGTCTTGCCCAGATCATCCAGATATTCCTGGCCGTTCAGTTCGTAATGGAAGCAGGCATAAAAAATACCGCGTTTGGCGAAATGGTCTGCCGGGAGATCTGCTGTTGAACAGCAGCTTAAAATATAGTTTTTCATAATTTGGATGCCGCGCCTTTCCCGCAATGTGCGAATTAACGTTGTTTTTTGACTGTTACATGTTAGAGTTTATCATGTTTGGAAGGCAAATACAATGAAGAGTTTGGACTATTTCACCGCCTTTTGTTTCTAATATTTCCATGCTTGTACTTGTTTTGAACGGGAATATTTGGTATACTTAAGCGCAGAGAAAAACAATCTATGAAAAATAAAAGATAAAGGAGAGCAGACATGAAAGGAAATATTGTTGTTGGTCAGTCCGGCGGCCCTACAGCCGTTATCAATTCTTCCGTAGCAGGTGTGTACGCTGCTGCGAAGAAGCTGGGTGTGAAGAAGATTTATGGTATGGTTCACGGTATTGAAGGCTTTTTGGAGGACAAAATGATCGATCTGGGCGAGTATCTGGACGATGAGACGGGGATTGAGCTCTTAAAGAGAACTCCCTCCGCATTCTTGGGTTCCTGCCGTTTTAAGATGCCTCAGATTGAGGGACATGAGGATGTTTACGAGAAAATTTTTGAGATTATGGAGAAGCATGATATCGAGTGTCTGTTTTATGCGGGCGGTAACGACTCCATGGATACAGTTAAGATGCTGTCCGATTATGCGGCGGCTCACGGTAAATCCCAGAGATTTATGGGTGTGCCCAAGACCATTGACAACGATCTGCCCGTGACGGATCACTGTCCTGGTTACGGTTCTGCGGCGAAATATATCGCAGCTTCCCTGAAGGAAATCATTCGCGATAACGAGTCCTTTGGCGCAAAGAAGCCCACCATTTGTATCGTAGAGATTATGGGACGTAATGCGGGATGGCTTACGGCGGCGGCAGCGCTGGCCAAGGGCGACGACTGCAGCGGCTGCGATGCGATTTATCTGCCGGAGAGAGTCTTTGATATGGATAAATTCATGGCGGATGTGAAAAAGCTGGCCGAGACAAAATCTTCCGTAGTGATTGCGGTTTCCGAGGGCGTTAAGGTTGCGGATGGCAGATATGTATGCGAGATCGGCAGAGAGGTTGCCGTGGATGCGTTCGGCCATAAGCAGATGTCCGGTACGGCAGTTATGCTGGCTGATAAGATTGCGGCTGAGACTGGGCTTAAGACCCGCGCGATTGAGTTCTCCACCTTACAGAGAGCGGCGACTCATCTGGCATCCCTGACAGATATCAACGAGGCGTTCCAGGTTGGCCATGACGCAGTGATGGCGGCGGAAGAGGGCAAGACCGGTATGATGATTACACTTGACAGAAACGGTGACGATCCTTACCAGTGCGGTACCAGCGCTTATGATATCCATGCCATTGCAAATGTGGAGAGAAATGTGCCCGACGAGTGGATTACCGCAGACGGCAAAGGCCTGACAGAGGGTTATGAGAAGTATGCGAGACCGCTGATCATGGGCGAGCTGCAGCCGCTCTTCGTGAACGGGCTGCCGAGACACCTGGTAAGAAAGTAAGAAAAAGAGCAGGCTTTATATAAAAAATGTATTGATAGCAGAGGGAATCGGGATTGTTGTACATGTACATCAATTCCGATTTTTTCTGTGCCTGTATAAAATCCGTATAAAAAAAGAAGGAAATGCAACACTTGTATAAGAAGTGTTGTATTTCTTTCTTACATTTTATATATCGGCGGTAAGTCAGAATACTTTATAGCCAGAATCAAATTTTTTTATTCTGTTTCCATTTTATAATTGCACATCCAAATATACCCGGTCTTTGTCCTCCTGTTCTATCCCAAGATATTGCCTGGTAACGCGGTAGGAAGAGTGGTTGTACAGTTCCATGAGCAGGGCGGGCTCTACGCCCTTTTTCCATGCGTGATAGCCAAAGGTTTTTCTGAGTGAATGACAGCTTATATGTTCCGGCAGCCCCGCATACAGGGCGGCTTCCTTAATAATGCGGAAAGCCTGTGAGCGGGAGAGGGGAGCCGGCGTCCTGCGCCCGTTTGTAAAAAGATACCCGCATTCTTTTTTGCAGCCGCTTTCTTTCCAGAGAATAGGAATCACTTTTCGCACGCTGTCATTGACGGCGACGCTTCTTGATTTTCCGGTTTTCTGTTCCGTGATGCAGATATGGTCTTTGCAGTTGTTTCCCTCGTCACAAAGAACATCCTTCCACTGTAATAACAAGAGATCACCGATGCGGAACGCCGTGTTCAGTCCCAAAATAATAAGGGCGTAATTTCTGTAGACGGGTTTTTCCAGAAGATAGTATTCCTCGAATTTCTTAAGCTGCATTTCATTTTTAATCGGATCAGTTGTACTCATGTCATTTTCCTCCTTTTGTTGTCTGATTTGACTATTTTACAATATTTTGTTGCTTTTTGCGCCCGGCACAGGAAATAGTGGGAGGGCTGATGCAACACTTCTTATACAAGTGTTGCATTTGCAGGGAGGCAGCTTTAGCGGGCCGCAGTTTAAAGAAAGCAGGGAGGTTTTGGTATGTTACGACTGACGATGAGCACGGAAGAGTATTTACAGATTGGGGAGGATGTCAAGGTGGTTTTCCTCGGAGGCAGCAAAAACCATTTGCGGATTATGATCGACGCTCCTAAGGGGTTAAATGTGGTGAGGAGCAAAGTCATAGAGAACAACGCGCAGAGCGAGGAAGAAAAAGCGAACCTGCCGCACTACTATGCAGTGCCGGATCTGCCGGAGAAATACCGGAAGAAACGGATCGTGGTGAATGACTCTGCAAAGAAAACGGGGAGGGCAGCGTTTCCCAAAGCGGCGTCAAAGCAGTAACGGCAATAATCCGGAGCTATCCTGGGGGCTTCGGAATTATTCAATACAAAAAGGAAACTTAAAAACAAACAACAGCCGCAAATGGAATTGCGGCTGGCAAACACAAGGAGGTAAGTATTATGATCGTGAAACACAATATTACAGCAATGAACTCTAACAGAATGCTGGGTCTGACCACAAGCGCGCAGGCAAAGTCCACCGAGAAGCTCTCTTCTGGTTATAAGATCAACCGCGCGGCTGACGATGCGGCAGGTCTTGCGATTTCCGAGAAGATGCGCAGACAGGTGAGAGGCCTGACACAGGCTTCCGCCAACGCGCAGGACGGCATCAGCGCAGTGCAGACCGCAGAGGGCGCGCTGAACGAAGTGCAGGATATGCTCCAGAGAATGAACGAGCTGTCCGTAAAGGCGGCGAACGGTACGCAGTCCGCTTCGGATCGTGATGCGATTCAGTCGGAGATTGACCAGTTGGTGACAGAGATCGACCGTGTGTCCGAGACGACCAAGTTTAATGAGACCTATCTCTTGAAGGGCGACAGGAACGCCGATAAGGATACGAACTTCAAGTATAAGGAAGTGGAATCGATCAAACAGGATCTCTACTATGTGGAAGGCAGTGAGGTCAAGACACTGGCGAAGGGTACCTACAAGGACGCTGTGGATACGACTAAGACGTATTACAGCAACAACATTGGAAAGAAGGTAGGAACCGCTATAGCATCAAGCGATATCACTTCAGCGGCCGTGGTTAGTGCGGCTGGGCTTTATCAGTCAGACAGCAACGGCAATTATTATGAAGTTGCAGTGGGAACGGCGACCAACGGCAACGCTTATTACACGGTTGCTAATTCTACCGCAGCTATACCGACTATGGCAACGGTAGCCGTGGCTGGGTCTACTGGGACAGGTTATTTTGCAGGTAAGGATATGTATGATTCGGCTGGAGCCAAGGTAGCAAGCGGAACCTATGTGGGCACTGCCAACACTGTTTCATCCAATTATTTCCTGAGCATGGGCACACAGAATCTGACTGCCGGTGCAGATTCTGTTGACCCTACTGACAGTAAGTATACGGAGAAGAACATTGTACAGTTTGTGGATAAGGACGGCAACGAGATCGCTGCGAACGGACTGGACAGATATATTACAAACGATGGACAGCTTAAGGCTGACGCGGATCTCTGGGTGAAGACCGGCGAGGGCGTGGTAGACCGCAGGAAAGCGAACCAGACGGATGTGGATCAGTTTGTGGATGCCACCGATAAGTTTGAGGTGGGCGCGCTTACCTTAAGCCTGCATGTGGGTGCGGACGCCACCAAGAACAATCAGATTTCTGTTGACCTGAAATCCATGAGCGCGAAGACGCTGGGTTTAAAGGGCCTGAAGGTGAACGGGGACGACGACACGAATGCGTTAAATGCGGTGGAGACCATCAAGGCGGCGCTTGAAAAAGTTTCCAGTCAGCGTTCCGACCTCGGCGCGATCCAGAACCGTCTGGAGCACACCATCAGCAACCTGGACAACGTGGTGGAGAACACCCAGTCTGCGGAAGCACAGATCCGTGATACGGATATCGCCAAGGAGATGGTGCAGTACGCGAACAACAACATCTTACAGCAGGCGGGCACATCCATGCTGTCCCAGGCAAACCAGAGCAACCAGTTGGCGCTTTCCCTGCTCGGTTAAGTGGAATAAAGATCATTTCTTCCGAAAAAATGATAAAGACAAAATGGGGCTGCGCACCGGATATGGGTGCGCAGTTTCTTTCAGAATCGATTACGGACGGAAGGAAAGGAAAAGAGATGAGGCTTTTTATTTATGACTGGGATTTTATCACCAAATATGATTTGTATTGCACGATGCAGGCGCAGGGCATTGCATGTGATTTGTTCAGGACGCCGGCTCGTCCGAGAATAGAAAAAGAGAAGGAGCAGTTCTTGGAGGATGTGGAAAAAGCGCTGAAAGAGAAACCATATGATGCGGTTTTTTCCGTCAATTATGTTTCTGAGCTTGCGGAGGCAGCCCATGACAAGGGGATCCTCTATATCTGCTGGACCTACGATTCGCCGGCGCTGTCGGGTACGGGCCTTTGGTTTGACACGAACCGGATCTTCTGTTTCGACCCGGCGGAGTATCGGGAATGGAAAGACAGGGGGCTGCCGCATTTATATTATCTGCCCCTTGCCGTGGATACGGGGCGTCTTAGCAGGATGAAGCCGACGCCCATGGAGCAGATGAAATACCGGGCGGATGTCTCTTTTGTAGGGCAGCTCTATCAGGCGGATATGGATCAGACGTTTCCGCTTTTTGATGAGTACAGCGCCGGTTATGTGGCGGCTTTGATCAATACCCACCTGCGCCTGCCGGGGAAAAATATGCTTTCGGAGCTGATTAACGAGCCGGTTCGGGAACGCCTCTGCAATCCCCAGGTGGAGGAGGCATTGATTCGGAATATGGAGACAACTGCATATATGCCTGACGTTAAGGAGCTGACGACCGGATCCCTGATTGGTTTTTTAAATAAAGCGATTACCAATAAGGAGCGTGTGCTCCTGTTGCAGCTACTGGCAAAATACTGCAAGGTTAAGCTGTTTACGCGGTGGAAGCCGGAACTGCCTGGCGTACAGGTGTGCGGCGTGGTGGATTATGTGAAGGAGATGCCGCTTGTTTTCAAGTGCAGTAAGGTCAATCTGAATATTACGCTGCGGGGCATCCAGAGCGCCATCCCGCAGAGAATATTGGATATCATGGGATGCCGCGGTTTGGCGCTGACCAATGATCAGGAGGACGTGCATACCTATTTTGAAGATGGAAAGCATTTGCTGATCTATCATTCCGCGGAGGAGGCGCTGGATAAATGCCGGTATTATTTGAAGCATGAGAAGGAAGCGGAGCAAATCCGCAATAACGCCTATAAAATGATAAAAGATCAGTTCAGCTATGACCGTCAGCTTAAGCGTATCTGGGAGCTTTCGGGACTACAGGGGAAACTGCCCAAATAGCAGAATTTCCGGACGGCTTGTAAAGTGGCGGGGTACAGGAGAGAGAAAAAGCGAGGACGAGGAATGAAACTGACATATTTTACATGGGGATACTTATATGAGGAAGCGATCAGGCGGGCGTGGGAGAAAGCGGGCGTGATAGTGGAGATGCGGCGGCTGCCCGCTTCATGGATCTGTACGACGACGCAGGAGAATGGGCTGGAAGAAAAACAGCAGATCAGGGAACAGCTCAGACAGGCGGCGGGAGATATGGTTTTTTCAGTCAATTTCTGCGCACGGCTCTCCGATTTGTGCAGAGATGAGAGAATCCTTTATTGCAGTTGGACGCTTCAACTGCCGGATTTTGATTTGTATCTGGAAGCGGTGTATAATCCCTGCAATCTTTTGTATGTGTGCGACAGCTATCTGGTGGAGCGGTTGAGACAGGTGGGCCCGGCGGCGGTCTTTCTCCTGCCGGATGCGGTGGAGGCAGCTAGGAAGCCTGAGAAGGCTGTAGTGGAGCGCGAGGCCTGTTTTTTTGCAGAGCCGGTTTTTTCGCCTCTTAGTACCGAAGGAATGACCTTGTATGGAAAGGGATATCTGGAAGGCTTTTTACATACGCAGCGGGTGGTATTTGGGGAAAGCCTGTTGGAAACAGGCCTGCTGTCGCGGATACAAAAGGAGTTCCTTTCTCAGAATCCCGTGCCAGAGAGAATCCGGCCGCAGCTTCGTCTGTTATATGCGGCCGATTATTACCTCGCGCCCGCCTGTACGAACTTACAGCGAACCATTTTTTTACAGAATGTGGCGTCGGTGATGACAATCTATTCCAATGAGGATTTTGCGGACTGTCAGGCGGCAATTAGGAAACCTTATATTGCGGAACCAGAAGAGCGCGACAGAATTTATGCTTCTAAAGAATTTACGCTTGTGTTGCCGCCTCATACACTCCACAACGGTATACCGCGACAGACATTGGAGGTGATTGCGGCGGGCGGATTTCCCCTTGCCGGATATCAAAAAGATTATGCCCTGTTTTTTAAGCCAAATGAAACGCTTGTATGGTTTACGGATCACAGGGATTTTTTGATGAAGCTTGCGCGCTTTGGCAATCATTATGAGGAATGGGCGCGGGTGAAGGAGGCAGCTTTCCAGACCGTGATGGAAGAGCATACCTATGACTGCCGTATCGCCGCTTTATTGGAGCATCTGGCGGGAAATCGGAGCGAACCGGTCATTTGTCAGGCGGAGAGCAAAACGGAAAAAAAGTCGGCGCAGATTTTCCCTACAGGGAGCTGGAGCTGCGGCGATGGGAGAGATGTTGGTAAAGAGACGGCGGAAAGGAAAACAGACCGGGGCAAATATTTGGGCAGGCATTCCCAGACATGTAGAATCTGTGGCGCAAAGGGTGAGTTCGAGACATGGATGCCGAGAGAGATGATGCAGGGAACGAAGGAAGAATTTCCCTATTTTGTCTGTGATGGCTGCCAATGTCTGCAGATTGAGCACGTTCCGGAAAATCTGGGGGAATATTACGGAAAAGGCTACTATTCCTTCGCGCAGAAGGAGGAACCGGATATCAAATTTGAAGGGCCGGTTTCCGATATGCGTAAAATTCTGGATGTGGGATGCGGGAGTGGTTCCTGGCTTTTGGAAAAGGCAAAGGAGGGCTTCGGGAAACTGTACGGCTGCGATCCCTTTCTGGAAAAGGAACGGAAGTATGGAGATCGCGTAACCATTTATAACTGCTCGATTCATGAGATGGAAGGAGACGGGAGCTTTGATGAGATCTACATGCAGGATTCCTTTGAGCATATGACTGACCCGCTTGAGGCGTTAATCAGTGCGCGCAGGCTCCTAAAGGAAGATGGCGTTCTGGTTATGAATATACCGACATATCCCAATATCGCTTTTGAACGCTATGGTGCCCACTGGTATCAGATGGATGCACCCCGGCATATTTTTCTGCATTCGAGGGAAAGTCTGCAGTGGCTGGCGAAGGAAAGCGGCATGGAGATTACCGGGTTTCGGTACGACTCTAACGCAGGACAGTTTGCAACCTCCTTTTTCTATCAACAGGGAATTACTTTTGGGGAGAGAGATTTTTATATGAGACAATATTTCAGCAAAAAAGACTTGGAACGGTGGGAAGAGGAGGCGAAGGAGGCTAACCGCAGGCAGTATGGAGACCATATGGAGGTGAGATGGAGAAAGGCGGGCACATCCATGCTGTCTCAGGCAAACCAGAGCAACCAACTTGCACTGTCCCTGCCCGGCTGACAGGATATATCAATTAAAGGGTTCATTGCACGTTGCATGACTATGATATGGCCTCCCAGCCCTCTTCGGAGGGCCGGGAGGTTTTATACATGAAAGAACAAACGTTTGGCATAGTATTTGTCGGTTTTCGTGGTATAATGCAAAAAAACTGGTAGGGTATGCCAAAAACTGTGTAATTATGGGGAGAATGAATATGGCAAAAGGAATTAATAAAAATTTGTCAAAAATAAAACTTATAACTTATATTGGAAACACAATTTCTTTTATTAGTGGAATTTTAACCATATTATCATTTTATGGATATACGAATACTGAGTATATTTCTTTTATTGTTGTAGGAATATTATTGATAATAGTAACGACATCTGTAATTATAAATAAGAATAAAATATCAAAATATATCTTGGCTGCAATTCTTAATAAAACAATACCGGATTCAAATATTATGATATTAGATAAAACTGTGATTTATGAGTATACAGAAAGATATAAGTTCAAATTTAGAAGCGAGTTCTTTATAAAAGTAATTGGCAATAAACCAATTAGTGAACATACAGAAGCTTTAAAATGGACTGCTGGTTTTATATCAAATGTCCAACCTATTAGAAAAAGTCAAAAAATTGAATATGACAAAAATCCTTTATCGCACAATGAAATTGATAAACAAAAATTTACAATTCTTTTTCCAAATGGTAAACAAATTAGTAAAAATGATGAACCATATAAAACAGGTTTTGAAATCTCAGAATTGAATGATGATAAACATATTGCTAAACCGATTCTTGTCATTGGTATATATAACATTACAAAGAATTTGACATTAAAAGTCTATTTTAATGAACATTTAAATCCTTTGGAAATTAGAGGTTTAAAATATGCTCATTATATTGACGAAACCCCATATGATACTGTCCCATTGGAAATCAAATATGAAGAAGAAAAAAATATGCGTTATGTTGAATTTAATATAAAGAATCCCATATATGGCGGTAAGTATAAAATTGATTGGAATTTTAATGATTGACTTATAAAATAGGGCGTGATACTATGAAATTACAGAGCATATTAAAGTGTTGGTATGTAAATGGAGGTAAAGTTATGGAGTGGTAAATTTATAATATAAATTAGGCAACCAAGGCTATCGGCGCTGCTGGTAGCCTTTTTGTTCCTATAAGCGGCTGCCTGGAATGTAGCTGCGAAGTAGTAAACATCAACCGCGGA
>DESQ01000035.1:0-3170 GCA_002361355.1 Lachnospiraceae bacterium UBA3310
CAACTTAATTTATGTTATACTAGATACATTTGTAAAGTTAAATAGTGAAAGGATTCCTTTCTTTTTATTTGTTAGGGGGATTGTACCAGAGGGAAATAAAGGATGCAAGAAATTAATTCTTTACAAAAAGGCATTCCCTGTTTATTACTAAAATGTGTTCTCACTCTCGTAAAGAACATTGCAATTAGTGTAGCGTTCAAACCAAGCTGCATTTTCTGTATGGACAGGCAGAATATATTTAGGGCATGTTTGTTCAATCAATTTATCGAAAGCTTCTTCATCGGCATGACCGCTTGTGTGTAAATTTGAAATCCTTATGCCGTTTTCTTCCATGAATTGCAGAAAATCTGCAACATCTTCATTTTGAACATAACCATCCCACATTGAGTAAAACATAAGTCCGTCAGAATAATCCGCCTCCTCAAACAAACGCTCCAAATACTTTTTCATAGAGGGTCGAACGCACATGACAAACTGCTTTTTTGCTATTTCTGCCCGTCCGATTTTTGCCTTTGGGAAGCGTTGCAAAGCAGTATATTGCTTTTCATTTGGTACGGTTAAAAAAACTCTGACATCAGAAAATATTTCTGGATTCGGAATGTTTTTACCCGCCGCTGCCGCTATGCTCGCTGTATATACATCTTGCAAAAAAATCCTCTTTGTCCGCTTTGCAGTCCGATATATAGTAACAAGTCTATCAATGTTAGTTGCCGCCATAAAGACAAATACAGGTTGATTAGGCTGCTTTGCAATCAGTTTAACCGCCTTTTCTTCTAATTCCTGTTCTGTTAAAGCAGTTCGATGTTTGCCAGAGAGCGTAGTGCCCTCTGTAATGAGGATATCCACTAACGGAAGCCTACTCATAAGTGAAGAAAAACTTTTTCTGCCGTTTGCTCTGAAATCGCCTGTATAAAGTATTTTCATTCCTTCACTTTCCAACAGCAGCATATAAGAGTCAAAAGCAGAATGGTCGCACAGGAACGGAGTTATCTCAATCTCCCCAACTGCTACTTTTTTGCCGGAAAACAAAGGATATATATTACTATTTACAGGTCGTCCAAGATAATTGCATGATGTCTGATAAATCGCAGTCGCTTTTTCACCCATATAAACAGGAATTTCTGATAAAATATTTGCTAACAGGCCGATGTGATCACCATGATAATGTGTAACAAACACAGCGTGATAACAAGGCTTTCCCTGAAACAACCCATCCACTTGCGGGATAACGGGGGTATCCTCGCCCAACTCGCAGCCTACATCCAAAACAACTCTTGTCGCTTCCGTTCTGACTTCGATGATCGAACCGCCAATTTGATTTTGTCCCCGGATAATATGTATCTTCATTTTATGATATCTTGACATTTGCAGAAGCAAGATAAGCCTGAAACATACTATTCAGAACTTCCGTCAGCTTTTGAATATCGCCATCGTTTTCTATAGGGCGGGCTAATTTCACGAGAATTAAATCTTTTTGACCACTTGCCGTTAAGAAGCCATGATATTTCGCATTGATAAAATCGCAAAATAATTTGTTTAACTGGTCGAAATTGTGATTTAATTCATCAGCAGAAAGTGACACGCCCTCAAAAAAAGTTCCTTTGTTTAGATGAAACTCAATTTGTAGATCATCCCTCCCATAATTCCCTGACTGCGGCATAGGAAGCCGCACAAACCATCCTGCATTTTTTGTCAGAGGTGCTGCTCTGTAAAAGTCACGAACATCAGTACGCATATGAAAACCGTACTTTCCAGTCTTTTCATCGTCCGAACTCTTTATAATCATAGTGGAATTTGCTTTTTGCCAATTGTCAAGTGCCCGCACAATTCGTTCTTCTATGCTCAATGTTTCTTTGGTTGGCCAAAGGCTTTTAATAGCAAAAATCAATATGATAACTGTAACTAAAGTTCCAGAAATATCTTTAATTGTTCCTGCTATCACTGCGGCTTCAAATCCGTTAATGGCCCCTTCTACTATGGCTGCTACGATTGCAACCACACCGAATATCCCGCCCCATAAGGTTTCCATACCTATCTTTTTCATTGCTCATCCTCTGTCACAGTATAACGTTCATTTTTATCTTTTGAAATATAAATTGGTTTTATGTTCAGCTGTGTCATTAATCGTTTCAAACACGGTCGTTGTTCGCTCATCTCTCGGTGCTGCTGCCCGTCTCGGAACACAAACGGGCTGGCTGCAACATTTGTATCAATTGGCAAGCCAAAGTTTTGAAGCAGCTTTTCAATGTCCACAATTTGTAAATAGGTATAACACTCTAAAACGCAACGCAGCATAGTTTCTTTGCTATCCGGCTCCTTTAATTCCAAAATACGCAAAGTGCTACCATCGTATGCCAGCAAATCAATTTTTCCTGCTTTGTCCGTCCGTTTATTCTTCAAAGGCGTTTGATAGTCAAGCACTTTACCGATGACCGGCAGTTCGCCTTGCCGAAACATTCTCATAGCAATCAATTCTTCGGTACGATTGGAAAGAGTATTTTTTACCACACCATCATGGGTTTCTATTTTATATGAGGCTGTTCTTGTAATTTTGGATATATGTTGAAACAATGACAAATGCTCAAAACACCATCCAGCAACAATCTCTGAATATAATTCGTTGGTATCTTTCGTACAGCCAAGATAATTGATAAAATCCTGTTTGTAAAATGTGGCAATATCTGCACCAGCGCAATTTAGTTTTTCAATAAACTCGTTTTTTGTATAATCATACGCCATCTATTTGTCTCTCAATTAAGGCAACGCTTGTTTTCGTCTCTATTCTATCAAATTCCCGAGAGCGTGACAATACCAATCATACTACTACACTCCGCACTTCCAAATACTCTTTTATATCGTCCACAATATAACCTGTACCCTGCGTATACTAAATATCATAATGCGGCACAAGATAGCCGTCAATGCATCCCGCACTCTGCAATTTCTGATAAACCTCAGAAGGCATCATATTCCATTTATTTGCACAGGCATGAATCATATATACGATGAAAGAAAAGGACTCTTTATTCACGCATAACCTCCTTAATTACAAATTAGTTCTGTTTAGCATTAAGTATACAAAAAAATCCGCATTTTAACAATGCGGATTTTTCTTGCAACATATGTAATTTCCCTACTCCCCCGACACCTGTGTCCCGTCCGCTTTCATG
>DESQ01000035.1:3423-109509 GCA_002361355.1 Lachnospiraceae bacterium UBA3310
GTAATCCTTCCAGTCCAAAGAATCTATCGACCACTGAATGGGATAATACCCGCACTTCTGCACATTCTTTATGACATGATTGTCATAATCTCCGTAGGGTGGACGGAACAGGCACATTTCATACCCCGTCAACTCCTGTACCTTTGTATGTACTTTCCTGATCTCCTCCTGACATTCCTCATCGGAGATCTGGGACATGTTTTTATGGTTCTCGCTGTGGTTGCCAAGGTCATGACCATCCGCCAGAATCGCCCTGACATCCTCCGGGTAGGACTCCACCCATCCGCCCGTCATGAAAAAGGTCACTTTCACATCATGCTTTTTGAGTATTTCCAGAATCCGCCTAGTATCCTCATTCCCCCAGGCAGCGTCAAAACTTAACGCCACCTGCTTTTTATCCGTCTCCACACAGTAGATGGGCAGTTCCCTGCCACCCACGGAGCTGCTCACAGTGATGGAATCCGGCAGGAAACGCGCCACGCCCTGAATCAGCGCCACCGCCGCCAAAAGAAAGGCAGCCGACTTGGCTGTCTGCACGGCCACATTTTTTAAAAACAGTTCCCGCTTATGCTCTTCCTTTGTCTGTGTCCTGTCAACTGTGCTCACAGAACCGCAGTACTGGCCGCAGCCTCTTTGCTTTTCACGCTCTGCATTCCACTCCGCCACCTTTCCAGGTTCAGGCCATACATTGCTTCCCCGCCCCCGGTGCTCCCGTTGTACTTTATTTTCCAGTTCCCCCATGGCAAGTCTGATTTTATCATTCCAGCTTCTTTTTTTTGGCATACCGATACCCTGCATACGATTTTAATTAAATATATGGAAAAAAGATATGCGCAAGAACCATAAAAAATCTGAAAATATTTTTTCAAACCCCTTTACAAATCGGTATAAAAGACGAAATAATAGATATAGGAAAATTGTGCTATAACCACATATATGACACGGATGTCGAAAAACATGACAAGGAGGGTAAAAACATGGGAATCAATTTAACCGGTTTAAATTCAGGCCTGGCTGACACCTACTCTACGCTGCTTGGCGGCATGAGCGGTTCTGACAACGCCGGCGGCGTGAGTTCTCTGCTGGGCGACTACGCCGCGATTAAAAACGGCAGCTACGGCAAAATGATGAAATCCTACTATGCAAAGTTAGAAAAGCAGGAAGCCGAGGAATCCGGTGAAACAAGCAAATCAAAATCCGGAAAGATTAAGGACAGCTCTTCCGCTTCCGCGGCGGCGTCCCTTTACAAATCCGCTTCTACTCTCACCTCTCTGAATTATGACAACAGGAGTGAAGAGAACATTGCCAAAATCACGGATTCTGTTTCCTCCTTCATCAAGGATTACAACAGCCTGATGAAGAGTGCAGACAAGAGTGAGAACACCACTGTACAGAAGCAGGCGGAATCCTTATACAACTCCTACTACACAAACTACAAGCTGTTCTCCAGAATCGGCATCACCATGAATTCCGACAAGACGCTCTCCCTTGACGAGGACACTCTCAAAAAGACGCTTGCGGATACGGAGAAGGGAAATGGCGCAACGGTTAAGACACTCTTTAGCGGCATCGGCTCTTTCGCTGACAAGGCTGTCAACAAGGCAAGCCAGATTTACCGCGCAGCGGGCGACGGTGAATCCGTTACCTCCTCAAAGGCAAAGTATGCGGGCGTAGGCCGCTCCTCTTCGACGAGCACCTCCAGCGCCTCCTCCACGAAGAATAAGGATAAATCTAAAACCGTGACAGACGCTTCCACGGCTGCTGCCGCGAACACGCTCTATAAATCTATCGAGAACCTTGGCTCGACAAAGATCGAAAACGATAATAAAGATGAAGTTTACAAGGCATTTTCTTCTCTTGTGAAAAACTACAACGATCTGATCAAAAATACAGACAAGAGTGAAAACAGCAATGTTGTCAATCAGGCATCCTATCTTAAGAACCTTGTGAGCGGCAACAAGAGCGCTTTCTCCAGAATCGGCGTAACCGTAAACTCCGACAAATCCCTTTCCATCGACGAGGAGAAGTTTAAGGAAGCGGATATGACAGGTGTCAAGAATCTGTTTAATGGCGCTTACTCCTTCGCAGAGAAGATGACCGACAGGGTGAACAGTATTTACCGCTATGCGACACAGGGCGAGGCTCTGACAAAGAAGACCTATGACAACGGCGGCAGCGGCGTCAACGCGCCGACCATGGATTCCATGCTGGATACGATCGTATAATCAAAATGTAAGTACGCGAAAAGGGCGTCGCAAAATCATCAAATCAGATGGTTGAGCGCCGCCCTCTTTTCATTATTCTATATTCTTATGCGAAAGGATTCTCCGTAGGATAAGGCAGGCTCTTAGGCTGATTGTAACCAATCTCGCTCACATCCACGCCGATATATTTGAACACTTCATACAGTGCCTTTCCGTAATGGCCGAACGCAACCGCGCCATGATGCGGGTAATTCTTCTCGATCAGTACATGACGATAGAATCTGCCCATCTCAGGGATCGCGAATACGCCGATACCGCCAAAGGACTTGGTTGCCACAGGAAGCACTTCGCCCTCCGCTACATAGGCGCGCAGAATGTTGTCCGCCGTGCTCTGCAGACGATAGAAGGTGATGTTGCCGGGAACGATATCACCCTCAAGCGTACCCTGCGTCACTTCCTCCGGAAGCGATCTCGCCATGATCATCTGGTACTCCATGCTGCACTTGGAAAGCTTCTTGGAGCAGGTATTGCCACAGTGGAAGCCCATGAAAGTGTCTGTAAACTTGTAGTCAAATTTTCCTTCGATGGATTCCTTAAACATATCCTTCGGCACGGAGTTGTTGATGTCAAGGAGCGTTACGATATCATCACTGACAGCCTCGCCGATAAACTCGCTTAAGCAGCCGTAGATATCCACCTCACAGGATACCGGGATGCCTCTGCCGGTCAAACGGCTGTTCACATAGCAGGGGACAAAACCGAACTGGGTCTGGAATGCAGGCCAGCATTTTCCTGCGA
Organism: Lachnospiraceae bacterium UBA3310; assembly: GCA_002361355.1. Taxonomy (GTDB): domain Bacteria; phylum Bacillota; class Clostridia; order Lachnospirales; family Lachnospiraceae; genus UBA3282. The sequence continues at coordinate 6,426 of DESQ01000035.1, forward strand.
TCGCCACATACTCGCGGTATCCCTTGTGCTCCTCAATCCAGTCGAGCAGGGTAAGCTCGTACTGTGCCAGCTTGGGCAGGATCGTAGGCTTGTTGTTGCCCTCTCCCAGCTCCGCCTCCATATCCTTCACGACATCCGGAATACGGGAATCGCCCTCATGTTTGTTGTAAGCCTCGAACAGGTCGAGTTCAGAGTTTTCCTCGATCTCTATGCCCAGATTGTAAAGCTGTTTGATAGGCGCGTTACAAGCTAAGAAATTAAGCGGTCTGGGGCCAAAGGAAATGATCTTTAAGCTGGAGAGCGCCGCAACCGCACGTGCGATCGGGATAAACTCATGAATCATGTCCGCACAGTCCTCCGCATCCCCGACAGGATACTCAGGAATATACGCCTTCACATTTCTGAGCTTTAAGTTATAGCTGGCGTTTAACATACCGCAGTAAGCGTCGCCGCGTCCCTGAATCAGGTCGTTCTGGGATTCCTCGGCTGCAGCCACAAACATTTTCGGGCCCTCGAAATGCTTTGCAAGAAGTGTCTCGGAAATCTCCGGGCCAAAGTTGCCAAGGTATACGCAGAGTGCATTACATCCATTATCTTTGATGTCCTTCAGCGCGTTCACCATGTCGATCTCGCTCTCGATGATGCAGACAGGACACTCGTAAATGTCCGCCGCGTCATACTTCTTTGCGTAAGCCTCCACCAGAGCCTTCCTTCTGTTGATCGCCAGAGACGCCGGGAAACAGTCACGGCTCACTGCCACGATACCAATTTTTACTTTCGGTAAATTGTTCATATGATATACCCTCCTTTAACCGGGTTGACCGGTTTATTCTCTAATATCCAAATTTTTTCCCACAAGGCCGATGTGCGCGCCAGCGTCGAGACCGCCCTCCGCATGACCGATCAGCCACTTGTTCTGTGCCGTAATCAGGGAATCCTCCCAGCCTTCATGTTTCTCTTTCAACGGATAATTTGTTCCCGCAGGCAGTACGATTCCCACCTTGAAGCCGCCCTCATCCGCGCTGCAGGGCGCATAGTGCAGAGTAGTCGCATAGATTTCCACCGCCGTGCCTGCCGGTACCAAAAAGGCCTCCATCTTAGCCGTCTCATAAGTAAAATCGTCGGTGATGTCCTGCTGCATACCGAGAATCAGCACCGCGTCTGTCGCCGCCACATTGATCTCCGAGTTTCTGTGATACTCAACCGCATTCAGCTTATAATTGTGGCCGTTGCAGTATCCCACCTGAATGGGCAGCTCGCCGTAGGTTCTCCTCTGTAAATCCTTCGCGCTCTGTGTCTCCTCCAGGGCGGCAATGGAAGGCTCGTAAGCCACGCCCTCCGGCAGCGGCGTCTTACTCTTGATCGCCTCCACCAGCTCCGTAAAGTCGATCCCCTCCACAACCCTGCCATACTTACGAAATGACGGGTCTGTCAGTTTTTTGATCTCCATCCTCTCTCTCCTCTCACTTTAATTTCCCAAACAGTTCCTTACAGGTCGGATAAATCTGCTTAAACTGCTGATATCTTTCCTCATACTTCGCCACCAGGGCAGGCTCCGGCTCCACCGTGTCCACAATCTTTACGATTTTGGCCGCCGCTTCCTCCACATTCGCGTACTCGCCGCAGGCAACCGCCGCCAGCATCGCGCCGCCCATGGCAGGCCCCTCCTCGCTCTCGATCACGTCCACTTTCAGGTTCATGATATTGGCGATCATCCGCTTCCACAGCGGGCTCTTCGCGCCGCCGCCGCAGATTTTCGTGCGTTCGATATGAATGCCCAAAGACTTCGCCACTTCAAGGGAATCTCTCAGGGCAAATGCCACGCCTTCCAGCACCGCCTGCGTCATATCCGCCCTTGTGGTATCCATGGTCATGCCGATAAACGTGCCTCTTGCGTCGGGATCGTTGTGCGGGGAACGCTCACCCATCAGATACGGCAGGAAATACACATGATTCTCTCCCAGCTTATCATCCGTGATGGCCTTCTGCTGTGCCCCATACTCCTGCGTACCGATGATATCGTCCATCCACCATTTGTTGCAGGACGCCGCACTCAGCATACATCCCATCAGATGATAGTGCCCGTCCGCATGGGCAAACGCGTGAAGCGCGTTAAACTTATCCACGCCAAACTGATTGGAGGAAATGAAAATCGTGCCGCTGGTACCAAGGGAGATGTTACACATGCCGTCGCCCACGGTGCCGGTGCCCACAGCCGCCGCCGCATTGTCGCCGCCGCCGGCCGCAACCTTCACCTTTTCGGAAATTCCCAGTTCCTCAGCAATCTCGGGAAGCACTGTTCCCACCGTCTCGTAGCTCTCAAAAATCTTTGCAAGCTGTTCTTCCTTCACACCGCAGATCTCGCACATCTCTTTCGACCAGCAGCGGTTTTTCACGTCAAACAGAAGCATGCCGGAAGCGTCGGAAACATCCGTGCAGTGCACCCCTGTCAGCTTATAGGCAATATAGTCCTTGGGGAGCATGATTTTCTTTATTCTCGCAAAATTCTCCGGCTCCTTGTTCTTCACCCAGAGCACCTTCGGCGCGGTGAATCCTGTAAAGGAAATATTCGCCGTATATTCGGACAGCTTATCCTTACCGATCACGTTGTTTAAGTAATCGCACTCCTCTGTGGTTCTTCCGTCGTTCCAGAGAATTGCAGGCCGGATCACCTCATCGTTTTCGTCCAGGATCACAAGCCCGTGCATCTGGCCGCCAAAACTGATACCCGCAATCTGACTCTTATCCACACCGGCAATCAGCTCCTTGATCCCCGCAATGCTCTGCTCATACCAATCCTCCGGCTTCTGCTCAGACCATCCCGGATGCGGGAAATACAACGGATATTCCTTCGATACGATATTGACAATTTTCCCATTTCCTTCCATCAGAAGAAGTTTTACGGCGCTGGTTCCCAAATCCACTCCGATATAAAGCATAATAGTCCCCCAATCTCTTATTTTTCTATTCCGTGCCCGTGCACGACCTCTCTAATCCCATCATAAGCCGTCCCACTCCGAAAAGCAAGCATGTATATTTTTTTCGTAACTTTACACAAAATGTCGGTGAACGCATTGTCTATTTCCACGTGACATGATATGCTACTCTTGTTTAAGAAAGGAAAACACACTATGGCAACCATCAAAGAAATCGCCACTCTCGCGGGCGTGTCGCGGGGTACGGTGGATCGTGTTTTAAACCACCGCGGCGATGTCAATTCGCAGACAGAAGAAAAAATTTTACAGATCATCCATGATCTTGACTATAAGCCGAACAAAGCGGGAATTGTCCTGGCCGCCCAGAAGAAAAACCTGAAACTGGGCGTCGTTTTGCTCGGCGCGGGCAATCCCTTCTTCGACGACGTACTTCTCGGCGTAAATGAGAAAGCACAGGAGCTGGCCGGCTACAACTGCAGCGTCCTCATCCGTCAGACAGAGTACAGCCTGAAACAACAGCTTGACGCCATCGACTCCCTCCTTGCAGAAGGGATAAACGGTCTCGCCATCTCTCCCTACAACGACAAAGCCGTGCGTGAAAAGACCGACTGCCTCTGGGAACAGGGAATCCCCGTGGTAACGCTGAACACCGATATCGAAAATTCCAGCCGTATCGCCTATGTGGGCAGCAATTTCTACCGTTCGGGCGAGGCCGCTGCCGGACTCATGCGCCTCATGACAAGAGGGGAAGTGCGCGTCGGCATCGTCTCCGGCTCCCAAAACATCCTCTGCCACACCGAACGCATCGCCGGTTTTTCCCGCGTAATCGCGTCTTACCCCAACATACGCATCGTGGACACCGTCAACAACAACGACGACGATAAGGTGAGCTTTGAGCTGACAAAAAAACTTCTCGCCGACCATCCGGAGACCAATGCCTTCTACTTTACTGCCGGAGGCGTGTACGGCGGCTGCCAGGCAATCGAGACCTCTGCCCACAAAAGCGACATGACCGTCATAACAAATGATATGGTTCCCACAACCCGCGAATATATGCAAAAAGGACTGATTGCAGCTACCATCTGCCAACAGCCCTTTCAACAGGGTTCACAGCCTCTCGCTCTCCTCTTCACCTATCTGGCCACAGGGGAGATGCCCGTCTCGGAAAACAATTATGTAGATGTGGACATTCGCATCAGAGAGAATCTGTAAGCCCTTTAGGAACGCTGGTGGACGCCGCGTCCCCCAGAAAATCCTTCTCAAACCGATCCGCCGGAGAAGGCTTTCCGAAATAATATCCCTGTATCATATCCGGCTTCGCCGCCATCATCTTAGAGAGCTCTTCCTTCTCCTCGATTCCTTCCATGCAGACCACGGAACCCAGACTGTGCACCATATCTATGATATGACTGATAATATTAAAATCTGACTCATTCTGGAGCGCCTGTACCACAAAACTCCTGTCAATCTTTACGGTGGCAAAATCAATCTCTTTCAGATAACGCATATTGGAGTAGCCCGTGCCGAAATCATCCAGTGCCAGATCAATATTTTTCGCCTTCAAATCCCTGAAAAGCTCCTTGATCCGCTCGTTCGTCTCAACATAGCCGCTCTCGGTCAGCTCGAGCACAAGACTGTCCGGATCAAGCCCTACCTCCTGCACACATTTCTCTACATCCCGCATCAGGTCGCTCTTGTAGAGCTGTACATAGGACAGGTTCACATTGATATGGAACTGTGTTATGTACTGTTTCCATCTTTTACAGGTTCTTGCCGCCTCCCAGAGGACATACTTCCCCACCGGAATGATAAGCCCGCTCTCCTCCAGAATCGGAATAAACACTGCCGGCGACACATTCTGATACTTTTCATTCTTCCAGCGAAGCAGCGCCTCGGCGCCAACCAGCTTAAAACCATCCGACACAGAAACAATCGGCTGATAGTACACCTCGAATCCCCTGAAATCATTGTTCACATCCTGACGCAGCGCCTTGCGGATATTGAGCTTTTCCAGATAAACGTCATAGTCCGCCTGGACAAACGGCTTCATCTGATTTCTGCCGCCGCGCTTCGCCTCATTCAGGGCAAACTCCGTAAACCGCATGATATCCTCCACGGTCTTGTCTCCAAACGCGCCCTCCAGTACCCCCGCGGACACCGTATAAAAACGGCTGTATTCTTTTCTTTTCGCCATAGCGGCTATGTTCCGCTGCAACTGCCGGTAAACCACACGGGAATCCTGCCGCATGGCCTGTCCCTCATCGACGACCATGAACTCGTCCGCCACCAGACGGTAGACCTTCGTATGCTCACCCACGGTATTGAGGATACACTCGGCAAGCTCACGAAGCACCTCGTCGCCCGCCTCAATGCCTTCCTTCTCATTGATCTCCTTAAAATTATCTATGCCGATGCGCATCATATAATGAATGGAGCCGGGATTTTCTTTTAACAGGTTCTCCATATCCAGACGGAAGCCCGCCTCCCTGCGAAGCCCGGTGACATTGTCGGCCTTCGCCTTCTTTCCAAGCTCACTGACTGTCCCAATCAGAAGTCTGTGGTTTTCCGTACCCGACACCACCGTGCCGCGGCAACTGATCCATACCACCCTGTTCATGCGATCCATCCAACGGTATTCCAACGCATGCGCATCCTTCTCACCCGAGCGGCATTTCTCCAGATCCGCCGCCACCATCTCATAGTCAGAAGGATGAACCACTTTTTTCAGGGTCTCCGTACAATCCTCTATCACCGTCGTGTGAAAGGGAAACCGCTTCGTCGCCTTTTTTGACAGAATATAAGTATCCGCATTCAGATCCAGAATAAACATGTAGGCATCCGAAGACTGCTGCATCACCTCAATGACGGATCTGATTTGTTCCAATGACAGGTTTTTTAATGTATTTTTATCATCCATCTCGTCTCCGGCGCTGTCTGCTGAAAGCGCCGACTTCACCCCTCCCCTTTTCCAGTTATTTTCATTATACAGATCCTTCTATGCCTTGTCAAACCTTTTATGGGTATTTTGCATAAATTTTAAGAATCTTTTACATTCTTTTTTATATAAACCGCACAACTTGTTTGCATAACGATATCTGAAAAACCATTCTATACAAAAAAGCGTAGTTTTGATATACTTGGAATGTGCGGGGAATCCGCTTTGAAATTAACCGAATGGAGGATTTTTCATGAATAAGAAGAAAGCAGTCGTCTCACTTGGACATGAGGCGCTCGGTTATACAACTCTGGAACAGTGGGACGCGGTTAAAACGACCGCGAAAGCTCTTGCGGATCTGGTGGAGGCGGACTATCAGCTCACCATCACCCACAGCAACGGCAGGCAGGTCAGCATGATCCACAAGGCAATGACAGAGCTGCGCCGGATCTACATCGACTACACGCCCGCACCCATGTGCGTCTGCTCCGCCATGAGCCAGGGTTATGTGGGTTACGATATCCAGAACGCACTCCGCGCCGAGCTCTTAAACCGCGGCATCGTCAAGACAGTGAGCACCATCCTGACACAGGTTACGGTAGACCCTTACGACGAGGCCTTCTATGCGCCCACGAAGGTGATCGGCCGCTATATGTCGGCTGAGGACGCAGAGACTGAGATAAAAAAGGGAAACTATGTAAAAGAAGAACCCGGCAAGGGTTTTCGAAGAGTGGTGGCAGCACCCAGCCCCATCGACATCGTGGAGATCGACGCAATCCGCACCCTGGCGGAGGCCGACCAGATCGTCATCGCCTGCGGGGGCGGCGGCATTCCCGTCATCGAACAGAATCACATCCTGAAGGGCGCTTCCGCCGTCATTGAAAAGGACGCCGTCGCCGGCAGACTGGCCACAGAATTACAAGTCGATGAGTTAATCATCCTGACAGGCGTTCCTCAGGTTTACCGCAATTTCAGGAAACCGGATCAGGAACCTCTCTCCTCCCTCACCGTCTCACAGGCAAGACAACTGTGCCAGGAAGGCCAGTTCGAGGCGGGCACCATGCTTCCAAAAATCGAAGCTGCCATATCTTATCTGGAAGCGCACACACAAGGGCGGGTGCTGATTACCTCCCTAGGCGATGTAAAAGGTGCCCTCAAGGGCAAAAGCGGCACGGTTATCACCGTTTAAAAGGCTATTTTCGCATTTCGGACAGCGCCATGATAAAAGCGCCCAAAATGATGCAAAAATCCGAGACATTGAACACGATACGCCTGATCTTTCTGTTTTTCACAGGGAAGCTGACGTAGTCCACCACATACTTTCTCGAAAGACGGTCGTAGGTATTGCTGTAGGCGCCGCCGAGAAGAAGGGCAAGCCCCGCTTTCAGAATGGCGTTTCCACGAAAGCTGAAAGTAGTAAGAAACACCACCGTCATAAAGAGTGTAAGACACAGAGACAGAAGGGCAACCGCCTTCTGTCTTTTTTCTCCCACGTCCAGGAACGCACCTTTGTTATGGTATTTCCTGATCAGAAGCTTTCCCCCACAGAGGGACTTTTCCTGCCCCTCCTCCATCTTTTTCTCTATCTGGTTTTTTAAGAACAAATCAAGTCCGAAAATGCCGACCGCCAACGCTGCGTAAAAGAACACTGCCATAGCCCGCCCCCGCTTTCCCCTTTTTCATATCCGCCTATCTGCCAAACTGCAAAAGCACCCGCAGCGTCCTTCTCAGGGTAATCCACAAAGGATGCGGCACGCCGTTTTTTTGAAGCGCCTGATACCCCTCCTTAAAAGACACCAGATAGTTTCCAAGTCCCGCATTGCTGGTGCCGCCGTAGAACATCGCCACCAGAACCTCCGGCACATACGCCAGAACGTTTCCCTCTTCCTTCAAAAACCGCACCATAAACTCGTAGTCCGCCGCGCAGTGATATGCTGTGTCGTAGAGACCGTATTTCTCGTACACCGCACGTCTCAGGAAAAGCGTCGGGTGTCCGGGCATCCAGCCCGTCCTGATCCTTCCCTGCCCCATATGCCACTGCCGGATGATCCGCTCTCCCTCCACATACACCAGATCGGCGTGGGCTCCTACACAGCGCGGGCCGCCGTTTTCCAGAGCCTCCACAAGTCTGCTTACCGCGTATGGTTTACATAATTTATCATTGCAGACCGCAATAACATCTCCCGTACTCATACGGAAAGCCTTGTTCATGGCGTCATAAAGCCCGCCGTCAGGCTCCGATACCCACCGCACGGAAAAGTCCTGCCTGTCCGCGGTTTTCGCGGCGAACTGCCCGATCAGCTCCACCGTGCCGTCGGTGGATGCGCCGTCCACGATTACCACCTCGATGTCCCCGTAATCCTGCGCCTCGATGCTTCCGAGGGTGATGGGCAGGCTCTCCCTTACATTATAGACCGTCACCAGCAAAGATACCTTCATATCGCTCCGTTCCTACTCTGCATCCGTATCCGCCCTCGCCCAGGACAACGCTTCCTCCAGACTGTCCGCGCCCAGAATATTCAACATGAAATCTGTGTATTCCCCGGCCCGGTCTGTGTCGATATCCCGAAAGACATCCTTTATATATTTCGCAGAATGATCATATTCATACACGCCAAAGGACATCCCCGCCATCACTTCCTCCGGCGCATCCGTCTGCCGGTTCATGAGAAAGGCGTCCACATAGGGATTATCCTCCACAATATGATAACAGTAGGCAAAGGCCGCCGCCTGCAGTCTCTCTCCTGATCCGGAGGAAAATCCCAGTTCGGTGATGGTGACGCTGCGCACCTCTCCGGCCCGATCCAGATACGCCTCCTCACAAAGCATATCCGTCAGCACATTCAGGTTCATAATGGAAAGATGGCTCGCATCCCTTGTCTTGTCATACTCCTGCGACCAGTAATTCACACGCGTCAGCGGCTCCGGATAGGGATGGATCGCAATGCCCCAATCATAATTTCCGTGCTGCAGGGCCGCCTCGTTAAAGGCTTCCAGAATATCCCTGCCGTTGAAAAAGCTGCCGTTATCCCCCTCGTTGCTGTTCCACGCGTGATCAATGCTGAAATACACCCGCGCATTCGCATAATGGCTTTTCACCGCCTGATAGAAAATGCGGAAGGATTTCTCAAACTCCTTTGTGTAATGGTACACATCCTTGGTGTTCATATAATTCCAGACACGGTTCTGGTTGATCTCGTTGGCAATCACCCAGCTATGTACAATGCCGTGTTTCCCGTTAGAATAGCGCTCCGCCAAAAAGGACGCCACGGCCTCCAGCGTTCTCGTCCCCTCCGCCTCGGATGCATTAAACATATAATAGTAAGCGCCGCTCTCCGGATTTCTCGCCTCCGGATGAATCAGCTCCGGAAACGCCTCGTTCCAGTCATTTAAGACCACTGCAGTGGCAGTCATCCCCTGCTCCGTCAGATAAGTAAACAGCCCGTCATAACCGTTGACTGCCGCACCGTTAAAGACATAGTTCTTCCCCCGGTAGGTGTATGTGATCGTGGGGAAAGTCTGATCCGTCGTCTCCCCCATAATGTGGGAAAGGGGAATATTGTAAATGGTATGCTTCACATTTAAGTCCGTCAGTTCCGGCGTTCCCACCATGGTCGGATCTAAAAGAATCCCCTTCTTGGAACCAGGATCCGGATAGGGATCCTGATTTTCGGCTAACGCCTCCGGATTCAACAGGTACACGCCTGCCCCGACCTGTACATAATTGCCGTCTATCCGAAGCGCCGGGATAAACCGCTTGAACAGATACGTGTCCCGGTAGGGAAACACGGTCTCCCACTCTCTGCCCTTACGCCCTCTTGTGACGGGTTCCTTCGCAAGCGCATCCGCATCCGTCTCCCAGCTTTCCGCCTGAAACAGATACAGATAGGCGTCGTCGCTTCCGGGAATCAGCGGCATCTCCAGCGAATAGCGAAGCTTTTGCAGCTCCGTATCATAGATGAGCGCCACATCCATGGCATAATTTGACAACTCGTCCAGAGACAGGCTTGTCTCTCCCGCCGTGAGGTCTGACAGTTCCCCTTCTCTCTGTCCGGCCGCCGTATCCTCCGCAGGCTTTTCCGAAGCAGGCGCGGAGGCAGGCTCTGCTCCGTGCCCACATCCGCAGAGTAATGCCGCGGATATCCCAATGCTCAAAAACAGGAGACGACCGGGACGTATCTTCCTCTTCTTTTCCTTATACACTCCCAAACCTCCTGCGATCATTCAAAGTTCACCATAACGGCAATCTGCGGCGGCTCACTGATATCATCCGACACCACCCTGCTGCCTCTCTTCATCTGCTTATAAATTTCAAAAAAATGGGTCGTGGGTATCTCTTTAAAACGCCACTCCGTATCCACCACGGGAATCGCCGCACAACCCTCCTCCACGCCGTAGCGCTTCACCTGTCCGGCCCTTCCACTGTTCCAGCCGCCGTTTGCGTAAAAGCTGTCCAGCGTGTCCGTCACCGCCGTGCCAATGTTTTTAACTGCGCTGGTCAAAAACCGATCCGAAACTCTGGCCTGATCCACATCCACGCCGATGAGCAGTCCATCCTGATTTTCCGCAGCCTCCAGCACGGACTCATAGATTCCGCCCCCGCAGGCAAAAATAATCTGCGTGCCGCTCCCGTACCAGCCGTCCGCCTTCTCCCGCACCTCGATATCAGGCATATAGGTATCCGCATACCAGTAATTGACCGACACATCATCTATCGATAAATCTTTCGCCGCAGCGTCAATCCCCTGCAAATAACCATATCCGTACCGCAGGACGGCAGGTTCCTCCCTACCGCCCACGAACCCCAAATGCCGGTATCCTTCCCAGACCGCCATATAGCCTGCCAGATACCCGGCCTCTTCCTCATGAAAAAGAACACAGTGCACATTCTCCGCGATGGAAAGTTCATTTCCCTCCGCATCGTGGGGTACACTGTCTATCAGCAAAAAGGAGGTCTGCGGATATGTCTCCTGCATAGCGCCCACCGCTTCACCGAAAATATCTCCGGCACAGACAATAATCTTTGCCCCATCCTGCGCAGATCTCCCAATCAACTCATGGTAACTTTCCGGCTCATCCGGGTTTGCATTGTAATAGGAAAAAGACTTGCCCGCACCCAAAGCGTACATTCGCACCCCATTGTAAAGGGCCTCGTTGTAACCGCCATCCTCCACGGAGCCATCCGTCAGCAGAACAATCTCGCCGCCCGTCTCCCTGTAATCGCCATACGGATCTTCAAACATCTTCTGTACCGATTCCTGCCATGAAGTGGTGTCCATGCCTGACCCGTTCTCTTCTTCCGCTTCCGTCTCCTGTCCGGCTCCGCCGGCCGTCTCATCTGCATAGGCCGCCATCTCGTCTGCAGCCTTTCCACAGCCCGCCAGTATACAAACCAGAACCAGCCCGGCCAACCCAAGCCTTACTCTCCTCATTATCACTAAATCCGCCTTCCAGTCGTTATTCAGCCATGCTCATTCATAAGTTGTCACGCTACCGCTGACAACTTATTTCATGTCGGGCGTCCGCCCTATAAAATGAAATATCCAAACTGCTTTGTGTGAGCAAGCTCACACCAGCATCTTGTATATTTCATTTTGCATGGCTGAACTATATACACCTTACCACAAGCGGGCGGAATCATCAAGTTCTCTCTAAAGCCTCGCCAGTGTCTCAAAGGTGCCGTTAATGTCAATCCGCCCGTATCCCCACTGTCTGTCGGGGTACACCACATTGTCCGGGCGATCCGCCCCCTGAATCAGATAACTCTTCGTCCCCCTGCTGTCCACCGAGTATGCGTTTCCATCGACAACCGCCCACTCTAAAAACTGCGCCACACAGCCCGCCGCCAACGACGCCGCCATGCTGGAGCCGTCCGTCTCACCCAGAACCGTCGATATGCCCACACCGGGAGCCGCCAGATCCGGCTTAATCCTCCCATTTCTGGTATATCCCCTGCCGGAGGACGCATACCAACTGTCCATATAACTGTTGTAGGTGGATATGGTAATCACCTGCGACGCGTTGGCAGGCTCCGTCAGTGTCACATCAGGACTGGGTGAAAGAAACGTCACGCTTCCTGAAAGAAATGCTTCAATCGGAAGCCACATGTGAAACATTCCCTTTCCCCGCATCCTCCTGGCCGAAGATGTCACCGACACTGTCCAGACGCCGGGCGTCGGGTCTTCAAACCGCATAAAAATTAAAGGATCACCGCTGTCCCGTTCCACCAGAACAGAACTGATCTGTATAATCGTCCGCTCAAAGACAAAGAAAATCTTCCTGTCAATCCCGTTCCGAAAGTCAATAACAGGCGTTACTTCTCCGCCCGGCGAGCGTATGGAGACAGAATATACGTCCGGAAGGCCTCCCCAGAGCTCCATGCAGAACCCTCTCATCGGCTCCTCCACACGAACTTCCACATTGCTGGGCATGGAATTTTCATAATGATGCTCCTTGTCCCCCTCGTTGCCGCCGCCAACCACCACCACGCGGCTTCTGCGGCTCGCCACAATGTTTAAGTAGAAATCCAGGGCGGAAGTGCCGTCATGGCTGCCCATATTCGTGCCAAGCCCAAGAACAATCACCACCGGCCTTTCAAAAACAACAGCCATCTGCTGTAAATAATTTACCGCCTCCATAATATCGTTCTCCTGAAAAGCCACCGCCTGCTCATCAATCAGATAATAATCGCGCAGGTATGTCTTCGCCTCTTTCAGCTTCACCACCGCAATATCGGCAAGAGGCGCCGCTCCACGAAAATCCAGGCCCTGATTTAACAGGCTTCCCGCCGCCGCCGAAGCCATTCTTGTGCCATGGCCGTCTATGTCGGTGGTGGGCACGATGGCAAGCGGATTCTCGGAGGCAAGAGCCCTGTCAATATCCGCCCGGCGATACTCCGTGCCATATGCAAACCCCGCTGGCGGCTCCCCCGTCTGTATGGTCTGATCCCAGATTGACACGATGCGGGTACTCCCGTCATCCCGCCTGAAAACGTCCTCCTGATAGCGGATGCCCGTGTCAATAAAGCCCATGATAACGCCGCTTCCCTGTAAGGCAAGCGGCGGATATTGTACCCGTATGTTTCCCATGGCCGATAGCGGAGAGGCGTCAAAGAGTCTCTCTCCCGTCTGCATCAATCCGTACAGCTTGGGAATGGTCGAATAACCATAATAGCCAATGGACACCGGCACTACCTGACTCCGTCTCACATTGGCCACGCCGTATCCGGCGTCAATGGCATGATAGCAGTACTCTACATCCGAATTCTCTAAAATATCCTCTATCACATCGTAGTCTGCAATGATGTCCAAAAAATCATCCGATAAAATCATTTCTTTGCAGGTCAAGTTTACGCACCGTCCCGATATTCCTTACCGTATCCTATGCATCGTCGGGCGCTCTTGCCACTCCTCATCCGTTCACCGGCTGCTGTATCACGTTCAGGTGATCCGGATGCTCTGCGCTCCTGCTGCGAATGTCAATGATGGGCCCGCCTGTCCCCTCAATATATTCTCTGGTAATGGTCACGCGGCCGATATTATCATCCTTGGGCACCTCGTACATGATATCCAGCATGAACTCCTCGATAATCGCCCGCAAAGCTCTCGCTCCGGTCTCCTTCTCCATCGCCTTGTCCGCGATGGCCTGGAGCGCCCCCTCGTCGAAGAGAAGTTCCACCTCGTCCAATTCCAGAAGTTTCTGATACTGCTTGAGAATGGCATTCCTGGGCTCTCTCAAAATCTGAACCATCATGTCGCGGCTCAATCCCTCCAGCGTAAAGATCACCGGCAGACGGCCGATAAACTCCGGAATCATGCCAAACTTTCTGATATCCTCCACCGTCACCCGGCTTAAGATATTCTTTTCCTTGTCATATTTATCCTTGAGCTCCGCATTGTAACCGATCGAGGTCTTCTTGTTGAGCCTCTGCTTGATGATCTCATCCAGATCGGGAAACGCGCCGCCGCAAATGAAAAGAATATTCCTGGTGTTCACCGTGGCAAGGGGCACCATGGCGTTTTTGGAGTTCGCGCCCACGGGCACCTCCACTTCCGCCCCCTCCAGAAGCTTTAACATTCCCTGCTGCACGGATTCGCCGCTCACATCCCTCGCGTTGGTGTTCTTTTTCTTCGCAATCTTATCTATCTCATCAATAAAAATAATACCGCGCTCCGCCCGCTCCACATCATTGTCCGCCGCCGCAAGAAGCTTGGACACCACGCTCTCTATGTCATCACCGATATAGCCCGCCTCTGTCAGGGAAGTTGCGTCCGCAATGGCTAACGGCACATCCAAAAGCTTCGCTAACGTCTTCACCAGATAAGTCTTGCCGCAGCCCGTTGGGCCGATCATGAGCATATTGGATTTCTCTATCTCAATCTCGTCCATGGTACCTGTAGCCACCCGCTTATAGTGGTTGTAAACCGCCACGGACATCACCTTCTTGGCGTGTTCCTGCCCCACCACATACTCATCCAGCTTCGCCTTGATCTTGTGGGGCGGCAGGATATCCCGGATATCAATCTCCGCAGCGGCTGTTTTTTTCTTTTTCTTCGGCTTCTGCTTGTTCGGAATGCCGCCGTCCCCCTGCAGATCCGCCAGATTGACGAAGCTGATGTTCGGGAAACCCTTTCCGCTGTTGATATCGCTCATATTGGGGTTGTTCAAAAGCCCCTGATAGTCAAACTGACTGACCGTATCCATCGTCTTGTGCATACAGTCGTCACAGACACAGATATGATTGGGCAGCCGGAACATCTTCCCGGCCTTGCTCTCTGGCCTGCGGCAGATAAAGCACACATCCTCATACTCGCTGCCGGAGTCGTTATTTCCCTTCTCTTCCGTATCGGGTTTCTTCTGCTCCTCAAGCTCCTTCTCTTCGTATCTGTCGTCCTTGTGATCGTCCATCGTTTTCTCCGCCTCCCACAACCGGTTACTTTCTGTCCTTATACCATATTACCACAGAAGGAAAAAATCTGACAAGGAAAAAGACGGTCTTTTGGCCGTCTTCTCCCTATTCGTTTCATGCTGTCTGCTATCTATTATTCGCCTGCCTTATTTCCCAGCGTCAACTGCACTGTGATCTCCTCGTATCCGGCCACCGTCATCGTCATAACCTTGACGTTCACGACATCGCCCTTGGCATAAAACTCCAGTTCTTTCTGTAATTCCTCCATGGAAGAAATCCTGTCGCCGCCAAATTCCGTGATGATATCGCCCTGCTTAAGGCCTGCCGCCGAGGCTGCCGTGTTGTCAAATACCTGCGCCACATACACGCCCTCGGGCATGCCATAGGACTGGGATACCTCCTGCGTGACACTGATACCGGAAATGCCCAGATAGCCTCTCTCCTCCTCGGCCACCTTGTTCTTGGTCTCCTTGAGCATCAGCTCCGCAATAATCGGACTTGCCGAAGAGATCGGGATCGCGTAGCCCATACCCTCCACGGCGCTGCCGCCAATTTTATTGGAATTGATACCGATTACCTCACCTTTAATGTTGAGCAGCGCACCGCCGGAATTACCGGGATTGATCGCCGCATCCGTCTGGATAAAAGTTCCTTCCACACTGTCGCCGCCGTAGCCGGTGCTGGCGGATATGTTGATGCTTCTGTCCACCGCGCTGATCACGCCTGTGGTCACGGACTGGCCATAACCCAGAGAGTTTCCGATAGCGATAGCCGGCTCACCCACCTCCAACGCATCGGAATCGCCCAGCGTAGCTACCTGGATCGAATCAAGCGTAGCAGAAGACAGCTCCGTGAGCGGCACTGCTATGACTGCCAAATCCATCTTGGAATCCTGTCCCTTGATAAAAGCCTCCGCCTCGCTGCCCTCGTTAAACTGGACAGTCAGTTTATCCGTATCCGCCACCACATGATAGTTGGTGACAATCAAAAGCTCCGTATCGTTCTCACCAACGATGATGCCGGAACCGCTGGCATCCGCCTCGCTGCTCATACGCTGTCCGTAAAAAGACATCGTCTCGGTATAATGGTTGTTCACTGCCACAATAGAAGGCATCACGTTTTTCACCACGTCAGTCACATCGGTAACCACTGCCGTCACGGTGTCTGACTTTTTGATAGCCGGTACGCTTGCGCTCTGATCTGCGGCAGGCGTTTCCTTTTCCTTCATCTGCACCGCCGCTCCCGTATCCGACGATTCTACAGCATGGCTGCGATCCATCATCCCCGAAGCCGACTCTACAATAAAAAGACCCAATCCCGCAAAAAGGCCGAAGAACAATCCAAGAGACACCGCCGCCAGCGCTTTTTTCAGATAGCCGCCATGCCGCTTCGCTTTCTTTTCTCTCTTCTGCTCCGGCTGCGCATAGCCTCCAGTGTAAGCGCCGCCATATTGATAGTTTCCCGCGCTCTGGTAAGACCGATAGTCTATTCCCGGCTGCCCCGCCGCATGATTCTGCCGGAGGCCGGACTGCTCCGTACCCGGATTACCCGGATTGGCTGAATTGGCCGAATTGTTTGAATAATGATTTGAATAATTGTTCGGATAATTATTATCGTACATAATCTCGCTTCCTTTCTTAAAGATAACAGGGGTTTCCCGTTTGATTTATCTCCCCTCGCTGATTATGTCCCCAGTATATCTACTAATTGTGTTTAAATTGTGTTTAAATTATATAAAAATTATGTTTTTTATATACAGAGAATGCCACTTCTCGCGCAGTTATTCAACCGTGACGGATTTCGCCAGGTTTCTGGGTTTATCCACATCACAGCCTTTGCCCACGGACACATAATACCCGAAAAGCTGTAACGGTATGATCGCCAGCGAATTGGCAAAATACGGATTCGTCTCCGGAATATAAATCACATAGTCCGCCGCCTTCTCAATCTCCTTATTTTCCTCGCAGGTCACCGCAAGCACAAAGGCGCCTCTCGCCTTCACCTCCACCATATTGCTTATGGTCTTTGCATAGAGTGCAGGCTGGGTGGAAACCGCCGCAACCAGCGTACCCTCCTCAATCAGGGATATGGTTCCGTGTTTCAGCTCGCCCGCCGCGTAGGCCTCGGAGTGAATGTAGGAAATCTCCTTTAACTTCAAAGACCCCTCCAGAGAGATCGCATAGTCGATGCCCCTGCCGATAAAGAATACATCCTTCGCACCAATATAGCGGTTCGCAAATCTCTGAATTTTATTCTTATTGTTGAGCAGAAGCTCAATCTGATCAGGCAGGCACCGCAGATCCGCCAAAAGTGACGCATATGTCACATCATCGATCTTTCCGCGCACCCTGCCGAATTTGATCGCCAGCAGATAGAGTGCAATCAACTGTGCGCTGTAAGCCTTCGTGGTGGCAACGGCAATCTCCGGCCCCGCCCAGGTGTACATCACGTTGTCCGCCTCTCTGGCGATGGAGCTTCCCACCACATTGACGATGCCCAGCACCTGAAAGCCCTTTTTCTTTGACTCGCGCAGAGCCGCAAGGGTATCCGCTGTCTCTCCCGACTGGCTGATCACCACCACCATGGCGCCATCCTCCAGAATCGGGTTGCGGTAACGAAACTCAGACGCCAGATCCACCTCCACCGGAATACGCGCCAGTCCCTCAATCACATACTTGCCCGTAACACCCGCATGATAGGCGGAGCCGCATGCCACAATATGGATCTTCTTCACCGCCCGCAGTTCCTCGTCACTCATGCCCAGTTCCTCGATGACGATATCGTCGTCCTTCAGACGGGGCATAAGCGTATCCGTCACAGTTTTAGGCTGTTCATACATCTCTTTCAGCATGAAATGCTCATAACCGGCCTTCTCGGCTGCACTGGCATCCCAGTCAATAAAGACAGGTTCCTTTGTTGTCTCTTCCTCGTCCACCGTATAGAAATGCATGTGATCCGCCCTGAGGCGCACCACTTCCTGATTGTCCACATAATACACCTTTCTGGTATATTTCAGGATTGCCGGCACATCCGAAGCGATGAAGCAGCCGTCGTCATTCTGCCCCACAATGAGGGGTGAGTCTTTTCTGGCCGCAAAAATCTGATCGGGACAGTCCGCAAAGAGAATGCCCAGCGCATAGGAACCCTCCACCCGGTGAAGCACTTTGGTGACCGCCTCCAGCGGATTGCCTTTGTAATAGTAATCCAAAAGATGCGCCACAACTTCCGTGTCTGTCTCCGACACAAATTTGTAGCCCCGCTCGATGAGCATTTTGCGAAGCTGTAAATAATTCTCGATGATCCCGTTATGTACCACGGTAATCGTCTCCGACTCGTTAAAATGCGGGTGCGCATTGCTGTTGCTGGGCACGCCGTGAGTCGCCCAGCGGGTGTGCCCGATCCCGCACATACCTGGCATAGTCTCCCCGCCATGGGTCATATTTTCCAGCACCTTAAGGCGTCCCACCGACTTCGTGATATTGACCTTTCCGTCTTCGTCTATGACCGCCATCCCCGCAGAGTCATATCCGCGATATTCCAACTTGGACAGACCATCCAAAATGATGGGTGCCGCCTGCTTGTTTCCGATATATCCTACAATTCCGCACATATGATTACCTCTTTCTCTCTGATTTTCCCTCTCAGTTCCAATACTCCTTGTTGGAAGACATCGCGATCACCAGCCGTCTCGGCAGGCGGCGGTACTGCTTCCCACACAAATACCCCGCGTACTTAAATCCGCTCTGCAAAATAACACGCGGTATCTCATTCTTCATTCCCTTTTCTTTCAAATGTGCCACCGTATTTTTCATAAGGCGGATTCCCTCTGATTCCGACGGGTACGCCCCAAACACTTCCGGGTGATCCGCCTGCGATACGCCCAGGTCAAAATTACGGTGAAACTGCTGTCTGTATGTGTAGTTGTGGGAATGGTACACTCTCGCCTCCGCCACGTAGGCAATATTGTAATCCGCATTTACCGCCTTGGCCGCATAGAGCATATCCTCGTTAAAGATGGCGCGGTTGACAAATCCTCCCAGCGCATCGAAAACTTCCCGCTTATAGGCGGCACAGACATTAGAGCAGAAAAAAGTCTTGATTCCCAGCCTGGGAAGATCCGCCTTTGTCTTGACCCGCGACTCCTCCGGATAATTAAACTGCCTGGTATAGCGCTCGATCTCACCGCTCCTGCCATCCGGAAGCTGTCTCGCGTAGGCGGCTGCCGTCCGCTCGTCCCGCAGTCCTGCAAGCAGCCGTTCCACCAGATATTCGTCCGCAGGAATGGCGTCCTGTGTCATCATGATAAATACATCCGCCTGAGAGAGCTTCACACCCTGATTTCTCGTATGTCCGTGATCAAACTCCCGCTTTGACAAGTGCTTCACCATTATATTATGATACGTTCTTTCCAGAGTTGTGCCATAAAGCAGTCTGTCGAGATATTTCTGCTCCGTATTCATAATGATAATACGGTTCACGGGCACTGTCTGCGCCTCCAGCTTTTCCACCAGCGTCACAAACCCGCGATCCGGCTTATAGACGGGAATGATCACATCCACTGTCTCCATGCGTCCGTTTTCCCTCTTTCATTATAATATAAGTGAAGGGGCCTGCAAGACAAGCCCCTTTGCTATTATTTCTTTAAATATCCGTTTGTTTCCTCGTAAATTTTCTCGCTGCACTCCTTCACGGTCGAGGACGGCTCATAGTCGTTATCGTCAAACAGGAACTGATGCAGCCACTTGACATTATCTTCCAGACTCAGAGGAACGACACAGGAACCTTTCGAACCGATCGTGCCTGTCGCCCTCATATCCTCCTGCGGGAATCCGGAATGCTCCGAAATGTAATAGTTCCCTACGTTGCCAAGCATATCTACAATCTCCGACAGGTCAAGGGAGGTGTATACCTCGTCAAACACATTGTTCGCTGTCTCCGTCAGCGTAGTCAGATTCGCCTTCTTTGCCTGATCGGCCACCGCCAGAAGCACTTCCCTTTGTCTCTCGGCACGCTTGAAATCGTCTCCCGCCGTGTAACGAATCCGGCAGTAACCTGTGGCCTGCAAACCGTCCAGCAACTGATAGCCGGTTTCCTTCACCGGTGTATAGGATCTCTTCAAATCCTCCGCAATACAAAGCTGATAGTTATTCAAATGGCTGATCTCCGAATCATCCACATCGATCATGACGCCGCCCAGCGCGTCAATGGAATCGGTCAGCCCTGCAAATCCTACGGTAACAAAGTCTGTGATATTCATATCCAGATTCATATTTAACATGTTGATCGCCTGTTCGGGGCCGCCCTTTGCATAGGCCGCATTACATTTATTGTAAGAATCGTTGCTCAGGTTCAAATAAGTATCACGGTAAACGGAAACCAGTTTGCACTCTCCCGTATCCTGATTGATGGAGGCGATCATGATCGTATCGCTTCGCGTGTTCTTCGTCAGCGCGCCCGTTGTGGAATCCACACCGAACAACGCGATGTTTCGATATCCCTTCATCGTCGTCTCCTGCGCCTCCTGCACAGTCGGGTTGATGATGATATCGTCCTCCTCGATCACCGTTTTCCCGGTTTTCGTGGCAGCGAGAGTCCCATAAAGCACCACCGCCGCAATCATCAGAACCATAATCTCCGCTACAAAGAGGATGATGCGCCTGCGCTGTTTCTTAGCCTGCGCTCTCCTGCTTGATTTTTTCTTACCTGAACTCTTCTTCCTGGAGGAGCTGCCGCCCTTTCCTGAAGATTTTTTTCTGGGCCTTACCTCGTCCTCATCGTATTCATCCGAATATCTCTTAGCCATACTCTGTACTCCCTGATCTTTCAAACTTTGTCTTTCATTTTGTCACATTATGTCTAATAAAGCAAGCTTTTGTGGCCGCTCTTATAAGATTATACTACATCTTGATATAATTGCAATATAAATCCTGTTTCTTCCGAAAGTCTTTCATAATTCTTAAGATTTTAGTATCCCTTCTAATAGGCATTTTTATTGATAAATCCTTTAAAAATTGTGAGAAACATAATTTTAATGTCAAAAGACATCGTCCAGTTTTCTATATAAAATATATCGAACTCAATCCGCTTTTTAATAGAAGTATCTCCCCGGTAACCGTTGATCTGCGCCCAGCCCGTAAGTCCCGGCCTGACCTGGTGCTTCACCATATAGCGGGGAATTTCCTCCTTGAACTGCTCCACAAACTGAGGCCGCTCGGGCCTCGGCCCCACCACGCTCATATCACCCTTTAAGATATTGAAGAGTTGGGGAAGCTCGTCTATGCTTGTCTTCCTTAAAAATTTTCCCACCTTTGTGACTCTGGGGTCATCCTTCGTCGTCCAGCCCTTCTCCTCGGCGGAAGGCATCTGCACCTTCATGGTGCGGAACTTATACATCCGGAATGGCCTGTTGTGGAGACCGATGCGCTCCTGTTTGAAAATAACCGGCCCCCGGGAGGTACATCCCACGGCGATAGCCGCAATCAGCATAATGGGCGAAGCTACCACCACACCCACAAGCGACACCACGATATCCACCAGACGCTTCATCCACCAGTTCAGGGTATTGGTGAGCGGCACATGACGGATATTGATCACCGGCAGTCCCATCAGATCCTCCGTGTAGGGACGGCTCGGGAACAGGCTGTTGTAGTCCGGTATAAACTTGGTATGCACACCGGATTTTTCGCAGAGATCCACAATATGTTCCAGATTGTCGTAATCCTGCAAAGATAAGGTAATCGCAATCTCGTCCAGTTTGTTTTCTGGAAGAATATAAAGAAGATTTTCGATCGTGCCGAGCACCTTGACGCCCTTGTAGAGCGTGCCGGCAGGCACGTGATCATCCAGAATGCCGCGCACTACATAGCCCCACTGGGGATTCAAGTTGATACGCTTGATATACTCCTCCGCCGCGCGGGAATACCCCACCAGCAGAATATATTTCAGATTGTAGCCTTTTTCGCGGAAATACTGCAGAAGCGTGCGGATCAGTGAACGTCCCAGCGTGGTCAGACAAATATTGATCCCATAGAACATCGCCATCATGGTACGGGAGAAATGAATCTGCGCGATCATGTACCAGCCGGCCATCATCAATACCATTCCTACCGTGTTCGCCTGGAAAATATTGAGAATTTCATAGCGGTGGACAGTGGCGCGCTTTGGCGTATACAAATTAAAAGCATAATACAGGACGAGATACCCCGGCACGATCAGATAGAGCATCTCAAAATAAGTGCGCATGGAATAAGCACCGACAACATTGGGGTCGATGTCTGAGAAAGGACTGGCAAACTTCAAATACCAAGCCAACATATAGGACACCGCAATGATGATGGCATCCAGCACAATGTGCAGCCTGTTAAAATATTTCTGGTTGTCTTTGATCATTTATATCTGTGCTCAATTCTTGACTCGCAAATTCGCTTGATTTTCATTTTGATTAGTATATTTTACATTATTTGAGCAAAAAAAACAACCATATATTACTAATCATACAATTTCTGGTATCTATAATCGGAAGCGATACCACATATTGCGCCACAGCTCCCACTGTATCCTGACATAAGCCGACAGCCGCTTTCCGCTGAAACGCACCCGCCGTTCTCTCCCCTCAGGAGAACAGCAAAGCCGAAACCCTTTTACCGTCCCTTTCCACCAGTTTCCGCCCAGCCCTTTTTTCAGGAAAAAAAGCTGTTTGACAAGAAAACCCGCCAGAAGAAAGGGGAAATTCAAAAGAAGCTGCGCAGGCGGCATGTTCTTATAGGCAAGATACACACTGTTTCTCGCCGTCTGCTCCGCCTTGAAAGCGTTGTAGCGGGAGCCGGAGGAAGCGCTTCCCGCATGCCGCACCACCGCGTCCGGCACATAGAGATTTCGGTAGCCGTAGATCCGCGCCCGATACCCCAGATCCACATCCTCCAGATAAGCAAAATGATTCTCATCCAGCATACCGATCCGCTCCAGAACCCGTCTGCGGTAAATACAGGCGCCGCCGCAGGCGGAAAAAATTTCTCCGGGAACGCCGTAATTTTCCCTCGGCCTGTCCTTCCCCGCCGCAAAGGCCCACCCAAGCGCACAGTAATAGTCCCCCGCGTCGTCGATCACCTCCGGACGGCCCATGCTCACCATCTGCGCCGCTCCGGAGAAGGCGCGCTTATCATCGTCCATGGCTGCCTCCAGCGCCCGCACGAAACCGGGTTCTACCACCGTATCGTTATTTAATAATATGATATACGTTGTTTTACTGGCTTCCATGCCCCGGTTCACCGCTTTGCAGAAACCGTAATTTTTATCAAGCACAATCAGATGGACTGTGGGAAACTTTTCCTGCACAAGTTCGCGGCTTCCATCCGTAGAGCCATTGTCCACCACAATCACCCCGGCAGGCTCCTCCCGCAGAGAAGCCAGACAATTCTCAATATACTGCATGCCGTTGTAGTTCGGGATCACCACCGTAGATCTGATTTCGCTCATGACCGCCTCCGTTTTACCACCTCACAGCTCAGGGACGGATCCCACACCACCAGATATCCGGCGCTTCGCACCGCCAGTCCCAGCGCCATGCCAAGCTTCCGGTACCCCGCCTCGTCGCATGCCAGACTCTCCACATCCGCAATGCGGATTTCTCTCTTCTCCCTGCCTGCTTTTATATAGACACTTCTCTCCCGGTACGGCATCCCCGTGATCTGGACAAAGAGCGGCCAAAGTTCCTCCCGAAGGCGTAAAAAGCGAATATCCACCGCCGCGCAGTCCTGTGTCAGCACCGCCCGGTGGGTGCTTCCCCCGGTATAGCGTGCGGGCAGGCCCTCAAAGAGACAGTTCCCGCTCTCGTCGTAAGCACCGGCAAAAACACGCCCATGCCTGTCTAAAAGCCTTCCCCCCACTGCGCCCACATCTCTGCGCACAGACAGGATATCCGGTTCGTAACACACGTTATAAAATCCCAGATGCAGGCTGTGCTCCACCTGCGCCCGAAACCCGCGCTTCGCGCAAAAATCGGCAAGTGCCCGTCGTCCCGCCTCATAAGCGTAACGTTTACTTCCGGTATTTAGTGCCGTGGAGTCCCGGTGGGAACGCCAGTGATAGAGCACTTTCGGAATATGGCGGATACGCGCCGCCTCCGGAAGAAGGGCATCGCAGGGCCAGAGAGCATCCATCACCCGGAGTACCAGATCATAATCCTGCGCGCCATCGTATTCCCCCCGCAAAAGCAGTGACTTCATCAGTCCCGCTTCCACCGCTAAAAAGTGGCAGATATAGTTATTGGATAAAATTAAATCCAGGTTAAACTCTTTCTTGATGTGCGGAAATACAAAGATTCCCGCCTCTTCGTCATACTTATCCTCATCAGAATACAAAAGCGCAGGCAGGAGATTCTCCTGCCTGCTTTGCTGCACTGACCACGCCATCTCATATAACGCATCATGTGTTATAAAATCATCGTGATCCAGGAGGGCGATATAATCCCCCTTTGCCAGAGCGATTCCCGCATTCGTATTCCCGGCAATTCCCCTGTTCTCAGAAAGCCGGCTGTATTTGATCCGCAGATCGCCTGTATCCAGAATGATCTGCCGCACCGTGCGCTCCACCCTGTCGCTTTCCCCCGCGTCAACGATAACCAGCTCCCAGTTTGGATAGCTCTGAGCCTGTACGGAGGCGATCATCTCGCGCAGATGTTCCTCCCTCGTCTCATAGGCCGGCGTCACAATACTGAACAGCCACGGATAATCCTGCGACTTTTGCCTCTGCCTTTCCAACTCCTTCGCATCAGGAGGAAGGTATTGGTAATCCGCCGCCCTCTCCTCCTGCACACGCTCCGCCGCCGCATAAAAAGTTCCTGCAAGCCCATTCTTTTTCAGATAATTTATGGTTTTTCTTATATTGTCAGAATTCAGGATTCGATTACGCACTTAAGCTCCTTTGTCAACTGATCCAGTCTTTCCTGCGCGTCCTCAAGGCTCGTACCCTTTACGCCCATGTAGAACTTGATCTTGGGTTCCGTGCCGGAAGGTCTTGCACAGCACCAGGAATCGTTTGTCAGATCAAAATAGAGAACGTTCGACTGCGGAAGTCCCGTCTCTCCTGTTGCACCCGTCTCCAGATTCAGGGTCTTACCCGTGTCATAATCCCTGAGTTCTTTCACCTTCAGATCACCGAAGCTCTTAGGCGGATTCTTGCGAAGTTTATTCATCAACTCCTCAATTTCCTTCGCCCCGTCGATGCCCTTCATGGTGATGGAGTACTGGCTCTCCTTGAAGTAACCGTACTTCTCATAGAGGTTGATCATCTGATCCCATACGGTTCTGCCATTCTTCTTGCACCATGCCGCCATCTCACACAGACACATCACCGCCACAATGGCGTCCTTGTCTCTCGCATGAGTTCCGGCAAGGCAGCCATAACTCTCCTCCAGACCAAATACATAGTTGTTAGAGCCGCTCTGCTCAAAGAACTTGATCTGCTCACCGATATACTTAAAACCTGTCAGGACTTCGATAAATCTCACCTTATAGTCTTCCGCGATCGCCCGCGCCATATTGGTGGTGACGATGGTGGTCACAAGGGCGGGATTCTCAGGCATCTTGCCCGTAGCCGTCCGCTCTCTCAGAATATATTCCGCAATCAGCATGCCCGACATATTCCCCGTAAAAGGCACGTACTCGCCGGTCTTGGTATCCAGCGCATAGATGCCGAGCCTGTCGGCATCGGGGTCAGTCGCCAGCACGATGTCGGCATTTTTCTCCTTCGCCAGCTTAAGCGCCAGGGTAAATGCTTTGGGATCCTCCGGGTTAGGATATTCCAGCGTGGTAAAGTTGGGGTCGGGCATCTCCTGTTCCGGCACCACATACACGTTCTTAAAACCCAGCTCAGACAGGATACGTCTCACAGGCACATTGCCCGTACCGTTAAAGGGCGAGTACACAATCTTCATGTCCTCCGCCATCTCCTTGATCACGTCGGGATGGATGATCTGCTTTTTCAGCTCCTCCATGTACTTATCGTCGATCTCCTTACCGATGACCTCATAGAGACCCGCCTTCTTTGCCTCCTCCTTGTCCATGGTCTTCACGGTATGGTAGTCGGTCACATTGTTTACTTCCGTGATGATCTCTTTATCCCTGGGAGCCGTCACCTGTGCGCCGTCCTCCCAGTAGCACTTGTAACCGTTATACTCCGGCGGATTGTGGCTTGCCGTGATCACAATACCGGAAATACAGCCGAGGGTACGGAGCGCAAAGGATAACTCAGGCGTGGGGCGAAGCGCGTCGAACACATAGGCCTTGATCCCGTTTGCCGCAAGGCACAGAGCCGCCTCATCCGCGAACTCCGGAGACATTCTTCTGGAATCATAGGCGATCGCCACGCCCTTCTTCTCGCCGCCCTGTTTCTTTATGTAATTGGAAAGACCCTGCGTCGCCTTACGCACCGTGTAGATATTCATACGGTTGGTGCCCGCGCCGATCACGCCGCGAAGGCCGCCCGTACCAAATGCAAGATCCTTATAGAAACGATCCTCCATCTCCTTCTCGTCATTCCTGATCGCCAAAAGTTCCTGCTTTGTCGCATCGTCAAAGTAAGAATCCTCCAGCCAAAACTCAAACTGCTCTTTGTAACCCATTTTCAAGCCCTCCTTATTATAATTATAACATTTGTTATTTATTATTTCCCATATTCTGTGATCCTTTTCATTCTACCACACATCGAATCCTGCCGCAAATATATTATATCCCTCATACCTTGAGTGCAAAATCGCTCCGATCCAGCGCAAAATTCGGATTGTAATAGGGATCTCCCTGCGCCAGAAGTTCCTTCCACCGCTCCCTGAACATCGCCGACTCCTTCTCGTAACGCTCGGCGTTTTTCCCCGCCAGATCCGTTCCGCGGGAAGCGGATTCGTAATGATAGAGCTCCGCAAAGGGCGTGAACACGTTCACGCGCCCCGACTTCCACGCACGGATGCACAGATCCACATCGTTTAACGCCACGGCAAACTTCTCATCCAGCCCGCCCAGTTCCTCATACAATGACTTTCTCATCATCAGGCAGGCTCCTGTCACCGCCATCACATTCTGCGCGTAACAAAGACGCCCCATATAGCCGAGGTTCCGGCTGTCCACAAGATAATGGCTGTGTCCCGCCGTCCCGTGCATCCCCATGCCAAGTACCACGCCCGCATGCTGTATCGTCCTGTCCTCATAATAGAGTTTCGCGCCCACAGCACCCACATCGCCACGCTGTGCATACATCAGAAGCTCCTCGATCCAATCCGGCGTAATCACCGCGGTATCATTGTTCAAAAGGAGCACATACTCGCCCTTTGCCTGCTTGACGCCGAGATTGTTGATTCTGGAATAGTTGAAATCTCCCTTGTAAGTCATCACCCGGATAGCGGGATTCTCCCGCAGCTTCTTATAGCAGGCAAACGTCTCCTCCTCGGAGCTGTTGTTCTCAATCACGATGATTTCATAGTTATCGTAAGTGCTGCGCTCAAGAATGGAGGAGATACAGCGCGACAAGTCCTTTGCGTGATCCTTGTTCGGAATCACGATGGACACCTTGGGATTTCCCAAAATCTCATATTTGATCTGAAAAATGGTCTCAAACGCCTTGGTTGACGTTATCTCAAAGTTCCTAAAGCCCTGCGATGTCAGATGGGCCGCCACAGCCCCCTTCGCCGCCTCGATGGCATAGCTTTTCGCGTTGATGTCGGACGCCACGCTTCCCTCATGGGATCTCCAATAATAGAGGAGCTTGGGCACATGCACCACACACTTCGCCCGGGAGGTAAGCCTCAGAATCATATCGTGATCCTGGCTTCCGTCAAACTCCGAGCGGAAAAGCTCCGTGCCGTCCAGAAGTTTTCTGGCAAAAGCGCTGAAATGGCAGATATAATTGTTTGCCCGCAGGTTATCCGGCGCATAATCCGGCTTAAAATGAAGGGTAATCATGTCGTCTATGGTGCCGCTTCCCTTGAAGGTCGCCTCGTCACAGTAGATATAATCCGCGCCCTTTTCGCAGATCACTTTCATATATTCATAGAGGACGCTGGGATGAAGCACGTCGTCATGGTCAAACAGGGCGATATAATTCCCCGAAGCCATGGAAAGGCAGGCATTCGTATTGCCCGATATCCCTTCGTTTTTGGGAAGTTTCTTGTAGAGGATCCGGCAGTAGAGACTGCTTCTGGGACGCAGATACTGCTTATCCCTGTCCATATACTCCCGGCATATCTGCTCCACATAGGCGTGTTCTTCATCCGACCCGTCCGCCATGCACAGTTCCCAGCCCTCGTATGTCTGGTCAATCACGGATTCAATCGCCTGCCGCAAAAACTTTTCCGGCGTATTGTAGAGTGGCATGAGAATACTGAACTTCACTTCCCTGTCAAACTTATACAGCCGCTGCCTTGCCGCCTCCTCAATCTCCGGAAAACTTGCCGTTCCGTGCTGCGCTCTCGCCTGCCGTTCGATCATTTTTGCATTGATTTTGCGCGCAATTCCCTTAAGGCTGCCGTAATGCCCCAGCCGTTCCTTCACCCGCGTAATCTTATGGAACAGCATGCGCAGCGGCTTAGATGCCCGCCACAGAAGACTGCCCTTGATTTTGTCGAGCTTCCCCTGCGTCTCCTCCCTGCTTTTCTCCGCCTCCGCCAGTTTTAACTCCAGCGTACGGCCACGGCGTTTTTCCCTCTTATAGGCTTCCTTGTAGAAGCGAAGCGCCTCCGCCTCAGTCATATTCCCTCGTTCCATATCAAACGGTTCCTCTCTATTTCTCCGTGTCGGAGCCCTCTGTCTTCTTCTGCTCTATCGTGATTCTGTGCTCAGACCAATCCACAAAAGTCAATTTCGATTCCGTCTCACCGGAAATCTCTCCGGTAGCGAGCATGCCGACCCGGTACTCTCCCGGTGACAGATCCTCCCGCCGCACCCGCAGGACGAACCCGGCGAGTCCGATATTTTTTTCCTCCGGCAGAATCGCTTCCACGTCCGTCCGGTGCCAGTCTGCGGGAACTGCCAGATAACCCGCACCGTCCGTCCGCTGTAAAATAACCTTCCGTTCAAAAGCCGCGTTGTCCGCCCCGGGCAGATAACTCCATCCCATAATCCAGATGATATCCGGCTCTTCCCTCAGTATCTTATGCTGCTGTTTCGCCAGATCCACCGTCAGGCGCAGGCTTCCCCGCCCTGCTTTCCGCGTAAGCCTGCGCAGATTGGATTTTGCCACAAACCTTGCCTCCTGCGTACAGAGGTGATCCTCATAGGAAAATTTATAATTACAGACATAATTTGACGCATTGTCAATCAAATTTTTATGATAAAAGGGATCTTTCCCAAAAAATGCCGGATGTCTCTCATAGAGCGCTTCCTTCTCGGAGAGCAGCCTCTCCCACTTTTCCCCGCTCTCCTCGTCAAGCCCCCTGCTTAAGGACTCATGATGCCAGAGAATCGCATCGTTTCTCTGCACATTGACATAGCCTGCCTCCAAAAGCCGGAAACAGAAATCTACGTCGTTATAAGCCACCGGCAGCGTCTCATCCAACCCGCCGGCCTCCTCGTACTTTTTTCTGGCCACCATCAGACAGGCGCCCGTCACTCCCGCCACATTATAGGTGACGCGGTTCCTGCCAAAATAGTAATCCTCCTCGTCGGGAAAAGCGACAAGCTTGTGGGAGGGGCCAATCTTTAAATTCGTAATGCCCGCATGCTGAATATTCTCCGTCCCCGCATACCACAGCTTCGCGCCCACTGCACCCACATGGGGCAAAAGGGCCTGTCCCGCCATGCGGCCAAGCCAGCTTTCTTCAATGATCTCGATATCATCGTTCATCAGAAGGATCAGGTCGCCTTTCGCCTTCTTCTCGCCCAGATTGCACATTTTCGAGAAATTAAAGGGCATCGGCTCATAAATATAAGTAAAACCAAAGGTCTTCTGCAAGGCCTCCATTTTCTCCCGGTTCTCCTCACTGCTCCCGTTGTCCACCACAATCCACTCATAGTAGCGGTACTGTGTTTTTGTCTTGAAGGAACGCAGACATTTACCAAGCACCTCGGGGTGATCCTTCGAGAGAATAATCACCGACACCACACGATGCGGTGCAATCGCCGTATTCTCACTGCCGGAGCGTGTACAGCGCTCCCTGCCGGATACGGATGTGTCATAGAGCAGATGATAGATATCCGGATCCGCCCCCTGAAGAAGCTGTCCCTGTATTCCCCGCCGCATCAAGGTATCCTGTTTCAGCGTCACATACTTTTCGGAAGCTCCTATCAGCCATTTTCCTCCGGCAAGATCGCGTCGAAGCTCCTCCGCCGGTTTGGCGCTTTTATTGTGAAATAGTATTTCCTCTATGTGTCCGATCGCGGCCTGTCTTTTTCTGAATTCTCCTCCGGTCAGTTCCGCAATCTTCTCCTCCAGCCGCAGGCATAACTCATAAAAGCCCACATCCGGATCCTTCATACTCACCATCCGGTAATTCATGCTGTCAAGCACACTGCCCCTGACCGCCAGAAAATGCCCCCAATACTGAAACGCAAGCAGCGTATCGGGCGAATAATCCGGTTTAAACCAGGGCTCCATCCTGTTCGACAGATCCTCCCGATAAAAATCCTCATCCGCATAGGCAAGGAGGCAGCCACTGTTTTTCGCAAAATAGTCTCTCACCGCAGAAAAAACGAAAGGCGCCAGCAATCCCTCGCCGTAAGTCAGAATATGAATGTCCGTATCGGGCACCGCAATCTCCCGAAATCCCTGTATGGAAATGGGCTCTGCGCTAATAATAACACCCATCTTTTTATTTGATACATCCGCATCCTCACAGGAGACAATCCACTGCCGGTAAGGATTCGACTGTTCTTCCAGTGTCCTCTTGTAAGCGAGCAGTCTCTCCTGCGGCGCCACGACCCGGGACACTCTCTCATCCGGCTCTGCGCTGCCTCGCACCCGGCGAACCATTCTCCTGGCGGGAGCAGTCGCCCTGGACGCCATACGGTAAAGCGGATTGGCGCAGATCCGGTTCAGATTATCAGAAAGATCCGCCTGCCGTCTCTCCGCATCCGCAATGCGTCCGGCCATCTGCGTATTCTTTTTTCGCTCCTCCTCATAAGCCGCCATGTAATAGTCAGCCCAATCGCGGCGGTTTCCCTGTACACTCATCAGCTAAACAACCCTCTTTTCTGCAAATGCTTTACGCTCTCTAAAGACATTCTTGTCACCTCCATAACCGCCTCCAGATGATTCTCCTCTCCGGCGGCCAGTCCCCAGAGGGACAGGGTAATGTTCGGATCTTGCGTCGGAAACGCATAGACATCCTCGCCGATCCGAAAACCATTCATCTCAATTTGCTTTCCCTTTAAAGAAATTTCCTCTCCGTTCCAACTGATTCTCTTAATATAGATCACACAGGCATGGCTGCCCGGATCAATCCGCACGGCGCTGCGCCCTTTCGGAATCGGAACGGAAAGCTCCACCAATCCCTCGCCGTCACGCCGAAGCTGCTCCCCGTCCTCCTCCGGGAAAAAGGACTGCTCTTCCTGAAATCCTTTCCCGGTATCCTCATAGATCTGTATGCGGTCATCCGCCGCTTTATTTCTTAACCCCTCGCAAAAATCTGCCAGCGTGTAGACCGGCTGTCCGATAGCCTCCCTGATCTCCGCCATGGAAAGTCGTTTCCCCGTCACATACTTCTGAAATTTCATCTCTTCCCTGCGGTACTGCTCCGCCTCCGCCGGGCCGATTTCCAGCTTGGAAAATATCAAATCAGGATTTAATGTATTCCTTTTTTCGTCTTCCAGGAGATAACAGTAGACTGCGCGGAAAGCAATCTCCCTCGTCTCAATGGCTCTGTCAAAAGTCCATTCGCAGTCAATCACATGCCAGATTTCCTCGTTTAAATAACTGTTGATATCATTTGTTCTACTTTTACCGCTCTTTTCATTACGGTCGTTACTTCCTTGTGGAATCAACACATTCCCGAAAATCAGATCGTAATCTGCAACCTCTATTTCCTCTCCCCATGAAATTCTTTGCAGATACTCATCGAAGAGTTTGTGAAAACCTTCAAGGTCATTTTTTTCAAGCCGCTCGTCAAGAATTTCCTCCAGCGTCTTTCCTTCCAAATATTTAATCGTGATATAAGGTGTGCCGTCCGCCGCCTTTTCCAGCTTACTCTCATTGACGGCAAGCTGGCTTCCATGGTAGCGTCCGGCCAGCTTCTCATAGGCCTGGGCCGTAGATTCTATGTGGGTTTTCGCCGCTTCACATAACGGGTGCTTTTCTATTATTTTTCCGAATCCTGTCCCTCTCTGCAGGGTTTTGATCTGAAATTCTTCTTTCCTGTCGTTGGAATACCGCACATACTCCTCGGACAGAGAGGGGCCCAGAAGCAGCATATAAGAATTGGAAAAGAGAGGGAACTGTCCCTCCTTCAAAATGGTATCAAAGACCCGTTTTTCATCAAACAACTGTATGCGGTCACGATCAAAATTACGCATGTTATTCGACAATTCCCCCCGCCGGGGAAGTCTTCTGTCAGAATAAATGCTCGTCATGAACTTATAGTCCGGATAGGGATAGTACATCTGCATCTCCCTGAACCCACAGCGCTTTGCAGTGGACAGTAGTCCCTCTCTCGTAAAAGTACGAACCACTCCCCCCTCCGGATAGTCCTCAATTCCGGAAAAATAAGTGCCCAGGTGGTCTTCCCTGCAGCCAGCCCAATACTTTAATCCAAACTTATTCTCGATGGCAATCGCGATATGCCCGCCGGATTTCAGATGTTTTTTGATGATGCGCAAAAAATCATCGTAGGGCGTCTCAGAACCGATATATGCCTGCGCATACTCAAAAACACCGATCAGACAGATATAATCATAATCCTTGGGAAGATCCGGCTCCACATCCTGAAAATTGCCCACATGGATCGTCACATTGTCCGCCTCCATATGACGATACGCGTTGATCATGCTGCGCTTTTTGGAAAGCTCCACACAGGTCACTTCCCCCGCCCGTTTTAAGAGCGCTCCCGTGATCGCGCCGCAGCCCGAGCCCACCTCCAGCACTTTCATGGATCGGTTGATGGGCAGCCACTCCACAATGTTCTCCCGCAGGGGAGAAAGGTGGTATAAAATTTCCCAGCTCTTCCTCTCCTCTATGATACGCGGATATTCCACCGAGGCATAGTTTTTCGCGATCTCTAAAATCTCGTCCTCCACGTCGCCGTCACAGTAGAAATCCTCTCCCGGATAGTGAGTTAAATCCAGTTTTATTTTCCCGATCTCTTCTATTTTGTCTTCCGACATGCCTGTATTCCTTCCCTCTATTAAGTAACATCCGTCATTTCACTGTAACATGCGAGTTCATGTCATAAAACCCGACCGTGTCCTTATCGGAGATAACCGTCACATTCAGCACATCGTACAGTCTGTGATACACTGTGAAATCATCTCCCTCATAGCCGGTAACTCCCAGCGAAAGCAGGTAATCTCCCCCCTGCAGATTCATGTTCTGGGTAAAGGTAATCTCCTTTTTCTCCCCTGCCTCCACAGACTCTAAAAACGCCTTCTCAATCATGGTGTTTGTGCCCGTAATCTCCGTGCCGCGCACATTTTTAATAGTAAAGGCAAAGATAGGCGCATTGATCTTTTCCGCCATCTCCACCTGCATGTGGATGGTGAATGCGCTCCCCTTCAAAATTGTGGAAGTTCTCGTCCCCTTCTCGTCCGTAATATAGTATTCCGTAATCTGCGCCTTTTTAGAACCGTATTCCAAAAGCTCCGGATTTTCCGCTTTTCCCGCGTCGAGTTTACTGCCGTCCACGCCCTTTGCAGCCATTTCCCGAAGCTGTTCGTCGTCCACAAGACGTTCTCCCTCCGACTCGGGCGCGACATATTGCCCCACCAGCACCTGCTTGTAGGTGTCTATCATCTGCTTGGCATTTCCCTCTCCCAGCTTGACGCCCTGATTTAAGAGCACCACCCGGTCGCAGTACTTGCTGATACTGCTCAGGTCATGGCTGACGAAGACAATGGTCTTGCCCATCTCCTTAAATTCCTCAAATTTGTGATAACACTTTGCCTGAAAAAAAACATCTCCCACGGACAAGGCCTCGTCCACAATCAGGATTTCCGGGTCAATATTGATCGCCACAGCGAAAGCCAGCCGCACAAACATGCCGCTGGAATAGGTTTTTGCCGGCTGGTACACATAGTCTCCTATGTCTGCAAAAGCCAGTATCTCATCCATTTTCTGGTCGATTTCCTTCTTGGAAAAGCCGATCATCGTCCCATTCAGATAGATATTTTCAATGCCGTTGTACTCCATGTTAAATCCCGCGCCAAGTTCTAACAGCGCCGAAATGCGCCCGTTGACCTCCACCTCGCCGGCGGTAGGGGATAAAACACCTGTTATTATTTTTAGAATCGTAGATTTGCCCGAACCGTTCGTGCCTATAATCCCCACGCATTCCCCCTGTCTGATGGTCATATTGACCCCTTTCAGGGCACGGTGTTCCGTGTGGTGTTTCCCGCGGCCAATCCGCAGCGCCTCCTTCAGGCGGTCGGCAGGCTTATCGTAGAGCTTATATACTTTTTCCAGATCCGTGACCTTAATAGCGATATTATCCATGATTGTTTCCTTATACGATATTATATAATGAGCATTGCCCGCAGCTCGATTCCGCTTCGCTCCATCTCGCTCGCAGGCTGTCGCTCCGCAGTCACACCGAGGCTGCGCAGCAGTCCTCGTGATCGAGCTTGCTCGATCGGCTCATAGTACATCCGCAAAGTGTGATCGCAGCCTTCTGAAAACCAGCGTCCCGATACAGAACATGCTGATTGTAAAAATCCAGAAATAGGTGGAGGAGTAGAAGTGTTCCCAGAACCACACCTCCTCAAAAATCGCGCTGCGGTAGCCGTTTACAATGTAGACAAGCGGATTCAGCTTAAAGAGCGTCTTCATATTATCATTCGGCAGCATCTTAATATTCCACATGATGGGGGTCGCCCACATGCCAATCTGCAGCGCAATACTGATTACCTGCTGTAAATCTCTGATAAAAACCACCAGCGCGCTGGTCAGATAACTCAGTGCCAAAACAAAGAGAAACAGGCAGAGACTATAGTAGAGAATCTGTATCGTGTAAATCGTGGGCGTGTACCCATAACACACCGCCACAATCATTAAAATCCCCACAAAAAACACATGGATGAAGGTAGCCGCAATCACCTTAATAATCGGCAGGATACTGATGTTAAACACCACCTTCTTCACCAGGTAGGTGTACTCTACTAGCGCCATCGTCCCCTGTGAGATCGCCTCGGAAAAATAAAACCATGGCACCAGCCCTGCCATCAGATACAGCACATAGGGCGGCTCTGCACCGTCCGCCGCGACAAACTGCACCCTCGCATCAAACACCTTGTCAAACACAATCCAGTACATGAGCACGGTCACAACGGGCTGGGCAAGTGCCCATACAATTCCCAGATAAGAGCCTGCATAACGCTTTTTAAAATCGTTTTTTGCAAGCTTCCAGATCAACATCCTGCTCTGGAAAAGTTCCACAGGGATCGTCACGATCCTCTCATAATAGATCGAAAATATAATACAGGTGAAGGCAATCAACACACAGCCGCTGACTTTCTTCATCCGCTCCGTCACCTGATCCGCTAACGGGTTGTGATGCAGAATGAGCACAAGCGCCAAAAGCAGACCAAGCCCCCAGAATATTGCTATTGCTGCGGACTTTGAACGGTTGCTCTTTCGGGTCGCCATCAACGGTACCTCCCTGTAAACGCGGAAAGTCCCTCCCACTTTATATCCTTATCTGACATGACAAGTTCCATTCCCTCCGGGATCGGCCAGTCAATTCCGATTTCAGGATCACTCCAGAGAATGCCGCCCTCATCGTTCGGATGATAGAAATCCGAGCACTTGTAGGCAAACTCCGCATAATCTGACAGCACAAGGAAACCGTGGGCAAAATTTTTCGGGATAAAAAACTGCTTCTTGTTCTCCGCGGAGAGTTTCACGCCGTACCATTTTCCATAGGTTGCGGAGCCGGCCCGCAAATCCACCGCCACGTCAAAAACCTCGCCTGCAAGCACCCGCACCAGTTTGTCCTGCGGATACCGAATCTGGAAATGCAGCCCCCGGAGCACGCCCTTTGTGGAGGAGGACTGGTTATCCTGCACAAAGACCTGGTCGATCCCCGCCGCCTTGTAGTCCTCATAATGGTAAGTTTCCATAAAATAACCTCTGTTATCTCCGAACACCGCCGGAGTGATCACCTTAAGTCCCTCAATTTCGCATTTCTCTACTGTTATCTTTCCCATATCTTCTCCGCTCCTCAAAAAACATTCTTCCACGTCATCTTGGTACGTTTCCGCTGTCTCCGTTCACCACGCCTGAATACCCCGCCGCATTTTTAGAATGATTGATCGAGGTATCAATATTCATGTAACACAGATTCAAATCCACGTTGGTGGAAATGCCGTCCACCGTTCCCTTGGAAGTGTACTGCCACATATGATAATACTGGTCGTAGGTAGGCACATCCGCGTACTCCGCAAGCCACACCCTATAATCTGACAGCTTTGTCATATCTATCTTGTCGTTCAGCCAGTTACGGGAGGCATAGACGCCCGTCTCGTACCCTGCCGCCTCTATCGTCTGCAGAAACGCCCTGTGCGCCCTGGTGCGCTCATCGCTGTCAAGGCCGTCGGCACGTCCGCCGCCACCGGTGCTCTCACTATCGAGGAAGACCGGATAATCCACATCATAGTCCTCAATCAGGCGAATCACCATGGAAGCCTCCTCCACAGCCTCCACCTCGTCTAACGCCTGGGTGAAGAAGTAAACGCCCACAGGGATGCCCGCGTCGATGGCGCCCCTGATATTTTCCTCATATCTGGGATCAATGACAAGCGCCCCCGTGGAAGCGCCCCGGTAGCCGCATCGGATGATGGCAAACTCGACGCCCGCATCCTTCACTGCCTCCCAGTCAATTTCCTGATTCCATTTGGACACGTCAATGCCCAGCTTCGCGCTGCCATTATCAAACTGCAGCTCCCTGTTTTCCGTGCCGTCCGCGTCCTCCTCCGCGCCGTTAACCGCTTTATCCTCCTTCTCGGGATCAATGTCATCCTCGGTCAGCATCAAATACTCGATGTTGTCAAGCACGCGGTACTCAATATCCTGCCTCACCTGTATCGTTGTGATTGTATTCGGTACGCGAAAACCGTCCTGTTCGTTGAGGGACACACTGTACTCCCCGGAGCGCAGCCCGTCCACGTAAATAACACCGTCCCTGTCCGTATCCGTATACTCACCCAGATTCTGAATCGTCACGGTGAACTCCGTCCCCGTCACAAGGCGGCCAACGCTGTCCACGATCATAATCCGCAGATCCTTCGCCACGGAGCTCATCATGAGGGATACGTTTCTGCCGGCGTAGGACTCGATACTTTTAAACTTCACTTCCGGATCAAAAAAGGTCTCATCCCTCAGAAAAGCAGACAGATCCCCTCCTATCTGTCCACTCTCCGTTTCTGTCTCCTCATCTTCCGCCGGCGCTTCCTCCTGCACCGGCTCCTGCGCGGCAAAGCCCAGCTTATGCTTCACCATGTCCCAGTTTGCGACGACAATTACCACAAAAGCCGCCACAAATACGACGATCATAAAGATCATCGCCCGTCTCATCCTTTTAGAGTCCATTTGCAACCTCTACCATATACTGTCCATAGGCAGTCTTCATAAGCGGCTCTGCCAGCTTAAGAAGCTGCTCTTTTGTAATAAAGCCTCTCTTGTAAGCGATCTCCTCAATACAGGAAATATACAGTCCCTGTCTCTTCTGGAAAGCGGCAACGAAATCCGCCGCGTCCAACAGCATATCATGGCTTCCCGTATCCAGCCACGCGAAGCCTCTCCCCAGCGTCTCCACGCGAAGCGTTCCTCTTCTCAGATATTCATTGTTGATGCTGGTAATCTCAATTTCCCCTCTGGCGGAGGGCTTCACATTTGCCGCAATCTCCACCACATCGTTATCATAGAAGTACAGACCCGGCACCGCATAGTTACTCTTCGGGTTCTCCGGTTTCTCCTCGATGGAGAGCGCCATGCCGTTTTCATCAAACTCCACCACACCGTACTCTCTCGGATCTCTCACATAGTAGCCAAAGATCGTAGCGCCGCTCTCCCTGGCCGCCACTTCCCTGAGCACCTTGGAAAAACTCTGTCCATAGAAAATATTATCGCCGAGCACCAGCGCCACGCCGTCCGTCCCGATAAACTTTGCACCGATGATAAAAGCGTCCGCAAGGCCTCTTGGCTCTTCCTGTACCGCATACTCCATATGCAGTCCGAGCTGCTCTCCCGTCCCAAAAAGCTCCTGAAAAACCGGAAGGTCTCTCGGTGTAGAGATAATCAGGATCTCCCGGATGCCCGACAGCATCAATGTCGAAAGCGGGTAATAAATCATTGGCTTGTCATATACCGGCATAATCTGTTTCGATACCGCCTTCGTCAGCGGATAAAGCCTTGTACCCGATCCGCCCGCAAGTATAATTCCTTTCATTGCTTCCTCCTCTTATCTGAGTCCGTGGCCTTCTGTCAGAAAGTCACTTCCCCGTCATGATCTACCAGAGAGGCGGAGGTAACGCTTTCCAGATCCATCAGCTCCTCCACCAGCTTTCCGCCTTCCCCGGTCTTGACTTCGACTGCCATATTTAACTTATTCTTAGTGAGATTTCTCGCCTTCACTTTACTGCTGCCACAATGCCTCTCCACGACCTCCATAATGCGGTTCTCCGTCTTGTAATCCGTGCTGTTCACCAAAAGAATCACTGCCGCCGTACCGACAGGCATCTTATCACACAATAATATTATCACAGTTATGACGACAGATGCAACTATTGCCACAACTGCAAAACCCGCCCCACAGATAATTCCCACGCTGATCGACCAGAAGAGAAACACCAGATCCATCGGA
The DNA here is from genome assembly GCA_002361355.1 of Lachnospiraceae bacterium UBA3310. Taxonomy (GTDB): domain Bacteria; phylum Bacillota; class Clostridia; order Lachnospirales; family Lachnospiraceae; genus UBA3282. The sequence goes on from DESQ01000035.1 coordinate 45,191, forward strand.
TCTTTCACCGCCGTCCGGAAACGCACAATAGACAGGGCGCCCACCATCCCCAGGGAGATCACGATATTGGATTGGATTGTCAGGATAATCGCCGCCGTGATCACGGCAAGCGCAATGAGAGACAGATTGAAATTGCGGTTATAAAACGCATTCCGGTTCATCATACGGTAAATCATAAAAATGTACGCCGCCACAAGCACCGTAATGATCATACACATCACTACCGTTGAAAAATCAATGTTGACAGATCCATAGCCCTCCAAAAATGATTGTTTTAACACCTCTGTAAGTCTCATATCCTGACTCCTCCATAACAATTATATCTCCGGCACAGATAATACTTGGAAAACGCCGTCCACTGCAGGGTATCCAGCTCCAACTGCCCCTTGATATAAGAGGGCAGAAGCTCGTCCCATTTTACCTCCAAAATACTGCCGCCCACAGGCAGAACGCTTCTGAGCGGAATATCCTCCTGCAAAAAGGCATCTATCGCGTTGGAGGAAGATATCGCATCGTCGAACGTGACACGCACATTGCCCGCCGTCCCCACATAGGGCGTCCGCATATACTGTACGATCACCACCGGCCGCAGATTCTTCTCCCGCATCCGGTAAAACAATACCTTCTGGCCCGCAGAGACATTCTCATCCGCCTCCGGAATGATCCCCTCCATAAATTCTTCACACTGCTTCCTGGTGATCAGGCATGCCGTTTTTGCCGTCATGCCCCGCATCTTCGACTTACATTCCAGACTGATTCTTGCGCTGTCGCAGTTGTAGATGCGGATGCGGTACTTCTCCCGCGGGTCAACGCCGTTTTCATTTTCGTAAAAACAGGCGTCCTCCGGGCTGTCAAAATAGAGGCTGCGGATGAGATACTCCCCATTTTCCGCCGCGTGGGAATCCGGCTCCAAAACGCCCTGCGCGCGGAGCTTCAAAAACTCCTTCTGCATGGCGTCTATCTGATATTTATATTCATGTCTGTACTGTGTCACATTCTCTGCGCTCCCTGTCTGTCATCCTTCTTTATCTGTCCTCATTCTTCCATGCATCCGGCCGCAATATGAGTCTCTCCTTCCGCCCGCACCTTTTCCTCCACGGAATTGACGCTGTAGGTACAGTCGCGCATGTACAGGTCGGAGGCCGCATAAATCCCGTTCTTTCCCGCTATCACTGTCAAAACGCCATCCCGGACTTCCACGGCTCCCCTGCCGTCCGCCCCCTGATTGGCTGTGCGAAGACCATTCTGCTCGCTCTGTATGTCCACCGTTGTGTCAGCGAGCAGGATACCATCACTCCCCCGGATGCCGTCGCCCTTTGCCTGCACCCCAATATGTCCGCCCAAAAGTTTCACTCTGTCTTTGCTGCGGATGCCATCCTCATGATAACCGAACACCTGCAGGGAGCCGTCCCCGTTGATTGTGAGGTCAGACACACTGTAAAGACATGCCCGCCTCTCCTCATACCCCGTATAATCAGGAGAATCCGACAACACGTTCTCTGTATCTGACACTAATGTCACAATCGTTTTGGAAGCCTCCTCAACCAGAATAGCCGGGCCCTGGCCCGAGGCAATATTGACGCCCGCCAAATACAGATGCACCAGCTCGTCCTCGTCCACATCGACAACAATCTTTCCTCCCTCCAGACTGCCGGAAAGCCAGATGTCACCCGCCTGCGTGAGGAGAATGGTATCTTCTTCACAGTCATCCAGATTGATTGTCTGCAAATCCTGCGGCTGCGTCCTCTCATCCTGTCCGGTAATCTTGAAAATATCCCGCCATGCCTCCTCCTTTCCTGTGCCGGCATCCTCTCCGCCACAGGCCGCAAGAGACAGGACTGTGCACAGGGACAGGAAGACATTCATTGCCCTGTAGCGCCTTTTCATCTTTTCCCCTTTCGCCCAAACACTTTTTTCACAAGGCGCTCCGCCACGCCGAGAGCCGCCGCCGCCAAAAGCGCCAGCGCGGAATACTGAAACACAAAGCCGATATCGTAAATGGAATAGTATACGTCCTCAACAGGATAAGCGGCGGAAAAGCTGATGGAAACCGGCCCTTTCAGCACATAGAGCGCCGCATACACCGCACACGCGATCACCAGATCATGAATCAGCCAGTTGACGCATGCCCCCGCAAGTTCCCTGCAGCCGGCAAGCTCCCGCCCGTCCGCAATCCTCCACGTAAGCATACCGGGTACCAGCAGCAATAAAATAATCACACAAACCACTTTTTCTTCTCCTCTTTCCTTCCCTATTCCGCCCCGATGCCGCTCATGGCTTCCTCAAAATAAGGAATCACGTAATCGGCTCGCTTTTTGTAAAACTCGTCCACAACCGCAATATTTCCCCAGAAGGTGTCCGCCGTGTATTCCCCGTCGTTAAAACGGTGCCAGCTTTTCACCATGGGTTCCTCATAGCGCGCCGCCATCTCATATAGTTTATCATGAACCTGCGGATACGCAAAGTTTTTATTTATCATAGCGTAAAAGGTCTGCGTAAACCGCTGCCGGAACGACTCGTTTTCAAGAAGCTGCGACATGAGCACCGTGGTAAAAGGGCTGCCCGCCCAGTGCGTCTCCTCCGTAAAGGGATTGCTGTCATAAGTGCACATGCCTTCCTTGTAGATACCTGTGGATTCGTCGGTGTCATACACGCCAAAGCGCCACCTGCCGTCCGCATAGGGATTGCCGCCGCTTTCATCCACCGTCCTTGTGCGCCAGCAGCAAACGTTATTGAGCGGCCAGTCCGAATTACCAATGTAGATTTCAAAGCAATACTGCTCGATAAAGCTCTGGATATCCATCATTTCTCCGATAGCCTCATAATATTCCGGCTGCGAGAGGTCGTTTGTCAGCGCATACTCCAAAAGCTCCTGATACAGCGAAAGATCCTCCTCTTCCCCCACGGAAACATGTTTCTCGCGTTTGATCACGATCAGGTTGTCCTCCGGAATACCGTATTTCTCCTGATAGTATTCTTCCCCGTAGCGCGCCTGCAGATTATACAGTCCCCAAAATTCGCCGTTCAGAAAAACCATACAGGGCTCGCCGGGCTGTGTATCCAGACTTCCTTCCGCCACCAGCGACTGGTTGAACACATCCCGCAGCATGGTCATGTTAGTATCAGCGAAGCCGGATGTCCTTAGCATTTTTCCGCCAAGCCCCAGAATATCTTCCCCATACTCGTCCCGCACATAGAAATTAAAGCCCTTCTGCCGCAGATTCCTGGACGATCCGCCGCGGATTCTGACCCCGATCTCCTCCTCGCCCGCCAGATTTCTGTCCCTGTCAAAGAGGGTAATCTTCACGCGCCGTTCTTTCGTCCTGTCGGGGTGGGTATAATTCGCCTCAAAGGAATGCCCCATATCTTCCCGGTCTTTCTTCCAATTACGGTAGTCCTCGCCCAACATATAGATACCCCTGTCACTGGAAAAAAAGTTCTCCGGCTCCGTCTCCATAGACAGCACCTGAATCTGATCGTAGGCGGATTTCTCTCCAAATCCCACAAAATAAATCTGTGACGCCGCCCCGCTGACCTCTCCCGCCTCGTTCATGCAGACCGCACGCACAAGCGTTCCCTTGTCAATCCGGTCTGTTGGCTGATAATCTCCCTCGCTGGAAATCCCCGTTATGGCGGCATACCCATTTTCCCTGCCGGAGGCGTCCTCTATAAGAATCGGCTCCGTATATTTCAGGGAATCCGCATCCGGCAATGTGCCGTCCGTCGTGTAGTAGATAGTCTCCCCCTCTTTCGCCGTCAAAGACAGGGCGAAAGGCTCGTCATAAAAACCGCTCGTCACCGAGAAAACAGGCGCGTCCAGTGTGGGCAGAATATAGGGTTCAAGTCTCTCATTCCCCTCTCCCGGCGTCCCGTTTTTTACCACACTCCATCCGTCAGCAAGTCTGGCGTACGTCACATCCGCCGCCAGTGCCGGCACTTCCACCTGGTCAATCACCTTTCCCGTACTGTCGGCAAGCGTCAGTGTCTCTCCCCGCTCCCGCAGTTTGAAATCCAGATACAGGGCTGACTGCTCCTCCTCATTCTCGTCCTCATAGACGACCAGCCCCCTCCCGCTGCCGTCCGCAAACAACAGCAGATAGGAACGCGGCGCAAGCATTATTTCCGGCAGGCTTCGGCCCTCCTCCACGCGCACCCCATCCGTCAGATGCCATCCGACAATCGGCACAGCCGTGAAAGAGGGGTTGTAGAGCTCGATATAGTCGCTGTCCTTTCCGTCACTGTCCAGCGCCAGCGAAAGATTGTGGGCGCAAACCTCATTGATCACCACATGTCCGGCGGCGTAATCGTCATAGCACACGCCCGCCAGCAAAAAAGTCCACAGCGCCGTACAAAAAAACAGCGCCCGTCGTCCCCATGCCGCGTCTTTCTTTTTCCCCCGCACAAGATGCGCAAGCATAAACGCGAGACCGTAGGCCGTCACCAGCCACACGACGTACAGGAGAAGATAGGGATTATTTTTCAGATGAAACTCCATATCCCCAAAAAGCAGTGTTGTCACGCCGCCCGTACAGACAAGAATAAGAAAGGCAAACGCCAGCGTATCCGCCACCGCGGAAAACCGGCTGCCTTTCTTATCCCTTTGATATCTCACATATGCCGGCAGCATTCCCGGTACGAGAATCAGGATAACACCCGCTACGAATTGAATCATCACATACCTCTGCCACGTTTTTTCTTACACAGTGTACATCTCTTCGTAATACTTCTGATAGTCGCCGCTTGTCACATGCTCCATCCATTCCTCATGGTCGAAATACCACTCGATGGTGCGTCGGATTCCCTCCTTGAACATGGTCTCCGGCTCCCAGCCAATCTCCTCACGTATCTTGTCCGGCGCAATTGCGTACCGCCTGTCGTGTCCCTTACGGTCTTCCACGTAAGTAATCAGATCCTCGCTGACAAGAGCCTTCCTCGGATCATTCTCCGGAAGCATCTCCTGCAAAGTCTCTATGATAATCTTTATGATCTCAATGTTCTGCTTCTCGTTGTGTCCGCCCACGTTGTAGGTCTCGAAAAGCCGCCCCTTCTCCTGCACCATGTCGATCGCCTTGGCATGATCCTCCACGTAGAGCCAGTCGCGCACATTCCTGCCGTCGCCGTAAACAGGAAGTTTCTTCCCGTTCAGGGCATTGTGAATGATCAGCGGAATCAACTTCTCCGGGAACTGATACGGCCCGTAATTGTTGGAACAGTTCGTGATATTGGCGGGAAAATGATAGGTGTCCATATATGCCTTCACCAACATGTCCGAGCTTGCCTTGCTTGCGGAATAAGGACTGTGGGGCGCGTAGGGCGTCGTCTCATAAAAATACCCGCCGTCCTCCTCCAACGAGCCGTATACCTCATCGGTAGACACATGCAAAAACTTTTTATCCTCCTTAAAACTCCCGTCGGGAAGTTCCCACGCGGCCTTCGCGCAGTTTAACATCACCGCCGTGCCAAGTACATTCGTCTGTACAAACACTTCCGGGTTTTTGATGCTTCTGTCCACATGGCTCTCCGCCGCGAAATGGACGACCCTGTCAATCTCATTTTCCGCAAAGATCTTTGCAATAGCTTCCTTATCGCAGATATCCGCCTTAACGAACGTGTAGTTCTCCCGTTTTTCCACTTCCTTCAGGTTTTCCGGATTGCCCGCATAGGTCAGCGCATCCACATTGATAATCCGAATCGCATCGCCATATTTTTTGAACATATAGTGAATGTAATTAGAACCGATAAATCCGGCGCCGCCTGTTACAAGATACGTTTTCATGGTTTTCTTTCCGCCTCCTTATCAATAACTCACATAACTGATATTCATATCCACATTGCCGCTGATACCGCTGACCTTTCCCTTGGAGGAATACTGCCACAGATCATAGCGGGTCGCCGTATAAGTCGGCGCGCTCGCGTACTGTGCCAGCCACAGCTTGTAGCTGGTAAGGTTTCCCGTGTTGATCTTCTCGGTAAACCATGTCTTGTTCGCATAGACGCCTGCCTGAACGCCGGAATTTTGCACCGTCTGGCAGAATGTCCTGCATACCGCGGTTCTGGTGTCACGGCTGATACCGTCGGCACGTCCGCCGCTTCCCTCCACATCGAGGAAGAGCGGATAATCGAGTCCGTAGCCCTTCACCAGATCAATCGCCATGGAAGCCTCCTCCACGGCCTCCACCTCGTTGACCGCCTGACTAAAGAAGTATGACCCCACTTTGAGGCCCGCCGCCTTCGCGCCTTTGATATTACTCTTAAACTTCGGATCTTCCACCAGTACGCCGGTGGAGTATCCCCGGTAACCGCAGCGGATAATCACATAGGAAACGCCGGAATTTTTCACGGCATTCCAGTCAATATTTCCGTTGTGCTTCGACACATCGATGCCCATGACGCCCGAACTCTTAGCCATCTTGCCGTCGCTGCCGAAGCTGTATTTGGCTCCCTGGATCACCTGATCGCCCGTCACATAGTTGCCGTCCTTATCAAAATAGTAAAGGTGTCCGTCAATGGTCTGCCAGCCGGTGTACTTGTAGGCGCTGGCTTTCCTCTTGTAAAAATGCGTGTGTTCCTGAAAATCTTTGTAGGTCGCCTCTTTGTACTTGCCATCCTTTTTATAGTAAAGCTGGTTTCCGTCCTTGTCTTTTAACTTCGCCTCCGGATCCACCACTGTCTTTTTGACCGTAATTCTGATCTCGTCAGAGATTTTGTCATTCTCCTTGCAGGCTACCCTGATTTTGGTCTTACCCTCCTTCACGCCTGTGACAACACCGTTCTTGTCCACCTTTGCCAGCGTTTCATCCGTGCAGATCCAGACAAGCTGCGCCCCCTCCGGATCCGATTTTGCTGTCAGCGTCAGTTTCTGGCCTATTCCTACCTCCACTTCCCGCTTACCACTGATGGTAACCTTGGAATAGTTCTTTTCACCGACCGTCAGCAGGCAGGTCAGTTCCGTATTTTTAAAGGTGACGCCGTTGCCCGATTTCAGCTTAACCTTAATGGTTGCGCTGCCGTCCTTAAGGCCTTTCACCTGACCGTCAGAATGCATGTCCGCTATAGACTTATCGCTGATCTCCCATGTCGCATAGGTTTTTGCATCGTAAGTTTTACCACTGCCGTCAACAATCTGCAGATACGCCTTTTGGTTCTTGACGATCTTTAACTCTGTCGTGTTCAGCCTAGCTTCCACCTCGTTCTGCTTGGGTGCCTCTTTGGCTTTTACCTCCAAGGTACAAGTCAGTTCAGACGTACTGAACTTGATTCCGTCAACAGCTTTCACCTTTGCGGTAATTGTTGTATTGCCGGCAGCTATTGCCGTCACCGTACCGCCGGATACCGTTGCAACGGAATCGCTGCCGCTACGCCAATCCGCAGAATAGGTCTTCCCGTCACTGCCCAACACGGTCAGCGTCGCGCTTCCTCCGGCTTCCAAACTCAGACTGGTCGTATTTAAATTAATATCCACCTTTGTCTCGGAAGGCTCTTGCGGTTTTTCCGGATCAGGCTTTTCTTCTGGCTTTTCGGGTTTCTCATTTCCGTTGTTATTGTCACCCTCATTACCACCGCCAGCATTGTTATCGCTAACGCTGTCAACTGCTGTCATCTTCCGAAACGCGCTGCTGGTCTTTCCCGGATCGGGAATACTCTCTAACGGCACCTGCTCGTAATCGGCATCCCCGCCGTCAACCTCAATCGGGGTCTTGGTGGACTCCACCCACTCTACCGTGTCTTTCAGGGCTGACTCCACCACTGTATTCTGTACATTGGCTTCCTCCTGCGCAACGTTGATCTCCGACTCGCTCTTCACCTCGTCCGCCACATCTACCTTCTCATAGGCGATCTTGTCCGTAACTTTAACCGAACTGCTGCCCGAGGGGAGTTTATACTTTTCCGCATCCGCTCCGGAGAGGGGCAGTATTTTGACCTCATAGCTCCCTGCGGCAACGTCCGTCTGATAAATCACGCCGTCCCTGTCATCATCCTTCAGGTTATAGCTCTTCGCGCCAGAAACTTCCACTTCGAAAGGCACACCGCCGATCAGCTTACCCGACTTCTTATTGACAAACTTAATTTTTATATCCGAAAGAATAGATGTCAGGCGAAGCTCTACCGTCACTTCCCCGTTCTCATCCTCTTCCCCGTTTTCTTCCTGGCCTTCCGGGTCTTCTTCATCCATGTCAATCATATTGCCCAGTTTCGCAGACTCCGACACAGCAAGCAGCCCGCTTTCTCCAATCACGGAAACGCCTTCAATCTCTTCGCCCACGGAGGCAAAAGACGCCACCTGCTTCGCTGTGGACTTGGCGTTTAAATAAATCCCGCCCGTGATACAGGCGCCCACAAGCACCAAAATTCCAAGAACGGCTACCGCCACATCCAAACCGTTCATTTCCCCGATAAAATGCATCAGGCGGGCAGCAAAACCGTCGTCCTCATCATCGTCCTCTTCATAGTACTCATAATCTTCTTCATCGTCCTCGTCTTCGTAATCTTCCTCATCATCCTCGTCTTCATAGATTACTTCCTCGTCGTCGTCCTCCTCGACTTCGTAGATTACTTCCTCGTCGTCCTCGTCCTCCTCGACTTCATAGATTACTTCCTCATCATCGTCCTCATAATCCTCGTCTTCGTAGTCTTCCTCCACATACCGGGCAGGACGGCGTTTCGATGCAGAGGATACAGAGACGCTTCTTTTGCCGGTTTTCCTGCTTTTAGAAGCCTTCTCCTTCTGGTAAGCCTCAATGATATCATCGTCCAGACTCAGAAATTCTAACGTATCACCTGTCACGGTGTCGTAATCCTCGTCATCAAAACGATCGTCCTCCAGCAGATCTTCAAAACGCACCTTCTTCTTACTGCTATCCTTACGCTGATTACTATGCTGGTTTTTTGTCGTGGGTTTCCTGTTTTTCTTATTTTGCATCGTATCTCCTACCTTGATTCCCGTGTTAATCTGTTGCGTCAGATTGTTTCTTTCTTTATGTAAACCGTATTTTCAAACAATTCTATAATATAGTAGCATATAAACAGCGCAATATCAAGATTTATGTCTCATGCAGGGTAATAATTTTATGTAAATCGTCGGTTTCTGCGTTGTTTTTACCTTTCACGCGATGATTGCGCGATGATTACGCGATAATTACGCGGTATTTTACAGCTATTTTGCGGCATTTTCCGTCTCTATATGCTTGACTTTGCCACCTATAGCTGACACAATATAAGAGCAACTGACAAACGGCCAACTTACAGAGATTATGGGAAAAGGGGAATTTTTCATGATGTACATGCATTACTGTAAGCGTTGCCACCGAGTTCATATGCTGAACGGACATAAACAGTTTTGTCCGAAGTGTCAGGGAATGATCACCGAGCTGAAGCTCAGTTATATGGATTATGTATCCATGAACGAGGCCCAGCGGGCATCCTTTTGCATCTGTTGCTCCGATGACGAACAACTTAAACGCCTCAGCACTACATATCGGATGTATAAGTACAGCAAATGGTATAAGGAGCTGCAGCGGCAATTAGCGCAGCCGGCGATCCATTCCTGCACCGCCACAGAGCGGAACCCGATGGAAAACGTCGTATCAATCTTATGATACAGCAGGCAGAAAAAGAGAGTGTGGTTCGATTTCTTCGGATTTCGGACAACACTCCCTTTCTGTTTCACCCCATTTATTCCTCCGTTCTTTCACTCTTCATGGAATCTTCACTTTTTAACAGTGGATTTTTGGGAAAAATCATAGTAAAATAGCGGGAGATGCTAAAGAAAGGATATAAATGGAACTATGAGTGAAAAACAAAAAAAAGATGCCTTGCAGGATGAAAATATGACATCTGTGTCGGAACTTGAAAAGGAGAACGAAAAGCCGGAAGGTTTTCACATAAACCTTCATCTGGTTCTGCTGGCTGCCATCGTGTTGGTCATAGGCTTCTCCGTTTTCCGCCTCTACCGGTGGAATCTGGGGACTGCCCCCGAAGAGGTGCCGGACGGGCCGACCGAGGATTTTGACATCGAAGTGTTGGACAACCTCATTCCTCTCGCCCCCGATAAGCTGGAGGGCTATGTGGACGACGGTGTGACCACCATCCTGTGTCTGGGCGACGACCCCTTCTCTCTGGAACTTGGCGAGAACGGTCTTGCGCAGCAGATCGCCAAAAAGACAGGCGCCACCGTCTACAACGGCTCCTTCACGGGAACCACCATGGCAGCACAGTTTGCCTCCTATAACGACGGCTATATCCTGGACGCTTTCTCTTTCTCCTATGTGGCGAAAAGTCTGGCAAGCGGGGATTTTGATCTGATGAAGACGGCTGCCACTTACAGCTACGATGAAAATTTTGCCAAAACTACACAAATGCTCTCGGAGCTTGATTTAAACACCGTGGACATGATCTGCGTCATGTATGACGGAAGCGACTATGTCAACAGACGCCCCTGCGACGATCCCAACGCGCCCTATGCGGAAATCACCTATACCGGCGCCCTGCGTGCAGGCGTAAAGGCGATTCAGGAGGCTTATCCACACATTCGGATCGTAGTGATGTCCCACACCTTCTGTCACAGCATCGACGAGGAAGGAAATTTCCAGAACGGCGACCGCGTGGACCTGGGACACGGCACCTTAAGCCACTATTTGCAGAAGGAGCTTGACGCCACCATGGACGTAAGCGTCTCCTTCATCGACAATTTTTACGGTTCCGTCAACGAGGACAACTATCTGGATTACATGACAGACTATATCCACTTTAACGATGCGGGCAGAGAACTGCTGGCACAGCGGTTTGCAGACTGCATGTTCCCCAACGCGGAATAATAATGCCTGAAATACGGCATTCTCTTGAGTGAAACATAGAAGTTCTTTGCGAAACGTCCTCTGACGTGAGCATTAGAACTTCTTTTCACTCTAATACTCTACCGAAAACAGTGCCTCAAAATCAAACCGTTCTATCATATCACGCGTTTCATCGAGGGCCTGCGCCATTTCTTCCGCGCAGGTTACCTCACAACTCCCGTCCGCAAAACATGCCGTCATATAGCGGTTGATATCTCTGTGATAGTGGGTGTAATCCGCATAATTATTCAGATCCGTCACAATTTCCTCCTGATTCGGGAAATAGAAAATCCGCACATTATCGTAAGCTAACAGCGTCTGTGCAATGTGCGCATACTCCCGCATGGTAGCCTCCATGTGATTTTCCTGCCGTACATCATTCCAGAACAAGATACTGTAGGGCGGGAAAAAGATATAGAAGGTCGTGTCCGGATTCTGCTCGATATAAGGGCAGAGATTGGCGCGCAGATTCCTTTCCGTGCTCTCAAGGTACGCGTCGGCAGGCGTCTCCTGCGCTACTGCCGCCGGCGGCTCATAATTGTGCATCACCCACTGGATATTGTAGTACTCATCCGTCCACCAGCTCTGATAAACGGTGGCAAGATCCGTCTTGTCCGGATCCGCCAAAGGCCGCAGCACATAATTTAAGAGCACATCTTTATTGATCAGGTACTGCACGTCGTTTAAGTAATTGTCATCATAGAGGTATTCGGGAATCGGATACTTCGTCTCATCCACGCCGCCGGTGTAAGTGGTCACGTCAACCCCCAGGAAAACCGCCTTCACCTCATGGCCGCTGTCAAAAATAATGTCCATGATATTCGCCTGATCCTTGGGATAAGCGCCGCTGTAATTCAGCTTGATGGTCTCTAAACCCATAAGTTCCTCAAACCAGTGAGTGTTAAAATTCACCGTCATGGAGGAGCCGAGAATTACACTGTCATACTCCATGTGCTTTGCCATCCCCGGATTCTGGGAAAGCTGGTTGTCCACCAGATAGGGAAAGCCCGCAAGCGGCGCATGATACTGAAAGAACGGGTCAACCACCACAACCAGGGACGCCGCCAGAAGAAGACATATGAAAATTACGGATACCGTAGCCAGGAGCCACTTTTTAAATTTGTTCATATAAAACCTCTAAAAATTAAAATACAGGAAGGTGCTGACCCCGGAAAAACTGAGTACGCACCACACCATGAGAACCGCAATCACCGCCGCCGTACCCGCCCTGTATTTCAGGCGCGCCGTCCGCTCTACGGCATTTTTCCCCACCATGGCAAGGTATAATCCCGCCACCAGAATCACAAACATCAGGATATACCGGCTGACAAAGAGATTATCCAGATGCAGGACTTTGAGTACATACCAGAACTCATCCAACTGAAAGCACGCCGCCAGATCCGGGGACAGCCTCTGCACCTTTCCCTGAAAAGCGGTCGCAAGAAGGCTGTTTGCCTGCCCGATATCCGCCGCCCGGAAATAAACCCATGCGATGCTGACATAGAGGAAGGTGAGGATTTGTGACGCAACTGTCATTATCTTATATCCCAGGCCAGCTCCCTGTTCCTGCGATCTCCCCGTCCCGCTGCCTGCGCCCGCCGCCACACCGCCAAGCGCAGGTTTGACCCGCTTCTGCCAGAATCTCGACGCCACATAGAGCACGCCGTGCATCATGCCCCACAGAATAAAGTGAAAGCCGGCGCCATGCCAGAGACCGCTTAAGAAGAATACAATCAAAAAATTCAGGTACATTCTTGCCTCTCCCCTGCGGTTACCACCAAGCGGGATGTAGACGTACTTTGTAAAAAAGCGGTTCAGGGTAATATGCCACCGCTTCCAGAAATCAACGATATTCACCGCCTTGTAGGGAGAGTTGAAATTGACGGGGATCTCCATGCCGAGCATCCTGCCGATCCCTACCGCCATATCGCAGTACCCGCTGAAATCGAAGTAGAGCTGTAACGCGTAAAACAAAACGACCAGAACCGCATCCATCCGTCCGAGCGCCGCCAGGTTTCCGTAGCCGTAATCCACGCCCGCGCCGAAAGTATCCGCCAGAAGCACCTTCTTTGCAAGTCCCATTACAAAGAGGGCAAAACCACCCGCAATCCGCTCCCAGTCCGGCTTTTTCTCCCCCATTTTTTCAAACTGCGGCAGCATCTCACTGTGATTGACGATGGGGCCGGCAATGAGCTGGGGGAAGAAGGAGACAAAAAGGGCATACGCATCCAGGGGACAGTTTTTCACCTCTCCCCGGTAAGTATCCACCACAAAGGAAATCTGCTGGAAAGTGAAAAAGCTGATTCCCAGAGGCAGTAAAACGCCCCGCAGGGCAAAAGATGCGCCAAACACCCCGTTGACTGTGGAGAGGAAAAAATCAAAATATTTAAAATAAAACAGCACCCCCAGATTAAATGCCACCGCAAAAACCACAACTGCCCTGCGGGACATGGCAGGGCGTTTTTGGCTATTTTCCTGTGCACCTTCCCGTGACAGCAGTCTGTGAAACAGGTAGTTCACGGCGATGCTGCAAACCATAATAAGCAGGTAGGACAGATTAAAATACCCATAAAACCAAAGCGACATGGCGATCAGGAAAACTCTGGACAGCGCCGTTTTCCCGGCGTGTAAAAGGCCATAGTAACCAAGCAGGCATATGGGAAAAAATACAAACACAAATAGATAAGAGTTAAATAACATAAGAGATTTCTCCTGTCACAGCCTTACAGCGTCATATCCTTGTAGATCACAAAGTCTCCCACCTGACCGTAAACCGAGAAGCCATAATCCGTCAGCGGTTCGCTGACCTCCCGATCCTTCTTCAAAACCACATACGAACAGGGATATTGATAATCTCTGACCACTTCTGCAAAAAACGGGGTATCAATCACCTCCGCCTCCTCCATAGCCTCGTACAGGCCATGGTAGTAATCCCAGCGGGAAATCAGCATCTCCCGGCCATAGGGCAGTTCAATGTCCGTGCTGTACTGTCTGACATAATAGATCAGATCCGCAGGAACCAGCACCGTAATGCGCCCCTCCTCCGGCTCTATCAGGTCGACAATCTCTATGGCATCCTGGGGAAGATGATAAGCGTTCTGTGCCCTGGAAATGTGCTCGCTGTCGTAGACGTAATCCCCGCATGCCACAACCATAAGGCAGACTACGGCAAGACCGATCCGCCTGTACCGTCCCATCAGCTTTATCAGCCCATAGGCGCTGACAATGCTCATCTGCAGCAGCCACAAAAGCCGGTAGTATGTCTCGGAGTCCTCCAATACCCTCACAAAAACCTTCCTGAAAAGAGGGCAGAAAAACAGGAGCAGAAGCAGGGTCGGCGCATAGACAAAAATCGCCCGTCTGCGCTTGTCCTTCTCTGTCAGCCACAGATAGAGAAGGGCAAAAAGATAGATCGCCGCAAGAAAATGGTTCTCATGAAAACCCATATAATTTTTAAAAATAACCACACTCTCTAAAAAGATACCCCACATATGCCGCTCCTATTTCCATAAATAACTGTAAGCCACTACAACATAAATGCCCATGTAAACCACACTCGGCACGCATGCCGCCCCCATTTTCAAAATTACCTTAAGATCGCGCTGTACCACCGCCAGACAAAACGCCGTCAGCGCAGTGAGGATACAGACTAAAAATACCGCGATGGAGCTGCACACCCCCGCCGTCATATGGACAAGGACAAACAGAATCCACGCGCCTGCATTCCCCCTTCCATTTCTGACATCATTGTCATTTCCCTTGACATCCGTCTCATACAACAGCAAAAACACCCAAAGCAGCGCCGGAATGACCAGCGATCCCGCCACCGCCTTGCCCTGCCATGTGCGGGTCAGGAAAAAGGTTTCATTGGTGTAGATGGACACATTGCCGAAGATCTGGAACATTGCCATGATAATCATAAAAACCGGAACATTTTCCCGCTGCCTGCCAAAAAGCAGACGGCCGATCTCAAAGTACAAAAGATAGGTTAACGGAATCAGTGCGAGCGGCATCACCACATGGGACACGATGGTCGCATGCACCCCGGCCCTCACCGATACAAATGCCACCCACATGGGAAAAACCGCCAGCGCATGGCGCACGTCGAGATCCGTGGGGCGGCCCGTATAGGGCAGAATGCGGTACATCACATCCGACTCCTGCGCGATCAGGGATTCCACCACATAGTAAGCGTCGTCGCCATCAAAGGAGGCAAACGCCACGGCCTTGTATAACTGAAAGCCAAGCAGTGCGAAAAACAAGAGCCACTCGATCCACCCGGCGACGGACAGTCGTTTTGCCAAAGCCGCTATGCGTTCTTTCGGGCTGCCCGCAGAAACGACATTTATGTCATTTTTTCTCATGCCACAGACCAGACCCGGCCTGCAGGCCCTGTCGTTTCTGTACATAAGCCACAGTCCCGCCGCCGCACAGATAAGCGCAAGCACCGCGAACGCTGCGGAAGCCGTCTTAAAATTGTCATACTCCACCCAGAGAACCGCCGGCACCGCCGCAATCTCAAAGAGCGCCCACATGCCGAAATATCCGGAAAGCAGCACAAGCCCCGGACTTCTTCTTGCGGCCGGTACAAAATTCGCCGGAATCAGCCCGATGCAAAAAGGGATGACCCCAAGCCAGAATATGAAATTGATCGTCTCCATCACATACAGCATCAGCCATTTTCCTCATCATTTTCTACGGCTGTCTGACAGCCGTCTTATTCGGTGCAGACAGACAGCTTGTTGTCGAACCGCTTCCCGTCCGCTATACTGCCGCTTTCCCTGTCTATCACAAGGATCTGAACCGCCGGCATGCCGCCCTGAGGCGTCACAGGAAGATAGTTTTCCTCTCCGTCCTGTAAAAACAGCCGCCTTTCCCCGTCTTCCCCCGCCTCATAACGCACGTTTCCAAAAGAGCTCTCAATCTGCAGGCTCTCCGCTCCCACACTTTCAAAGACCTGCCCCTTTTTATGATCTACTACTAAAAAATAGTCTTCCCCGGAAGCGCAGGCCTCTTCCAGCCTCTTTGCATTTTTACCGGATATATTGTCTGTCAGCGGCATATGCATCTCGTTTTTCTGCCACACACCGGCCTCCCCATTCACATAAACGCAGCAGTCAAATGCCGGATCGGCAAGCATCATTAAATATTTATCCAGTGTCTCCAGAGAACGCAAAGTCTCCAGCTTGTAATCCGTATACCGCCTGTAATCTTCCTCCCAGCCGGCGTAGTCTTCCCCGCCTCTGCGATCGGCAATCTCATAATGCTCCTCTATATACGCGCCAAGATAATCCGTAACCTTGCGTCCGCCCGACCCGTTTAAATGCGAATCGGCGTCGGAACAGTCAACCGCCAGATCCACCACCTGCAGATCGAGAAAATTGATACAGGAAACACCATACTCTTTCGCAAGCTGTTTGGCATACAGCGCTTCCTGCCATTCCTCCTCCGATGCCGGAAAGGGCAGATATGTCAGCAGAATCTCTATATCCCTGCCCTGACACTCCTCTATCATCCGGCGAAGATACGTCACTCCCACCGAGTCAAAAGCCGTCGTCTCTTCCGGCCTTTTTGCCATTTCCCGGGGCACTGCGACATCAACCGCAATCTGCGCCCCTTTTTCTATATTGCTCTCTTTCTCAAAATCCGCCTGATCCAGATCCCACCATCTGTCATGATAAGCCGTGAAATCCCAGATAAACTCCATCCGGTCTCTCGGATCGTCCATCAGATCGCAGATCATCCGCAGCTTATTTGCGGTAAGCGGCAGATGGTCTATCTGCGCGTGCAGCATCCCCTTTCGCGGCACCTTTTCCCCGCCTCCCAGGCCATTGCAATCCACCACGATCAATTCCGGATCCGAAGTGTCCAGCACATTTTCCATAAACCAGTAAGTCGCCGGGATCGCATTGCCAAAGCCCGCCAGATTGTAGGCGGCAATGCCGTGATCATGCCACAGTTCCATGGGATATACCGCATTTGCCATATGGGAATTTCCAAAAAACAGCACGTCGTACTCTTCACTGTTTTCCACAAATTCTTTGTTTTTATTGTAAGCGTATCCGGGATCCGTCAGCTTCGTCAGAAAACGAATGCCTGCCGCAAAAAAGATGGCGGCAGCACATACCCAGAAAAACTTTATCGCCTTTTTCTTCATGCCAAGCCCGCCTTTCTAAAACTGAAAGTATATAAAATTGGCCGCATCATAACCGGCACCCCACATGCCAAACAGAAGAATCACAAACACCGCCGCAATGACAGTCAAAAACTGCGCCCAATAATCCTGCCTCGCCACAATCTCCCGAATCTTAATCCCCCTGTACTTGCAGATATCCACGACAAAGAGCAGCAGGATTCCCCATATCATCAACGTGAAATTTTTCTGATTTAACCCGCATTCGTACAGCGAGCCGTCAAACCACACCCAATGGTTTTTTGCCGTAAACATTCTCTTAATAATCCGCAGGGCATGAAACGCCGTATCCGCCCGGAAAAATACCCACGCAAGATCCACTAGGAAAAAGGTCGTCACCACCCGGATACATCTGTGGCTGAAGCTGTCCTCCTTAATTTCCAGAAAAACAGCCGCCTTTTTCTTAACCGGCGCAAGCAGGCCGCCAATCACCTGATAAATGCCGTTTAAAAGCCCCCAGATCACATATGACCAGTCCGCCCCGTGCCAGAGGCCGCTCACCCCGAACGTGATAAGCAGATTTACATATTTCCTGAACCGTCCCCTGCGGTTGCCGCCAAGCGGGATATAGAGATAATCCCGGAACCAGCTTGAAAGCGATATATGCCATCTGCGCCAAAATTCCGCCACCGAGACCGCCAGGTACGGGGCGTTGAAATTCTCCATCAGATGAATGCCCAGAATCTTAGCCGCACCCATGGCAATCACGGAATATCCCGAAAAGTCACAGTAAATCTGCACCGCAAACAAGAGCGTCGCCACAATCAGATAAACGCCGGTATAGGTCTCAAAATCCCCATATACCGTGTCCACAAAAACCGCAATCCGGTCTGCCAGCACCATTTTCAGAAAATAGCCCCAAAGCATCAGCAATAAACCGTCCCGCAGACTGTCAATGGTAGGTTTGTCCGGCTTGTCCAACTGCCGCAGCAGATTTTTCGACCGCTCGATCGGCCCAGCCACCAACTGCGGAAAAAACGAGACGAAAAGCGCATACCGGAAAAAATTCTTCTCGGCGTAAATCTCGCCCCGGTAAACATCCATAGTGTATCCGAGCGCCTGAAAAATGTAAAAAGAAATTCCCACCGGAAGAAGCAGGTCAAAAGCCGGCACATTGATCGTAAGGTGCAGCCGCCCCAAAACCGCGTTCAGGCTCTCTATCCCAAAATCCAGATATTTAAAAACAAAAAGAACCAAGAGATTCAGGACAAAGCTCACCGCCACACAAAACTTCCTTTGTCTCTGCCGCTTCTCCTCCTGCGCCTGTGCGGCACATTTCTCAAGCATGATTCCTGACACAAATGTCACAATCGTGGAAAACAGGAGCAGCACCACATACTTTGCATTCCAACACATATAAAAATAGTAGCTGGCAGCGAGAAGCCAATATTTCCGGATCTTCTGCGGAATCAAATAATAGATGCCGACGACAATCGGGAAAAAAATTAAAAAATCCAGTGAATTGAAAAGCATATGATCTCCGCCTTTTCCATCAGACAATAAACACTAATACTATAGCACACTTATCCGGTATTTTCCACATTCCGCCATAAAACTTTCTCCCTCCGCCTTCCCCAGTTTTTTATGTACATCCTCGGCCAAACATGTTAAACTGAATTTATCTTTGGACAAACTATAAAAAAAGAAGCAAATGGAGATCTGTATGAAAAAAGTATATGTGATCGGCGCCGGGCCTGCAGGACTCACCGCCGCTTACGAGCTCTTACGGCAGAGCAAAGATTATGAGGTTGTTGTGTTGGAGGAGTCCGACGCCATGGGCGGCATCTCCAAGACCGTCAACTACAAGGGAAACCGCATGGACATGGGCGGACACCGTTTCTTCTCCAAGGTGCCTGAGGTAAACGACTGGTGGGAGCATATGCTGCCCACACAGGGAGCCCCCACCTACGACGATATCGTGCTGCACCGGGAAATGCCCCTCTCCCCCGGCGGCCCGGATCCGGAAAAAGAAGATCATGTGATGCTGCGCAGAAACCGCGTGTCCCGCATCTACTTTAACCGGAAGTTTTTTGACTACCCGATCTCCTTAAAGCCGGAGACCTTCATCAACATGGGCTTTCTTGCCACCATGCAGGTTGGTTTCAGCTATCTTGCCGCCATCCTGCACAAGCGGAAGGAAAACTCGCTGGAGGACTTTTATATCAACCGGTTCGGCAGGAAGCTCTATTCCATGTTCTTTGAAAACTACACGGAAAACCTCTGGGGCAGACACCCTTCCGAGATCGCGCCGGACTGGGGCGCGCAGCGGGTAAAAGGCGTGTCTATCGTCGCCATCTTAAAGGACGCTATCCAGAAAATGCTGCCCGGCAATAAAGACCGCGAGGTGGAGACCTCCCTGATCGAGGAATTCAGCTATCCCAAACTTGGCCCCGGCCAGCTCTGGGAGGTGACCGCGGAGGAAATTGAAAAGATGGGCGGAAAGATTCTGCGCCACAGCAAGGCAGTCGGGCTCCACAAGGATAGGAACGGCCGCATTACCTCCATTACCTATGAGACCCCGGAAGGCATAGTGAGCGCTGAGGGCGATATCTTTATCTCCTCCATGCCGGTGAAAGACCTTGTGGCGGGCATTAACGATGTGCCAGAGGACATGGCCGCCATCGCCGCCGGACTTCCCTACCGCGATTATATGACAGTCGGGCTTCTTCTGCCAAAGCTGAATCTGAAAAACAAGACGAAGCTGAAAACCATCGGCAATATTGTGCCGGACTGCTGGGTGTACGTGCACGACAGAAGTGTCCGCCTGGGGCGTTTCCAGATTTACAACAACTGGTCGCCCTACATGGTGCGGGATCTGGAACACACCGTATGGATCGGTCTGGAATATTTCTGTTACGAGGGAGACAAGTACTGGAATATGTCGGATGAAGCGTTCACGCGCTTTGCCGTGGATGAGATTGTCGGTATGGGCTTAATCGACAGCCCCGCCGATGTGATGGACTCCCATGTGGAGCGGGTGAAAAAGGCATACCCCGCCTACTTTGACACCTACAAGGATATGGATCAGTTGATAGAATACCTGAAAACCATCGAAAACCTCTACTGTGTGGGCCGAAATGGGCAGCACCGCTACAACAACATCGACCACTCCATGATGACCTCCTTCGAGACCGTGAAAAACATCCTGAACGGGGTTTCCTCCAAGGACAATATCTGGAACGTCAACACGGACAAGTCCTACCATGAGGAGGTCAAAAAAGAAAAAGCTTCACCGGCGGATCAGATCGAGATCGACTAGCCACTCGAATAACAGGCTTACCGTGAAAAGCCCAGCCGTGTAAGCGGCCATAAGATACAAATAACGCACATTATGAATCGATTGCAGATAATACCATGGCGGGAGAAGCAGTTTTCCCGCCATAAAATATGGCAAATTCACAAAAACCGGACACAGAGCCAGCATCAACGCACCGAGGGGCAAAAGCAGCACGCCCAGCCGCTGCGGCGTGCTGCACAATAGCCGCAGTAAATTGGCAAACACCGTCACACAGGCCGCAAAGACCACACAGCTTACCACCTCTCTCTTCCAGTCCGTAAACACCCCTGACAGCTTCACAGACAACAGCAAAACCACAGCCGCGTCCGCGAGAAAAACCGCACACGCCCTGTAAGAGGCAGACAGCCGTTTCCTTCCGGCCGCCTTATCGTACACACCCCGCTCCTCGTCCTGCATGAACCAGAGAGCCGCCGCCAGTCCGCAGAAGGTAAGCCAGATGGCAAGAATCCCCCGCAGGGGCGCCTGCACATAACTGTAATCTTCCGCCTCCCCGGGCGTCTGGTCGGGATAGACCATCTGAAAGAGACTCCCCTCCACGGCAACGCTCTCATAGACGGCCCGGAGCTCCTCGTCGGACATCTCTTCCATCCCCAGGTCTCCCCTGACATATCCCTCATAAACCGCATAGGCATAGGAGGGATAGATCGCCGCCGACAAAATCTCCCTGCCCAGTGTCAAAGGCACGCTGTCCTCCCGCTCCACCACCGTCACCACAGGCCGCACCCTTCTTCTTTCGGCAAGCTCCCGCAGACTCTCTTCCGTATCCTCCGCAAAAATCCAGGCGGCGTCCGCCTCACCGCTCTCCACAAGCGTCCTTGCCTCCGCCTCACCGCCGCAGGGCAGATAGCGCAGAACGCTCTCACCCGCAAGAAGTCTGTCGGCAATCTCCGCAGCCGTCTGGTCTCCCTCGGGCAGATACAGGGCGATGGCCGCAATGCCGGAGGGCTCCTTTGAAAGCCTTCCCACACCTGCCGCAAACAGCGGCGCCAGACACATCAAAAGAAAGAAGCTGCGCCGCTTCAACAGCCGTTTCTGTATAAGCCACAGTCTCACAAGCATTCCTCTCATCGCTACTCTCTCCCAATCCTTCCTCTCCTAACCATGACAGCCAGGACGAAGAATACCGCCAGCCAGACAGCTACCGCCGCCACCGCACCCGCAGAAGCGCCGCCGAAAAGCCCCTCCTCCACATAGCGCGCCGCAGCGCCGGAAGGCAGAAGATTCCCAATCATGCGCATCCTCTCCGGGAAGAAGGCGGAAGGATAAAAATAGCCCGCCAGATAACCAAGACCGATCCCGCCAAATAGCTGCAGCAAAATGCCGTTCACAATTCCCTCCGCCGCCTCATAGAGAAAAAACTGCAGGGCGCCGAACATGGCCGCCACCGGAAACAGCGTCCGCAAAAAGCCCCAGAAGGGCGAAACGCCCATGCCCTCCCACTCCGGAATCACAATAAGCTCCCGCTCCAGCACACAGGCCAGGGGAAGGCTCAACGCCAAAAGCCCCATCACCACAAGGCACAGATAAGCCAGATATTCTCCCAGTACCTGCCAAAAGGCGCCCACGCCCCTCGCCTTCAAAAACCGCGCAAGCGCAGCGTGTCTTCGGGCATAGAAAGCGCAGTTTAAAAGCCCCGCCAGCAGCAGGAACAAAAGTACGGCGTTGCAAAAATAATACAGTTCCATAGACAGGCCGTCCGCATATCCGAGAAGTTCCACCTCGCCAAAACCGCTCCGGGAAAGCACTAGATTGATCAGGACAAGGTTTAATTTGTCCGTCTCCCGGGCAACCTCATCCCCTCTTCCCTGATCGACAAGCACGCGCTGCATCGCGTAGATCGCGCTCTGGGAGCTCGTCACCAGAGTGGACGCCAGATCCGTGATCTCTCCCATCACCATCGTGCCAAGGCCCTTCTGCGCATCCGTCGCCGTGTAAGTAATCAGGCAGTCGTTGTCCCCTCTCACAACGGACTCCAAAAGCCCGTCCGGCACCCGCATGACCGCGTAGAGCTCCCCCCTCGAAAAGGCTTCCTCCGCCGCCTCCTCAGACATCTCCACAAGCTCGATCATGAAGCGGGAATCATCCATCTCCTGCAGGGCGCTGATTCCGAATCCGAGATAGGAATCCGACAGATTGCCCACCATACCGATCCGGTACCTCACGCCGCCGTGCAAAAAAACGCCCTGCGCCACAAGCAGATACGCGAGGATTCCCGCGCCGGCGCAGATCAGTAAATCCGCTGCAAGCTGTGCGGGCGCAAACTTAAGCGCCCGTTTCAGTTGTGCCAAAAAATAAGCCGCTGCCTTTGCCATTTAATCCTCCGTGCGGAGAATACCCGCCAGTCTGTGAAAATCTCCGTCATACTGATAGGGATGCAGGACGCCGTCTTTTAAGATATAGCACTCGTCACACAATTCCAGATCCTGCGCGTCATGGGTCACCATCAAAAGAATACCGCCCTCTTTCTTATACACCTCGAGATACGCGCGAATGTTCTCCTTACAGACAGGGTCTAACGCCGCCGAAGGCTCATCCAGCAAAAGAATCCCCGGATTGGAAACCACCGCGCAGCCGATGGAAAGCCGCTTTTTCATACCGCCCGACATGCGGTGCACCGGCGTTTTCAAAAATTCGCCAACGCCGAGCAGCCGCAGCGCGCCGCCGGCAAGGGAATTTTGAAGCGTCTTCTTATCGTACCACATGCGCAGGTTATCCCAGGCATCCAGCTCCTCCATCAGCGGATCACCCTGCGGCACATATCCCAGCACCTTCGGAATCACGCCCGGACGCCGTAAAAGATCTGTCCCGTCACACAAAAAAGACCCGCCATCCGCCCTGCGCACACCCGCCAAAACAGAGAGCAGGGTGGATTTTCCGCTGCCGTTGCTGCCTAAAATCCCGATACAGCTCCCCGCCTGCGCCGAAAATGACACCCCTTTTAAAACTTTCTTTCTCCGATATGCTTTTTTAATCCCGGAGACTTCTATTTTCTGCATGTAAGAACCTCCTCAACCGCCGCGGCTATACATTTCATTCCCGCAGCCGTAGGATGTACGCCGTCGCTGGTCATCTCCTGCAGATTCTCCACCGCGATACCGCAGTCGTACAGATCAATCACGCGAAGCCCTCTGGCCTTTGCAATCCCGGCAATGACCTTCCCGTAATCCTCCGCCGTCAGTCCGATACCGTTTACAAACGCCACATAGGGCGTCTCGGTTCCGTAGTTTCCCATGGGATGCAGGGTACAGCAATAAATTCTCGCCGTCGGGTACTTTTTCTCCAGCTTGTCAAGCATCAGGGTGTAAGCATCGCTGAAAGTCGCGATCTCCCCCTCCTCCACCGGTCTTGTGCCGTCATTGTCCCCCAGCGGGACAGCCTCCAGCATATCGTTCGCCCCCAGATATACGATAATCCTGTCGGGACAGATGTCTTCCTCTCCGGCAAGACCGCCGGTGCGAAGTTCATTGCAGGCGCACTGTGGATCATCCGTCCCGGTAGAATCTCCCGCCACCGTCGCGCCGGAACTGGAACTGTTGGCAAGCATCGTCAGTTCCAGATCATCCGCCACCCGCTGCCACCAGGTATCCGCCACATCCGGCACATCGCCGTACTCCGGGAAAAAAACATAATGCCCCTCAGGATTATAACCCTGATAGGTGGAAATACTGTCCCCCGCAATGGAAAAGGTAGTGCCCGCACATTCCACCGGTTCGCTTAACATTTCATCTACCACCTTACTTAACTGCTCACTTATCGCTCCGCCAAGAGATTCGCCCATCAACTCACCGACGGGCTTCCTTTCCGGCTCGCTTGCGGGCTCACTTTCCAGCTCTGCCGGCTCACTTTCTCCTGTCCCATCCTCGCCGCACCCGCACAATGCCAGAAGTGCCGCTGTCAAAAAAACAGTTACCTTCAAAATCTCTTTTCTCATCCGTTCATCCCTTACCCTAATCTTTCCTGAATATGGACTGTCTCGCGCCGTGCATCTGCCTGTGCTTTAAGACATCATCCACCGCATCCATGCGAAGACCCGCGTCGATAAAGTCACAGTGCTTGCAGAAAGGGTAATTCTGCCTGCCCCCCGCGATTGCCTCACGCGCCTTCCTGTACTGCGGGCTGTTCCAGCCCTCCCGAAGGGAAGTGTTGTTCAGATCCGCAAGGGATGTCACCTCAAAGTTATCACAGCAGCAAAGCCCCAGCTTCCCGAAGGGAGTGATCCACAGATCTGTGAAAGGCATCAGACAGGTCTCCTTCACGATCTTCTCCTTCGCCGGTTTGTTGGGCGCACTGCCCGCCCGGTTCGTCAATACCTCTTTCAGGTAACGGATCTGTATCAGGATGTCCACATCCTTAAACTCTTCCGGGTGCGCCTTCACATACTCGTAAATTTCCTGCACGTTGTCGTGCATCTTCATCTCCATCCCATAATTGTTGATAATGAGCTGGTTCACATAGGGAACGATCTGTTTTACCTTGTCCACCGTGAGAAGCAGACCGTTGGTTGACATGAAGATAAACGTATCGGGAAGTTTCTCCCTGGCGTACTTATGAAACTCCACAATGCGCGTGTCAAGCCATGGCTCGTTGTTCCCGTAGAGGGTCAGATGCCCTTTGTAATCCCAGTCTGCCAACTGGTCTATGATAGAGTAGTAGAGCGCATCGTCCATCTTCTTGTAGGGGCGTTTCTCCGCATGGATGTTGGCCGTGCAGAACTCGCAGGTGCTGTTGCAGCGGTTCACCGTCTCCAGATTCACAATCAGCGGCTGGGGCGCCTCCTTTTGGCTGTAAAAATAGTCGATATAGTTTTTCTGCGACTTCCTTCGGCTGATAAACTGCAGTTTCAAATAGCTCTCACTTGAAATTCTGGGCAGATATTTTTTCGCGTTCCACCCGATCACGCCTCCGAAATTGTGTACTCTGATTGGCATAATTGCACTCCTTATTATTTTTCATTATTTGAAGCCGTGCACGCGTATACATAGATCGTCATGCTCCCGTCCACGGCAGTATATTCCCCTAAAAGCTCCAAATCCGTCGCTGCGGCATTGGCAAGGCGGATTCTGGAAAAGATATATTTCCCGCCAAGCGCCCGAAACGCCTCCGGATCCATGTAAATATTGTCATCCGTGGCGTACACGGTCTTTGTGGCGCTGACAATGCTCAAATCCGTACCCGAATAGAGATAGGCTCTGGCGCCCCAGTCGTCATAGTAGATTCTGGTCGCCTCCACCCGGTTAAGCGCCGGGACGATGACCTTGCGAAACGCCTCCTTGTACTGTTGGGAATAGAAGCCCAGATACCCATCCAACGTGGCGATCCCGTTGTATTCCAACACCGCCGGATGGAAACCGTAGGCTGCCGCCCACTCCCCCTGATAACCGATATCCGCCTTGATTTCCTCAAATAACTCCACGGCGTAAAACTGTTCGTAGGTGAACTCGTCCACCTCCGTACCATGAAAATACTCGTAGGCTCTGTTATAACAGGTATGATATAAATCATTGTAGCGGGTCGGCGTCAAAATCACGGCAAGCACAGCCAGGCACACGATACCGTTGGCAAGCCACATCTGCCATACTCCCGCGTCATACAGGCGGATCAGAATCAAAAACAGCGCCCCATACCAGAGAAACGGGTTAAAAAAGATCGTCCGGTTAAACTGCCAGCCTTGCAGCGGCGGAACCAACCTCTCCACAAGGGAGCGCAGAGGCTCGTAATCATACAGTCCGTACACCACGCAGTTAAACAGGATAAAAACCATCACCAGATTAAACGGATCGTGGCAAAGCTGCCTCCACTGCTTCTTCCATACATAATGTGCATTATTGCCGATAAAATAAACCACACAGACCGGAAGCACCACCTTTGCATGCACCCCGTCCGCATGAAAGATACCCTCCCGGAATACCTGTCCGATCTCCCGTATGATCTCCGGAAAAGAGAGGCTGGCATTTACGATGGACGAGCGGATCGTCACCTCATCGCTAAAGAGCATCTGCCCAAACAGCCGGTACTCACAGGCTGCATATCCTGCCGCCAGCACAAAAACGGCCGCGAGCAGCCGCAAAACAGGTTTCCAGTCCCTTCCCGCACGTTTCTTAAAACATACTATCCTGCAGGAAAACCATAAAACCGCCAGCACAAGATACCCCAGGATAAAAATACCGTGGTAGGAAAAATAGGACACCAACGGATAGGCAAACAGGGCAGCGTACCAACCGTACCACCTTTTCCCCTGCCCTCTGTATATCCTGACAAGCAGCCAGACGCACATCGGAATGGAGGCAAAGGCAAAGCCAAAAGCCGGGAAAAACCAGACAATACCGTAAGCAAACCCGATCATATAGACAATGGGGCGGTAAGTCATATATTTTTCAGGAAACCATTCCTTCGCCAGCAGACGGAAGGAAACCATACCCAGCAGAATCTTGCCGATCAGCCCCAGCACATATGCCGTATAGGTGGGAAACAACATAAAGAGCAGGGTGTAAAGCGAAAATTCCGAAGGCAGATTGTCACGGCTCACACCGCCCAAAAAAGGCACATCCACGCCATGCTTCCAGAAGGAGTCCGTATTCTTAAGCATCTGAAACTGCGCCAGAAACAGATCCATGTTATCATGGACACCGATGTAGCTGCGCTCCCCATAGCCAAAAAAAACGCCCGCCACAAGAAGCAGGAAACCTGCGATCGGAAAGAAGAACCAGTATTTTGTTAGCCATAAAAACCACTTTTGCCGCGCCAGCCGCCTCATCCGTTTACTTCCTTCTTCCCCTTCGTCTTTCGAAACACAAGGAGCTTTTGCCCGAAAAAGTTCATTACAATAAAGATACCCATGCCGAAAATCATGGCTATATTTTCAAGAAGTTTCTGGGAAACCCTGCCGCCCGCCGACAGCCCCAGCGCGTGCAGGAGCCTTCCCGTAAGCGGCTTCGCCACAGTAAAGGACACCAGATAACACACGATAATATTCAGGGCAAACCGCCACGGCAGCCACTTGTCCCGGTTCTCCACCTTGAAGGTCAGCTTCGCGTTGGCATGGTAGGAAAACACACTGCCGATAAAGTAGGAAATCCCGCTGGAAACCCAGTAGTTCATGTGAATCAGGTTGTACAGCACCGCCATGATCACCCAGCCCATCATCGTGTTGATCACGCCCACCATGCCAAAATGAATCACTTCCATGATAAAGTCCTTATATTTCAAATACAGCGCTTTCATATACAAATGCCTTTCTTTCCCATAAAAAAGATGGTACAATAGGCGCAAAACCAGTACACGAATAAGGAGCACCTATGTCAAACTTAAAAATACACCATATCGGCTATTTAGTCAAAAAAATGGAGCAGGCAAAGCAGACTTTTGAAACCCTCGGCTACCTCGTGGAGCAGGATACGGTCTACGACGATATCCGCAAAGTGGAGATCTGTTTCCTCGTAAAGGACGGCTACCGTGTGGAGCTGGTCTCTCCCGTGTCGCCTGATTCCGTGGTGGCAAATCTGATCAAAAAATATAAGAACGCCCCCTACCACATCTGCTACGAGACCAGAGACTTCGAAACCGCTCTCGCCGAACTGACCGCAGGCGGCTTCCTCGCCATCGACACGCCCACGCCCGCGCCCGCTCTTGGCGGCCGACAGGTCATGTTCCTCTCAAGCGCCGTGGCTGGCATGATCGAACTCATCACCGACTGAGCCGCGCTGCCTTTCACAAAGCTGTCAGGCCGGCTCACTCATTTCTCACATACATGGTGATCGTCCCGCAGTTATGCTCCGTGAAATCCGTCAGATCAAGACTTGGTTCATAACACCAGTGCCTGTCCTCTTTATTGTACATCACAACCACGTCTATATCCGCGAAATCCGCCCGCTCATTCTCCCGCGGGCCAAAAGAGCGGTCAATTTTTCGTTCCTCCTCATCCCAGTAGAAGATCTCGTCATAGCCGTGGATCCTGAACCAGTAGTACATGGTTCTGTTGCCTTCCAGATTGGGATAGAAGCAGGACAGTACTTTTTTGTCCGTCCCCGACACCAGATCGAGGGTACTCTCCATCATCGTCCTGATACTCTCACCGCGATAGGTAAAATACTGCGCCTCCCGCAGCATGACTCTGCCGTGCGCCGCCAACATCAGGAGCAGGCAAAGCATATAGGCAATTCTGCGCTTGCCGCTTAAGGGTTTGAAGTTACACCCCATAATCACAAAAAAGAGCGCGTATCCCAGCACGCAGGGCAGAATATAGCGCTCCTCCAGCGCCGTCTTGCTGTAGGTGATGCACTGGGGCACAATGATTGCCGCCGCGAGAAGGATCTCCCACCCCAGCTTTTTGGTCTGTTCCCAGTAAGTCAGCAGGATCAGACCCATCAAAACGCCGAACCGCATATACCATTTCAGATTCCCGTGCGCCGCATTGCCCCATATCTGTGCATACTGCTCCATGGTTATGCTTTCATCCAGCCCCACATAGGAGTAATTGTTCGTGCCCACCACAAATACAATGATAAACATCTCCGCTGCAAAGAGAATGCCGATTGCAAGAAGATAGGGAAGCCTGCGTCTGACCGCCGCGAGGAGATTTGTGATCGTCACCTTCTGCCCCTGCATTCCCGCATACAGCACAAAGAGTCCCACAAAGGGCAGAAGCAGAATAAACGGCTCCTTGTAAATCGACATGAGAAACAATGCGCCAAAACTTGCAAAGGCATATCCTTTTTTATTCGTGGAGAGCCACTTTAACAGGAAAAAGAACCCCACCGCAAACATCATGATGTCATAGGATTCCTGCGGCCCCAGCTTCCACCAGACCGCAGACTGGTATCCCACCATCACCGTCATGGAAAAGAGAGCGGCATAGACCATATTGCACTTCATCTGTCTCGCGCAGTAGTAGAGCGCTGTGAGCGCCACAACAATCTCCGCTGCTTTTACAACTGACATTGCTGTCAGATTTATGCCGAACACATATGCCATCAAAACCCGGTTGATATAGTACAGCGGCCGAAACCGCAGGGTCAGATCAAAGCCCAAATCCTCTTTCAGGCATTCCCACAGGCTGAGATGCTCAAGCGTCATCCAATCCACATACTGGGCAAACTCCCAGTCATCCACCAGATGAAAACCCGAGGTCAGCGTGCCCGTGACAATCACCACGCCAAACACCAGCACGGCAAAAAAGCCCCACACAAGAAGCGCTTCCCGCCGTTTCCCCAGCTTTTCCAGCCGGCCGTATAATTCCTGTATTTTCTCTGTCAATCGTACCGCCATCTTCCTATCCGATCTGTGCCAGAATGATATCCGCCATCTCTCCCACATTTTTCATGGAGACCACCTGCCCCATGTTAAACTTCATGCCAAACTCCTGCTCCACAGCCGCCAGCAGGTTGATGTGCTCCAGCGAATCCCACTCCTCGATATCGTCCGCCGTGGTAGCGTCCGTGACCGTGATCTCCTCGTCGTCAAACACATCCCGGAACACCTCGTTTAATTTTATAAATACCTCTTCTCTGCTCATCGCCCTCTCCTTCCTGCAAATTTCATGCATTCTCATTCACCGTGATGACGGTGTTCTTTTTTTGATAGTCCGCGGGAATGGGAAAACGCCAGATTGTGACGCCCGTGTCAGTTTCTTCCGCTTTCTCAAATCCCATTTCCTGATAGAATTCCTTCACCATGGCGTTTTTCGCCGTGGGGTAATAATAGCCCATAATCGTGCCGATGCCGCAGCGCACACATGCCTCCACCACGCTGTCCATCATGGCGTACTCCATATCCCGCTTGAGCACGCGGCAGCTCATGAGCCACAGCTCCAGATGCAGGACATCGCCTCCCGTTCCGGATGCTGGTCTCTCTCCCTGTCTGTAGAGCGCCACATCCTCCATACTTCCTCTTCTGCCAATCACCACAGAGACCACGCCGTTGTCGCCGAACTTGTCCGCCAGCTTGCCGTAGCGGGTGAGATACCCCTGATCAGCGGCAAAAGCCTCAATGTCCGACTGGGTGTATCTTCTGGTCGTCAGGTTAAACTGGTTGCTCTTGTTGGTAAGCTGGGCGATCCGCGCCATATAGACCGCCTCAAAGGGGCGTACCACGCCTTTCATCTCCAGGGAAAGCAGATACTCATGGTAGTCGGCAAATTGCTCCTGCTGCCTGCTTCTCTCCCTGTTTGCCCGGTACATCTCGCTTCGCTTCCTGTCATCCTCCGACAGGGTGGTCACCTCGAAGTATCCCCCGTGATCCAGCACACGGATATACTGTTCCGGCGTGCCGATCTCCGGCGCCGTCACCCCCGGCGTCTGCGCCCGCACGATCTCCCGCTCCGCCGGATTGTCGTCCGCAAACACCAGACTGTCAGGCAGGATATTCAGTTCCTGCGCGATGGCGTTCATATTGACGCTCTTGGGTTCCCAGTTCGCCCTGACCGCCACAAAATCTTCCGGCCTTATTGTCCCCTCCGGATGATTTAATCCGGCAATGGCATTGTCATACTCGTTCTTGGAATTGACGGCGAGCATGACCCCGATTTCCTTCTGCGCCCTGACATAACCCTGAAACTCCGTGTAGACCTGTCCCATCGGCGTCTCCTGCCCGATCTCCAGATTTTCCGGCCCGTCGTCCCCCACCACGCCGCCCCAAAGGGTATTGTCCAGATCCAGCACAAGCGCCTTTTTATTTTTACCGAAAATCGCCTTGACCACCTTGGACAGATTGTGCGCAAAGACGGGAACTGCCTGCATACAGCAGGCATACTTATACATATGCCAGTACAGCGGATCCGCCCACTTGTCGAGTCCATAAGAGGCGGACAGATAGTTGATGTCGTGGATATAGAAATTTTCGTGCTCTCTGGCGTACTGGTAAAACTTTTCATTGAGTCTGTTCAAAAAGCAGATCCGCCCCTGTAAGTAAACCGCTTCCTGATTGCCAAGCAGCCGGTAGAAGGGATACTCAAAATTATTCTGGATCACGGGACAGTGATAGGCCTCAGTAATTTTTTCCCACATCACGCGAAAATGCTCATACTGCGCCGAAAGCAATTCCTCCACCCGCTCCTGTGAATCCTGCATGGAAGGATAGGCGGTGACATTGCGGTTCGAAGTGTGAATAAATATCAGATCCGGCTGAAACGCCACAAGAAGCGGATTGTCAAACATCACATCCTGCCAATACTGCGCATACTCTGACTCGTAAAACACGGGGCGTATCCCCTGATCCAGCAAAAACAGTTCCAAAATCCGAATGATATCATGGGTTGTGGAGCCACCTAAAACCGCGATGCGCTTCTCCAGAAAATCCGTCCGCTCCTCCAAAAGAGCGCGTTTTATTTTTTTTGATTTCTTTAACAGTTCTTCCCCGTCAAAGGGATATTCCAATTCCCGCATATATTCTTCTCCCGTAAATCTGCACATAAGCAGAAGGCAGGTTTTTACACCTGCCTTTTATCATACCATATTATGTCCGCTCTATGCAATCACTCCTCCGGCGCAAAGTTCTTTCGGATGAGTTCAGCCGCCTTCTCTGCGTAAACGCGCGCTCCAAGGGGCGTCATATGAATGCCGTCCTCCAGATAATCATCCGCTGTCTCCGCATTGATGCCGCTCTCCTCGAACGCATTGAAGTAGATCACCCCTTCTTCCTTGTACAGATCCGCGATATAACCGCCTCCCCTTGCGAAAGTGATCAGCGGGCCGTAGCCATAGTCCAGAGAATATCCGTCGCCGATGAAAGTGTCACCATTGAAGACCTGACAGTAATGAGGGCCGATAATCAGGATCCCCGCATCCGGAAACGCGGATTTCAGCCGGTTAACCGCATCTTCAAGGGCTCCCGTGTACGTGTGGGTGCTGTCGATGGCCAGCGTATCCCCGCCCTCCAGATATCTGCTGTTGGGAATCTGCCCAGTCAAAAAATCGTTCACCCCATACTCGATGATAAAATAATCCGTCTCTTCAAAATCACAGGTTTTTAATACCTCACCCGCCGCATAGCCGTCAAAAATATCCGTATTGATATTGCCTACAATGGCATTTACCACGCCCATCAGGCAGCGGGAATCCCATGTTGCAAAATTATACTGCTCATTTGGCATCAGAGCCGCCGTCGTGCCGCCCATGGACATATTATAAATCTTTGCATTGAGTTGCTCCCCGATGATGTCCGCCGCGCCGCTCTCCGTCCTGTCGCCGTCCATGATGCTGTCGCCGAGGATAACGATCTGCATGGAATAGGTTCTTTCATCCTTATCCTTTTCATCGGACTTCTCTGTTTGCGCATTCCCCTGAGACGTTTCCCCCTTCGACTGTTCCACGGCCTTCACGGGGGAGGCAGCCTCCGGTTTGCCTTCACTTTCCGCGGACTCCGGTTCGTTCTGCGCGGTCACCACACTGCTGCCCTCCTGCAGTTTCCTCCACTCCTCTTTCAGTTCCTCCACAATCTGGCCGTTCTGCTCCTCTAACGCCAGTCTCTCGCGCTCCACCTTCATCTGCGCCTGTCCATACACAATCTCTATGATCGCCAGAACACAGAAGCCGATCAGAACAACAAGCAGTGTATTTACGCTTTGCCTGCCTTTCCTTATATTTGCCATCCTGTTTTACTCCTTCAAATTTTGCGGTTTTATTTTCTTTGCGCCTTCTATCTTACCATATCTTTTCCTTTTTTTACATATCATACAGCGGAAATTAAAGAAAACTTCCGTAAATCTTAATGTTTTTTTCTATGAACATTTATAGTATAGTATATAATAAGTATATAGTCATACAGAAAAAATATGCGGAACATTTCTCTCCTACGAAAGGATAAACCAATGTCACTGATCAATCCGGGCGCACAGCCTGCCCCGATGCCCACATTCAGACATAAATCCGGAAACACCCGGGAAAAGTTTGTCTCCCCTCTTTGGTGGGATCTTTTTTTCTTCCTGCTCCTCATCGCCTTTTACGCCCTCCTGCTTACCGTCATAAGACCTGTGGATGGTATCAATGACGACTGGGGCATGTACAGCACTCTTTCCGGCGCCTACACCGGAACACCTGACGCTCATGTCATGTTCTTTCTCTATCCTCTGGCATGGCTGCTTTCAAAGCTCTATACGCTATGGAGCTTCGTTCCCTGGTACGGACTGTTTCAGCACGGCGTACAGATCGCCTGTCTCTTTACCGTCTACCGGCGTTTTTTACGGATCGGACGGAGGCATCACCCTGATGCTTCCCTCCTGCTGCCGGCTCTGTGCACGTTTGTGCTCCTGTTTTTCGTCGTGGATCTCAATGTACTTTCACAGGCGCAGTACACCACCACCGCAGGGCTCGCAGCGGCAGCGGCTCTCTTTTGCTTTATCACCTCCCGCGTCAACCAGTCGGTCGCCGGTTTTTTTCTGGACAATGTACCGACGTTCCTCCTGGCCTGGATTTCCTTCTCCATGCGGCAGAATATTTTTTACCTGATGCTGCCCATGGCCGGTATGCTCTGGCTTTCCAAATGGATTCTGGCAAGCCGGAACCAATACGAAAACACGGCGTCAAAACTCCTTGGCTTCGCCCTGCTTCTCTGTCTCGGGCTGGGACTTCTTTGGGGCGCCAACGCCGCCGCCTACTCCTCGTCCGAGTGGTCAGACTTCCGTAAGATCAACCACTACAGGGAACGGGTCGGGGACTTCTACGGCTGGCCGGAATATGAGGAGTGTAAAGACGAACTGCGTGCGCTTGACATAGATGAGGAAACTTACATGTACCGCCGAAACGGCGCGCCCCACATCGGTTACGATATGAGTGTGGAAGACTGGAAGCAGATGCACGATATCGCCAGAAGCTGTTATCTGGCACGCACAAGCTTAAAAGACCGGCTCAAAAACATAGCAGTCAGCCTTTTGCAGGTTTTTTTCTACAGAGACGGGATGCAGCCCGCCAATCTGTTCGCCGGCTTTTTGCTGTTGCTGACGCCGGTATTGATCTTTTTGCGCCGCAACACCCGCGCTCTCTTCGTCTGGCTGATGTACCTCTTTGGCCGGAGTGTGAGCTGGATCTATGTCCTCTATGAAGGGCGCTTCCCCAAGCGGATCATTCAACCCCTCATCACGGCGGACTGCCTGATTCTTCTGGGTATCGTTCTCGCCTTTAACCTGCTGGATACGGAACGGCAGATGGGCTGTTATATCCTCCTCCCGGTTATTCTGGCGCTCGGTGTCCTCTCGGTTTTTGTCACCCGAACCAACGTCAGGGAAAATTACCTCGTCCATGAGGAGACATGGCAGGGGCTGAAATCCTACTGTTTTTCCCACCCGGACAACTTTTATATCTGGACTTACGCCTCCGGCACGCTGGAGCATTTCTGTGAGAGGCCCTTTGCTTCCGGGCAGGACACCTACCAGAATTTTCTCTACACAAACTGGGGCGTGGTGTGCAACCCCAACACGCAAAAAAAACTCGCCGCATGGAATATCGGCGAGTTTGGCCGGGATCTGACAGAAAGCGATCACGTCTATTTTATTTTACAGGAGGCGCCCTACAATGAAGAACATCCCGTGGTCATGTATTTCCGGCACACCTATCAAGTCAGGCTTACAGTTGCCGACACCTTCACCGCCGGGGACACCACCTACATGGTGTATCAGTTACGCCCCCTCTGAACACCCTGCCCGAACAACAGCAGCGCCAGCACCACAGTAGACAGCATCAGCGGATACATGTAGCGGGTGAGCACGCAGGGCCCAAAAAGCAGCGTACCCAAAAGCGCCAGGGAAAACACCGCCGGAAGCAGGCGCACCGGCTTTTTTAACCCGATACAGCAAAGGCAGTAGAACAAAAGCAGAAACGTGTAAAAAGCCGGCTGCATGACAAGCGCCATGGGCGGACAGTACCGCCAGAGTTCATCGCCCGCCGCAAAGTACCGGTAAAGAGACTGCAAAATCTGCAGCTTCTGATGCCTCTCATAACCCGGCGCAAGGGCATCCATATAAACCTGCTGGTCGCTCGGATAAGTGATCTGCAGGTATCCTTTTGCATAAGAATAGATATCATTCAGATAAGTGGTATCCGTCAAATCCCAGATCCCCTTATTTTTCAAAAGAAACGCTTTCGCATACTCGCCCGGATAACGAACGCCCAGAGAAATCCACTCTTTTGCAAAATGTCTGAGCGTCTCCTGATCACCGGCGATATCCCTTTTGCTTCTGTCCGCAATGGCGGGCTCATATTCCGGCAGCCCTTCTTTCCACACCGCCGAAAGCGCTTCCCTGTCCTGCTGCGTCAGCTCCTCCTCATGGTACTGCGCTGCTCTGGCAATCTGCTGGGCCGGAACGCTTAACATCTCCCTCGCATAAGTATCGCTGGTGGCAGAGACCGCATGAATCATCCATCCGTTTACCAACAGATACATAAGCAGGGCAGCGCCGTGGCAGACGAGAAGCCGCCCGCAAAAGAATTTTCTCTTCCATGTGCAGATGGAAACGGCCGCCACATACAAAATCCACGCATAAATGCTGTTATTGCGAAACAAAAGCAAAAGAACCGTAAGGAGTATATAGCAGACCAGCCACCCCTTACCCGGACATGCCTCTTTTACCGAAAGCTCATAGGCAAATGCCGTAAACACCATCACAAGCGCCGCATAGATCGTATCCTTTGTGATGGAGACGGCAAGCATGCCGTGGGTGGGAAAAAACGCCGCGCACAAAACGAAAACATAACAGAGCCATTTGGACACCCCGCACCGCCCAAGAAACGTGTAAACCCAGGCAAAACATCCCGCCATCACTGCCATCTGTATGAGGGAATAAATCGCAAGCCCGGCTCTGTCCGCGTTTGAGAAAAAGGGCAGGAACTCCCCCGCCGAAAGACACCCTTTCAACAGCAGCGTATGGATCAGCGGATGATGGGTCGTCAGGCCGCTCACCCTGATCTGATCCAACTGGGGAATCACATCGTAGGCCATAATCGCCGGATAGTAGGTGGCAAAGGGAATGCAAAACCCTGCGAAAATCAGCGCAAAAACACAGAGAAACTCCCTTTTCCCGACTCTGTTTCCCGCTCTGTCCGCCTGTCCATCCCCCGCGCCTTCCGCAGCCCTCTGCGCCAGAGAAAAGAGCATATTTTGCCCCGCAAAAGCGGCGGGCGTCAGGCAGGCCACCCAGACAGCGGCCTCCAATGCGCTTCCCATCCCGGCATGACTCCAATAAAGTCCCAGCACCTGCAGCGCCGTGAAACCAGCCGCCAGCAAAATCCGAACCCGGACAGAAAAAAAGACCTCCTCGAAAAACAAAGCCTTTTTCCACAGACAATATAGGCCAAACAATAAGGCCAGCGGGAAAATCCCCATGGTGTACACGCTCCCCGCCTGACGAAGGAGCAGAAAAATCCGCCCCGCGCACAAAAGCGATGCAAGCGCACAGCACACCGTAACCGCAAGTTTTCCCGCCGGTAACGCTTCCCTTCTTTTTTCCATCATGACTTCTCCCGCACCCGCCTCGTCACAAGCGTCAGACGGTATTCAAAGTCGCGCCTGTTTTTCAGCGCCATATTAGACAGCATCAAACCCGTAAACAGAGACTGGATGGCCGCCAGCGCGATGAAACCGCAGACAAAAAGCGTGGGAAACCGGTCTACCATTCCCGTCTCGATATAAGTGATCAAAATCGGAACAAAAAGCACCACTGAAAGAAGCGTCAGAATCGCGGAGCATATGCCAAAAAAGCCGAAAGGCTTATAGTCCCGATAAAGTTTTAAAATCGTGTGAAGCACTTTAAACCCGTCCGAGAAGGTATTTAACTTTGATTCGCTTCCCTCCGGCCTGTCGCGGTAATCCACAATCACATTCTCGATCTGCATGTTGTTGTAGACTGCGTGTATGGTCATCTCCGTCTCAATCTCAAATCCGGTGGAAAGTACGGGAAACGTCTTTACAAACCCATAACTGAATGCGCGGTATCCCGTCATAATATCCTTGATGTCACAGCGGAAAAGCCGGTTGATACTCCCACGCACAACGGAATTGCCCAGATTGTGAAAAGGCCTCTTATTTTCCGTAAAATAGGTGGAGGAAAGTCTGTCTCCCACTACCATATCCGCATTGTGGGAAAGCACCAGTTCCGCCATCTGTCCGGCGTACTCCATGGGATATGTGTCGTCGCCGTCCACCATGATATAGCACTCCGCCTCTATCTCGCGAAACATCCTGCGGATCACGTTGCCTTTGCCCTGCATATGCTCATAACGGATCACCGCGCCGGCGTCCCTCGCAAGCTCCACCGTGCGGTCGCTGGAATTATTGTCATAGACGTAGATCACCGCGTCGGGAAGCGCTTCCCTGGCGTCCTTCACCACCTTCGCAATGGTCTTCTCCTCATTATAACAGGGAATCAATACTGCTATCTTGTCCATCATCCGTCTCCTATGTCAAATATTTCCTATCTGTATACAGTCTACCATAAAAAACCATTCATTACTATCAGATTTTCTAAAAGCCCTGATAAATAAACTCCGCCGCGCTGTACCCCGGCCCATAATAACCAAGAAGGATCACGGCAAACAAAAGCGCATACCAGATCATCCAGCGCAGGGGCAGCGGTCTTTTCGCAATCCGATCCCGCACCGGCTCCTTACGGCCGGCAAGAGACACCGCCCACAGCAGAAAGAGCGAGAGAATCATCACCGCCGTCTCTATCCCGTCAAGTCCCAGTTCCAAAAGGCCGCCGTCCCAGAGAATATGCGGATTCCACACACACACCGCTCCCCGCAGCATGGAGAGCGCATCCCCCACCGAGGAGGCGCGGAAAAAAAGATCGCCGATGCACACCAAAAAGAAGGTGCGCAGAATACGGACGCCTGCCACAAACATGCCCTCCGCGTGGATGTGAAGCCGTTCCATCGCGCGCGCGCAGGGCGGCGCCAAAAGCTCCTCCGTCACAATATAAAACCAGTGCAGTAACCCGGAACCAATCACAAACTTCCAGTCACCGCCATGCCAGACGCCCACCGTCAGCCACAACACAAACATGGCCGCAAAGGTAGCGTACTGCTTTCCCCGTTTTTTGCCAAATTTCTTCCTGAAAGACTGGTTCAGGTTCGTAAAGAGTTTTGACCTGAGAAGCGGATAAAAAACATAATCTTTCATCCAGATGCCCAGCGTGATGTGCCATCTGCGCCAATACTCTGCCACGCTCTTTGAGAAGAAGGGCGTCTGAAAGTTCTCCGGCAGGATGATTCCAAGGCTCTCCGACAGTCCCAGCACGATATCCATGCAGCCTGAGAAATCCGTGTAAAGCTGGAACGCATAGCAGGCGGTCGCCACCCAGATATAAGCGCCGGGATATCTCTCATAATCCCCGTAGACCGTATTCACCAAAACTCCCAGCCGCTCAGAGATCACAAGCTTCTTAAAAAAGCCCCACGCCATCCGCTGTAAGCCCCGCGTCACCTGTCTGTAATCAAAAGCATGTGGCTCAAAAAACTGCGCCGCATGCTCCCTGTATTTTAAGATCGGCCCGGAAATCAGGTTCGGAAAATACAGGCCATAAAGCGCCAGTTTCAAGCCGTTTTCCTGATGTTTCGCAAGCCCGTAATAGACATCGATCACATAGCCCAGAAGGGAAAAGGTGTAAAAACTCACTCCCAGCGGCACCAGAAAATCCACCCCGGAAATCAGCTTTTGGGGGGCGCCGAGAAGATACGCCACGCCATCTACCGTATTGATCAGGAAATTCACATATTTCAGAACGAAAAGGATCCCGATATTGACCGCGATGGTCATCAGCAGGATGCCCCTGCGCTTTTTTTCCTCTCCTGCGGGCGTCTTCGAAAGAAGCCTTGTCCCCGCATAACAGGCGCTCACGGACACGATCGGGTAGAGAATCAGCGCCCACTGCCCCGCAAGCAGACAGTAAGCCACACTGCACAACAAAAGAAAGCCCCATTGTAATTTACGGGGAATACTGTAATATACAAGTAAAAGTACTGCAAAAAAACACAAAAAATAAAAAGAGGTAATCGCCATTTTCCTGTTCCTAACTTGTTTTTCTTCTGCGCCTATTATATCATAAATTAGAATACTAAGAAACCTTTTGGGCAGAATCGGAGGTATCCATGCTTTTTAATTCCATGACCTTCGCGGTCTTTTTGATTGCAGTGTTTCTTTTATACCATATCGTACCTGCCAGATACCGGTGGATTTTCCTGCTGGCGGCAAGCTACGTTTTCTACATGAATTTACATGTAGCCTACGGACTTTTGCTCTTTTTTACCACCGTTCTCACTTATTTCCTGGCTCTTTGTCTGGAAAAAGCGGCGGACAGCCATGCAAAAAAGCGCTGTCTTCTCGGCGGCGTCCTGCCCCTTGTGGGGATTCTGCTTGTCTTTAAGCTGGGCGCGCCCGCGATCAGCCGGCTCAACGCGCTGGCCGATGCCGGACGGCTGTCCATGCAGCCCCTGACCATAAAGATCCTGCTGCCCGCAGGCGTCTCCTTCTACTTCTTCCAGTCCATGGGCTACCTGATCGACGTATATCGGGGAAAAAGCAGGGCGGAACGGCATTTCGGCTATTACGCCCTCTTTGTCTCCTTCTTTCCCCAACTGCTGGCAGGCCCCATCGGCAGGGCGGACGCGCTTTTGCCGCAGTTAAAAAGGGAGCGTACCTTTGACTACCAAAATGTGACCTACGGGCTAAAGCTGATGGCCTGGGGCTATTTTAAAAAGCTGGTGATCGCCGATGTCTTTGCCACGGTGGTGGACAAAGTGTATGATAACCCTTACAGCTATGTGGGCCTTGTCTTTATTATTACCACAGTCATGTTTGCCATCGAAATTTACTGCGATTTCTCCGGCTACTCGGACATCGCCATCGGCTGCGCCAGACTTTTCGGCATCGAACTGATGACCAACTTCAAAAACCCGTACTTTTCTTTTTCCATCCGGGAATTTTGGAGCCGCTGGCACATCTCCCTCTCCACATGGTTTCGCGACTATGTGTACATTCCCCTTGGCGGCAGCCGGGTGGGACGCTTTCGGCACTGCCTGAACCTCCTGCTCACCTTTCTGGTCAGCGGTTTCTGGCATGGCAGCAGCCTCACCTACCTTCTCTGGGGTGCGGTTCACGGCATTTTACAGATTATAGAAACCCTTCTCTACCCGAAGACGAAGCGGGGCGTCCCCCTCACCCATAAAAAGCACTGGTGGCAGCTTCCGCTCACCTTTGCGCTTCTGTGCTTTACCTGGATCTTTTTCCGGGCAAACACCATGCAGGACGCCTTCTGGATTATCTCGAGGCTGTTCTGGGACATCGGCCGCCCTTTCAATTACTTAAAAACCGCCGTGATCTGTCTGGATATGTCCTACCTGTCCATGTTCGGCATGGCGCTCTCGGCACTGGTTCTTTTTATCTGGGATCTTTTGTCCCTGAAACAGGACGTGATCGAGTTGGTCTCCCGGCAAAAATGCCTGGTTCGCTGGGCTTTGTACGTGCTTCTTTTGGTGGCGATCGCCCTGTTTTCTTATAAAGGAATTGCCACGGAATTTATATACTTTCAATTCTAGCGGAAAGGAAACGATATGAAAGCGAGAAAAGAGATCATAACCTTTATCATAAAGTGCACCGCCATCCCCGCAGCGGCTGTTCTGCTCCTTTATCTGCTGAACATCCCCTACCGGAAAATCGACGACGATAAATACAGGGATCTTTGGAATCTGCGGATGCTGGGAAACCAGATCGACCATGTGGAAATTGCCAATGTGGGAAGCTCCCACGGTGCCTATGACTTTACCTACGACGAGCTGACCAGGGAAGGTTACTCCTGCTTCAATTTCGGCAATGTGAGCCAGACCTACGCCTACGATCTGGCACTGTTAAAAGAATACGGGGAATACCTCGACAACGACTGTGTGCTTTTCATCCCTGTCTCCTACTTCTCCTTCAACAATGAGACGGTGAACGAGAGCGAGGCGCAGGCTTTGTCCGTCAAATACTATCACTGCCTTTCCCCGAAAAACATTCCTGACTACGACCTCTTTACAGATATCGTGACTGCCAGATTTCCCATTTTATCGGCAGGCGAGGATATGATACAGCTTCTGCCGGGCAAACTCACCGCCTTTGCCAAGGAGGAAGAGGGCGGCGCGCCGGAAATGGACGAAGCCGCCGTGGCGGAATTTGCGAACCGTGCCGCCGCGCGCTTTGACAGGCATTTTAACAATAAGGATACTTATTTTTTACCAGAGCGCGAGGCGCAGCTTCGGGAAGTGATCGGCTACTGCAAAGAGCGCGGGATTACCCCCGTGCTCATCACCACGCCCTTCTCATCCTATTACAACGATCCGGTGCCGGAAGACTTTCTTGACCGCTTCCACAGCACCATCAACCAGATCGCATCTGACACAGGTGTCAATTATTATGATTACTCTCACGACGACCGGTTTATGGAAAATCTGGCCCTGTTCTCCGACTCCGACCACCTGAACGAGGAGGGGGCTGACTATTTCATGGAAATTCTGGAGGAGGAGATACCGGAACTGAAAGAATTTCTCCGGTAGGCAAAAAACCTTCCCTCACCATTTCATGTTGAGAACCGCATCCATCTCCACATGACGGTCTCCGCGCAGATAAAAGTCCTGCGCCGCCTCTCCTGCAATTTCAGACGTGACCTCCTCCGGCAGGGTAAGACCCGGATGAAAGAGAATTTCCAGTCTCCTTTCGTCTTTCCCCGCCTTCTTTTGCATCTTCCCATAGAGCTTCCCGATCCTCTGCCTGTCCATACGGCCGCTCATCACAAGCCCCCAGAGATACATCTGCTCCATCCCGTGCACACGGCAATAACGGTCTACTTTGTAGGAGTAGAGCGCCAGAAGGCGGTTTTTCACAAAGTTGACCGGGCGGTAGGTTTTATATAATGACACATCTGTCAGAAATACACCCAGCACCTCCTTGGAGTTGCGGATGTACTCTACCTCATACCCCTCCTCAGAAATCACCTCCAAGACTGCCTCCCACACCACAGGAATCATATGGGCATGCTGGTGGCTGTCGATCCGGATGCCTTTCTGTTTGCAGGAAACGCCCGCTTTCTTTGCAATCGCCATGCATTTTTCAATCGCTTCCTGCGTCCTTGCAATCTGTGCCTTGATTTCTCTCTTTAGCTGGGTCTTGATTTTCTTTCGTTTTCCGGGCAGATAGGATGCCGAAAAAAGGCCGCCCCAGCCAAGTCCCATCAAGCCGCTGTCGGGCTTTGTCAAATCGGGAACCGCCTCTTTTCCGGCCAGGCTTCTTCCCTCCACAAAATCAAGATGTACCGACAATAGCGGCAGAAAGGGGAGCTTTGGTATCTCCTCGTAAAAGAGCGCCATGCATGCCTCAAAACAGCTCATATTTGGCACAATGCTGACGCTGTCCAGTTTTCCCGCCCGCATGCATGCCAGCATATCCTTTGAAGTGTTTAGCGTAAGCGCATAATCATCCGCGTGAATATCCGGTCTACTCATGTCGGAATCCCTCCTTAAAACTATCTCCCCGCAGCCGCAGAACCTCGAGCTGGTTTTCCTGCGACGTGGCGGGAAAAGCAAAATAACCGATCAGATCTCCCTCATCCGGCATCCAGATGTGAACGTTGTCCACCGGATACTGGGTGGCAGGCCATGCCAGATAATCCGGCTGCCTGACAAAGTCCTTCGCCTCCATCTCAGGAAGCACAAAAACCCTGCGCCCATACTGCAATAAAAACACCACAACGGCTGCCACCGCCGCCCCACGCAGAATGATCTCGCCCAAAGCCCCCGCTGTCCGCCATCTATGTCCGCTTTCCCGAAATTCTGCCCGTCCGCGCCTTTCCACAAGCGTTCCGAACGTCATGACCAAAAGCATATAGATGTAAGGGCCGCCGTAGCGCATATGGGGCGCGCTGAAAAACCAGAACACAAGATTCACCGTCCCGGCAGCCAGAAACGCCGTCAGTGCGTACTCTTTTCCCCGGAAACTCCTGACTAACAGATACAGAATCACAGGAATGCAGACTGCGCCCGCCACCAGCGCAATGCGATCTCCCACGCTCTGGGAAAGAAACCAATGGGGAATCCAGCCGGCCAGAGAATCGTCGTACTCCGCCGCGCTCCGAAGTCCTCTGGCGAACATCTTGATGTCCCGGCTGTCTTCCGCCAGCACCGCCTTATCCATCTTCCAGTCCGGATGAAACAGGTCAATCCCCGCGTAAGGGTATACCAGATAGCCTGAGATGATCACGTTCCGGATCAGCCAGGGCGCCAAAACTGCCACCCCCGCCGCCACATGGGCAAGGACAGCCCTGCCGTTCTTCTCCCTGATAAACAAATACAAAGGATAGAGCGCCAGCAGTACCGTGGAAGCGGCGGAAAGCTTCACCGTGACGGCATACACGCTCACCAGACAGAGCCAGCCGTACAAAACGCCGTCCTCCAGCTTTTTCTCCTGAAACTCGCTCCATTTTGCAAGGATGTAGAGAATCAGCAGCATTGCCTCGATATCCGTGCCGGAGGAGGCAATATCGCCGCCCTTCTGCACCACATAGACCACCATCACGCATTTGAGCAGATCAGATGCCCGTAAACTTTTTTCCCCCCACAGCCGCATCGTGGAGAACGCATAGACAAGCGCCGCCAGAGAGAGAAAACCGTTCAGGCTGTGAAGCGACTGTCCCACCAGCCACCCCAGACTGAACAGCGCCTGCAGCGACATAAAGGCGCTGTTGTAGGCAAGCCGCATATGCAGGTTACCCAGCCCCGGCACCACACCGTAATCCTCCACCCAGCGGATGGCCTGCGCGTGATAGAGCCCCGTATCATACTGTCCGGGACTCTGGGTTGTCCAGAGCAGGGTAAGCGCAAAACAGAACACAACCGCCGCGGCCCGCCACGGCTCCATTTTCTCCCTCCCGAGACCGGGAAAAAGCCTGAAATCCTTTTTCC
Source organism: Lachnospiraceae bacterium UBA3310 (assembly GCA_002361355.1). Lineage (GTDB taxonomy): Bacteria > Bacillota > Clostridia > Lachnospirales > Lachnospiraceae > UBA3282. The sequence continues at coordinate 89,423 of DESQ01000035.1, forward strand.
GGAAAAATTTTTTATAGAGAAAGCAGCAAAAAATAACGATCCCCGCCGCTCCCAAAAAGGTGCAGGCGATCCCCGCCACTTTATAGAACAGACTGAAAAGCTGGGCGTAAACGTTCAAAAAAATAATGCCCGTCACCATATAAATATCGGGCCGGCCCATGTCTTTCAGGCGGTTTTTGTATACACTGTCCGTAACCGCCTTGCCGAAAAACAGAGCCGCCCCGCAGATAATCACCCAAGAGAAAAGCACTGTCAGCATCGCTACTTCTCCTCCTCTTCACCCTCACGCCACACCAGCGTATCAATGATATACCGCGGCCTGTGCTTTGTCTCCATATAGATCTTGCCGACATACTCCCCGATGATCCCCAGCGACAGCAGAGTGAAACCGCCCAGCATCAGTGTTACGCATAAGGTCGTTGTGTACCCCGGCACATTGTTGCCTCTGACCCAGTCCACCAGACCGATCACGCACATGACAATACTGAAAAGAAATACCAGAAAACCAAGGCCGCTGATCAGACGAATCGGCCGGATACTCATGGAGGTGATGCCATCCACCGCTAACGTCAGCATTTTGTTCAGCGTATACTTGGAATGTCCCGCCTCTCTCGCCTTCACGTCAAAGTAGACCACGTCGGAAGTAAAACCCATGGTAGGAATCAGGCCTCTCAGAAACAGATTGGTCTCCTCATACTCCGCCAGCGCGTTCAGCGCCTTTTTGGAGAGCAGACGGTAATCCGCATGGTTCGTGATCACACGGCTTCCCAATAAGTGCATCAGTTTGTAGTACGCCGTGGCCGTAGCCTTCTTAAACAGCCCGTCGGAATGCCTGTCGTTGCGCACCCCGTAGACCACCTCGCAGCCCTCCATATAGCTGGCAAGAAAAAGATCCAGCGCCTCGATATCCTGCTGTAAATCCGCGTCTATGGTAATCACCGCATCCGCGTGCTCCCTGGCTGTCATCATGCCGGCAAGGATCGCGCTCTGGTGTCCGTAATTGCCCGCCAGGCTCACTACGCAAAACCGCCTGTCCTTCGCCGCAATTTCATGGAGAAGGCGGAGCGTGCCATCCTTGCTCCCATCGTTCACAAACATGATCTTGGAGCCTGCGGCAATCTTTTCTTCCCGCGCTAAACGGGAGAGTTTTTCTCCCATAACGGCTGCGGTTTTTTCCACCACCTCTTCCTCGTTATAGCAGGGCACCACCAGATATAAAATTGGAATTTCTCGCTTTGTCTCGCTCATCTTATGCTTTTTCTCCGTAATAGTTTTTATACCATTCCACAAATTTCGCAAGCCCCTCCTCGATGGAAGTCTCCGGCTTGAAATCATAGTCCCGCATCAGATCGGTGACATCCGCATAGGTCTGGTACACATCGCCGGGCTGCATGGGCAGATATTCCTTCTTTGCCTCCCTGCCAAGGCACTTCTCCAGCGCCGCCACATAATCCATCAGCTTCACCGGTTTGTTGTTGCCGATGTTGTAGAGTTTATAGAAAGCGCCCTTGGCGTTCTCGGCCGGCGGATTACACAATATATTTTCCACGCCCTGCACAATGTCGTCGATATAAGTGAAGTCACGGTACATATCACCCCGGTTATAGATCTGGATCGGCTCTCCCGCCAGAATCTTCTGCGTAAATTTGAAATATGCCATATCCGGTCTGCCGAAAGGCCCGTAGACTGTAAAGAAGCGAAGCCCCGTCGCCGGAATCCGGTAGAGTTTGCTGTAGGCATGGGCCATCAGCTCGTTGGATTTTTTCGTCGCCGCATAGAGGCTCACCGGCTCGTCCACCTTGTCCTGCGTGGAAAAAGGCACTTTCTCGTTGCCGCCGTAGACGGAACTGGAAGACGCGTACACCAGATGCTCCACAGGAAAGTACCGGCATCCCTCCAAAATATGAAAAAAGCCCATCATGTTGGATTCCATATACGCGCCGGGATTGTCAATGCTGTAACGGACGCCCGCCTGTGCGCCCAAATTCACCACAATCTGCGGCCGGTACTCCTGAAACACCCGGAACACATCCGCATTGTCCGCCAAATCTCCCCTGATAAAACTGTATTTGTCGTAGGAGTCAAGGATCGCCAGCCGATCCTCCTTCAATTTCACGTCATAATAATCGTTCATATTGTCAAAGCCGACCACCTGCGCGCCCCGCTCCAAAAGGCTTTTGGATAAATGAAATCCGATAAAGCCCGCGCCTCCGGTGATCAGATATGTCTTTGAGGGATCTAACTCTTTCATATTTCGTTCCTTTCCGCCCTAGCGGCCGATACTGTAATACTCAATTCCCGCTTCCTTCATCTTTGCCACGTCGTAAACATTTCTTCCGTCGTACACCAGGGGAATCCGCATCTGTTCCTTAAACACTTCGGGGGACAAACCGCGTATCTCCTCCCATTCCGTAAAGACAAAACAGATATTCGCGCCCTGCAGCGCCTCCTTGGGGCTGTCCACATAGGCAATCGTGCCTTTTCCACTCTCCCCCTCCGGATAAAATTTACGGAAGTTTATTGCTGCAGCAGGATCGTAGGCCGTAATCTGCGCGCCGTTTTCCAAAAGCAGCTTTACATTATCCAGTGAAGGAGCCTCCCGCAGATCGTCAGTCCCGGGCTTGAATGCCAGTCCCAGCACCGCCACCTTCAACCCCTCAAAGGTAATCATCCGCTTGCATGCCTTCTGATAAAGACGTGTCTTCTGGGATGCGTTCACATCCACCGCCGCCTCCACAGTCTTTAGCTGATAGCCGTACTGCTTTGCCAGATATTTAAGCGCCTTCGTATCCTTGGGGAAACAGCTTCCGCCGTAACCGATGCCGGCGTTTAAGAACTTCGCGCCTATACGGGCGTCATAACTCATGCCTTCCGCCACCGCGTCGATATCCGCGCCGACCAGCTCGCAGAGATTGGCAATATCGTTCATATAGGAAATCTTTAAAGCCAGAAAATCGTTGCAGGCGTACTTGATCATCTCCGCGGAACGCCTGTTCACCGAGACGATGGGCAAACCGAAAGGTTCGTAAATCTTTTTCAGCGTCTCCTCCGCCTTCCTGCTCTCCGTACCGATGATGATGCGGGCCGCATGCAGCGTGTCGTGCACCGCCGAGCCCTGCGCCAGAAACTCAGGATTGGACGCCACTTCCACCTTCACGTCCCTGATCAGGAAATCGTTGATAAACTGCTCCACCTTGTCGTTCGTTCCCACCGGCACCGTAGATTTTACCACCACCAGACAATCACGCTCCACCGACTCCGCGATCTGTCTGGAAACTGTGGCGATATAGTTGAGATTGGCGGAGCCGTCCGGCTGTTCCGGCGTTCCCACGCCGATGAAAATAGCGTCCTTATCCCGGTAAGCCTCCGCATAATCCGTGGTATAGTGAAGCCTGCCCGCGGCATTGTTCTTTTGCATCAGCTCCTCCAGACCCTCCTCAAAGATGGGACTCTCGCCCGCCGCCATCCGCTTTACCTTCGCCGCGTCCACATCCACACAGGTGACATCATGTCCTTTCTCCGCAAAACACACGCCGGCCACCAAACCTACGTACCCCGTTCCTGCCACTGCTATTTTCATTCTTTACAAATCCTCCTTACAGCATGATAATTACCGATAATCTCTGTCCCACTTTTTATATAAGACGAAAGACGGAAGAAAACAGGCGATGTACAACCATTTGTCCGGTACCTGCGCAAAGAGCCGTTTTCTTTCGTATCCCGCGAAATGCCCGTAAATAATATAGAGAACCATCATCTTTACTCTGACCTTAAGACAGGTTTCTGCGTTTTCCAAATAAATCTGCGAGCGCAGCACCATCCCTTTCGGGGAATGAATTTTCATCCTGCGCCCCGTGTTTGTCAGCCCGTTTTCCAGATAGTCGCAGATGTACACATTTTTATTGATATGCACCATCTGATAAGGGCCCGACATCCGCATCCACACCACGTCCTCCGGCATGTATTTTTCTCCCGCAAAGACGGGAAAAGGATATTTCTTTAAAACAGCCGTATAAAAAACCTCCGCCTTGTCTCCCCCGATATTTCCGTTAATCCGGACATGGAGATAAGTGTCTGTCTTCTCATCCTCCGGGAAATAGGCCGTATTCACCCTGCCGTCGCTGTGACATCTCAAAAAGCTGTAACCGCAGAGATTGGGGATATTTTTATATTTTTCATGACAGGTAAGAATCGTATCCACCGCATCCTTTGGCAGATAATCGTCGCTATCCACAATAAAAGTCAGTTCCGACTCTATCATGGCAATCCCTCTGTTTAGCGCCGTATGCTTTCCCGCATTCTGCTGTCTCTCATAAAAAATACGGATTTTCTTTTCCTGCATATACTGCCGGATCAGCCCGGAAGTGCCGTCGTCACTCCCGTCATCGACAACAAGCCAGTCAAAATCCGGATTCGTCTGCCGGATCAGGCTTTCATACAGCTTAGGCAGAAAATCCGCCCTGTTATAGGTTGGTGTCAGGATCGTCACTGTGCTCATATGCCGGCTGCCTCCAGAAATCTCTCCGCTATCTTTTTTACGGAATAGTTCTCCCTGATCTGTACCGCGCCCGCCGACAGCCGTTCTGCCAGACCCTCATCGGAAGCGATGCGGCACATCGCTCCGGTCATCGCCTCTTTGTCTCCCACAGGAACAAGCAGCCCGCTCTTTTCCGGCGCAATGTAGATCCTCGCCCCGCCGATGGGACAGTCCGTGGAAATCGTCGGTATCCCCATGGAGAGCGCCTCCAGCATGGAATTGGAAATTCCCTCGTAATCGGAGGACAGCACAAACATGGCCGCATCCCTGATCTGTTCCCTCACATCCGGACAAAAACCGTGCCACACCACCCGGGATGCGATCTGCAAGCGGGCCGCCTGTTCTTTCAGACGTTCCTCCAGTTCCCCCTCCCCGTAGATATGCAGTTCATAATCCGGAAACTTTTTTGAAAAATCCGCAAAAGCCTCCAACAAAAGCGCATGGTTTTTTTGTTTATGCAGTCTGCCGGCCGTAACGATTCTGCGGCTCCTTCTGCCTGTATAAGGCTCTGGCATGTCCGCATCCACCGGATTGGGAATCACCACCGCCTTTTTTGCGATCTCTTCCGGGAAATAGGAAATGCCGTCCGCCGTCTGGAAGGTGATCCGCCCCGCCCTCCGGTATGCCCAGTTGCGCAGCGCCTTCACATTGCAACTGTCAGGGCTGTTGCGCTCCGCCACCATAACTGGTATTTTCAAACCCCAGGTCGTCATCACAGAAAATACCGCGCCCATCACGCAAAAAGCAAAGACATAGCTGTCCGGGTTTTCCTTAAAATACCGCCGCATGGCAATCAGACGCCGTATCATAACAAAGGGATTCCCCCCGGATCTTTGCGCGACGCTGAAATCCTCCACCTTCTCATTCAGCTCGTAGGCGTGCTCGTATCCTGCAAACTGCATCACAGCCACATCAAATCCCATTTTAACATACTCGTCGGAGAGCAGGGAAATCACCCGCTCCGTGCCGCCGCCTGTCATATTGGGAATGATAAATACAATTTTCATGCTCGCAATCATTCCTCTTTATTCTTCGCCGCCAAGGATTCTCTTTACCTTGCGCACTGCCCGTCCGGCAAGCGACGGCCCGTGATAACGGCGCGCTTTTTTCTCATCAAACATACCAGTAAGATCCGGTTTACTGTTCACATACGCCCACCAGAGACTGCCAAGATTCGTGTCGTAGCGCTTCCATGGCTTGTCCCCCGCATAGTGCAGGATAACCGGATTCTCCATAGCCTCCGCAAATTCCTCCTGCGTGCAGATCCCTTCCTCCACAAACCTGTGATACTCCTCCTTGGACATATAAGCCAGACGATTATATTTTAACGGCAGATAAGCAATTGCTCCTTTGCAGGTGATGTTCAGAATATCCTGATCCTGATAGTAAAGCTTTTGCCGCGCCAGTTCATCCCATGTTTTTTTCAGATCCCGCCGGCGTATCTCCGAGAGGTTTAACAGCGTAACACCCGCATTGATATATTTTCCCTGCTGCCCATTTAGCAGATGCCAGTAATCCCTGCCGCTGTTCCACTCCCATTTATCCGGCAGATTCACCGCGCCTTTTACCGCCGCCAGCACCTTTCCCTCCATGGGCGTTTCCCAGAGCGCACGCAGGCTTCCCCTGACCAGAATGTCCGCATCCATATACAGGATCCGGTCAATTTCAGGCAGCAGTTCCGGCAGGGCAAGACGAAGATAAGTGCCCGCCGAGATTCCCCGCACCTTATAGGAATCTGCATAGGGATTTTCGACACAGTGCATCACCAGAACCGATTCTGGATCCCGCAGGGCGATCACCTGCCGCAGGCTTTTTTCCACGCCTCCTGCCTCCTGCGTACAGACACAGTGGACTTCACAGTGCAGGGAGGCACGGACAGAACTGTCAACCAGGGAGGCGGCCGCCACCTGTACCGGTGCAATCAGATTTTCATCAAAGCAAAAAACCGCTTTTATTTTTTCCACGTTAAGTCTCCCAGTCCTTTTCCAGACAATATTATTCTACCCTGATACCATAAAAAAAGCAAGGAATCGTTACTCTTGCCAAAAAAATGAAAGGAAGATAAAATGGAATCATATCATAATTGTGCCCATAAAAGGAGTCTGCCATGTCCAAGCCGTTTTTAACCGTCATCGTACCCGTATACAATGTAGCGCCATACCTCGCTAACTGTCTGGACAGCATTCTCGCCCAGACCTTCACGGACTTCGAGGTGATTCTCGTCGACGACGGTTCTACCGACGGCTCCGGCGCCCTCTGCGACAGCTATACGGAAAAGGACGCGCGGTTTCGCTGTCTCCACAAGGAAAACGGCGGGCTTGTATCCGCCAGACAGGCTGGGTTCAAGGAGGTAAAAGGCGAATACGTCACCTTCGTGGACAGCGACGACTGGATCGCTCCCGCCATGTATCAGAGAATGTGCGCCGCCGCAAAGGACACCGGTGCGGACGCGGTCTGCTGTAACTATACCGCCGTCACCCCCAAAGGGGATATCCGGTGCCGTTCCTCCTTCCAAAGTGGTCTGTACGAAAAAGCGCAGTTGGAAGAGCAGGTTTACCCCCGCATGATCTACTCCGGCAGCTATTTTACCTACGGGATCGCTCCCAATCTGTGGAATAAAATATTCCGTCGGGAACTGTTGGAAAGAAACCTCTACAACGTTCCCCTCTCGGTCAAAGTAGGGGAGGACGCCCTGGTATCCTATATTTGTCTGCTGGAAGCCTCCTCCATCTATTTCTGCGAAGAGTATTTCTATTATTACCGGAGCAGCTCTTCCTCCCTCACGCACAACATGGACGAAAAACGCCTGCCGGAGAACCGGACATTATTTCACACACTCTTACAAATCATCGACCTTTCCGCTTACCCTTATATGGAGCGGTCACTGGATTATTACTTTGTCTACCAGAGTCTTCTGACATTAGTGCCCGTGTTCTCAACTATGACGGGTTCCCGCAGGGACATCCGCAGGCTTTTTCTCGACGAATGTGCTTTTTCTCCTGTCAAAAAAGCCTTCCGCACCGTCAAAATCAGCCAGATCGGCGGTCTGCACAACAAGCTGTACGCCTTCTGCATCCGCCACAGGCTCTACGGTCTGTTCCGCTTTTTCCTTGCCCATTAAATTTAAAAACCCCGATCCCACTTGCCCGTCTGGTAAAACTGCGCACTCGCGTCAATCCCGTTCAGGTCGTCGTTTAACGCGATCGTCCGGTCAAAGAAGTTCGTCCCCATGAAAGCCGCAAAAAGCAGGACAAACACAACCGCGGCGGCCGCTGCTGCAAGCCCCTTCCTGCCGGGTCTGCATTTCTCCGCACTGCCGTTTTTCACTTCCCTGATTCTTTTACCCATTCTCTCCAGAAGCATCACCCACTCCGCGATACCGCAGACACCGTAGGGTATGAGACACGTAAAATAGGGTATCGTGTAAGATGCGCTGGATTCCCAGAACAGATGAAAGAGATAACCGCCCAGAAAAATCACAGCCCCCACCAGCTCATAGAGACTGCCCTTTTGCCATCTGAGAATGAGGAAGAACAGCGCGCCAAGCAGTATCCATGTCTGCATATCGTTGAGCACAACCGAGAGTCGCACACTTCCCCTGCCTTCGATCAGACTTTTCAGCCACAGGGGCACAGGGGCATCCGCGTTTCTTCCTCTGGTGCGATCCAGGCAGATAAACGTGGGATCATTCCACTGAAATGCCGTCTTTCTCGCCAAAAAGGGCAATCCTGTATCCAGCGGGTTTTCTGACATGTTTGTCACAATCTTTCGCAGCTCCGCTTTCGACGCTTCCGTGACTTTCTCCGTGTCATACTGGTACTCGGTAAACACATTGCTGATGTAGCCGTTGTAGCCTCCCGGCCCCAGAGGCGCCTCCTGCATACCCATGACCACCCAGGAGAGCATCACCTCTCCCTCCCCCAGTTCCCGCCCTGTGATCCGCTCCACAAGACGGCTGCTGGCCTGCGTGCAGAGCGCCACGCTGACCCCCATACACACAAGGAAAAGAAGGGAGACAGCCCCTTTCGCCCGTCTGTTTTTCTCCGAAAAGAAAAGCTGTACCACAGCGTCATAGACGAGGAAACAGGCAATCGCAATCAGATAGATCAGACAGTTCATCTTAATCACCGTGGCGAGCCCCATACAGAGGGAAGCCGCCGCGATATAGCGGTAACGTCTGCTCAAAAGGTACCGCCCCGCAAAGTAAACCGCTCCCAGAGACAGCGCCATGCCAGGCAGGATACCGTAAAGATACGTCACATAAAAGGAGAGCGGCACCCAGATGAGAAACCCCAGATAGACCGCCGTCTGCCGCCCTTTTATTTCCTCTCCCTCCCCCAAAGAGGAAAAGAGACAAAACAGCTTCACAAGCAGCCCGTAAACCGCCGTCAGGCAGACCACATTCACCAATTGAAGCCCCACAAAATTGTCCATACCAAAAAGAAAGCTTAAAAGGTAGTAAAACAGAACAATTCCCGACTGAAAAGGGTAGCAGAACAGGTACTCCTCCACATCAAAAGCGGAGAAATCCCCCCGACGCCATTCCATGGCAATGCCAAACACCTTTGCAGGATCGGAGGAGGGATGAAGTTTTGTCATAAGCACATAGGCAGTTCCCAGTGCAAACGTAAGAAAAGTCAGCCCCCAAAAGACAGCTTCCCTGTGACGGGCATCCCCTTTCAAACAGCCGCGCTCCCGAAGCACCCTCACCATCTGCCTTCCCGCCAGAAGCACTGCCGTCAGTACCAGGAAAACAACCAGATGCCGCAGAGGGTTGTCCGCGATGTTAAAAGTCCTCTCCCTCTCACTTCCATCCTCAAGAAGCAGTCTGCCCACAAAACTGGTGCTGAAAAGACTGTGCAAAAGCAACAGAAATACCACACCTGCAAGCAGCAGGCGCAGCACACCGTTTACCATGCGATGAAACAAATGATTTCGATCCATATATCCTTCCCTTTCTCCGGTTTCCTCTCCATACTCAATGCGGGCGTTCCCAGATCTCTATCCCGTTTTCCTCCGCATCCTGTACTTTTTCATAGTGCTCTGACAAAAATTCCTCCAATTCCTCTTCCATTCCCATATGAATCTTCATACAATAAATCTTATCAAAGCCAAGCAGCTCTTCTTCGGATACCTGCGTATAGTTTTTGTAAAATCGGGTCTCCTCCTTGCAGTGTACTTCACTGTCAATGATATTCCGCGGCGGCTCATATCCTCTTTTCTCAAAATAATAGGCGATAAAGCCGTCCAACACGCAATATTCATTCGACCCCACAAACAGCGTATTCTCTTCCCAAATACTTTTATCTTCAATCAAATAATCCGCCGCCTGACGGTACTGCTCAAAAGGTTTCCGAATGGCAATATACTGATCCCGATAGCATGTGACAAAAGCCGCCGCCATCACCAGCACGACCGCTCCCCGGACAGCCCACGCCATGCCTTTTTGTAAATACCGGCGATTCCCCTCCTGTGCGCCACGCATTTTATCCGCCATATCCAGAATATAATCCAGACCAAGCGCGGTGACCGCCAGAATATGGGGCTGTATCACCGTAAAATATTTATTCACAAACAGGGAGCTCTCCGGACGGATATACCGGCTAAAGACAAATACCACGCCGATCTCCCAGCCGATTGCCGCCACGCAGAGGGCAGATAAAAGCGCCTTTGTCTTTTCTTCCGAATCCGGGTGCCTGGCCTGCCGCAGCGCCCACAAAATCAGCCCTGCCCCCGTCAGCAGACATAAATACCACAAAATACGGTTGCCGCTCAGGTAAAACAGCACCGTCCACACCATATCCTTCCAGGCCGGCGGCTCCTCCCAGTATTCCGCAATCACTGCATATTTATAATAGAGAGAGGACACCAGCCACGGGAGCGCAAATATGCCTGCCGGCACATAACACAGCAGATGCTTCCAGGAGAACCTGCGCCTGAAAACCATCAGCAAGTCCACAAGGCCGTAAAGGACAAGCAGGATATAAGCGAACCAGTGTACCCATAAAAAGAGCGCGATCACACATCCAAAGCGGATCATATGCTTCCTGTCCTGATGCAGGGTTTTCCCGATATAGGTGTACAGCGCCAGCGCGGAGAACAGAAAAGCCAGCCCGTAACAGCGGACTTCCCATGCCGCCTGCCAGATCAGAGTTCCTGACGAGATGCCAAGGCACAGCGCAAGAAACCCCGCCCGTCTTCCTTTCAGCCTTTTCACTGACATCGCCAGCATCACAATGCCCACCAGACAGAACAAAATGGACGGAATCAACAGAAATTTTTCCCCGTAGGGCACGATTCTGTACACCGGATACAGGACAAAGGAATAGAGGGGCAGGTTGCTCTCCCTGTACCAATAGGTTCCCAACAACTCCTTCAGGCCTATGCCCGGCCGCACAAAGCCCACCGAAGACAGCTCGTCCGCCCACAGCGACTGACAATTTCCGTTCACAAAAACAAAAATTCCCATCCATAACAGTAACACAATGGCGGGAATCCTATATTTATTCTCTGTTTTTTTCATGTGCACCAATTCCCTTTTTACAATATTTCGTTGTACAAAATATATTTTATTTTCTATTTGCAGTTTCTCGCCTACAACTTTTTGTTGTGTGCTAGCATGGAAAACAACAAAATTGTCAAGTATATGAGAAAGAGGAGTATTGCAACATGAAGGAGCTGCGTACGATCATCAGAGATTTAAGGGAAGACAACGATATCAAGCAGAAGACAGTCGCAGAATATCTGGGTGTGTCACAGCAAACCTACTCCAACTACGAAAACGGCCATCGCGAAATCCCCATCTGGGTCGTAGTCAAACTCTCGCATTACTACAAAGTCAGCACGGACTATCTGTTGAGTGCAGACACGGGATATCTCGGAAACACCAATCTGAACGGAAAATATCTGGGAGACACCACCATGCACGACGTAGTCTACGACCTTCAGCAGTTGGGCACCAAAGAACGCCGCGATCTGCTGAAATATATCAATTTCCTGAAAAATGCAGACTAACCCTCCCGCAAAAAAACCGACAGTCTTTCAGGCCGCCGGTTCTCATCCATTTCCTCTTATTCTTCCGGTTCACTTTCCTCAAACGTCAGCCCGTTTTCTATTGCATAGGCTTCCGCCCCGCTTCCCTTATTTGCCGTAATCACAAGTTCTTTTGCCTCATCCGCACCGGGAAAAGCATCCGCCCCGATGGTAATCAGTGTGTCGGTATCCCCACTTCTGAAATAAACCGTCTGCAGCTTCGTATCTCCCTTAAAAGCGCCGTCCGCAATCGTTGTCACCGACTTCGGCACCGCAATCTGCGTCATGTCCGTACAATCCCGAAAGGCTTCCTTTTCTATCGTCTTGATCGTGGAAGGCAGATATACGCTTTTTAAAGCCGTACACCCCCTGAAACTTTCCGCCGTGATCGTTGTCACCCCGGCAGGCAGCTTCACATAGGTAATATGCGAATTGCCCCCGAACAGATCCGCCGCGATGGAAGTATACTTTTCTCCCTCCTCCGGCTGCTGTAATTCGACCGTCCCCTCAAACTGATTCGCCTCCAACACCGAAGCGCCCTCTTTGTCGGTCTTTTTTATCTTAACGTCTGTCAGAACGCCATTCTTAACCTCATAGACATACTGTCTGGAAGCATTGGCGTCATAAGTCACCCGCATGCCGGTACAATCCGTAAAACTGACAATCCTGCTCACATAGGCTTCCGCCGCAGACTCTTCCTTTGCCGTATCCTCCACGCCCTGCTCCGCCGCTAAGACTGTCATGCCTTTTACGCCCACCATCAGCCCAAACGCCCAAAGCAATGCGAATACCTTTGTCTTTCTCATCTCTATCTCACCTTTTCCCCTGCGTACATTACTTGTCTCTGGTAAGTTGCCATAATAAATCATTATGTTACCCTGTAGCCATTTTGATTATAACACCCGTAATTCTACTATGCAAGAGAAAATTACACCATATCTTGTGGTTTTTTTATTTTTTGCACAAGATTCAGTCTTCTAAAAGGTATTCTTTGTTGGCAAATTCCGTTATATGGCTGTAACTTCGCCCGTTAATTTCCACCTCTTCCTCCGGCAGCGCGCCAAACCAGATAATGCAGTCCGGCACAAAAGTCCCGTCCGCATAGCCCGCCGTCTCGTTCTCCACCAGCACATGTTCCAGGCGGCATCCGTCCAGCATAGCCCAGAAAGGATACTCATAATCGTCCGCCTTGTTCAGATACAGTCCCACATTTTCGTACCCCTGCGACTTAATCGCATCCGTCAGGGCCGCATAGGGCGCCATCTCATCCCACCTGCCCGCGAAATAACTGTACGGTCTGGTACGCGCATGCTCCTCCCAGATTTTGAAGTGATAGCGGGACAGGCTTACCATTTCCATCACGCACAGAAAGCAAACTGTGCCCATGATTCCCCATCGAAGCGGGGCTCTCCGTTCTCCCTTCGTCTGTGCCTGCACCACCGTCGAAATCACCGGGCATAAAAGCGCCAGATAAGAGATCATGTACCTGCCCACGAAAGGCTCCCACCGGAGCACCGTACAAAAAGCCGCGAAAGAAAGCGCCGCCGCTGTCACATATCCCCTGCCGCACTTGTCCCACTGCGTTTTCCCAAACCGCAGGAGAACCCACAGTACGCAGAAGATAAAAAGCCACAGTACCACCGGCCCCATCGCCGTATCATATCCATAATTACCGGCCTCATGAAGTCCATACTCCCTGCCGGCCTCCGAGATCGCCTCCGCGTCCAGATCCACCCGCAAAAGCTTTGCCGCCGTCACGGCAATCCCTGCAAAAATCTCATGCCCGTCCTTCACAAGCGGCGTCGGCATATTGAAAGAAAAATTCTTTAAAAAGTTTACAAAAAGATACGCCGGCTGCCCGGTCGCCACCAACTGCTGCGCCCCCGCGCTGGGGCTGGCATAAGCCCCAAAACTTTTAAAGTTCCGCAGTATTTCAGGCGTCATGGGCAGCGCCACAAAGGGCAGCGCGCCAAGAAAGATTCCCGCCAGATCACGCACCCTGTCTTTTCTCCTGATACAGACGAGAAGCAGCCACAGGGCAAAGACCACCATCCCCACACAGACGGACGGCTTTGCCAGATAGCCCCACGCCACACAAAGCCCCATTGCCCCCACCCGGCAGACGGTAGACCTGTCAAACCGCATCGGTTTTTCCGGATCTGTATACTCCAACAAACGGTACACAAAAAATAAAAGCCAGACCGCCGCAAAGTTGTCAACCTGCGTGGTCAGCGCCTCCGCAAAGGCGATGGGCATGGACATATACAGAAGCGCCGTCAGAAAGCGGAAACGTCTGTCGCAGGAAAGCCTGCCGGCGATGGCCGCCACCGTAACCGCACAGGTCAGATAGGACGCCGCCTGCAGCAGATTAAAAAGCAGGTCATGCCCCCTGCATAAAATATAGACATGCAAATTGACAAATTCTCCCAGCACCGGGCTGGATACCTGTCTTATGGAATTGGTCGCAAAATGTGCCACCGAATGATTCTGCGCCCAATGGACAATCCGCGGCAGATGATACGTCATGGAATCCCAGTTATAGGGCGTGGTAATCAGCGCCAATCCCAGCGCCACAGCGCCGGCCACAAACAGGATGCCATAATAAGGCGCCTCTTTAAGCGCACGCCTTCCCTTTTCCCACGTCTCCCTCAAAGCAGCCTTCACCGAAAATCCTGACCGCTTCCACTGTACCGCAAGCAAAAGCAAAAGCAGTCCGTCCAACAGCCCCCAGGACACAAACAGGAAGCGAAACCGCAGAGCATGCAAAACGGACAGCCCCTCCGTGAGCGCAAAAAGAAAAAGCATCCACAGACAACAGGCCTCAATATAAGAACCAAGGCCCGTGTCTTCTATGCTTTTTCGCTTTTTGTAAATATAAATATTGCCAAACAACGCCGCTATTGCAAACAGCATACTCTTCCTTTCTCACACAGTTATACCCTGCACTCGCCGTCGTGGGAGATGCAGTTGATCTGTGTCATGCACTTCACCTTGGAGAACGCCGCCAAAAGCTCCTCCTTCTTCGCCGTCTTGATCTCGATAATTAACTCCGACTCGCCGTTCTTGATGCTTCTGGATTTCTCTTTATGATATTTGCAGTTCTCTTTCAGGATTTTCTCTACTTCCTCGTAATCAACCTCTGTCGCCAGCGCGCGAAGCACCAGCAGATCAGGCGCCTTTGCATTGGGTACCAGATCCAGCACAAGGAGAAGCACCGTCATCACAATGCACAGCACGAAGGCCAGCACGTAAAGCCCTACGCCCACAATAATACCCGCACTGATCGACCAGAACAGATACAGAAGATCTATCGGATTTTTTACCGCGTTACGGAAACGGACGATGGACAGCGCGCCCACCATACCGAGAGACACCAAGAGGTTTGACTGCATGGCAATCATGATCGCCGCCACAATAATCGGCATACCCGCGATGGTCACATTCAGATCTTTCGAGTAAAAAGCCGATTTGGAAGACAGCTTGTACACCGCAAATATGTAAAAACCCACCAGCGCCGCAATGGCAATGAGCAACAGAATACTCTTTGCGGAAAGGTTTGTCCCGCCTCCCAGACTCTCATATACACTATTTTTGATTACATCCTTAATTGACATTTTTTCCTCCGTTCTAAAGCCACTTTGCTTCTTTCTATAATTATTTATATCAGATTTACCCGCTCCCGGCAAAGCTGGTATTTAGAGTAAGCCGACTGCTGCATATTGCCCAGTTCTAAAATCTGTAACAAAAAATCCGGTATGAACTCGTCGTACTTCACCTCTAACACTTTATCATATTCCTGCAAAAAATCATAGCTGATATTTTTCTTTCCAAATTCTTCTACCCTGTCGCTCGCACGGACATTGCGGTCAAACGTGATCCTCACATTGCCCGGCTCATACACGTAAGCCTTACGCTCATAGGCGACAATCACTCTGGGGCGAAGCCCCCGCGTTTTGATTGCCAGGTTAAAAAGCGTCGCCGGATCCTCTTCCGATGCAGAATCCTCAATACATTCTCCATGGATCAGGTTTTTCATCTCCGCGATTGAAATGCTCCTGGAACGCTTCAGGATACGGTTATCCCGCTTCGTTTTCACTTCCAGCTTAATCACATCCAGAGAATTGTTATAAATCCTGATCCGGTATTTATTCCGCAGGTTCACTCCATCCTCCGTATCCTGCAGGCAGGAATCCTCGAAATCGTCAAAATAGAGGCTGGTGATGCTGTAACCGTCGGGGCCTCCCTCATTTATGTCCGGACGAAGCGCCGCTTCCATCCGGGACTGGAGGGTGATCAGCTCCGTGGCTGTGCAGTTATATTTGTCTTCTACGCGATACATGAGTTGCTCCTTTGTTGACATTACCAAAAAAATGATTAAACATAAAATTTGTACAATGGAATAATTTTATCAAATTATCTTAATATATACAAGCGCCATCAGTGACAAACCGCTCTTAATTAAATATGTTATTTATGCGTATAAGCAATTTATTATTTATTATAAGCCCCAAATATGCTATACTTTATCAAGCGGATTTCAGTCAGCATATAATAAACACTTAAGATTAAGAAGGAGTTATTGGCGTCATGCTTTTTAATTCTATAGATTTTTTGATCTTTTTCCCGATCGTTGTACTTATTTATTTTATCATTCCTGATAAAATCAAGCATCCTTGGCTGTTATTGGCAAGCTATTATTTTTATATGTGCTGGAATGCCAAGTACGCATTGCTTATACTGTTTTCAACTATAGTGACCTACATTAGCGGTTTGCTCATAGAGAAGGTAAAGCATCTTGAAATTGATGAAACTAAGAAAACGAAATATAAAAAATGGATCGTTGCATTCAGCTTCATCATAAACCTGTCTATTCTTTTCTATTTTAAATATATTAATTTCACGTTAAGTATAATTGAAAAGGCCTTTGCCTGTATTCATATACAGATAAACGCTCCGGTATTTGACGTTATCCTTCCAGTCGGAATTTCGTTTTATACATTTCAGGCGTTGAGTTATACGATGGATGTTTACAGAAATGAGATTTCTGCGGAGAAGAATTTTTTCCGCTATGCACTGTTTGTGTCTTTCTTTCCCCAACTGGTTGCCGGCCCGATTGAAAGATCCAAAAATCTCCTGAAACAATTTGCGGCACCTGCGAAAGTTAAGTTTGAAAACCTGCGCGAAGGTATCTTGTTAATGTTGTGGGGATTCTTTTTAAAAATAATTCTTGCAGACCGGATTGCCGTATTTGTGGATACCGTGTATGGGGATTATGTTACTTATCCGGGATATTATCTGATCCTAGCAACAGTTTTATTTGCATTCCAAATCTATTGCGATTTTGCCGGTTATTCTACAATAGCAGTCGGAGCTGCCCAAATATTGGGCATCACACTGATGGAAAATTTTGACGCCCCGTATCTTTCGGTATCAGTAGCCGATTTTTGGAGAAAATGGCATATTTCTCTGACTTCCTGGTTCAAGGATTATCTTTACATACCGCTTGGAGGAAGCCGAAAAGGAAAGCTTCGAAAATATATCAATAAGATGATCGTGTTTTTGGTAAGCGGATTATGGCATGGCGCCCGGATTTCTTTTATAGTTTGGGGTGGGATCAACGGCTTATATCAGGTTATCGGGGAGATACTGCTGCCTCTCAGGGACAACCTGGTGAAATTATTACATTTACACAGAGAGTCCTTCGGCCACAAATTAGGGCATGTCGTAGGTACGTTTATTCTAGTGGATTTTTCTTGGATTTTCTTTCGGGCCAATGGTTTTAAGGAGGCACTGGAAATTATCAAATCTATGTTATTTGTAAAAAATCCATGGGTATTGTTTGATGAGTCGATTTATGAATGCGGATTGGACAGAAAGAACTTTTGGCTTATGATTGCTTCGATTGGCATTCTTCTGTTCAGCGATTTTTGTAAGTCCAAGAATATAAAAATACGGGAAAAGATAATCCGGCAGGATTACTGGTTCCGATGGCTTTTTATCGCAGCGGCAGTCACCGCGCTCCTGACCTTTGGCATTTGGGGGCCAAATTATAATGAAGCTAATTTTATCTATTTTCAATTTTAAGGGAAGGACGTGCCGGCAAATGAAAAAAAGCTTTAAAAATATCGTAAGTTGTATCATAGTGATCTGCCTGACCGTATCCATGTTAAAATATGCAACAGATTTAATGGAAAGAAAGGCAAGCGACATCAAATATCAGGATTTCTTTGACCAGGAAGAGGATTTTGACGTTCTGTTTTTCGGGACAAGCCATGTTTTGAATGCTGTGTATCCCATGGAATTGTGGAACGATTACGGAATGATTTCATATAATTTTGGCGGGCACAGCAATCAACTTGCGACAAGCTATTGGGTGATGAGAAATGCGTTGGATTACACAAACCCGCAGCTAGTTGTAATTGATTGCACCGCCATAACTTCCAACACCAAGGGAAGCGATATTTTTTCCTACTTACATCTATCATTAGATGCCTTTCCGTTAAGCGTTACCAAGGCTCAGGCTGTATGGGACTTGTTGAATGATCCCGGTCTGGATGAAATGATCAAAAACGGAACAGCAAGGGAAAGTGACGAACCCAGAACAAAGATAGGGTTGTTGTGGGATTATTCGGTTTATCATTCCAGATGGAATTCCATTGATCAGACGGATTTTGAAGTGTCCGGATCCAAAGAGAAGGGCGCAGAACTTCGGATAGACGTCACGCCGGGAACCTTAAATAAAATTAGCCCGGAGCGCAAATTTGAGGGCGATAGTGTGGCAATAGATTATCTATGCAAAACAATAGACGAATGTCAAAGCAGAGGAATAGACGTTCTGCTTATTTATCTTCCCTTTCCTGCCAACGAAGGTCATCAAATGGAGGCAAACAGGGTATATGATATAGCGGAAGAATACAAGATTAACTATATTAACTTTTTGGATCAGGATATTGTCGATTATAAAACAGACTGTTACGATGCAGATTCCCATTTAAATCCCTCTGGCGCAAGAAAGGTTACCGCGTATTTGGGAAAATATATCGCAGAAAATTATAGTATCGATGACCAAAGAGAAAATCAGAAGTATTCGTTTTGGTTTGAGGATTATAAAGAGTATGAAGAACTGAAAAAAGCCAGCCTGCGAGAGCAGGAGTCATTATTAAATTACCTGATGCTTTTGTATGGAGAACCGGTAAATGTGGTAATTGATGTCCGCAATACGGACATTTTCAGAAACCAATCTTATTTAGACATTTTAGCAAACCTTGGCGTTGACATTAAAGAACTGGGTGCCAATACGGATTTTATCAATATCCAGAACGGTGGCGCATCGGCAGAAGTATTGAATGATTTTAGAGCGGATGAGGATTTGTCTGGTGATTTTAGCATAAGGTGTCGGGTAGAGGATGCCAATACAGGAGAGGTAATTGACCTTGTTGATTTTATATATGAAGTAGATAGTGATTCGACAGTGAATATCCGCGATGTCAGGCGATAGGGTCAGAGCCTGCAAATCCCCAATAGACAATCCTCGGGCATGCTCTCATAATTATTTAAAAAACTAAGGAGCGTGCCCGTTATGAACACTTTGAGCAACTATATTACAGAATATATTGAATACTGTGAATATAGAAAACGTTTAGATGTAAAAACCCTGAAAGCCTATAAGATTGATTTGAGGCAGTATGAAAATTTTTGTCATTGTCTATCTGACTGCTTTGACAAAACCGTGGTAGACACCTTTATTACCAGTCTGCACAAAAAGTATAAACCCAAAACAGTCAAGCGGAAAATTGCCAGTTTAAAAGCTTTCTTCCATCACCTGGAGTACCAAGAATTATTAAGTGAAAATCCTTTTACAAAGTTAGATGTCCACTTTCGTGAAGCGAAACTCCTACCCAAAACAATTCCTTTCCACTCTATCCAAACCTTTCTATCTACCCTCTATGCACAAAAAGAGCAGGCTGAGACAGAATATCAGCTTCACTGCTGCATCAGAGATATCGCCGTCGTCGAATTACTGTTTGCAACCGGCATGCGAATATCTGAACTATGTTCCTTGAAACCTAGTGATATAGATCTTGAAAGCAACAATATTTTAATTTATGGAAAAGGCTCCAAAGAAAGGATTATGCAGCTTGGCAACCAGGAAGTGATCGCCGCGCTGTCCTTATATCAGGAAACTTTTCAAAAAGATATGGAAGTCTGTGGGTATTTTTTTGTAAACAGACTCCAACGCAGATTGTCCGACCAGTCAGTGCGCTTTATGATCAACCGCTATGCGGCGCTTGCCGGCATCAGCCAGCACATCACTCCGCATATGTTCCGGCATTCTTTTGCAACCCTTTTATTGGAGCAGGATGTCGATATCAGATATATCCAAAGAATGCTTGGGCACAGTTCGATCAGCACAACGGAAATATACACCCATGTATCAAGCACAAAACAGAAAGATATTCTGATACATAAGCATCCTAGGAATTTAATGGAAGTGAATGAAGGATAATTCCTGATTATT
>DESQ01000041.1 GCA_002361355.1 Lachnospiraceae bacterium UBA3310
GCTCGTCGGGCTCATAACCCGAAGGTCATAGGTTCAAATCCTGTCCCCGCTACTCAATGCCCAGATAGCTCAGTTGGTAGAGCAGAGGACTGAAAATCCTCGTGTCACTGGTTCGATTCCGGTTCTGGGCATTTGTTGAAGAAAGCTCTCGTAACTATTTTACGAGAGCTTTTTTCAAGATTTAACCGGAAGGAGCATTAAATTGCAACAGATCATAAAGACTTGTCCCGGCTGCGGCGCAGAGATTCCTGAAAAGCAACCGGCAGTTTGTCCGTATTGTGGAAGGGAACTCATTGATTTAAGCCGGGAGAATACGGATAGAAAAATTGCAGAAGTAAAAAAGGCGCAGAAGGCAACAATGGCCGTTCCGAAAAAATTGGGTCTTGTCGTCGCAGTTACGTTGTTTGTTTTGTTTCTACTGTTTGGCTTTTTTATTTTTTTAAATATACCGGAAAAGATAGAAGAAGCCAGGATGCAGGGAGAAATGGACAGCCTGTCCCGCGATATGCAAAAAGCGTATCAGGATGAGGACTGGGATCAACTGGAGCAATATTTGATTTTTGAGTGTGAGGATTATATTGGTGCTCCCGACTATTTTCTCTATCGTACGGCATGGTATCTGCATACTTATCCTCCGCTTTTTGACGAGGCTTATTAGGCGCATGACACAGAGAAAATGTTGTGGATATATGAGACGCTGGCGGAAGACTACAATATGCGGGGAGATGATATTTTTTACCGGATTTATGAGACGGACAGCGCGGTAGAAGCGGCGTTAAAAGAGGAAGTGGAACGGGAAACGGAAATATTGACAGAGGAAGGATTAGAAGATGAAATGTACAAACTGCGGTTCTGATTTTGCCAGCGATCAGTTGAAATGTCCATACTGCGGCACGGTGAATGAACATGCGTTGAAATTAGCGAAAGAACTTCAAACGTATGATGCCGCTTATGAACAAAAGCGGGAAGAACTTTTAGAGACAGGAACCAATCAGGTACTCAAACATCTTACGGTCAGGCTGGGAGTTGTTTTTCTTGCGATCGTTCTTTTTTCTTTTGGGTTTATTGCCTTCTACTCGTATCGTTTTGGTGTGCGTTCCCCCTATCAGGTGCGGGGCGAAAGATATGTAAAAAACAAGGAACAGCTTGCCCACTATATGGACGAGAAACAGTATATACGCGCGTATCTTCTTGCGTCCCGGACAGACCCGACGGGGGAACATTTTGAAAATTATCCGGAGTATGCGGAGGATCTGACTGATATTTATACATATTGCCTTGTTTTAACAAGCGTATTGCAGTCTATGGATTCTATGGACGCGGGTGATAATTACCCCTCTCTTGGGGACACAGAGTTGACAACCATTCAGATTTTCTATAGTTACGGGGGCAAGGGCGAGGTAAAAAAGGAATTGGTACAGGAGGTAGACGGTTATTTAAAAAATTACTACCGGCTGACGGATGAAGAGATTGAAAGACTGAAAGCGTTGGGAACAGGAGAACAGTTTACGCTGGATGGAAGCGCGGATATCGAAGGTATCACCAAAGAGAGGATGGAAGAATATTTTGGAAAGTAGAGCGGGAAACAAAACCAAATATTATGTATTGATTATTCTATTTACGGTGTTATTCTTTATCTGTATGGCATTCTGTTTTGTCCGGTTTGTGAAACTTGCGCATGACCATAAAGTGAACTCCCTGTCTTACCGGATGGAGAGCCTGCAACTTGACGAAACGATGTTTGGAGTGGAGCATGATTTTTCTTCCCTTTATTTTAATTATGATTATGAAGAAGAATTTGACGAGCACTGGGCTTTTTCCGACGCCTATCTGGCCTATATAAAGGGAAAGATTTCAGAGGATAAAACACCTTATATTGAAGAGCTGAAAGCCTATTTGGACACTGCGCCGGGAGGCGAGAAGGAGAAAGCTGCCAGACAGTATTTGGAGGAGCTGGAAGGACGCTAAATTGTCCCGGAAGGAGACAGTTTCGGTGTATTTGTAAGTACAGAAAATCTGCCATATGGCCGATATAATCCGTAGATAATTCTGTAAAGAACCATGTTACGGGAGGAATCCATCTGTATACAACGGGGAGAATGAGGGTTAACAGATGAAGGCTTTAAAGAAATCTTTATCAACGATGTTTGATCATATCAATGAATGTATGGCGCCCATCATTCCGATTGTTTTGGCTGGCGGTATTTTTAAGATGGTGGTGATTCTGCTCACCGCCGTGCACGTTTTGACGGGAACAACGGAGGTCATTTTGTCAGCGATTGCCACGACTCCCTTCTATTTTTTGCCTGTGATGGTTGCCTATTCTTCCGCAAAACATTTTGATACGGATCCGATGCTTGCGATTGTCAGTGTATGCGTGTTTTTCTTTCCTGATTTTGCGGCGCTTATGGAAAGCGGGGAGAAGATCACTTTTGCGGGAATACCGGTGGTGCCTGCGACTTATGCTTACAGCGTGATACCCATTATTCTGTTGATCTATTGTATGTCTCACATCGCAAGATTTTTTAAACATGTGATGAAAGAAAGTTTACAGCCATATTTGCTGGCGGCGTGTGTTATTTTTATCACGGCGCTTTTGGGGATTCTGGTAATTGAGCCGGCGGTGAGTCTGGTCAGCAACGCGCTGGCGGATGCGCTGAACACGATGCAGGACAGAATGCCTGTGGCGACATGGGGTATTTTTGCGGGACTTACGATGTTCCTGGTTTCTACGGGAATGCACTGGATTTTCATGACGCTGGCAATCACGCAGATCGGGCTTACGGGAGTGGACTATGGTATTATGGCGGCGTTGCTTATCTTCAATATGGGACTGGCGGGCTGTGACTTTGGTGTGTTTATCAAGTCAAAAAACAGGGAGATGAAAACCATGTGTTTGGGGGCTATGATTACGGCGCTTATTCCGGGGATCGCAGAACCTTCCATCTTTGGCGTCTGCCTGAAAGAGAAAACGCCTGCCATTGCCAATATTTTGGGCTGTATGGCGGCGGGTATGGTGCAGGGAGCGATCACGGTGCACACTTTTATCTATACGTTTCCGAGTATTCCTTCCGTGCTGATGTTCTACAGTGGGGAAGAGCCCGATAACCTGATGAAGGCAATCTTGGTGGCGGCGGTAAGTTTCGTGGCCTGTGCGGTGTTTACGTTACTTCTGTATCGGGATAGGGTAAATGTACAGGGAGATAAAAACTGACATGAAAAAGCTGTTGTTTTTTACGGGCGATATCGAGACGCAGGGGTATTTTTCCCTACAGATTGCGGAAGCGATGGAAAAGCTTGGGCATGAAACGTTTATTTATGACCTGAGCAGACCGTGGGAGAGCACGGAGAAGTTTTTTCGGTTTTTTGAAGAGGACAATACGGCGCTTATCAATTTTAATTTTCACGGGATGAGCGGAGAGGAATATTTTTTGGATGAAAACGGTACGATGATGTGGGAGGCGCTTCGTATTCCAAGTTTTGATATCGTAGTGGATCATCCTATGTATTATCATCATTTTCTGGAGAAGGTGCCTTCGAACTACTGTCATATCAGCATTGACAGAAACCATGAGGCATATATGAAGAGGTTCTTTCCGGAGATTCAAAACGGCCCCTTCCTGCCGCTTGCGGGCACAGAATTATATCCCAATAAAACGAATGTGCCGATTGCATATCGCAAGTACGATGTGACGATGGTGGGAAATTATTGCAGGCCCTCCACGTTTGACAAATATATTACAAGGATTGATGATGAGTATACGGCGTTTTATCGCGGTATGATAGACGACCTTCTTGCGAATCCCCATAAGACGGTGGAGGAGGTAGCGGAAGCACATCTCAGGGCGGAGCTTGACGAGGTGCCTGAGGAAGAGTTTAAAAAGGTCATGGCGGCGCTTACTTTCATTGATTTGTATGTGCGCTACACGTTCAGGGGACGGGCGGTGCAGGAATTGGTGGACGCCGGAATAAAAGTGCATGTTTTTGGTGACGGCTGGGAGCTTTTGGAGTGTAAACATCCGGAAAATCTGATGATTATGAACAGTTTAAATTCAGAGGGGTGTCTGAAAAAGCTGTGTCAGACCAAACTTTCCCTCAACGTGATGCCCTGGTTTAAGGATGGCGCGCACGACAGAATTTTCAATACCATGTTAAATGGGGCGCTCTGCCTGACGGACAGCAGTATCTATTTGGATGAAATTCTGCATGACGGTACGGATTGCAGTATTTATTCCCTTTCCGAGATGGAAAAACTGCCGGAGATCGCGAAAGAACTACTGGAAAATCCGGATCGTATGCAAAGGATTGCGGACGGCGGTTACGAGATGGCAAAGGCGGGGCACACCTGGGCGCACCGGGCGAAGGTACTGCATGATTTGATCGGGTAAGAAAAGAAAAAGGGGAACAGGCGGATATGGATTTTTTACAGGGAATCAGGCAAAGGCGCAAAGAGCGCATGCGCAGGCTCTATGAGCGGCAGAAGAGAATACACAGACTTCTTCGGGAGCACGGCGGGGACATCTTGCAGTCGGAGAATTTCAAGAGTACCAGAGCGCACATCCAGCATGGCACAATGACCGTGCACAATCACTGCATGAATGTGGCAAGGTACAGTCTGCTTTTGAATAAAAAGCTGGGGATTGGGTGTAACAAACATGATCTGATCCGGGGTGCGCTCCTGCACGACTATTTTTTATACGACTGGCATGATAAAGAGTATCTGGCGCACAGACAGCGCCTGCACGGCTTTCATCATCCTGCGACAGCTCTTCGAAACGCGGAGAAAGAGTATCAGTTGAATGACATCCAACGTGAAATTATTAAGAAGCATATGTGGCCCTTATCGGTGGTGCCGCCTACCTGCAGGGAGGCCTGGGTCGTGACGGCGGCGGATAAATACTGTTCGCTGATGGAGACGGTGGGCGTCCACAAAGGGCACGGGGCGCAGGCTTCATGAGTGCAGGGGAAAGTCTGTATCAGGCTTTGTCCGCATACAGCGAGAGCAGTTTTTATCCCTGTCATATGCCTGGGCATAAACGCAGTCCGTTAAGCGGAGAGATGGCAGATTTTTATAAGATTGACATTACGGAGATCGACGGTTTTGACAATCTCCATCAGGCGGAAGGGATTCTCGCAGAGGCGCAGGAAAGGGCCAGTCGCCTCTATGGGACAGAGGAGACTTTTTTCCTTGTGAACGGGAGCACCTGCGGGGTGCTTTCGGCAGTCATGGCGGCAACGAGGCCGGGGGATGAAATTTTGATGGCGCGTAACTGCCACAAATCCGTGTATCATGCAGCGATTTTACATGGGCTGCGGGCGCATTATTATTATCCGGAACTGATCCGGGAATATGACATCTTCGACGGGGTTTGCCCGGATGAGATCGGGCGGCTTTTAGACCGGTTTCCCGCATGTAAGGCGGTGGTCGTCACATCGCCCACTTACGAGGGTATTATCTCGGATGTAAAAAAAATTGCGGATGTGGTGCATGAGCGAGGCAAAATTCTGATTGTGGATGAGGCCCACGGAGCGCATTTGGGACTGCGAGGCGCGACGGGAAAAACAGGGGATGACAGAGGGATTCAGGGCCAGGCAGATGCAGCGTTAAGGGATGCGGATCTGGTGATTCACAGTCTTCATAAGACCCTGCCATCCATGACGCAGACGGCGCTTCTGCATGTGAACGGCAGCAGGGTAGACCGCATCAGACTGCGCAGATATCTCTCGATGCTGCAAAGCAGCAGCCCTTCCTATGTGCTCATGGCGAGCATGGATTCCTGTGTGCGTTTTTTGGAAGAGCAGGGAGAGGCGAGATTTGCCGCCATGCAGACGCACTATGAAAATTTTTGTAAAAAAACGAAAAATCTCCGGCATCTTCGTGTTGGGAAAATGGCAGATGTGTCAGAAAAAACATATGCGCTGACAGATTGGGACATCGGAAAAGTAGTAATTTCTGTCAGAGGAACCAATATGACAGGCAAAGCGCTCAGTGATGCTTTGCGAAAAGAGTATCAGTTGGAACTTGAGATGGCGGCGCAGACTTATGCGCTGGCAATGATGACGCTGATGGATGAGGCCGAAGGATGGCAGAGATTGGCTGATGCGCTGATCGGGATAGATGGTAGGATAGAGAAGGAAACGGCACAATCTGCTGCAAAAAGTACAGTTTATGGCGAGGCGAAACTGACCATGGCGGAGGCTTTTCACAGCCGTCGGGAAGAACTGGCCCTGCAGGATACACCGGGCAGAATTTCAGCCGATTTTGTTACGCCCTATCCGCCGGGAATCCCGCTTGTGGCGCCGGGAGAGCTGATAAACGAAGAAATAGTCAAAGAGATCGAAAGACAGAGGAAGACAGGGCTTTGCGTACAGGGTGTCTCGGCCGGGGGAAGAATCGGTGTTGTGGTTGAAATTCACGACAAAGTATGGCATTATTAGAGTGAAAAGAAGTTCTAATAAGGATAATCGCAGCATGGGGAAAATTGTGTGCCTGATGGGCAAGAGTTCATCGGGAAAGGATACCATTTATAAAAGATTGTTGACGCAAAAAAGCGTTCCGCTTAAGACCATAGTGCCGTACACGACCCGGCCGATCCGGGTAGGGGAGCAGGACGGCGTGGAGTACCACTTTACAGACGAAGAGGGATTCCAGAAACTTCTCGCACAGGGAGCAGTGGTGGAGGCCAGAGCCTATGATACCTGCTATGGGATCTGGCGGTATTTTACGGTGGCGGACGAAGAGATCAACCTATCCGAACATTCGTATGTACTGATCGGTACGCCGGAGGCGTATATACAGCTTCGTGGATTTTACGGTGCGGATAAGGTATTGCCGATCATGATCGAACTGGACGACGGGGTGCGCCTGCAGCGGGCGCTGGATCGGGAGAAGGCGCAGGATCATCCGAAGTATGAGGAGTTGTGCCGGCGTTATCTGGCGGATGCCCAGGATTTTTCCGAGGAGAAGCTGGCCTGCTCGAAAATTGACAAGACATTTTATAACGACCAGTTGGACGGCTGCATTAACGAGATCACCGATTATTTGCAGGAGCATTTGAATTAAGACAGGGGGTGACAGGGGTGGACATTAAAGTAAATCAGATACAGCAGGCGCCGCAGATAGAGCAGCAGGCGCAGGCGCAGGAGGCAGACGGTACATTTAAGTTTACTCTTGTCAGCAGGATTGAAGAGCAGGATCTACAGAATGCGCTGCTTGGCATGATGGAGGAAATTACCAGACAGGGTGATAAGCTCGCGAAACATCGTGACATTAAAGACATGAAACGGTATCGTACGTTAGTGAAGGATTTTTTGAATGAGATTGTCAACCGTTCCCATGCTTTTTCCAGAGAAAACTTTCTGGACAGAAGAGGACGCCACAGGGTATACGGAATCATTCGTCTGATTGACCAGAACCTGGATCAACTGGCGCAGGAGCTGGTGAAAGATGAACAGGATAATTTGGCGATTCTGGAAAAAATTGGGGAAATCAGAGGATTGCTGCTGGATATTTTCACTTGATCCGCGCAGTGCAGGCAGAGACTTTACGGGGGGATACAGATGGCAAAGTTTTCAGATATTGTCGGGCAGGAAGAGCTGAAACAGCATATACAGAATGCGATCGAGACGGACAAGGTTTCCCATGCGTATATCATCAACGGGGAGCGCAATGCGGGCAAAGAGTTTATCGCCCGTCTTTTTGCCATGACGCTACAGTGCGAGAAGGGGGGCACGGAGCCCTGCGGGGAGTGCCATTCCTGCAAACAGGCGGCAAGCCGCAATCAGCCTGATATTATTTTTGTCAGTCATGAGAAGCCAAACACCATCGGCGTGGAGGACATTCGGGAACAGATCAATAACGATATTGGAATTAAACCCTACAGCAGCCCGCGCAAGATCTATATTATGAATGAGGGAGAGAAGATGACGCCCCAGGCGCAGAACGCGCTTTTAAAGACGCTGGAGGAGCCGCCGGCCTATGCGGTCATTATGATTCTCACCTCCAATGTGGAAGCCCTTCTGCCCACGATTATCAGCCGCTGCGTGGTTTTGAACATGAAGCCTGTGCCGGATGCGCTGGTGAAGAAGTATTTGATGGAAGAGCTTGCCGTGCCTGATTATAAGGCCAACATCTGCGTAGCTTTCGCGAGAGGGAATGTGGGAAAGGCAAAGCATCTGGCGGGCAGCGAAGAGTTTGAGAAGGTGAAGGACGAAGCCATTTCATTGGTGAAATACATTACCGATATGGAGATCAATGAGATCGTCAAAGCCATCAAAAAGATAACGGAATACAATTTGGATATCAATGATTATCTGGATATTTTGACGGTGTGGTACAGAGATGTTCTGCTGTTTAAGGCGACAAAGGATGTGAACAGCCTGATTTTCCGCAACGAGTTCCAGCAGATCAGGAGAGTGGCGGACAGAAGTACCTACGAAGGGATTGAGACGATTGTGAACGCGCTCCAGCAGGCGAAGAGAAGACTGGAGGCCAACGTCAATTTTGATTTGACGATGGAGCTGTTGCTTCTCACGATAAAAGAAAATTAAATAAAAAGAAAATTTGTGGTTGATAGATTCAGGAGGTTTATCATTTATGGTTAAGGTAATAGGCGTGCGTTTTCGGACGGCAGGCAAGATATATTTTTTTAATCCGGGAAATTTTGAGATTAAGCAGAACGATCATGTGATCGTGGAGACGGCAAGGGGAATTGAGTACGGTACGGTGATCAGCGCGCCGAAAGAGGTGGAGGAGGAAAAAGTCGTACAGCCCCTCAAATCGGTTCTCCGGATTGCAAATGAGAAGGACGACGAGCAGGAGGCGGCAAACAGACAGAAGGAGAAAGAAGCGTTTAAGATTTGTCTGGAGAAGATCAGAAAACACGGCTTGCAGATGAAACTGATCGACGCGGAATACACTTTCGACAACAACAAAGTACTTTTTTATTTTACGGCGGATGGCCGTATTGATTTCAGGGAGTTGGTTAAGGATCTGGCTTCTGTTTTTAAGACAAGAATAGAACTGCGCCAGATCGGCGTGAGGGATGAGACGAAAATTCTGGGCGGCATCGGTATCTGCGGAAGGCCTTTGTGCTGCCACACGCATCTTTCCGAGTTCGCGCCAGTGTCCATCAAGATGGCGAAGGAGCAGAACCTGTCTTTAAATCCGACCAAGATTTCCGGTGTCTGCGGCAGATTGATGTGCTGTCTGAAAAACGAGGAGGAGACCTATGAGGAGCTGAACAGAAAACTCCCGAATGTGGGTGACTTTGTGACTACGGATGATGGCTTAAAAGGGGAGGTGCACAGCGTAAACGTTTTGCGCCAGCTTGTGAAGGTTGTTGTGGATGTGGGCGATGAAAAGGAGATTCAGGAATACCGGGCGGATCAGCTTCGCTTTAAGAAAAGACATGGCAAGAATCGTAAGGCGGAGCCAAACGACGCAGAATTGAAAGAGCTTGAAAAGCTGGAAAAGAAGGACGAGGCAGGAAAATAAATCGGAGAACGGGCTGTGTCGAAGCAGGATATATTTCTGAAAGAGAATGAGAGAATAGACGATTTGCAAAGAAACGGGTACTGTATTATACAGGATCCGGATCGCTTTTGTTTCGGGATGGACGCCGTGCTTTTGTCCGGCTTTGCCGCTGTGAAGGACGGGGCGCGGGTGCTGGATCTGGGAACGGGTACGGGGATTATTCCCATTTTGCTTGAGGCAAAAACGGGTGCGGCGCATCTGACCGGACTGGAGATTCAGGCGGACAGCGCGGACATGGCAAAACGCAGTGTAGCCTTAAACGGACTGGAAGAAAAAATAGATATTGTCACGGGAGATATTAAGGAGGCAGACAAGCTGTTTGGCGCTGCTTCCTTTGACGTTATAACCTGCAATCCGCCGTATATGATCGGGCGGCACGGATTGAAAAATCCTGAGGATGCAAAAGCGATTGCCCGACATGAAATTCTCTGTACGCTGGAAGATGTGATATCCCAGGCGGCCAGGCTCCTTGTGCCGGGCGGGAAATTTTTTCTGGTGCATCGTCCCTTTCGCCTGGCGGAGATTATGGTGACGCTGAAAAACTATAAATTAGAACCAAAACGGATGCGGCTTGTTTACCCCTTTGTGGATAAGGAGCCAAATATGGTTTTGCTGGAGGCGGCAAGGGGCGGCAGACCACGTATGACGGTGGAGAAGCCGCTTATTGTGTACAGCAGTCCGGGTGTATATATGCCGGAGATCTATGAGGTGTACGGCTATTAAGGCGAATTTGGGAGGATGGGAATGTCGGGAATGCTATATTTGTGTGCGACGCCGATCGGGAATTTGGGCGATATGTCGCAGCGGGTGACAGAGACTCTCGGCAGTGTGGATTTGATTGCCGCCGAGGATACGCGAAACAGTATTAAGCTGTTGAACCATTTCGGGATCAGAACTTCTATGACAAGCTATCATGAATATAATAAAGTAGAAAAAGCGGACTATCTTGTGGAACAGTTATTGCAGGGAAAGAACGTGGCGCTGATTTCGGATGCGGGCACACCGGGCATTTCCGATCCGGGAGAGGTACTTGTGCAGAAGTGTCAGGAGGCGGGCATCCGCGTTACCGCCCTGCCGGGCCCCGCGGCTTGTATTACGGCGCTTACCCTGTCGGGGCTTCCTGCCAGAAGGTTCTGTTTTGAGGGCTTTCTGCCTTCGGATAAAAAGGAGAAGGCGCAGATCCTCTCGGAACTTAAGGAGGAATCCCGAACGATCCTTATTTATGAGGCGCCCCATCATCTGGTGAGGACGCTGCAGGAGCTGTATGAAACACTGGGAGACCGCAGGATCACGCTCTGCAGGGAGCTGACGAAAAAATTTGAGACGATACTGCCCACAACCATAGGGGAGGCGCTTTCCCGCTATGAGACGGAGGAACCCCGCGGAGAGTATGTGCTTGTGGTAGAGGGAAAGAGTCTGCGGCAAAAGAAGGAGGAGCAGCAGGCATCCTGGCAGAGCATGACTATAGAGGAACATATGGCTTTTTATGCGGAAGGGGGAATGGAGGAAAAGGCAGCTATGAAGCAGGTCGCGAAAGACCGTGGCGTGCCCAAACGAGAAATTTATCAATATTTATTAGCAAAGTGATTGACAAAACTGACAGAATCCGTAAAATTATGATTGACAAACAGTGGGACAGATCATATACTTTGAATATCAAAGTATCTTAAACGGCGAAAAGGAGAACAGGAAAATGTTAGAGAGAGTTATCGAGATCATTCAGGAGCAGTTAAACTTGGACGGCGTGGAGATCACGGAGGATTCTTCCTTCAAAGAGGATCTGGGTGCGGATTCTCTGGATTTATTTGAGCTGGTTATGGCTTTCGAGGAGGAGTACGGCGTAGAGATTCCTTCTGAGGATTTAGAGCAGATCACAACTGTAGGCGCGGTTGTAGAATATATGAAGAGCAAAGGCGTAGAGGCGTAAGGTACGTCTTTCGGTGGCTTTCACAGAAAGGCGGTTTATAAGAATGAAAACAAAGATTACAGAGCTTTTGGGAATCGAGTATCCGATTCTGCAGGGCGGTATGGCCTGGGTCGCTGAGTATCATCTGGCGGCGGCAGCGTCGGAGGCGGGCGCGTTGGGAATTATCGGTGCGGGCGGCGCACCGGCGGCTTTTGTGCGGGAACAGGTGCAGAAGACGAAAGAGCTGACAAATAAGCCCTTTGGGGTGAATGTGATGCTCATGAACCCTGAGGCGGATGATATCGCCAGGATGATCGTGGAAGAGGGCGTCAAGGTGGTGACCACCGGCGCGGGTAATCCAGGCAAGTACATGGCGATGTGGAAGGAAGCGGGGATCAAAGTGATTCCTGTGGTGGCGAGCGTTGCCCTTGCGAAGATGATGGAGCGCGCGGGCGCAGACGCTGTCATTGCGGAAGGCATGGAATCCGGCGGCCATATCGGCGAGGCAACCACAATGACTCTTGTACCGCAGGTGGTGGACGCGGTGAGCGTTCCCGTGATCGCGGCGGGCGGTATTGCGGATGGCAGAGGCTTTGCCGCAGCGATGATGCTGGGCGCGGAGGCTGTGCAGATTGGCACAAGGTTCCTTGTGGCTAAGGAATGTACCGTACATGAGAATTACAAAAAGAAAGTGATAGCGGCGAAGGACATTGACTCCGAAGTGACTGGCCGGTCAAACGGACACCCGGTTCGCCAGATCCGCAATAAGCTGACCAGAGAGTATCTGCAGATGGAGAAGGACGGCGCGTCCTTTGAGGAGATGGAAAAACTGACATTGGGCTCTCTGCGTAAGGCTGTCGTGGAGGGCGATATGGTATCGGGAACTATCATGGCGGGACAGATTGCCGGGATGGTAAAGAAGGAGCAGACCTGTGCGGAGATCGTTCAGGAAATTATAGCGGAAGCCGGGGCGCTTTTAAACAGCTAAGATGAGGCAGGCTGTGAGGCTTGCCTTTTTTTACGGATAATTACTTTGAAATTCAAAATATTTGGATCTCTTTGGGGAAACATTTAGGAAAGGAAGGTATTCTATTATGGGAAAGACAGCTTTTATGTTCCCGGGACAGGGAGCACAGTATGTGGGGATGGGAAAGGATTTTTACGAGCAGATTCCGGTTTGTAAAGAAATGTTTGAACTGGCTGGCAAGGCAAGCGGCCTTGACGTGGTGGCTCTCTGCTTCGAGGAGAATGAACAGATCAATATTACGGAATATACCCAGATTGCGATGCTGGCGGCGGAAGTTGCCATGTTGAAGGCAGTGGAGGAGAAGGGTGTGAAACCGGATGTGACAGGGGGCTTAAGCCTTGGTGAGTACGGCGCCCTTGTGGCAAGCGGCGTGATGAGCCCTGAGGATGTGTTTCGGGTGGTGCGTAAGCGCGGTATTTATATGCAGGAGGCAGTGCCGCAGGGCGGCGCTATGGTGGCGGTGCTTGGTCTTGATACGGCGGTGATCGAGAAGGTCTGCGAGGAGACGGAAGGCTGTGTGACCATTGCAAATTATAATTGCCCCGGACAGATCGTCATTACAGGAGAGGAGGGCGCGGCGCAGGCGGCGGTGGAGAAGCTGACGGCGGCAGGGGCGAAAAGATGCGTCAAGCTGAATGTGAGCGGGCCTTTTCATTCTCCCCTTCTTGTGGGTGCAGGCAAGAAACTTGCCACGGAACTTGAGAAGGTGGAGATCCATGATATTGCCATTCCTTATATCGCCAATGTGACGGCGGATTATGTGGCGGATAAAGAGCAGGTAAAGCCACTTTTGGAGAAACAGGTGTCTTCCTCAGTGAGATGGCAGCAGACCGTGGAGCGGATGATTGCGGACGGCGTGGATACTTTTATCGAGATCGGGCCGGGAAAGACGCTGTCCGGATTTATGCGGAAAATCAATCGGGACATGAAAGTGATCAACATAGAGAAAGTGGAAGATCTGAGTAAACTGGATGAATTGGTGTAAGGAAGGAGCAAAATATGCTGACAGGTAAGGTAGCGCTTGTGACCGGAGCAGGACGGGGAATCGGCAGAGAGATCGCATTGACACTGGCGGAGTACGGCGCGGATGTGATTGTGAATTACAACGGCTCTAAGGAAAAGGCTGAAGAAGTGGTAGAAAAGATTAAGGCGATGGGAAGGAAAGCGGTCGCCGTGCAGTGCAGCGTGGCGGACTTTGAAGCCTGCGGGAAGATGATTACCGACATGCTTGCCGAGTTCGGGCGCATTGACATTCTGGTGAATAATGCAGGGATCACAAAGGACAATCTGATGATTAAGATGACGGAAGGGGATTTTGATGCGGTCATTGATACGAATTTGAAGGGCACATTCAATACCATGAAGCATATGTACCGCCCTTTTTTAAAGCAGAAAGCCGGCAGGATCATCAATCTCTCCTCCGTTACAGGTATTTTGGGCAATGCGGGACAGGCGAACTATGCGGCTTCCAAGGCGGGCGTGATCGGGCTGACAAAATCTATGGCGAGGGAACTTGCCAGCAGAAATATTACGGTGAATGCGGTGGCGCCTGGCTTTATCGATACGGATATGACACAGGCCATGACAGATACGGCGAAGGAGGCGACAGTGGCGCAGATTCCGCTTAAGCGTGTGGGCTCGACCAGAGACGTTGCGGAGGCGGTTGCGTTTCTGGCCAGCGACAGGGCGTCTTATATTACAGGGCAGGTACTCTCGGTAGACGGCGGTATGGCGATGTAACAGCCGCGAAAGAAAAACAAGCGACGCAAAGCGGCATTTGTTTTTCGGCGGCGTTAACGAGCAAACGTCCGATGGAATCGGACAGGGAGCGCGGCAGCGCGTGTTTGCGAGTCTATGAAGCCGCGAAAGGAAAAACAAGCGGATCTGAGCAGGGAAACAGGAAAGGAGTCAGAACAATAAAATGAGCAGAAGAGTGGTAGTAACGGGTATGGGAGCAATTACTCCCATCGGATTGAGCGTTAGCGAGTTTTGGGAGAGTGTGAAACAGGGAAAGATCGGTTTCGCACCAATCACGAAATTTGACGCGACGGATTTTAAATGTAAGCTGGCGGCGGAGGTCAAGGGTTTTGAGGGAAAGAATTACATGGACTTCAAAGCGGCCAAGAGAATGGAGCTGTTTTCCCAGTATGCGGTAGCGGCCACAAAGGAAGCCATGGAGGATGCGGGGCTTGATATGGAAAAGGAAGATCCTTACCGCGTGGGGGTGGCGGTAGGTTCAGGCACAGGCTCCCTGCAGGCGATGGAACGTGCGCACAGCAGACTTCTGGAGAAGGGGCCCGGCAGGATTGAACCGCTTTTTGTGCCGCTTACCATTTCCAATATGGCGGCGGGCAACGTGTCGATTCAGTTTGGGCTTAAAGGTAAGAGCATCAACGTGGTGACGGCATGTGCGACAGGTACGAACTCGATCGGCGAAGCATTCCGCTCCATTCAGTACGGCGATGCGGATGTGATGGTGGCAGGCGGTACGGAAGGCAGCGTGTGTCCCATCGGCATCGGCGGTTTTTCTGCATTGACGGCATTGTCCTTCTCTGAGGATCCTGAGCGGTGTTCGATTCCTTTTGACAAGGAGAGAAACGGCTTTGTCATGGGAGAAGGCGCAGGCATTGTGGTGCTTGAGGAGTTGGAGCATGCGAAGGCAAGAGGCGCGAAGATTTATGCGGAAGTAGCCGGATACGGCTGCTCTTCCGACGCGTTCCACATCACTTCCCCTGCGGAGGACGGCGCGGGCGCGGCGAAAGCCATGGAGTACGCCATCAAAGATGCGGGTTTAACCACGGACGATATCACTTATATCAATGCGCATGGAACCAGCACGCACCATAACGATCTCTTCGAGACGAGGGCGATTAAGCTGCTCTTTGGCGACCATGCGAAAGACCTTAAGATTAACTCTACAAAGTCCATGGTAGGGCATCTTCTGGGCGCGGCAGGCGCGATTGAGTTTGTCACCTGTGTGAAGGAGCTGCAGGAAGGCTATATTCACAGGACGGTGGGCTATCAGGTGCCTGACGAGGAGTGCGATCTGAATTACTGTAAAGAGCCTTATGAGGAGGAGTTCGCGTATGCGCTGTCCAATTCGTTAGGATTTGGCGGGCATAACGCGAGCCTGTTGGTGAAAAAGTACGACGAATAAAACAGGAATGGAGGAAAATGAGATGTCTTTGATGACAGCGAAAGAGATCATGGAGATCATTCCCCACAGACAGCCCTTTATGCTGATCGATACGATTGAGGAGTTGGAAGAGGGAAAGAAGGTTGTGGCGAAGAAGTGTGTTTCCTATAACGAACCTTTTTTTGCGGGGCATTTTCCGGGAGAGCCGGTTATGCCGGGTGTGCTTATCATTGAGGCGCTTGCGCAGACGGGGGCGGTGGCGATTTTAAGCCAGCCTGAGTTTAAAGGGAAGACAGCGTATTTTGCGGCTATCAACAACGCCAAGTTTAAAGGCAAGGTTGTACCCGGCGATGTGCTTATGTTAGAGACGGAAATTATTAAGGTGAAGGGCCCCATCGGCGTAGGCGCGGGAAAAGCTTATGTGGATGGTAAACTGGTGGCGCAGGCAGAACTGACATTTGCCATCGGGGAGGCATAAAGGAGGCGCCGGATGGCAAATGTAAAACCTCTTGTGATAGGGGATCTGATAGCGAAAATACCGGTCATACAGGGTGGTATGGGGGTTGGCATAAGCCTTTCCTCCCTTGCGGGCGCGGTGGCGGCGGAGGGCGGCATCGGCGTGATTTCGACGGCCCAGATTGGCTACCGGGAGCCGGACTTTGACACAGATCCAATCGGCGCGAATCTGCGCGCCATCGGGACGGAGATTAAAAAGGCGCGCCAGATCGCCAAAGGTGGTATTTTGGGGGTCAATATCATGGTGGCCACACGGAAGTATGAGGAGTACGTCAAAGCGGCGGTGGCAGCAGGAATTGATCTGATTATTTCCGGAGCGGGACTGCCCATGGATCTGCCGAAACTGGCGGGTGCGGCAAAGACGAAACTTGCGCCCATTGTGTCCAGTGTCAAATCCGCCCAGGTTATCATGAAGTACTGGTGGAAAAAATACAGCAGACTGCCGGATCTGATCGTGATAGAAGGGCCTTTGGCGGGCGGTCATCTGGGATTTCATAAGGAGCAGCTTGACGATATCGAAGGTCTTCACTATGACGAGGAAGTGAAAGCGATTATAGAAAAGGTCAATGAGACAGCGGCAGCCCACGAGACGCATATTCCGGTTGTCATGGCAGGTGGTATTTATTCCCGTGATGATATGGAACATTATCTGGAGATGGGCGCTTCCGGTGTGCAGATGGCAACCCGTTTTGTGACGACTTATGAGTGCGATGCAGACCCGGCTTACAAGCAGAGCTATATTGACGCGAAGAAAGAGGATATCGTTATCGTGCAGAGTCCGGTAGGTATGCCGGGACGGGCGATCTTAAATCCGTTTATGAAGCGGGCGAAGAAGGGACAGATTCCCCATGAAAAATGCCACCTCTGTATCAGCACCTGTAAGGGTGCGGACACGCCGTATTGTATTACGGATGCCCTTGTCAACGCGGTGAAGGGAAAAGTGGACGACGCGCTTCTTTTCTGCGGCGAGAACGCATACCGTGCGACGCATCTGGAACATGTGAAGGATATCTTATTAGAGTTTGCGTAAAATGAGCAGTGCGCAGACGAAAGAATAAACGAAGAGGGGAGCTTGCGCACCGAAACGGTTATTCTGAAGGATGCATAGGGCGGTGCTAAGCGCCAGTGGCGCTTGTTCAGCATGGACCGAAGCGGAGCGTAGACAGCCCGACAGCGAGGGAAACCGAAGGTTTCTCGAGCGGGCACTGCGGTGAGAAGCATAAATGATAAATGGGAGAAATCGTGTGAAAACAAGAATCATAGGAACGGGAAGCTGTCTGCCGAAGACGGTGGTGACAAATGACGATCTGTCAAAAATTATGGATACTTCGGATGAGTGGATCAGCAGCAGAACCGGTATTAAAGAACGACATCTTGCAGTGGATGAGACGACTGCCAGCATGTCCATCGAGGCGGCGAAGCGCGCCATGGAGAACGCGAATGTGACAGCGGAGGAGATTGACCTGATCATTCTTGGAACGGTGTCGGCGGACTTTGTGACACCTGCCTGTGCCTGTGAGGTTCAGGCGGCGATCGGCGCAGGTCACGCGGTTGCCTTTGACATCAATGCGGCTTGCTCCGGATTCATGTTTGCTTTGAACATTGCGAATGCATATATACAGTCCGGAATTTACCGTACGGCGTTGATTTTGGGAGCGGAGACGCTCTCCAAGGTCATTGACTGGGAGGACAGAAGTACTTGTGTGCTTTTTGGCGACGGCGCCGGGGCAGCGGTTGTGCGTGCCGATGAAACGTATGGTCTGCTCGCTT
The DNA here is from genome assembly GCA_002361355.1 of Lachnospiraceae bacterium UBA3310. Classification (GTDB taxonomy): domain Bacteria; phylum Bacillota; class Clostridia; order Lachnospirales; family Lachnospiraceae; genus UBA3282. Next base: position 17,891 of record DESQ01000041.1, read on the forward strand.
TTGACCAGGGTTCCGACGGGACGAAGGGAGATGTGCTTGCCTGTCCGGGACGCACAAATAACAATCCATTGATCAGGACGGATCAGACACTCCGCTATGTTCATATGGACGGACAGGAAGTCTATAAGTTTGCGGTGACGACAGTGCCTGCATCTTTGCAGAAAACCATAGAGGCGGCGGGACTGACACCGGGGGACATTGACTATTTTGCCCTGCATCAGGCGAATATCCGCATTATACAGTCTGTATCGAAACGGCTGCATGTGAGCGATGATAAGTTTCCGATTAGTCTGGATCACTGTGGGAATATCTCTGCGGCCAGCGTGCCGATTCTGCTGGATGAAATGAACCGCAATGGATTATTAAAGCCCGGCATGAAGATTGCGCTTAGTGGTTTTGGCGGCGGGCTGACGTGGGCTTCTGCAGTAGTAGAGTGGTAGGCGTGTGAGAGGAATGCCTGTTTTCGGCATTCTTCTCACACGTTTTTCTATCCATCGTTTCTGATCCGGTCGATCAGACTTTCCTTTTCCACATTTTTTCGCATAAAGCGCGTAATTAAAATCTGTCCGCCAAGTAAAACCACCGCAAGACCTATGCTCTCCCTGAGGGGATAGTGATAGCGGCTTACACTCATGAAGTGAGAGTCCTTTGCCCAGCGAAACAGCAGACATCCTGCCAGATTGCCGAGAGTCAGGCTGATCAGAAGTGTGCCGGCGGTGAAGACAAACCCTTCTCCGGCAAGCATGTTGACAAGCTGTTTTCCGGAAAGCCCGATTGCCTGCAGGATGGCAAGCTCCTTCTTTCTGGTGACAATGCTGGTGATCATGGTGTTGATCAGGTTGACAAAGCCGATCACGGCGATCAGTGCCAGAAGCAGATAGCACGGATATACGATTAATCCCACAGAGGAGCGGCCGATCGCCATTTCCACATCCATGGAATAAAGCCGGAAATACTTATTTTCGGCTACGATATCCGTAAGCGCGTCTTTTACGCCGTCATATTGAGAATCCTTTACATACAAGTAAATATCGGTGGTTGGATCACAGGACAGACCCAGCTCCTTCCAGGTATCCTCCGTCACAATCAGGAGAGGGAAATTGCCATCCGGCTGTGTCAGGGCGGTAAGCGTTACCGAAAGCGGGATTTCCCGGTCGCCGTCATAAAGAGTCAACGGGAAGACATCACCGAGGGAAAGACCGCATTCGTTGAACGTGTATTCATGGGTGCAGAGCACCTCCCTGTTTGCAGTCATGCGGTCATAGTCTATTGTGCCCTGAAGCAGATTTTCGTTTAATTCATCCAGATCCTCTCTGGTAAAATAGGAGAGGGTGAGACGGATTGGTTCTCCGTCCAAATCGATGTACAAAGCGGATCTGTCGCAGGAGGAAGAAATTTTGCCATGTGCCCGTTCTATTTTTTCAACACCTTCTATACCGGACAATTGTACAAGAAAAGTATCGTTAAAATAATCTTGCTGTACCAGGCTTTCCAGATTGTTTTCCGGGTACTCCCTGTCATTGAGCGAGTAGTCCAGAGAGATGCGGAAATCACCCTCCGGGATTTCCCGCCTTGCCATATCTTCTGCGCTGACACTGCTCAACACGGCGGATACGCAGATGAAAAGCACACAGCTTAAGCCCATGGTGAGGATGGTGACGGCGGTACGCCTTTTGTTGCGCGTCAGGTTGGCAAAGGTCAGAGTGGATACTTTGACGGTGCGGTGTCCCCTGCGGGTCTTGGCGTCGGTGGTGTTTTCCTGATAACGGATGGCTTCCACGGGAGAAACCTTTTTCGCCATGCGTATGGGCTTTAACAGGGACAGCCATACGGTGATCAGCACTGCCACCGCTACCAGCAGGAGGAAGGGCAGGGAAAACATATGAATCTGTCCAAGGAGAGCTTTTGCCGCATCCCGTGCATTGGAGTTGATGGCGGAACTGGATAATTTCCAGACAACCACTGGAAACAGGAAGTAGGGCAGAAAGAAGCCGATCAAAAGTCCCAGTGGAATGGCAAAGGCGGACACAAGAGCGCCCTGACAGTAAAACAGTTTCGCAATCTGCGCTTTGGATGCGCCGAGTGCTTTCAGCTTGCCGATTTCCTGCACGTCAGTGATCACGCCCACATAGTAGATGCTGTAGATCACCAGAGTGGAAAACAGGATCACGACCAGACTGATGGCGGCAACGACGGCAATGACATCCATATCCGGATCAGTCATGATATGGAGATACTCTTTGTTGAGAATCACATTTTCCTCGCTCAAACCGATATCTGTGCCGACCGTATGGATGCGGTCGGTTATTTCATTGTAGGTGAGCTCGTCCTCGCCGTAGACGCGCAGGTGGGCATTGAGGATTGGCTTATAAACGCCGTCCTCCTTATATTGATCGAGAAGGGCTTTGGAGACATGGGCGGAGTACATCACGCGGCTGTCGTCTATGCCCTCGGCAATTTCCACATCCGGCAAAAGACCGCTGATGGTAAACTCTTTTGTCAGGATTTCTCCTTTGCCGTTGATCCGAAAGGAGAGAGTTACTTTGCCGCCGATCACGGGCTCTGCGCCGACCCGTCTGAAAAAGACGGGAGAAGAACAGATTTCGTCCTCCGCTTCGGGATAATGTCCTGATTCCATTTGTAACGGGCCCAGCACGCTGTCGTTATCGGTAAGCCGGTCGTCCCTGACGGTTTCCCGATAGATCAGGGCGCCGTTCATTTTACCGTTCACAATGTCTGCAAAGATTTCCATGGTGCTCATGGCTTCCACGTTGATATGCTTTGACAGGACATCGGCCTGATCGGGGGTCAGACTGTCAAAGACGGCATGGTAGTCCGATCCCAATACCGCCTGCCGATTCATGTTGAAGGAAGCGATGCCGACGGTACCGATGGCAGTAAGCAGCATGGTGGTGAGCATAATGGCGATACCTGTGAGCAGCGTGCGGCTTTTGTGGAAGCGTAGTCTGCTTATGGCGAGAGAAAATACCGTGTTAGATTTCTTCATCGGAAACCACCTCGCTTTCCGGTGTGGAGACAATGCGTCCGTCCGCCAGCATGATTGTGCGGTCTGCCATCTGCGCAATCTCCTCGTTGTGGGTAATGACGACTAACGTCTGTCCGTATTTTTTGGCGGAGGCCTTTAAAAGCGCCATCACTTCATCGCCTGTCTTAGTATCCAGATTCCCGGTGGGCTCGTCCGCCAGAATGATGGAGGGCTTGGCTGCGATAGCCCGGGCGATGGCACACCGTTGCTGCTGTCCGCCGGAGAGAGTGTTAGGAAGACTTTTGGCCTTCTCGGTCAGGCCAAGTGTGTTGATAATATCTTTAATAAAGGATTCGTCTACCGGTTTACCGTCCAGACCGAGAGGGAGGACGATATTTTCCCGCAGGTTCAGGGAAGGAATGAGATTGTATGCCTGAAAAATGAAGCCGATTTTGCGGCGGCGGATTTTGGACAGAGCGTCTTCCTTGAAAGTAGAAATATCTTCCCCGTCGAGGAAAACTTTGCCGGAAGTGGGATTATCCAGCGCGCCCAGCATGTGAAGCAGGGTGGATTTACCGCTGCCGGATTTGCCGACGATGGAGACAAATTCTCCCTGCCGGATCTGTAAATTGATATGATCTACAGCTTTGACGAGATTTTCGCCTGCACCGTAAAATTTACATAGATCTTCTGTTTTTAAAATATTATCAGAATGTTGTTTCATAAAAAGAGCCTGCCTTTCTTGCGTTATGTCTTATGGTAACAGTTCATTTAAAACGATTATGATGTTAACTATAGCATACGGCAGAAATCTTACGGGAGGCTTACAAGTAAAAAGATTTTCAGGAAAATTTGTACAATACCATATCTTGTGTTACAGATCTCCCAGAGCATTTTATGTGGCTATATCTTGTTATTATGTATGTCGTTAACGAAATTACGATTATATATTTTCTACACAGAAAACAGATAAAGGGGATTGTGAATAGGTTTTCTTTATGGTATATCTGTTTTAACAGAGGTGGATTTAATGCTTCTGTATGTTATAAAACATCTCATCTGGAATCCCTTATTCTTATTGGATTCCGACTATTTCCAAGGCGGGAAGATAAAGCCTTCATTGATTGTGTTTTATCAGAGCCGGGGGAATCAAATCGAAAGGAAGGCACATCTATGAAAAGAAACCGGGATCAGGAATTTTTAAATGTCAGTGGACAGGTTCCCTATCGCATGATTAACGATTATTTGTTTCGGGCTGTCTTACAGTCAAATAATAAAGCGCTCCGGGGGTTAATCTGTGCCCTGCTGCATCTTACCGAAGAGGAAGTTTTTTCTGTAGAAATTACCAATCCTGTCATACTGGGGGAAACGGTAACAAATAAGGAGTTTCGGCTGGATATCAATGTAGTTTTAAATAACCATACGCTGATCAATCTTGAGATGCAGATTGCCAACCGGTTAAATTGGCGGGAACGTTCTGTTATGTACTTATGTCGTTCGTTTGATCAGTTGAACCACGGGCAGGACTACGTGGAGGCGAAGCCTGTTATACATATCGGGTTTCTGGACTATTCTCTGACAGAGGAATGTCCTGAATTTTGCGCTTCCTATAAATTCATCAATACGAAAAGTTTTCAAAAATACAGTGACAGTCTTACTTTGTATGTGATAGATCTATCCCATATAGAATTGGCAACCGAGGAGGATAAACGGTATCACATTCATGAATGGGCTATGTTGTTTAAAGCAGCTACATGGGAGGAGGTCAGAATGATAGCATCGAAAGACGAGTACTTGAACGAAGCGGCTCAGACTATGTTTCGGATGAGCGCGGATGATCTGATCCGCAAGAGATGTCGTGACCGGGAAGAATACTATCAGGATCTGCGTAATTATGAGCGAGTGATAGCGGAGAAGGAGAGGAGCATAGAAGAGAAGGAACAAGAGTATGATAAGGTGGTCGCGGAAAATGAAAGACTTCGCGCGGAGCTTGCGCGCTTGAAAAAGTCCTGATTTTTACAGAGGAAGGCGCACGTCAAAAACAGAACCCTGTTCCGCAGCAGACCTTACCGTGACGAGACCGCCCTGTTCCTCGATGATCCGCCTGGAGAGATAGAGACCAACACCCGATCCCTCGGATTGCTTTACGGCCGGGTGGCCGCCGCGATAAAAACGTTTAAAGATTTGATTGTATTCTGCTTTGGGGATACCGATTCCCTGATCGGCCACCTCCAATTGAACATAACTGTAGAATTTGCGAATACGCAGGCTTACCGCACTTCCTGAGGGAGAATATTTGACGGCATTATCCAGAATGTTTGCGATTGCTTCGGCAGTCCAGTGCCTGTCCACAAACAGCACAACAGAGGTATCATTCTCCTTATCTGATTCGAGAACCTTAATGGAAATGTTTTTTTGCAGAGCTTTTTCATATACGGTGTTGACGGCATCGGTGAGAACTTCTGACAGGAGAATTTGTTCCCGGCGCAAAGAAATCAGAGAGGTTTCGAGACGGGATATGTTGACCAATACCGTTACCAAGCGTTCTAATTTGTTCATTTGCAGAGCGCATCTTTGTAAAAAGTCAGTGCGTTCTTCTTCCGTATCGGCTTCCATGCACATGGTAAAGCAGCTCGTCAGTGCGCTGACAGGTGTTTTTAACTGGTGGGAGATGTCGGTCACAAGTGTTTTGGTGTGATCCCGTTCTTCGGCCAGAGCCCGTGTTTTTGCCATCAGTTTATTGCCCAGTTTAAAGAGAGTGTCGGTGAAGGATTCGTTGAAGATGGGTTTGAAGGATTCTCTATCTTCCAAGCCAGAATAATCTTCCGCCAGATAATTGTCGAGCAGGGCGTGAAGCTGCATTTCCTGTCCTTTCTGATTTCGGTTGAATCGAAGAAAGCAAACGGTTATGAGAACGAAGTCGCACAGAATTGTCAATGCGAAAAAAGAGACTAAGTATGTGAAAACAGAGCGATAATAAGGATTGTTACTCATCAGAAAATTTTTTCGGTAGCCGTATTTATAAAGAATGGAATAACCCTCATCCATATGGCTGTACTGTGTATCCTGTATTGCAGATACAAGGATATTTTCTGCTTCAGGATATTCTGAGCAAACAGCACCAGTGATGTTGCCAACCTGTCCCAGTTCCCGTGCATACTGTGAATTTAAGAGAGAAACGCCCCAAGTTCCGCACAAAATAAGGATGAGGAGAGAGGCAAGTAAAATGAGGACATAATATTTCCAGATGTATTTTTTCATCGTTTTGTGCATTTCCTTTCCCAGATATAGCCGAGACCTCTAACGTTTTTCAACAGGACGGGAGCGGAAGGGTTCTCTTCAATTTTCTCTCGAAGCCGTCTGATATTGACGGAGAGGGTGTTTTCATCGACGAAGCTGCCCTCGATATCCCAAATAGATTCCAGAAGCTGATTTCTTGATAAAATCCGCATTGGATTTTCCATAAAAAAGGAGAGCAGGGAATATTCTTTGGCAGTCAGATTTAAATAGGTATCGTCCTTTGCAGCACGCCTTTCATTGGGATAGAGGGTGATGTTTCCAGAGACAATGGTTTGCGGCTTTTCTGCGGGAAAACGTTTCAGCAGGGCGTTTACTTTGGAAATAAGTACCGGCAGAGAAAAAGGTTTGGTGATATAGTCATCTGCGCCCTGCCTGTAACCTGCCATGATATCCTCCTCCCTGTCGAGAGCGGTCAGAAACAGAAAAAGGATATCACTCTCTTTTCGTACACGGGAACAGAAGTCCAGACCGGTTCCGTCCGGCAGGGAAATATCGCATATGATAAGAGAGAGATTTTTATTTTGGAAAAAACCGAGAGCTTCCTCCACAGTGAAGGCGTTGTAAACGGTGTAACCTTCCTTTTTTAATTTCAGACTGACAGAGTGATTGAGGCTGTCGTCGTCCTCCAAGAGTAAAATTTCCTGTGACATTTCTACACCCTATTCTTCCCTTTTTGAAATTTCCGCCTTCCATGACGCAATTTGTGAAAATATGTTTTCCAGGTCGATTTCAGAAAAATTGGTTGTGTCCACCCGGATACGTTTATTGCCCACAAAAAAGTTGTCAAAACCTCTTTGCTCTATACTATTTACATAGTCTTCGAAGGAGATACAGGCTGCTTTAATTTCTTCGGGACTGTGTTCTTTTTTCTCCGGGAAACAATCGTTTACGACATGCCCTCTATGTCTGTCAGGGCAAAGATCCCGTTCCCGAAAACGCCGGTAGATAGTCTGATAATCGCCCGTCAGGGAAATTGTCAGCGCAAAATAATGATAGCGGTTCAAGAGCGTTTTAATTCCGTGCTCCGACGAATATTCAAAATTATTCTCTAAAATAAAAGGCTGTTTTGCTTTCATAAGCTGTTCCGCAGTATAGTACATAATTTCCATGGCGGCTATCCCGAGAGTTACTTTTTCTGCTCTCGATTGAAAACCGATATCGTCAAAGAGCAGTTCCTTAATGCTATCCTTGGAGATAACAGGCAGATTCCATTTTTCTCCTATTGCTTTTGCGATACTGCTTTTCCCGGAAGCTGGCATTCCGGCTACTAAAATACAATACATTTGCGCTGTCTCCTTTTTGTCATTGTTTGCGAAATCAGGAGTAAGTATTTATCACGCTAATCATAGCAGAGGTAAAAATTTTTTTCAATTATTTGCGATGAGAATAGACGATGATTGAAAATCCAGCTTTAAAAGCATATAATAAGTAAAGTATGGAACAGATGACACAGCGGGCAAAGGCCCCAAAACACAGTAAAGAGAATATCCGCATTACCTTCGATATGGCGTGGCCCTCCATTGTGGAGTCTTTTTTTGTAGCTTTCGCCGGTCTGGTGGATTCGCTGATGGTGAGTTCTCTTGGCTCTTATGCGGTTGCCGCCGTGGGTCTTACGACACAGCCGAAATTTATGGGATTGTCTTTGTTTGTGGCGGCAAATGTGGCGATTTCCGCCCTGGTTGCAAGACGGCGCGGAGAGGAAAAGCCGGAGGAGGCAAACCGCATTTTGAGTACTGCGGTTGTTTTTATTTTTGTGGCAGCAATTCTTTTGAGCGTGGTATTTGTGATATTTGCAAGCCCTATTATCCGTCTTTGTGGTTCTACGCCCGAGACCCACGACAGTGCAGTAGTCTATTTTCAGATTGTGATGGGTGGTATGCTTTTTAACTGTATTCAGATGGGTATCAATGCGGCGCAGCGGGGTGTGGGAAACACGAAGATTACCATGCGCACCAATGTGACTTCCAACACAGTGAATATTATTTTTAACTATCTGCTGATCAATGGGCATTTAGGATTTCCTGCTCTCGGTATTCGCGGCGCAGCTCTCGCCACGGTTTTCGGGACGGTGGTTGCATCTGTGATGAGCGTGCTCTCGATTTTAAATCCGGACGGTTTTATCAGCCTGCCTTATATTATCAAACATAAAATCCGACCAGCAGTAAAAACGCTTCTCAACTTAATCCATGTGGGCTACAGCGTTTTCTTTGAACAGGTACTCATGCGGATCGGGTTTATGCTGACGGCGATCATGGCGGCGAAGCAGGGGACCGACGCGATGGCGGCGCATCAGGTGGGGATGAATATCATGGGACTCACCTTTTCCTTCGGAGACGGCCTGCAGGCCGCGGCGGTGGCGCTGATTGGCCGCAGCCTGGGAGCGGGTGACGAAAAGCTTGCCAGAGAATACGGCGGTATCTGCCGCATGTTCGGCGGCATGATTTCCGCCTGTCTTGCCGTTGTTTACTTTTTCGGAGCGGGGCCGCTCATGGGGCTGTTTTTTGAGGAGGAACACATTGTAGCTATCGGCGTGAGCATTATGCGGGTTATCATTTTTGTCGTGATTTTCCAGATCAGCCAGGTGGTCTATATGGGGTGTCTGCGTGGTGCGGGCGATACTTTTTATACGGCGGTCGCGTCCACAATTAGCGTTACGTTTATCCGTACGGTCGGATCTTATCTTGGCGGTTATGTGTTTGGGCTCGGCATTGTGGGTATCTGGCTTGGCGTGCTGGCGGATCAGATTTCCCGGTTTATCTTTGCTTCCACGCGGTTTAAAAAGGGCGAGTGGACGAAGATAAAAATATAGACGGGCAGCGTGACGGCTCTGCGTAGGCGATATCAGATTTGATAGAAGGTAAAAGCATTGCAGAAATACTCCAATTTGTGATAAAATACTCCATAATTATATTCTGCATAGAGAGGAAACGGCATGAAACAGATTCAGTTTGAGTATCACGAAAGAAAATCTTTTACGGAAAAACTTCGGGCGTTTCAGAAGGACAGCGCGGCAGGCAGTGGGGTAAGGCTGTTTCAGATTTATTCGGAAGTGTTAGATCCTGCTGTCATTCAGGATGTGACCGGTGCCATAGAGGAGTGCTTTCCAGACATCCCGTATATTGGGTGCTCCACAAGCGGAAATATTATTGACTGCGAGCTTTCCGGAAATATTACGGTGGTGTGTACGGATTTTGAGCTGCCGACGACAAAATTTGAGATTTTTCAATACGACATGGCGAAGCTGTCCGTTGATGATATTACAGCGCAGATCCTGGAGGAGACCCGGAAAAAGCCATGGGTAAAGGCTGCTGAGATGTATTTTACAATTCCGGAAGGTTCTACCACACGTTTTTGTGACGGTTTAAAAGATCTCAGAGAAGACATTCAGGTTTTTGGCGGCGTTACCTGCAGCGACGATATCACCAGCGATGATTCCTGTGTGTTTACAAAAGCCTATGGTTTTTCCGAGAGTTCTATTATCATTGTGTTTTATGGGGGAGAAGATTTCCATGTGGACTCCATTAAAGTGACCGGGTGGAAGCCGCTCGGCAGAGAGTTCCACGTGACAAAGTCGCAGGGCTCTCTTTTGCAGGAGCTGGACGGCATACCGGCATATGATGTTTACCATAAATATCTGAACATAAAAAATGACGAGAATTTTTTCTACAATACATTGGAATTTCCGCTGTTTTATGAGCATAATGACACTACGATTCTGCGGACACCTGTGTCCAGCAATGCGGATGGTTCCATCAATATGACATCGGATATGGATATCGGTTCTGTGGTGCGTATCTCTTATGGCGATCCCAGTACCATCGTGGAGAGCATTAAGCATGACAGCAGGAGAATAGCGGAGTTTGGCCCGGATGTGTTACATATTTTTTCCTGCGCGGCAAGGCGCACCTTCTGGACGAACAAGGAGCCAACTTATGAGATTCAGCCCTTTCGTGATATATCAGCTTCCTGTGGTTTTTTTTCACACGGAGAGTTTTTGCGCACGAAAGGCAATCTGAACCAGCACAACGTGACGCTGGTGATAGCCGCTATGAGAGAAGGAGAGAAAAAAGCGGCTGCCGCAATGCCAGAAATGCAGGATATTAACACCTTGTCCAAAGTGCCGTTGGTTTCCCGGCTGGCGAATTTTATCAGTGCGACTTCCCTGGAGCTTGAAAACAGCAATAAACAATTGGAGCTTGTCAATGAGAAGTTGAAAATGGCAGCCATCATCGACGGGCTGACAGGTTTGTATAACCGTAGAGAGATTCAGAGCCAGATTGAAGACGCTCTTTCCAGAGTTGGCAAGGAACAATTTTCTTTAGTTATGTTAGATATTGATAATTTTAAACAGGTGAACGATACCTATGGGCATCAGGAGGGTGATACCGTTATTGTGGCGCTGGCTGATATTTTACGCAACAGACGGATCGGTCACAAGCAGAATGTTTCTTCCGGCAGATGGGGCGGAGAAGAATTTATGGTACTTCTGCGGGGTACGGATGCGGATTCGGCGGCTTATATTGCAGACCTTATGAGGGAGAGCTTTGCCAATACGTCATTTAAAGATATCCGGCCTCAGACGGTGAGCCTGGGGGTGACGCAGGCAAGACAGGATGATACGGTGGATTCACTCTGTACCCGTGTGGATATGGCGCTTTACAGGGCCAAAAAGAGCGGCAAGAACAGAGTGGAAGTCGAGTAGGAAAGGATTGCTGACAAACATATTGTGCGGAAAGGCTCATAGAATTTAATAAGAATGATTTTCTGTGGGAGTTTTCATGTTAAATTATATCTGGGCATTTATGATTCTGATCGGCGTTGTGTACGGCGCTTTTACCGGGAAGATGGCGGAGGTGACAAACGCTGCATTAGATTCCGCGGGGGATGCGGTATCTCTTTGCATCACCATGATCGGCGTGATGGCGCTGTGGGTGGGTCTTATGGAGATCGCGCAGAAGTCAGGCCTGATTGCAAAGCTGACGAAAGGGATACAACCCTTCATCAGCTTTCTTTTTCCGCGGATTCCCAAGGGACATCCTGCTAGGGAATACATAGCCACGAATCTGATCGCCAATGTGCTTGGGCTTGGATGGGCGTGCACCCCTGCGGGATTAAAGGCCATGGAGGAGCTGGCGAAATTGGAGGCGGAGCGGGGGACGCCGGGGTATGCTTTAGATGGGACTGCGAAAAAAAGTGATGCGGAGGCGGCGGGTGTGCATGACGGAGGAGCCATGGGCAGAGGGAAGGGAAAGCAGGAGCGCGTCGCCAGCAATGAAATGTGCACGTTTTTGATACTCAATATTTCATCCCTGCAACTCATTCCGGTAAATATGATTGCGTACAGGAGCCAGTACGGGAGCGTGAATCCGACGGGGATTATTGCGCCGGCAATCGTGGCGACGTTTGTGAGTACGGCGGTGGCGGTGGTGTACTGTAAGGGGAAGGATAGGAAACGGAGAGCGTGAGGACTCTTCGTCTTATATATTAGTAAAAAAAGATATTGTATTTGATTTATCGTTAATAAGCGTGTATAATAGTATAAAATATTGGAAAGAGGAAATGTAATTTACTTGCGGGTATAGTTGAGCAGGAGCCATTGACGTTTATGCAAGCGGAAGAACTTTTGGCATGGTCGAATGAACAGCTTAAAGATAAGGACTGGGGAGAGATAAATCTGTGGATAAAAGCAAAGGTGAAGTTTTAATTTATCAATCGGAAGACGGATTAACTAATGTCGAAGTAACTGTACAAGATGAAACGGTTTGGCTTTCCCAACAACAAATGGCTGAACTGTTTCAAACATCAAGAACAAATATTGTAGAACACATAAAACATATTTTTGCAGAAGGAGAATTAGACGAAGTTTCAACCTGTCGGAATTTCCGACAGGTTCGGCAGGAGGGAACAAGGCAGGTTACAAGAGAAATACCGTATTATAATCTGGATATGATTATATCCCTTGGATATAGAATAAAGTCTCTTATAGCAACGAGATTCAGGAAATGGGCAAGATGGAGAGTGTAAGGCTCTCCATTTTTACAAATTTATGGAGAAAAATGAATGTTGACATTTTATAGTAAAATAATTACAATGAAAGTTATAATTTCAACTATATTTTTTCCATAAAATTTGATGGGAGAGTTAAAATGGATGTAATGCAAAAATACAAAAATGAATTTTTTGAGGAACGTAAAGATTTACTCAACAAGAGTCATGTTTACCGAAATCATGTCAATAAATTTATTAAATATTTGTCCTTACCTAAAGTGCAGTTATCGAACGCGCCTACCAGAATTAATATAAATGTAGTTGAGGAATGTATCAAGTATTATCATGATAAAGGTGAACTTAATTCCAGATCAACAATGGAGTCACATCTTGAATCGGTTAAAAGCTTCTATGATTATTTAAGTGAGACGGGTAAAGCAACTGACATTTTTTCAGATTATAATTACGGTAAATTTAAAGATGATATTGTGGAGAAATACAGTTTGTTGGAACCTGTAGAGAGGGGAAGCTATAAATGTGAAGATATCAAAACTATTTTACTTGAACTGGATAAAGCTATTGATAATTTTCAAGATGAATCCGCTGGGATTAGGGAAGAAGAAAGACATCTTCAGAGAATCATATTAAGGTTGTTTGTTAAGTTGACATTAATTGCGCCGGCCAAAAAAAGTGTAATTACAAGTATAAAAAAATCGGATATCACAGAAGAATATAAAAAATTATTTATAAATGGTATAAGTGTCAATATACCGTGTGGTTTATCCAGAGATTTATGTGCAGCATTAAAATATGCAGAATCTAAAAATGGAGGACCAATAAAGGAAGAGGATAATTTTTTTGAGTACTTGTACAAGCATAAGGGAAAATTTCGTGTAGAAAATCTTAATACATGGCTTTATAATGCGGCACAGAATTTTGGAGTGATGGAAGATGAGTGTAAAGATAAAAAAACATTGGCGGTAGAGCCGATTAAAAATATGGTCATTCAAATGATGGTTGATAATATGATTAATCCGATATTTATATCAAAAATAGCGGGACTTACACTTACTATGATTGAAACGACATATTATCCCAAAGACTGGAATGCTAAACGCGAGGAAGATATCAACAAGTGCATTAATAAAAGCATTGCACAGAATGATTATTACTGTTATATATAGTGCATCTTAAACGGTAGGGAGTGTGTAAGTATGGGAATATACTTAAATCCGGGAAATGAACAGTTTGTGGTTTCTGTTAATTCTGAACAGTATGTGGATAAAACAGAACTGATTAAATATACGAATAGTCGTATTGGAAAAGACAGACCGCTGATTTGCTCCAGCAGACCAAGAAGGTTTGGAAAAACAATGGCGGTAACCATGCTGTCAGCGTATTACAGCAAAGGGTGCCATTCTGAGAAGTTATTTGCAGAACTCAAAATTAGTCAAAATGAATTTTTTAAAGCGCATTTAAATAAATATAATGTTATATTTTTGGACATCCAGTGGATGTACGGAAATGCACTTGAGGAAATGAAAAGAAATTCTTCCATGAAAGTCGTGAGCTATATTCAGGAACAAGTAATAACCGAGTTAAGAGAGGAATATCCAGAATTTGTCCAAGATACTGACATTTCATTGCCGTCTGTATTGGCGAAAGTTAATGCCATGACAAAAGAACAATTTATCATTATCATTGATGAGTGGGATTGCCTGTTTCGGGAAGACAAAAATAATGAAAGTCTCCAAAAGGAATATATTAATCTGTTGAGGGGGTTGTTTAAAGGCACCCCATCAGGAGCTTTTTTAAAGCTTGCTTATATTACGGGGATTTTACCTATTAAGAAATACGGCACGCAGTCGGCTTTGAATAATTTTCGGGAGCATACAATGGTCAGTCCCAGACAGATGGCGGAGTATGTTGGATTTACAGAGGCAGAAGTAAGGGCTGTCTGTAAAGAACATGATATGCCATTCAAAGAGATGCAAAGATGGTATGATGGATATTATTTTGAGACGATAGGACATGTTTATAGTCCTAATTCCGTAATTGAGGCAATAGATAGTAGGGAATTTGGAAACTATTGGTCCCAGACAGAGACTTATGAATCTTTGATGACGTATATTGCAATGGATTTCAAAGGGTTAAGGCAGTTGATTGTAGATATGCTGAGTGGTCAAAGATGTAGTATCGATGTTGAATCTTTTCAAAATGATATCACTTCATTCAATTCTGCAGATGATGTAATTACACTACTGATTCATATGGGATATCTGGCTTACGATAATAAGACAAAAGAAGTTTTTATTCCAAACGAGGAAGTGAGGAGCGTTTTTCTTCGGGCAGTTAAAAATGATGGCTGGGATGAGGTAATGAAAGCGATTAGTGCATCAGAGGCATTGCTTAAAGCAACGCTGGCTATGGATGAAAGAACTGTTGCGCAAATGATACAGGAAGTTCATATGCAAAATTCTTCAAGCCTTGTTTATAACAATGAAGTTTCCTTGAGTAGTGTGATTGCACTTGCATACTATAGTGCTTGCAGAGATTATACTCTTATAAGGGAAATGCCGACAGGCAATGGATTTGCCGATATGGTTTTTCTGCCGAAACGTGCTTCTTTGAAACCGGCTTTAGTTTTGGAACTAAAATGGGATAAAGCCGCTGAAGGAGCAATAAGCCAGATTAAGAAAAAAGAATATGTGTCTGCACTTAAAGAGTACAAAGGGAATATTTTACTTGTTGGAATCAGCTATGAAAGGAAAACTAAGAAACATCAATGCAGGATAGAAAAGGCTGAAATGTGATTTTACGGTATCGCAATATAGGAGAAAGCAAATGTCAAAACACACAAAAGGTAAATGTAAATATTGTGGAAAAGAATATACATTCAGCTATATGAATAAGCATCTTCCGGCTTGTAAAGAACGTCAGAAAAAATGGGCGGAAGAGACCGCGAGTAAGAAATGTGGATATTTTGAATTGGCTGTTTATCCAAAATACAACAGGGATTACTGGCTATATGTGGAGATAAAAGAGACAGCTACATTGAAAGATGTGGATCAGTTTTTGAGAGATATATGGGTAGAATGCTGTGGACATTTGAGTGCGTTTGACATAGGTGGCATCAGCTATGATGTTGCACCGCAGGATGATTTCTTCTGGGGTAAACCGGCCAAAAGTATGAGCTGTAAATTGAAATCAGTGTTGGAAAAAGGAATGACTTTCAGTTATGAATATGATTTTGGTTCGACTACGGAACTTATGATAACGGTTGTAAACTATAGGGTTGGAGACGACAGGAAAGAGAAATTAATAATTCTGTCTAGAAATAATCCGATTGAAATTTTATGTAATGTATGTGGAAAGAAATCAGCAGCGTACATATGCGCAGAATGTTTCTATGAGGGAAGAGGATGGCTGTGTGAAGACTGTGCCAAGACTCACGAGTGTGGAGAGGAAATGCTTTTACCGGTTTGCAATTCACCACGGATGGGGGTCTGTGGCTATTGCGGAAGTAATATTTATCCGGATCAGTTTGTTCCGGATACAGAGAAAAAAGTATGATTCACGGTATGACTTTATTATGTTAGGGGTTGTATAAGTTGAATTATTGCTTTTGAATTATGAGATTGAAGAAAAAGCCCACCTATGCAATTTGATTGAAGCCACATAGGTGGACTTTTTTTAAAGTTCGTGTCATTAACTTGACACAAGGGGGATTAAAGGCAATGGAGGAGTTGGCGAAGCTGGAGGTGTAGTAAAAACTGAGACAAGGGAACAGTACCCGCGTCCCGTTTTCTGCATAGAATAAACCAAAAGCCTGTAGGATTATTCTATGGAAATTTATGTGGTAAAAGCAGGAGATACGGTAGATTCCATTGCGGAGAGCCATGGGATTGCGGTATCTTCCGTTATTTATAACAACCAACTTGTCTATCCCTATTCTCTGGCAGTGGGTCAGGCGCTTCTTTTATCTTCGGGAGAAAGTTCCGCACCCTCCTATCCGGCGTGGGTGAACGGTTACGCCTACCCCTTTATTCAACAGGATGTCTTGCATGAAACCCTGCCTTATCTGTCCTCCCTGTCTGTTTTTTCTTACGGTTTTACCACGGAGGGGGAACTGGTTCCGCCGACAATCGACGATACCTTTATGATTGAAGCGGCGCTTATGGAGGGCGTGCGCCCGGTTCTCACCCTGACGCCGCTTGGGCCGGACGGAAACTTCAATAACTTTCTGATAACTGCTGTGGTAAATAATCAGGAGGCAAAGGATAACCTTCTTAACAATCTCCTGACGACCGTGCAGGAAAAAAACTTTCAGGGTGTGGATATTGATTTTGAGTATATCCGCCCCGAAGACAGGATTCCCTTTGCCGATTTTGTGGCGGGTGTCAGAAATTTTCTTTCCCCATACGGTTATCATGTTTCGGTGGCATTGGCGCCCAAGACTTCCGACACGCAGGCGGGACTGCTCTATGAGGGAAAGGATTACGGTTTGTTGGGGGAGGCGGCCGACAGCGTATTGCTTATGACTTACGAGTGGGGTTATACCTATGGGCCGCCCATGGCTGTGGCTCCTGTCGATAAAGTCCGGCAGGTGGTGGAATATGCCGTCACACGGATCACGCCTTCCAAAATTGATCTGGGGATTCCAAACTATGGCTATGACTGGACGCTGCCTTTTGTTCAGGGAACTTCCCGGGCCACTACCGTAAGCAATCAGGAGGCGGTGCGGATTGCCATAGAGGCCGGTGTTCCGATTCAGTTTGATGAGGTGGCCATGTCACCCTTTTTTCAATATGAAAAGGACGGGCAGCTTCATGAGGTATGGTTTGAGGATGTGAGAAGTTATCAGGCAAAATTTGCGCTTCTGCCGGAGTATGGCCTGCGCGGGATGGGTTATTGGCAGATTATGAGGTTTTTCCGTCCCAACTGGCTGTTGCTTGCGGATACTTTTCAGATTCAGAGGCCGTGACAAGGATTAAAAATAGAGGAAAGTGTGTTGAGAGGAGCTCCCTTTTGGGGTATATTGATAAAGAAGGGAGTTCTCGATATGACCATGTTACAATCATATACTTCCCTGTCGGATGCTTTATGTGCGCTTTTGGGGGAGGGGACAAAGATCGAAAACGCCAGCCGGATATCCGGCGGCGATATCAATGAAGCGTATGGATTGACGCTTACGGACGGTAATTGTATTTTCATGAAATCCAACAAAAAGGAAAATCTTTCTCTTTTTACCGCGGAGGCAGCGGGGCTTGACGCGATTGCCCGGACGAAAGCCATTGGCACGCCGCGGATTCTCGGCGTGGGAACTGACGAGGACAGGGGCGGATATTCCTTTTTGCTTCTGGAATTTATTTCCGGTAAAAACCGCGGCAAAGACTATTGGGAAAAATTTGCACGACAGCTTTCCGCTATGCACCGGGCGCCGACAGACGGACTGGTTTCCAATGGGAAATATGGGTTTGACTGTGATAACTATATTGGCAGACGAAGCCAGATCAATACGGGATACGATAGTTGGACAGGCTTTTTCCGGGACTGCCGTCTTGAGCCGCAGTTTAGGGATGCCGCCAGGTATTTTGACAAAGAGGATTGGAGAAGGATCGGACGCCTTCTTGACTGCATTGATGAAATTCTTGTGGAACCGGAGTACCCTTCTTTACTGCATGGTGATTTGTGGGGAGGAAATGTGATCACGGGAAATGACGGCAGGGCATGGCTGATTGATCCGGCGGTTTATGTAGGCCATGCAGAGGCGGATCTTGCAATGACGGAGCTGTTCGGTGGATTTCCACCGGCCTTTTATGATGCATACAAGGAGGCGGCGCCTTTGCAGCCGGGATATGAACGCCGCCGTGATGTGTATAATCTGTACCATCTCCTGAATCACTTGAACCTGTTCGGACGGATATATCTTTCAGAAGTGAAACGTATTGTGGGGCGAATACAGTAACGTCATTATTTTTGTTCGTTTTTCAGAAATTCCTGGTGGATTGCCATAATCTTATCCGTATATTCGCGAATCAGCTTTGTGGATTCCTTGAAGCGTGCCAGTTCTCCCGGCGTCATGTGGATTTCCAACACGTCGGAAGCGCCGATTCTGTTGAGGACAGTGGGGACGCCTGCATAGACATTATTCTCTCCATACTCCCCCTCAAGCAGGGTGGAAACAGGAACAATGCGGTTTTCGTCGTCTAAAATTGCCTTGATAATGCCGGCGCATGCAGTGGCGATGCCATAATAGGTAGTGCCTTTTCTGTTGAGAATTTCCCACCCCTCCTGTGTTGTCTTGTATAACAGATCGTCCAGATCAACGTCGCCGACCAGTTCTTTATTATCTGCAATGACATCGTAAAAAGGCTTGCCGGCCACAGTCACCGTGGACCAGGGAACCATCTGGGAATCGCCATGTTCTCCCATGGAATAAGCGTGGACGCTTCGGGGATCCACTTTGGCGATTTGGGCAATCATATTTTGCAATCTGGCGGAATCAATAGCTGTGCCTGTGCCAATAACCTGATTCTTGGGAAGGCCGGACAGGAAATGAACGTAGTGTGTGATGATATCTACCGGATTGGAAATGACAAGAAAGATGCCGTCAAAACCGCTCTGCATAATGGGGTCTACAATGGATTTACAGATTTTGGCGCTGAGTTCCAGCGTATCCAGACGTGTCTGCCCCTGTTTGGGCGGTGCGCCTGCCGTGATGACAATGATATCCACGTCGCCGCAGTCGCTGTAATCTCCCGTGTACACCTTCACATTTTTATTCAGGTATTCTATGCAGTCCTGCAAGTCGAGCATTTCTCCGTAAGCCCGCTCCTTGTTAATGTCTATCATCATTACCTCATCACAGATGCCCTGTGTGATCAGGCTGAATGCGGTGGTGGAACCTACCAGACCGCAGCCGACGATAGCAACTTTTCTCTTTACGATTTTCATGAAAATTCCTCCTTTTCCGGGTTTCAATCTGTTGAGAAAATAAAAAGGCCGTGACCCATCTGGCCGCAACCTCCTCGTTGTTCCTTTCTATGATATACATAAAAAACGGGTTTGTCAAATTTTACCTGAAGATAAGGAGAGATAAAACGAAAAAACGTTTTTATAAAAGGGGACTTGCGTTCTCTCCTGTTGTATGGTATGGTAAAAACATGAAATTTGTTCTCGCACGATTAAGTTCTAAATTCAGATGTGCGATACACCGATTATATCGGTGTCCGGCTTTTCGCCAGAAATTCATAACATTTATTACAAAACGGCGGAAAGCGATACGCTCCGCCGACACAGAAGGAGGACAAAAATGGTAGACAAAGAAATGTTAATGGCAATGTCAGAAATGATGGATCAGAAGTTGGAAGAGAAATTGGAACAAAAATTTGAGCAAAAATTGGCGCCGATTTATGCCCGTCTGGATAAAGTGGAGTCGGAACTTACGTATGTCAGGGTAGTGCAGTTGGAGAATACGGTAATACCCCGTCTCAATACAATAGAGCAAAGCTATCTTGATACATCGAAGAGATATTTGGAGAGTACGGAGCATATAGAGGAAATGAGTTCCAATATCGAAGTTCTGCAACATTCTGTTGAGAAACATAGCGATATGTTGAATAAGATATTGGCATAAGGGCAATATTCCGGTTCAGAATTTTACATATAAAATAATTCGGAACCGATTATTTTCGCAATAACAGTCGATTGTTCCGCCTAGTTTGTCACAGAAAGCCTGCACACTCTGCATGCCGAGACCGTGGCCTTTGCCCCTTCTGCTTTTTGGAAGTCCGGTTGTAGAATCAAAGAAAATTTCCTGTGCACATTCATTTTCCATATCGATCAACAGATGTTCGGCGTTACAATGTACTTTGACGTTGATAGAACGCTTGGCGGGTTCCAGGGTTTTTACGCTGTGCATGGCATTTTCCAGAAGGTTTGCAAGAACCATGGCAAATTCATATTCGTTGACAGGAATCTCATGGGTGATCGTAATGTCTGAAAGTAAGGCGATTTGGAAAGACTGCACCTGTTCGGCCATTGCCGTGAGAACCGTATTGACCACCAGATTTTCGCAATAGCGGGGAATCCGGTTTTCATCAACAACCTCTTTGATATGTCCGGTTATATTTCTGATTTCATCATATTCCTGTTGGTTGAGCAGAGAGTCTATTGTCATGGAGTAATGCCGCATATCATGCCGCAGTATTTTTAAATTATGTTCGGACTGTTCTACCAGATAGCTTTGGCTTTCCAATCCCTTAATATAAGATTCAAACATCACATTTTTCCAGTATTCTTCTACCTGTTTGGTCTCGCTGTCCATATAGCGGAGTACCACCACATAGGATACTAACATGGTAATCATTAAAAAGATGCTGACCAGGATATTTTCAGGATGCTCATAGAGCGTATGGGGGAAGAAGGCAATGCTGGAAAAGCTGCAATAAAAAAATATGGGGATCAGACATAATTCCCATTTGTTTTTACCCAGATCCCGTTCGCAAAACCGGGAAACGACATTTCCGATCCGGGAATAGAGCACCGTCAGGATAACAAGGTGCGCCAGAAGATTTCCGACAAGAGCAAGGCCGACGCTGCCCGTGAATATATACAGGATGGGAGCAATGATGGTTCCCACAAGCACATAATTGGAGGCGCTCAGGCCAATGAAAAGCGTTTTAATGGTTCTTTTTTCGGAGATGAAAAGGGCCGTAAGCTGCGTTATGGTAATCTGTGTGACCGTTGTAAAAAAATAGAACACGGAATTGTCCGAAAACAGATGTAATTTGAAATAGTCCATCAAGGTCATCAGCAGGCAGGAGAAAAGGCAAATGTTAAAAGTTTTTCCATTGGAATAGCGACGTGGTATAAACAGACAAGTGAATACCAAAAAGAAGATATGGCTCAGTATATAGGATATATTTTTTACATAGACCATTTCGTTCATTTACCAACCTTTTCTGAAACAAAGAGAAGATATTCCCGCTTTACCTTTGCGGAATTTGCCCTACTGACGGGTAACTGCCTGCCGGAATGCATCGTTATGCTTTCTGCGGTAAGCTGTTTCACATAATTGAGATTGACGAGAAAAGACTTGTGAACCAGCAGAAAATTTTTATGCCCTGTAAGTTCCTCTATTTCTTCCTCGAAGGATCTTCTGATAAAAAGGCTTTTAAGAACCTCTCCGTCGGACAGATGAACTTCCAGTTTTCGTCCGGCGTTTTCAATATATTCTATCTTTGAACAGGTTCTTGTCAGCAATCCGTTTTTTGTTTTGATCGTATAGGAGGGTTCTGTTTTTGACCTTGTATAGGAGAACGCGTAATTCAATGCTTCAAAAAGCTTGTTTTCGTCAATCGGTTTAAGCAGATATCTCACCGCGCGGACTTTATAGGCATCCAGAGCGTAATCCTCGGAAGAGGTAATGTAGATAATCACATTTTCGCTGCCGGTCATTCTAATTTGGCGGCCGAGATCAATGCCTGTCCGTTTGGGCATGAGCATATCCAAAATATAAATATCGGTCAATTCTCTCTCTGCTACCTTATGATATAATCTGGATGGGTCTGAATACTTTTCCAGTGTAAACTCGTTGTCTGGATATCGGGTTTTATATTTTAACAGCATTTTTTCCAAGTGGAGCAGATCTTTAATACAGTCATCACAAATGGTTATCTCCATAACATTTTAATGATTCCCTTCGTTTTGATCACAGATCCTGAAAAGGCAAATCGTAACTACACGAAAATACCAATAAAATTATACCGATCTTAAGAAGAATTATCAACCGCTTTTCGATGGGAGTTTACGCTTGAATGCGAAAAAACGGTGGCAAAATGCGAAAAAGAAAAATTGACGTTGAAATATCAACAAGATAAGCTGAATATAAATCATAAATCGGGAGAAATTGGAAACTTTGTAACAATTTCTCTCTTTTTCATGATTGTGCCCATTCAAACTCGTAAAGGTATGATTGATGGTTGTGTAAAAAGAACGAATTTCGTATAATTGCTATATAATGCTGGGAATTTAAAGCAATGTCCGAAGAAGATATGATACCCATATTAAAGGAAAGAAGAAGATGAAAAAAGGAATTTGTTATGTAGTCGGCGCGGGTGTAAATTATGGATTTGATTTTTGCCCGGAAGAAGATGATCTGGTGATTGCTGCGGATGCGGGGCTTCGCCATTTGGAAGAACAGGGTATTTTAGCGGATCTTGTTATTGGGGATTTTGATTCGCTCCATGGTGTGCCAGAACATCCGCATACGATTGTGCTGAATCCGGAAAAGGACGATACTGACATGATCGCGGCTCTTCGCATTGGCATAAAGGCGGGGTATGAAACTTTCTATATTTACTGCGGAACGGGCGGACGGATTGATCACACACTCGCCAATATTCAGGCGCTTGCATGGCTGTCTGAAAGCGGCATGAAGGGATTTTTGTTTGATCAGGATAATGTCATAACTGCGATTACCAATGGAAAACTCTGCTTTGAAAAAATAACCAGGGGATATTTGTCGGTATTTTCCCATACCACAAAGGCTGAGGGCGTGAATTTGAAAGGGTTAAAGTATGAACTGGACGATGCGGTATTGACACATACTTTTCCCCTTGGGATAAGCAACGAATTTATTGGCACAGAAAGCAGCATTTCCGTTAAGAATGGAACTTTGGTTGTGGTTTTTCCAAGAGGCGTCAGGAGGGAAATATGGAACTCACGGAAATAGGAGCACTACAGGTTGCAAAGAGGGTGGACGCGATTCTGCACGTTCCCGGGAATTACCGGGGCGGCAATCTGGAGATGACGATTGTGATTGATACGTCTCTGGAATTGGAGCATTTTAAAGATGCCGTGGCCGCCGTTGTGCGGGCTTTGAAAAGAGGAAATGAAATCTTCCGGAATGTCCGCCTGAATCTGGTATTCTGGGGACAGGAGACAGAGACGAAAACAGTGCCCATGGCGATGCTCATGACGGGCGGCGCGTTTGGTGAATACCAATGCCGCCCCTATAAAAAATGTTATGAGGAGCTCTTTGCTTACCTGAAAAAATTTCATGCCAGAAGCAAGGTGATTTTGGTGTTTGCGGATGAACAGAATGAAGTTGCAAACGCGCAGACGGCAAAGGAGGCGCTCTCTCCGTTTTTGAAGAATAAGCTTCTGCTTATTTCAGAACAGATTATGGGAGGCACGGAATTTTTACTGCGCCATATCTGACTCTGGATTTCGTGAGGAGGCGCTTGTCACACAGACAGACAAAATGATAAAATAAAACAATGCTGATCAAGCAGTTAGGATTGAGGGCAGGAGATTGAAAACACTTAAGCAAATAATTGGACAATATATGAGGCTGTTGACTATTATTCTGGCAGTGCTTATTTTAAACGTGATCCTATACATTCAGGTAGTAAGTGAGCAGAGACAGGCATATGAAAATGCAATCAGGACTTTTCGACAGATTGAACAGATGCTGGATGGTAATCAGAAAGAAATCGAGGAGGTGACAGCGGAATATAGAGAGACTTGTTTGCGCAACGCGGAAGCCATTGCCTATATCATTCAGAAGGATCCTTCCGTGCTGGAAAGCGTGGAAGAGTTAAAGAATATAGCGCAGTTAGTCGGGGTGGATGAAATCCATATTTTTGATGATACGGGGCGTATCTATGCGGGTACCCATCCGGAATATTATGGTTATACTTTTGATTCGGGAGGGCAGATGGCTTTCTTTAAGCCGATGCTGGAAGATCATTCTCTGAAACTCGTGCAGGATATTGCGCCCAACACTGCAGAAGAAAAGATGATGCAGTATTCCGCTCTTTGGAGTATGAACGGTGAATTTATTGTACAGGTGGGAATGGAGCCGGTCAACGTAATGAAAGTTACGGAGAAAAATGAACTGTCCTATTTGTTTTCTCAATTCCGGGTCAATTTGGAGGCGGATTATTATGCGATTGATATAGGAAGCGGGCAGATTGTCGGTTCAACGGATTTGGATTGTGTGGGGAAAAATCTCACGGAAATTGGACTGGACGAAAATGCTTTTTCGGAATATGAGAAAGGTTTTTCCGCCTTTGTAAACGGCAGAAATGCGTACTGTGTTTTTCAGAGAGCTGGTGATAATTATATCGGGCGTGTGATTGCAAGCCGCGATCTTTATCAACGCATACCCCGAACTACGATTGCGCTTGCGATATGTCTGACGGCGATTGCTGTCGCCCTGAATCTTGCGATAACCAGATATATGAACCGATATGTGGTGGACGGCATTCATGGTATCAATGAAAAGCTGGGAAGAATAGCGGAGGGCAATCTCGATGAAGTCATTGATATTCATAGCAGCGCAGAGTTTACGGAATTGAGCAGTTATATCAATACCATGAAGCAAAGTATTCTGGACAGCAACCGGAAGATGTCGTATGTTTTGAGCAAAACAAATATGTATATCGGTGTGTATGAATGTAATGAGCATATGAAGCGTGTACAATTTACCGAGTATGTACCAAGGATTTTTGCGCTGGATGATGAGGAAACGCAACAACTGGGCCAAGATGTGGTGAGCTTTCAACATTTTATTAGCAGCATTCGTAAAAACCCCGTTGAGGGAGAGCCGGATACCTTTGGCGTCAAAGACAGATTTGTCAAACTGGAAGAAATCCGGGACAGCCATGAGACATTCGGTGTGGTGATTGACGTGACGGAGAGCGTTATAAAACGAAAAGAGATAGAGGCGGAGCGGGACATGGATTTGCTTACTGGTTTGTATAACCGCCGCGGAATGGAACAGAAGCTTTCAGCGCTTTTTGAAAAACCGGAGGAGCTTGGCCACAGCGCTATTGTCATGATAGATGCGGATAACCTGAAAGTGATTAACGATAACTACGGGCATGAAGCGGGAGATAGTTACCTTCGGTTAACGGCAAAGCTGATTGCGAATGTGGGTACAGGAGGTTGTGTTGCTGCCAGAATGGGCGGCGATGAGTTTGTATTGTTTTTGTACGGGTATGAGAGTGAAAAGGAACTGGAAGACGCCTTAAAAGAGCTTGTGGATGTGCAGGATCAAAGGACAGCGGTTTTAACAAACGACGTTAGGGTTACGCTTAAGTTTTCCTGCGGTTATTGCCTGATCAGGGGGAGAGCCGGTTATCAGGAAGCGCTGAAAGAGGCGGATGAAAGAATGTATGAGAATAAGCGGGAGCGCAAAAAGTAGTACCGCCGCCGGAGGGAAAGATGAAACGAAAAGTCATATACAGTGCTGTAACCTATTTATGTATCATACAGATGCTTTTTCTCGCGTCTTTTCCCTGCCATGCAGCGGAGATTGGTTCGGGTGCATTTCCTGTGGAAGAAAGGCGGCCAGTGATTACGTCTGTCAGCATTTCGCCCGGAACGGTTGTTGTTTCCAAAAACGCGGCGTACACGTTTACGGCTTTTGTGAGCGGAGAGAATGATTACAGCAGGGAGGTTGCGTGGAGCGTTTCCGGACAGACCAGCGGGAATACCTTTATCGACGGAAACGGTGTTTTGAACGTGGCATCGGATGAGGGGGCTTCTTCACTGGTGGTGAAAGCGGTCTCAAAGCAGGACAGCAATTACAGCGCTACGGCGCTGGCATCCATAGAACCATATACCTATTACATACAGTTGCAGGCATCTCCGGATAACGGCGGTTCGGTGTATGGAAGCGGCGCCGTCAGGGAAGGCGGCTATGTCGTGATTTCAGCTACGCCGAAAAACGGATTTACGTTTGAGGGATGGCTGCTTAACAATAACAGGGTTTCCCAGGATGCCCGGTATGTGGTCGATAACATTCGCGGTGACGCCACTTATGTGGCGGAGTTTAAGCCGATTGACTGCAAGGTTACGGTAAATGTAAACGACAGCAATGCCGGAACGGCGACTGAGGGAAGAACGGTGAAGTACGGGGAGAGTATCACGCTGGAGGCGACGCCGAAGGAAGGATATCAGTTTGACGGCTGGACGGAAAATGGAAATACCGTAAGCAGGGACAGCCGGATGGAGATCGGCAGTGTCACAGGCGACAGAACGTTGACGGCGGTATTTAAAAAGAAAGAAGTGAAAACCTATACCATTACCGCGTCCGTGTCCTCGGCGAACGGGACGATTACGCCGGCGGGGAAAACCACGGTCAAGGAGGGTACGGCGGTATTGTATACGATTACGCCCAAAAGCGGTTATGCCATCCGTACGGTGTATGTGGATGGCGTTGAAGTAGGAAACACAGCCTCTTTCAATTTTTCCTATGTGGAAAAAGACCATACCATTTCCGCAGATTTTGTGAAAGCCCCTGAGCAGGGGAATCAAAATGCCGCAGCGCCGGATCAGACGGGTCAGGCAAAAGATCC
Organism: Lachnospiraceae bacterium UBA3310; assembly: GCA_002361355.1. Taxonomy (GTDB): domain Bacteria; phylum Bacillota; class Clostridia; order Lachnospirales; family Lachnospiraceae; genus UBA3282. Next base: position 44,537 of record DESQ01000041.1, read on the forward strand.
GCAAAAGAAGCAGCAGGATGACGAGGAGACGAAGAAAGAAGAGACGGATCCGAAGGACGACGAAGAAGCGGAGGAGGAGAAACTGACGGGAACGCTTGCGGCACTTCAAATATCTGCTGCGGAGGCGGAGCAGTTGATTGCGGAAAATAAAGATGAGAGGCTGCTGGCACAAGCGCAGAAAACCGGAGATTTACGGATGAATGTCCACAATGATTTTGCGGACGGCAGACAGGAAAACTTCGGCGTTTCTGATTTCCAATCGGTGGTGGGACAGCTTTTGAGCGGGGAGGAGGAGCTTTTGATGCTGCGGGGCGATCTGCCGGTGGCGATAGATCTTTCCATTAAGGATATGGAGGGGAAGGCGTCACAGGAGGTCAGGGACGCTTTTGAGGAAAAGAAACTTCCCGATATGACGATTGGGCGGTATTTTGAGATTGTGTTAGAGGAGACAAAGAAAGAAGAGAAAGAGACCGTCTCGGAACTTGCGGAAAAATTAAAAGTGGTGATTCATGTCCCGAAGCCTTTGCAGGCTGAGGACAGGACGTTTTATATTTTAAGGATTCACACAGGGAAAGATGGCAGTCAGGAGTTTACGCAGCTTTTGGACGAGGATGAGGATCCCGATACGATCACTTTTTCTACCGACAGGTTTTCCCCCTGCGCGATTGCTTACATCGACCGGGGGACAAAAAAGGCGGCTGAACCTGAAGAAGGGCAGGAGCGGGACAGCAGAGCGAGGAATGTGGCCGGAGTGGTCATTTTCATCATGGCTGTGGTTGTGACAGCGACAGGGATATGGTATATTGTCGGAAAGAAGAAACGATGAATGGCGTTGTCTTTGACGGTTATTTATGATACGATGGAAACGGAGGGCGTTATCTATGAAATATGATGTGATTATCGTTGGCGCAGGGCCGGGCGGTATCTATTCGGCTTATGAACTGACGCACAAAAGAACCGATTTAAAGATCGCCGTATTTGAGTCTGGCCACGCGCTGGAGAATCGGCATTGCCCTATAGACGGCGACAAGGTGAAATCCTGTGTCAAGTGTCCCTGCTGTTCGATTATGAGCGGATTTGGCGGCGCAGGCGCTTTTTCTGACGGAAAATACAATATTACCAACGATTTCGGCGGAACGCTTTATGAGCATGTGGGCAAGAAACAGGCGATTGAACTGATGCGCTATGTGGATGAGATCAATATGAAATATGGCGGCGAGGGGACGAAGCTGTATTCGACGGCAGGCACCCATTTTAAGAAGCTGTGTCTGCAAAATAATCTGAATCTGCTGGACGCTTCCGTGCGCCATCTGGGGACGGATATCAACTATGTCGTTTTGGAAAATCTCTATGCCGAGTTAAAGGATAAGGTGACCTTTTACTTCGACACGCCGATCCGGTCGGTGGAACGGACACAGAGCGGCTTTTGCGTACACACGCAGACAGAGTCTTATGAATGTGATAAATGTGTCATATCTGTGGGGAGAAGCGGCAGTAAGTGGATGGAGAAAGTGTGTGAAGACCTTGCGATCAGCACGAAGTCAAACCGGGTGGATATCGGCGTGCGTGTGGAAATTCCGGCGGTAATTTTTTCCCATCTGACAGACGAGCTGTATGAGAGCAAGATCGTTTACCGCACGGAGAAGTTTGAGGATAATGTGAGAACCTTCTGCATGAATCCCCACGGTATCGTAGTTAATGAGAACACAAACGGCATCGTGACAGTGAACGGACACAGCTATGAAGGCGCGGATAAACAGACGGAAAATACAAACTTTGCGCTTCTTGTAGCGAAACATTTTTCAGAGCCGTTTAAGGACAGCAACGGCTACGGGGAGAGCATTGCGAGATTATCTAATATGCTGGGCGGCGGTGTGATTGTCCAGCGGTTCGGCGATCTGGTGCGCGGCAGAAGGAGTAACGCGAAACGGATTGCGGAGGGACTGATTGAGCCCACTCTTGCAGCCACGCCGGGAGATTTGAGCCTGGTGCTCCCGAAGCGGATTCTGGATGGTATTATCGAGATGATTTATGCGCTCGATAAGATCGCGCCGGGCACGGCAAACGATGACACACTGCTCTATGGTGTGGAGGTTAAGTTCTATAATATGGAAGTGGAAATTGATGAGCATCTTGAGACGAAACACAAGGGGCTTTACATCATCGGGGACGGCAGCGGTGTGACACATTCTTTGTCCCACGCATCCGCCAGCGGTGTGTTTGTGGCCAGAGAGATCGAGCAGACTTTAAACGTATAAGAAGGAGGATAAACAAATGAGATTAGGGGCATTGGAGGCGGGCGGCACCAAGATGGTGTGCGCTATCGGCAACGAAAACGGCGAGATTATGGAACAGGTTTCGATTCCCACGGAGACACCTGAGATTACCATACCGAAACTGCTTTCGTTTTTTAAGGGAAAAGAGATAGAGGCGCTGGGAATCGGATGTTTCGGGCCGATCGACGTGAACCGGGATTCCGAGACCTATGGCTATATCACAACCACACCGAAGCTGGCGTGGCAGAATTTTGATATGGTGGGCACATTCCATAAAGAACTTGGCGTGCCGGTGGGGTTTGACACCGATGTGAACGGCTCGGCACTTGGAGAGTATACCTGGGGCATCGCGAAAGGCCTGCACAGTTGTATCTATATCACAATCGGCACCGGCGTTGGCGTTGGCGTGATTGTGGATGGAAGACTGCTGCATGGCATGCTGCACCCGGAGGGCGGCCATGTGCTTTTGAATAAGCTCCCGAATGATACCTACGAGGGCTTTTGCCCGTTCCATAAAAACTGTATGGAAGGATTGGCGGCAGGGCCTGCGATCGAGGGCAGATGGGGAAAGAAAGCCATTGAACTTGCCGATAGGCCGGAGGTCTGGGAGATGGAGGCGGACTATATCGCGCAGGCGCTTGTGGATTATACCCTTCTTGTCTCTCCCCAGCGTATTATCCTGGGTGGCGGCGTGATGCACCAGACACAACTGCTGAAACTGGTGCGCGAGAAGTTTAAGACGTTGTTAAACGGCTATATCAGGACAAAAGAGCTGGAGGATCTGGACAGCTATATTGTGGTGCAGAGCCTTGACGACAAGCAGGGCATTATGGGCGCTTTGAAGCTTGGCCTGATGGAGTTGGAGAAATAAGCTATCAGGCGTCAGATTACAGTTGAGAAAAATAGTCCTGCAAATATTCTGTCAGCACTTTTGCCGCCCTGCGGTGCGAGAGCTCGCCGGGATGCTCGTTGGAACCGACTGTCTCCTCTGTCGTGCCCGGAAGCTGTAAAAAGATCACATTGTGATCGCCGCTTTGGGCGGTATAACGGTTGATAGCGTCGGTTATGGCCAGAGTTAAGTCATATCCGATCATACCGTAGCACCAGACAATGTGCGCCTGCGGGTTGTGTTTGCGGAGCATTTTTAAGAAGGAAACGACGGCGTCCTTAAAGCGGTTCAGATCCTCCGCCTGATAGGTGCCGTCCGGGTTCAGGCGCTGCTTAAAGGTGCGGCCTGTGGCGGGATCATGCCACTCCGGCTGCAAAAAAGCGGAGGCGTCGTTTGTACCCAGATTGACAATCACGGCGTCGGTTTTTCTCGCTGAGAAATCATAGGGAGCAAACGCGCCCAGACTCTCGTTTCGTTTGCCGCAGCAAAGGCCGCAGAGCTGTTCGTAACGGGAGGGAATGTTGCAATCGGGATTGTTATCCCAGCCGCTCAGGACACCCCAGCCGCCTTTGGAGATGAGAAAAGCGTCGGCGTCTAGGGCTTTTGCCGTCATTTTTGCGTAATCCCGGCTGTAGCTCATATACATGGGAATCCAGTCGGCTTCCCCCTTCGCGCCGTAAGTTCCCTCGCCGGAGGTGATGCTGTCCCCTACAAATTCCAGCGTATATTTTCCCTTTGCCACAGGATGAAAATCACCGTCTGTCTGAAAGCCGTGGACGATGAGGCAGCAATCCTCGTCTTCCGTCATGGCTTGCAATTCTCTTGTAAGACGCACGTTTTTTATGGTCTCCGGATTCATACCCCGAAACAGACACAGAGAGTATGTGCCGGGCATAAGCATCTGGCGGCTCATAAGCTCTCCGTTGACTTCAACCGTAACCCACATTTCCAGATTCTGCCAGCTTACTTCCAAATCTGCCCACAGTTCTGAGCCGGACACGTTCAGTTCCACTGCGCTGCCACTGAAAAAAAGCGGTAGAGGCGAGACGCCGGGAACGGTGCGGCCGTGCACTTTGTAGTGGGGGATGTCTTTTAATGCATACTTTTTCAGTTCGCTCATAGTTTTCGCCTTTCTGTTATTTTATGGTCTTGTTATTTTCCTCAATCATCGCGTCCATATATCCTCTGTCCCAGAGCAGGATTCGCAGTTTCTTAGCGGCCTCCACTGCGGGCGAGGTAAAATACTGGTTTGTCATGACGACGCCCACCATGCGCTCATAGTAGGCGAGTCCGCCGTAGGTGCGAAGCACCGCCTCCACGCCTACGGGGCTGTTGTAGCGCTTGCACTGGATGGCGTAAGTGACACCGTCTTTTTCCGCTAAAATATCTACGCCGAAATCGCCGCTTCCGCGGGTTACCTCCACGCCGATAAAGCCCTGCGCCTTCAAAAGATCAGCGCAGAAAAATTCAAAATCATGCCCCTCCAGCTCGTCCATCTTGCTGACGCGCCGATCCCGCCAGCGGCGAAGGAAGATATTTATGAAAATGATAAGAATCGCCATGAAAGCGATCAGGCCGGTCAGGGCGGCCAGAACTGTCAAATTGGACTGCGGCATGGCATGTTCCACCTTCTTATTAAAAATCTAGAATGATAAGTAAATACTTTTTTATGGTAACAGTATTTTCGTAATTTATCAATGATGCAAATGAAAAACGTTGGTTTATCAATGAAGTGCGCGGGCACGGTATGGCAAGATGACTACAATATGACTAACGGAATGAAAAATAAGTTGGCGAAAAGCTACAATTATCTGATAAAAAATTTATATTTATTGTGCGAATTGTGCGATAAACTATAAAAAGGTTTAAGAAATGATAAATCAAATCGTAAAAAGAAACAAAAGGAGGAAAACAAATGAAAATGAAAAAGTTGATGGCTATCATGCTTTCTCTGTCCATGGTTGTGACAGTGGCAGCATGTGGCGGCGGGGAACAACCGGCGCCCACAGATGGCACGGCGGATGTTTCTGCGCCGGAGGAAGCGCCGACGGAAGAGCCCGCCGCAGAGGAAGCGGATACGGCAGGGGATACGGCAGCGGATGAGAGTGCGGCTGCGGATCCGAATTCCACACCGAGGGAGGAGACGTTATATTTTGCGGGACAGCAGTGGGGTACTATCAATGACTGGAATCCCATGTCTTCCAATTCTAATAACGGTATGGCAATGACCCAGGCAGGAAGCGCAAGAGAACTTGTATGGGAAACCTTGTTTATGTACAACATGCTTGACGGTAAGCTTTATGGCCTGTTGGGTACGGAATATGCATGGAACGACGACCAGACAGAGTTGACGGTGAAGCTGAATCCCGATGCAAAGTGGAACGACGGCACACAGGTGACCGCAGCCGATGTGGCGTATACCTTTGATACCCATGTAAAGTATGAGTCCCCTACGGGCGCTGATTTCTCCGCGTATATTGACTCTGTGGAAGCTGTGGATGACACTACAGTAGTGTTCCATGCAAAAGTGGACGGATCAGGTGTGGCGGTTAACCCGTTGAAAGTGCTTGACTATATTCCTAAGGTATATGTAATGCAAAAGGCATATCTGGAGACTGTAGAGGCTCGGAATAACAACGACGCCAATGCGATTAAGCAGGACAAGATGGAGGATATGGTTTCCTCCGGCCCGTACAAGCCGTTTTATGCGGATGACCAGAAGGTTGTAATCCAGAGAGACGATAATTACTGGGGGCAGGCAGCTTCCATGTGGGGCAAGCTTCCCGCGCCTAAGTATTTGGCACACATGGTATTCAGCGGTAATGATACCGGCCTGGTTGCTTTAAAGAACGGCGAGGTAGATGTAGCGCAGATGTTCGTGGCAAACGTGCAGGATCTGTGGGAGAAGGACGGTCTTCCGATTTCTACATACATTGACGAGGCTCCTTACGGCATTTGTGCCGCTATCCCTACGATCTGGTTTAACACCAAGAGAGACGGTCTTGACCAGAAAGAGATTCGTAAAGCGATCGCTATGGCAGTGGACTACAAGCAGATCAACGAGGCGGCTATGACCGGACAGTCTCCCACCTTTGAGGAGGTTCCCAGAAGTATCATGAATACTACCGGCGCAGAGCAGAAGCTGATTGATCAGGCGGCTTTAAAGGATTACCAGTTTGGCAACGATGTAGAGGCTGCTAAGAAGATCCTTGATGATGCAGGGGTTGTGGACAGCGACGGCGATGGTATCCGTGAGTATCCCGCAGGCAATAACCTGAGCTTTAAGGCGGAGTGCCCGGAGGGCTGGTCTGACTGGAACGCGACTCTGGAAATTATCGCAGCGGCAGGTAAGGACATCGGTATCAATATTGAGACTTACTTCCCAGATGCCTCTACATGGACCGAGGATCAGACCACGGCTAACTTTGATATCCTGATGGCTACGCCTAACGGCACAGCATCAATCTCCTGTCCTTGGCAGCGCGCTTACGAGTTCATGAGCTCCGACAACAACGATGCGGAGGTTAAGACCTTCGGTAACTTCGGCAGATGGCAGAATGACAGAGTTGACGAGCTGTTAAAGCTGATTCCGCTTGAGCAGGACGAAGCTAAGTTAAAAGAGTATTATACGGAACTGTCCCAGATTTATCTGGATGAGGTTCCTTCCTTCGCAGCAATGTATCGTCCGGCGGCATTCCATATCGTAAACGAGTCCGTATGGACAAATTACCCGCAGCAGGACGATGGGACGAATGTTCCTCCCTACGACTGCACAGACGGATATGGCGTTGCGGCATTATACAATTTGACCTTAGTGGAAGAATAAACAGGACATAAACGTAGAAGCCGGCAGTACACTGTCGGCTTCTGCCATATGGGATGTATGGAGGGTAAGCGTGAAAGGTTACAAAAAATATTATTCAAGAAAAATATTGTGGTATTTGCTCACTCTTATTATCGCGGTAATTCTTAATTTTACACTCCCCCGTCTGATGCCCGGTAATCCTGTGGCAAATATTGCGGCGCAGACCGCGCAGGGCATGACGGATGCCACCGCGATTCAGAAGGTGTATGCACAGTATGCAGAGGCCTTCGGTGTAGACAAACCGCTGTACCAGCAGTTTTTTATCTGGCTGAAAAATTTACTTCATGGTGATTTGGGTGTTTCCTTTAGCCAGTATCCCAGGCCGGTAAGCGAGATCATAGCCAGCGGCGTATGGTGGACGGTCTGCTTACAGCTTCCGGCGATTATCGTGGGATGGTTTTTGGGAAATCTTTTGGGAGCGGTGGCTGCTTATATCAGAAAGGGCTTTGACAAGGTCATTCTCCCGGCATTCTTATTTGCGAGTAATATTCCCGCCTTTGGCATGGCGACGATCCTTTTGACTGTGTTTGCCATTCAGCTCAAATGGGCGCCAACCAGCGGAGGCTATGGATTTGATTTGATTCCGAATTTCAGCGCGGCCTTTATTTTGTCGGTACTGGATCACTATAAACTGCCGTTTTTATCGATTGTTCTTGTAACGATCGGCGGACAGGCGGTAGGTATGCGTTCCATGGCAATTTACGAGCTGAATGCGGATTATGTGAAATACAGCCGTTTCCTCGGGATCAAAGATAAAAAAATTGTAGGTTATGTGTTCAGAAATGCAATGCTTCCACAGATCACCGGTTTGGCTATGTCCATCGGTACAATGGTGGGCGGCGCTCTGGTGGCAGAAATCATTTTCTCCTATCCGGGTATTGGTTCCACCCTTCTTTCGGCGATCACCGGGCGCGATTATCCGTTAATATCCGCCTGTACCCTGATTATTACGATTATGGTGTTGCTTGCCAATCTTTTTGTGGAAATGATTTATGGTCTGATTGATCCGCGAATCAAAGCGGCGCAGATGGAATAGGAGGAGCATATGAAAAATACGATCAAACAACTCAGACACTCCTCCCAGTTCATGGTAGGATTTGTAATTCTGGTAGCAATTTTATTATTGATCATTATTTACCCAATTTTTGTGACGGCTGATCCGCTGGAGATGGTTGGCCGGGGTACTTTCTTTAAACCGGGCACTTATGTCTCTGTGGTGGATGCAGTGACCGACGGCGCTTCGACACAGAAGTCGTATACATTGAATCTCGACACATCGGCCAGCCGCCTGAATGCACGGCTTTCCATGGAAGACCGGGAGGCCATGGTGGATTGGCTTGTGCGGTTTGGCGGCGTAGCGGAGGGTGGGATCAGCACATCTGACGATGATGTGCCTGCACTTTTGGAGCTCTGGAGTGAGAAATATGACTCTACCAATCCGCAGAAGGGCCTGATTGCGGCGAAGAAGAAATATTATGTCAGATTGGATAAATCCCTGAAGGAGCTGAATAACAGCACGGATATGATTCTGGCGGCGCAGGGAGAGGACGGCCTGGAGCAGACAGGGACGATCGCCGACGATTCCTATGTCAATGTGAAGGATATCGCAAACCAGAGAACCTTTATTCTGGGTACGGACAATTTTGGAAGGGATGTGTTGACGGAGCTGGTGGCGGCTACCAAAACTTCCATTATCATCGGTTTGATTGCGGGTGTGGTGGCGACGGCAATCGGTCTGTTCCTCGGTCTGTTTGCAGGATTTATCGGCGGCGTGGTGGATGATTTCATCATGTTTGTGACCAACCTGTTTACGGTAATTCCGTCTTTCGTGATTCTGATTTTGATTTCCTACAGCGTGGGCGCGTCGGCAAGAGGCGTAACGATGGTGGCGGTTATCATCGGGCTGACCTCCTGGCCATGGACGACCAGAAGCGTCCGCTCCCAGGTAATATCACTCAGAAACAGAGACCATGTGAACATGTCGAAACTCTCGGGCCACAGTGTCATCAGGATCATTTTGGTTGATATTCTGCCCTATGTTGCGTCCTATGTGGTGATGGCGTTTATCTTACAGATTTCCTCGGGTATTCTTGCGGAGGCGCAGTTATCCATGCTGGGACTGGGGCCTGCCACAACGACAACGGCAACGCTGGGACTGATGATGAACTGGGCCATGACTTACACGGCGCATCTGAATGGTTCATGGTGGGCATATTTCCCGGTTATCCTGACGATCGCGTTGATTTCGTTCTCGCTGAACCTGATGAACACGGGTCTGGATCAGGTGTTTAACCCGACCTTGCGGGATTAGAAAGGAGAGACGAAATGGGAAAAAAGATGTTGGAAGTAAATAATCTGAAAACAAAATATGTGACCCGCTTTCACGAGGACGTGTATGCGGTGGATGATGTGTCTCTCAGTATAGAAGAGGGAAAATCCTTAGGGATTGCGGGAGAATCAGGCTGCGGTAAATCCACGCTGGCTCTGAGCCTGATGGGATATTACTTTGCGCCACTGCACTATATCAGCGGTGATATTATTGTTGATGGAAAAAACATTTCAGGGATGAAGCCTGACGAGGTGAGAAAGACCATCCTGGGAAACGAGATTGCCTATATTCCGCAGGCAGCTATGAATGCGCTGAACCCGACACAGAAAATCATCAGCTTTTTGGGAGATGTGCTGCAGGCACATGATATCAAACTCAGCAAAAAAGATCTTCTGGATATGGCGGCGGAACGCTTTGAGGCGCTGGGACTGCCCAAAGAGGTGCTGCAAAAACATGCGGTGGAGCTTTCGGGCGGCATGAAACAAAGAACGGTAATTGCGGTTTCTACGATTCTGAATCCGAAGGTGCTGATTGCGGATGAACCGTCCTCTGCATTAGATGTAACAAGCCAGAAGATGGTAATTAAAATGATGCGTGAGCTGATGGAAAAAGGTTATATCAAATCCATGATTTTTATCACCCATGAGCTGCCGCTTCTCTACAATGTGACAGACGATATCATGGTGATGTATGCAGGACAGATTGTGGAGCGGGGAAGCGCGAAGGAAATGGTTTTCGATCCGATGCATCCTTACGCGAAGGGCCTTATGGAATCTATCATCGTGCCGGAAGCCGGGACAAGGGATGTGAAGTTGAAGGCGATTCCGGGCACACCGCCTAATCTGAAAAAACCGCCGGAGGGCTGCCGCTTTGCAGAGCGCTGCCGCTATGCAAAACCGGCATGTTATCTGATTGCACCGCAGATGCGGGATATCGGGGGCGGCAGAATGCACCGCTGCATGATGGGAGAAGAGCGGATGAAGGAGGTGTACAGCCATGAGTGACGGTAAGATGGCGATTTTGAACGGCAAGGGAGTTACCAAGGTGTTCGGTCTTGGCGATAAGAAAACCGTTGCGGTGGATCATGTGGATTTCTCCTTTAAAAAGGGCGAGATCATATCCATTGTGGGAGAATCCGGAAGCGGCAAGACAACCCTCTTTAAAATGATTTTAGGTCTTATCAATATGACGGAGGGCGAGATGTTTTTTCAGGAGAAGCCCAGGGATATTAAGGGATATGCCAAAAAAAGGGAGTATTGGAAAAACATTCAGGCAATTTTTCAGGATCCGTTTTCCTCATTTAATATGTTTACCAAAATAGATTCGGTGCTCTTGGATTGTATTAACTTAAGTGGTGGAAAGAATCTGTCAAAGAAAGAAAAAGACGAAAAAATGACGGAGGCGTGCAGCTTTGTCAACTTAAAGTATGCGGAGCTGACCAATAAATATCCGTTTGAACTTTCGGGCGGACAGATGCAGAGGTTGATGATTGCGAGAATTTTCCTGCTGAAACCGAGAATTTTGATGGCGGATGAGCCAACGTCTATGATTGATGCCTGTTCCAGAGCCACCATTCTGGATATGCTCTTGAAGCTGCGGGACGAGACGGATATGACGGTGGTGTTTATTACGCATGATATCGGGCTGGCTTATTATATCTCCGATACGGTTTATATCATGGAGCATGGAAAATTTGTGGAGCACGGCTCGGCGGAGGAGGTAATTATCAATCCGCAGGCGGCTTATACGAAACGCCTGATCAGTGATGTGCCGAAGATCCATGAGGAGTGGGATCTGTCTACGGTATCCTGAATCAATCGGATTTTTTAGGGGGGGGGGTAGATGGAAGCGATGTAATTTCTACGCCCCCGATCCGTCCGGAAGCCCGATTTTCCGTTGCTGTGCCGGAGTAATTCCTTTGTGTTTTTTGTAGGTTTTGATGAAATGGCTGCAGTCGGTAAAACCGGTTTCAGAGGCAATGTAGTTTAAGCTCAGATCGGTAAAAAGCAGAAGATTCTGAGCCTTGCAAATACGAACATATTCCAGATATTCTTTGCACCCGCGGCCGGTTCGCTGTTTAAAAAGCCGGGAAAAAGTAGAATAACTCATGTTGCAGCGCGCCGCCAGCTCGGGAATGGTAATTGCGCTGCCGGCATGGGTCGCAATGTATTCCAGAATGTCGTCAATCGTACTACAGGAGCCCTCTCTGGCGGCGGCACTTAAGTCGACATGGTTTTCCTTCCAGATTCGCGTAAGAGAGACTAACAGCATATTTAAGCAGGCGTCAATAATGACGTTAAAGCCAATGGCCTGTCTTGACATTTCGTCCACCAGGCGGGTGACGGTTTGGCGAACCTGATGCGGAGACAGGAGCAGGGAGGAAAAGTGAACAAATCTTTGTTCCTGATTTCGGGAAAAGAGCGCCCGCAGCTTAAGCGTTGTATCGGAAGAAAGATGAATTTCCGCAGGATTAAATTTAATAACGGCATAATTAATGACTGCTCATTAAAA
>DESQ01000013.1:0-13571 GCA_002361355.1 Lachnospiraceae bacterium UBA3310
TACAACTTTATTATAGCAGGTCAAATGTAGCTCTTGCTTGTTTGAAAGAAAGTACAGGCATTTAAGGTATCCAGCCAGAGGCGGATAGACTTATTGGCAGGATAGGTATCGGATGTGGTATGGACAAGAGTGGTTTTGTCCTGCGCCTCAATGTAGATAATGTCTGCCTCAGATATTGTTTTGGTCGTCTTCCCGACACGAAGGATTACGGGAGAGGTCAGGTCGGTATAAGCGCGCATGGCACGATCCATACCTGCAAACAGACGATTTTTGTCTAATGGTTTTGAGAGATAGCGGAAGGCGTGAGCATCCATGGCGTCATCCAGATATTGATCATAGGAGGTTGTGATGAAGATGAAGATATCGGGATAGGCCTTTTTCAGTTCGCTGCTTACGCGAATCCCGTTGGAACCGGGCATTTCGATATCCAAAAAGACCAAATCCTTTTTTCCCTGATCCGCCAGCAGAGAATCTCCGTCCGAAAAAGAGACAAGTTCCGGCGTGATATTGTCTTTTTGGGAAAAATATTCTTCCAGATATTGTTTGATTTCTTTTACGACAAAGCGGTCATCATCGCAGATCAGGATGCGCATGTCTGATTCCCCTTTCTACTAACCCATTTCTACTACAGATTTATTTTACAAAAAATTGACAAAAAAAGCAATTATTCCCTTTTTTCCTCATAATGGAGTGCAACTGAATAATTTTAAAACAAAACATTGTATGAATTGCCCGCTTGCGTGAAAATAGTGCCCGCTTGCACGTACAATATCGTAAAATTTGTCGGGTTACGCTATGATTGAAATGATTTAAACAAATATGTCTGCGCAAAGGAGGATGACGTTATGGACAAAAAGAAAATTTCCAAAGCAGTTGCTCAAAAGGCGGTAAAAGTATTAGATACATATTTATGTGCGGAAGCAAATACGACTTCTTGTGTAACCTTTTACCAGCCCAAGGCGCCGGAATCATTGTCAAGATTTAAGAGAAAGTAGGAAACAGGATGGGATGGTTGGCGAATAAATTTACAGATTGGCTGATTATCCATGGGGCAGCGGAAGAAGAGGACAGAGACCTATACGAATATGCATCCTTGTGTCTTTTAATGACTGCTGCCCCGCTTTTTCTGGCCATGCTGGTGGGAGGGCTCATGGGAGAATTTCGTACGGCAGCGCTCATGATTCTCCCCTTTGTGGTAATCAGAAAATTTAGCGGCGGATATCACGCGAAACATGCGTGGACATGCATGATTTGCTCTGTTGCACTATTGGCGGTGTGCATTTTCATTGCGGCGAACATTACATTCAGCCGGGTATTATGTATCTGCATGTTTGCGGGAGCTGCCTTGTTGTTTTTATTCAGCCCTGTGGATTCGGAGAACAAAAGGTTAAGTGAAGAAGAGAAAAAAAAATTCAGAAAGACGGCGGGAATCCTTGCACTGGCAGTATGTGCCATTGCTGTGGCAGGTATGTGGTGCGGGAACGAGAGATTGGCGGTGTGCATGGCAGTCGGACTGCTTCTGACACTGGCGCTGCAGATTCCCTGTGTATTGCAAAAAGGAGCGGGGAAGCTGGCAAAAATATCTGTTTTTACCCTGTCTTTCTTTTTTATTTATCTGTCGTTGGGATTTGTAGCTGACGCAAAAGAGAGCGAGCCGTCTTCGCCTCAGGAAATTGTGGTGGTTTTGGACTGCAGCCAGTCCATGAAAGACGTGGACGCCGGTTACGCTTCCTTTGACTTTGCCAAAATGCTGTCGGCGGTTTTACCCAGAGACTACCGTATTGGCTTAACTGCCTACCGGGATGAGGTCTGCGTGAGCCTGCCGCTGGGAAGCAGTCATGCCATGTTAGAGGACGCGTTGGAGGAGATTGCGTATCAGAATTATGGAAATGCGGGAGCCGGGCTGGCTGCGGCAGTGGAAATGTTTGACAATGATGCGGCGTCCAAAAGGATTATTTTGATCTCAGACGGCGAGATTATGATGAAAACCGGGGAAGGCACGCAGGAATCAGCGGAATTGTTTGCGCAGGCGGTAGAACAGGCCAGGCGGGATGATATCGTCATAGACGTAGTGGCGCTGGGCCCGCGTATCGAGGAAGGAGATACGATATATGCAGCCGCCGAAACAACCGGCGGTGTTTTAAACCAACTGTCTGACGGTGAACAGATGGAGGATTTCGCGGAGAAGCTGATTTTTGAGCAGTGGCAGTTAAAAGCATCCCATGTGGGAAATATCAGCGGGTTAAGCGGTGAATTGTCGGTGAAACTTCCAGACTGCCTGATGAGCAAAGCGAAACTTGTCCTGCTGGGGAGTCAGCAGAACGAAAACATGACCGTAAACTGTGAGGCGGACAGGGTAAACCTGTCAAAAGGAAAAAATTATACCGTTATAGAATTATTAAAACCGTCGTCGGATGAGGTAAAGATCAAGATGGACGCGGACTCTCCGATGGATGTCAGCGCTTATCTCACAGCGGAATATGACTTCTGTTTGCACGCGGACTACACCTACACTTCGGCAGTGCAGAGCGCGAACTTTGGATTGAAAATAACGAACCAGGACGGACTGAACATGCTGGATGGGCATCTGAAAGACGGCGGCGTGCAGCTCTTTTTGGATGAGGAGCAGCAGACCTATCAGGTGACAGGAGACGCCCTCCGCCTGTCAAGACAGTATGAGCAGGATACGACGGTCAGGCTGCGGGTTGCCTTTGACGGACTGTATGGTAACTATTACGGAGATACGGAAGAGACGGTGGAGGTTCAGGTGCCGGTTGTGGAGGAAATACCGCCGGAACCGGAGATCGACTGGTTCTTCTGGTCTGTGATCGCCGCTTTCGCCGCTGCGCTGGTTGTCATAGCGATTCTTGCCTACAGGCAGAAAAAAAGGTCGTTTGACAGAAGAAAGATGATTGACGCGGGAAGAGCCCTCCCCAGGGAGACAGGAAACCGCAGGAGTGAATTTAACGGAAAATTGCAGATTTATGTGATACATAATAAGGACGGAATCGACTATCCGCCGGAAAGCATTAACCTGTTTGCAAGATGCAGCCGTGAAATTATCACGCTGGAATGGCTTTTAGATGTCTGTAACCTTCCGCTGAACGTAAAAGGAGCGGAGCGGATCATTATAAGACCCGGGGACGACAGGAGCCTGATCATTAAGAATAACAGCAGAGCAACCGTGTTGATGGGGCGCGAGTTCCTGGTAAAAGGACATGCATACCACTTGTATTATGGAGAAAAGGTAACTTTTATTTTTGATCAGGAAGATACGGAAATAGAAGTTCACTATAGAGACTTAAAACCAAACGAAAGATAGAGGAGGTAGAGAATGAGCATTATCAAACAGACGAACAGGACGTTATTGTTTGAGGAAGTGAATCCGGAGAAGGCGGATCTTCTGACACTTGTAGGAGATGTGAGAGGCATCGACAGCTTAAGCGACGAGAAGATCAAGGAGATGAACGAGGCGCTGCTTGTAAGGAATTTTGATGAGTTCATAGAGAAATTTGAACCGGTTGTCTATTCCTTTTTCAACGCCAACAATCAGAAAATCATGTACACGCTGAAAAAACCGGAAAACATTCCGGAGGATATGATAACGCCGATTTATCTGAACAGGCAGAATGATTTCCTCAAGATGCTGATGTCCCTTGTGGAGGCAAAACGTTCCCAGAGCATCATCAACGTGGATTTTCAGTTTGACAAGCTGACGGATATGATATCCCCGAAGAAGGTCATGGAGGATATCAAGCAGAACCGGAAGGAACTCCAGTATACTTATAAGAATTATGCGGAACTGGAGGACGGCGACCCGCACAAACTGGATATCGCGGATAAGCTGAACGTAATGTTTGAAGAGGCAAGTGCGAACTATAACAATGTATTGGCAATGCTTCCGCTTGCCATCGAGGATATCAAGACCAGACTGCTTTTGGGAGAAGCGGAAGAGAAGAAGGATAACACCCCGCTTGCGCTTGGCGTACTGAGCATGGATGAAAAGGGAGAACTCAAGGTTCTGGAAGTGCCAAAGACGGAGAAGGCGGAGCTGATGGTTGTGGATGACAATGTCAATACCGGGCTGATTGCGGCATTGGAAGACGATTACGAGGCGCTCAACGAGGACAGCAGCGACTATGTGAAGGCCCTTGTGACAAGAACCTACTGTCCCCTTGCCTCCACTATGGTCAGCAATATTGATGTCAAGCAGGAGGTCAGCAATTACAATTCCTATCTGGAATTTTATAAGACGGCCAAGGACGATTTTATCAAAGTGGTAAAACCGCTGATAGAAAAAATCCTGGGCGTATGGGCGTTTTTTGAACAGTATCCGTCCAATTTAAAAGGCATGAGACCGTCCATGCTGGTAACCAACGTCTCCAACGATATGCTGGTAAAGAGCAATAACCTGCCAAGGCTGATCGCCTTTTTAAATACGGTCAATGCTAAGAACGATTTCGACAATACCATATGGTACGGCATTGTACCCTCTGTTTCCCTGGATCAAAATTCCAACATCAAACTGACCAGACAGCGTTTTCAGGGAAATGAGAAGGTGGAAAAGACGGGAGTCAACAGCGTGGAAGTGCTGACCAGGCTGCTGGATGTGCTGAAAGACTACTCGGTGCAGTGCTTTTTCAGTTACGAAACAGGGGATAAGACCACCTTTAATTACATGGCGACGGAGGGCATCGAGAAGTTTGAGGAGCGCTGCAGTTCTCTGACAGGAAAGGCTTTCAGTGAATTTGCCATTCCCTGTATTCCAAACTTCACCATCATTCCCAAGGAAAAGTCCGGCGTGATTCTGGACAAGCGTATGACGGTCAATGAAGAAAACGTGGCGGAACTGTCCAAAGAGAAAGAGGACATTATGAAACTGTGGATCGATGGCGTCTATGTGGGGGCTGCCTATATTGCGGCGGGTCTCGTGGCGGCCTATCAGTGTCCGGAGTATCTGAAAGAGAAGTTCAAGAGGAATGTGGACGAGGAGCTTCCCGGCGTCCGGTTCGATATCGAGGCGGGCGACCATCCGCTTCGCGTACATACGGTGATGGCAAAGGAGATTACCGGTTTCACCAATTCCATTAAAAATGAGATTAACAGACGCAGCTTCGGTTTTGTCTTTTCTTCGGAAAATGCCATGCTGGAGACGGAGAATGTCTCCCATATCATGGTCTATAAGGCAAGGAATCTGATGAGTGACGGCAAGGTGTACGAGCCGATTTACAAGACGCAGGTAACGACCTATATGGAAAGGGTTCTGCGTCATGCCACCAGCGATTTCAAGCAGGAGAACATCGTGAAATTCTTCTCCAATAACCCTTCCAGCCAGAAGAGCAAATGGCTGGAGAAGAAAGGGTGTGTCAACGCGATCCTTGGCGCAGGTGACGATGTGGAATATGAGATTGACGAGAGTAACGGTTATTGCGTTCTGAATATTACTTTTAACGGCAACGTCAAGAATCTGGAAATCGAGATCAATCGATTTAACTCTAACAACCGTGCCATTTAATTATAAAATGAAAAGGAGGAAGTAAAAATGGGTTTTAGGTTGAGTGTAACAGGAGGCGCAGAGCAGATCGCTCTGGATGAGAAGAGCATCAAAAATGTGATTTTCGGCTCAGAGTCCGCTATGGATTCCAACGCGAGGGCAACCGATTTCGGTGTGTCCATGAAGATTTGGGGCAAGATGCTCTACAAGCTTGGCGGAGAGGGCAGTGATAATACACTGGAACTGTCCAAGTGGTCAGTTGTTCCCTCTGAGAGAGCGGACTGCTACCGTACGGCGGCAGTGGAAGTGATTTCGGCCGGGCAGATTGTCCGCAAGTATGAAGTGCCGAATGCCTTTGTCATGGAGTATTCGGAGGAGATGGACGATGAGACAGGTGTAGGCACGTTCTATCTGCACATCAAGCAGAAGAAGGACGAGAACGACAAGGTAAAAATTGAGGGCGGTTACGCAGGCGAGTAGAGAGGAGGAGAAGAACAATGGCATTTGTAGTAAAAGTTGAAGGCACGGAAGCGTTTGAGATATCCAAGGAGTGCGTAAAAAGCGTAAAAATGACCACCGATATCCCGCAGGATTCCAACGCAAGAACTAAGGATTTCGGGGCTACCATAACGATCAAGGGAAAAATTCTGACCGCGGTGGGCGGAGATCCTTTCGACAGCACCAGAAAGATGGCGCTGTGGTCTGTTGTTCCGGCGGAGCGGGCTGACAGCTACAGGAAAGTGACGGTGGAGTATGTGGCCGCTGGCATTATGGAGAGAAAATACTGTTTCCCGAACGCTTTTGTGATAGACTATAAGGAGGATTACGGTGATGAGGCTGGAATTGGCACCTTTACACTCGTAATCAGACAGAAGAAGGATAAGATCAGCACCGTATCGGTAGAGGGCGGTTATATGGCATAACGATATGCCGATGTACAGGAAATCAGAGGGCGTATGCAACGGATGTTGGATACGCCTTCTCAAAAAAAGGGAGTCTTTCATGGATTATTATAAGGTATTGGGCGTACCCCGGGATGCGGATGAGGGGCAGATCAAGCGGGCGTACCGCAAAAAAGCCAAGCAGTATCATCCGGATTTGAATCCGGGGAATGCGGAGGCGGAGACAAAATTTAAGAATATCGTAGAGGCATATGAGGTGCTGGGTAATGCCCAAAAGCGCAGGGAATATGACGCAAAGCAGGAAACGGCGGCGGGATTTGGACAAAAGACGGGCCAAAACAGGACAAGTGACAAGAACAGGACAAGTGATAAGAACAGGGCATCCGCGCCGCGGATGAATTTCAACAAGAAGAATCCGCTGGATGTGACGGATATGTTTGAGGCGTTTATGAAGATGAAATAGGGGAAGAGAGGCATTATCAACTTGGATTAGTTAATTCGACAGCTTTTGTGGTGAAAGAATATGCGGCGGGTTCAGGGATGAGTTATATATTCTTTTTTCGGAAAGAACAACAGAACAGCCAATTTATATTATATTGGCAGATGTACGGAAAGATGCTGATGCGGATATTTCTTTACCGTATGGAGGATATGCTTATAATTCCATGTTAGAATGGGATTCTTATAAAGATTGGTTTGATGGAGAAGCAGAAGGACAATGTGTCTCTTATGAAACTATTGGCGAAATACATGATTCCATATACGATGTGGGACTTTCCTGTGCAATAGATGATTATGTGAACAGAACGGGCGGGGATGTAGAAAGTAAGTGGGAAGCGTATGGAAATGATATTTATGTAGGGAAAAATGGATATATAGCATGTGCTTATTGCCGAAATGAAGGGCAAAATATTATCTTTATTTTGGACATAAGTAACAAGGCTTATGCTGTAATTGAGTTATGAATAGATGGTTTATAGTTTCTGGATAATTTTATTATATCATATCACGTGAGGAGTTTTTCAAACATCTATATATTTACATGGGAGGAGAAACATTTTTGAACCAAAATGACGCGCATTGTGAAAAAGAAAGGCAGGGGGAAACAGTATGGAAGATATGATGTTATTGGGGCAACTGCAAATAAAGTGTAAGTTTGCGTATCAGCATATACGCTCCTGCCACTTACAGGAACAGTACGGCAAGATGGCGAGACTGACAGTTTCCTGTGAGGTAAACTTTCTGGATGCGTATGAGGCGCTTTGCGGTATGCAAGAAGAGCCCATCGAACTGACCGCCCAGGATGAGCAAGGCAGGCAGGAATCTTTGTTCAGCGGGTTAATTGATCAGGCGGAGCTTAAAAATGTGGGCGGCTACGCGGTTCTTACCCTGCGGGCGGTGTCTTATCTCTGGCGCATGAACAGGCAGAAGAAATCCCGTTCTTTTCAGGATATCAGCAGGACTTACAAGGATATCACGGAAGAAATCGCGAAGGAATATGACGTTAAGGTCAGATGGAACCTGCCGGACAGGGAGATTCCCTGCCCGCTGATCCAGTATCAGGAGACGGACTATGAATTTATCCGCAGGATTGTCAGCCATCTGGGCGGCAGGGTACTGTCTTCGGACTACGGCAACAGAAAGGAAATCAACATAGGGCTGCCACAGGGCAGCCCGGTACAGATAGACATAGAACGGCATAAATATGAGGAAGTCCTGTACAGGAATCCGGAAAGACCTTCCGTGAAGGAGAAAAAGACCGGCTATCGGATTTATGGCAGGGCGTTTTTCCATGCGGGCGAGAGCGTTGCTGTCTCCGGCAGGACATACGGGGTTATGGCCTGTGAAGTCTCCTTTGACCGTAACGGCATAGAGACTTGTATCAGCGCATATCCGAAAGCGTGTTTTACCGCCCATAAGATACCGGCTAATAAGCTGAAAGGCGTGGTGATTGCGGGAGAGGTGTTACAGACAAAGGGCGAAGTCCTGCGCCTGCACCTGGATATTGATGAAAAACAGGATGTGGCGACAGCCTATGACTACCCATGGAGGCCCATCACAGGAAACATGCTTTATTGTATGCCTGAAAAAGGGACAAAGGCAGCGCTGTACTTTGATAAGGATAACGAAGAGAATGCCAAAGCCATTTACAACCTTCGGGAAAACGGGGAGCAGTGCGCAGATCTTTCGGATTATCATAACCGCTATTTTACCACAGACCACGGGAAGCGTCTGTATATGAAACCGGGGGAGATGGGGCTGGTACATAACGAGGATCAGAATGCGCAGATCGCCCTTGTGGACAGCAGCATACTTCGCATGGACACCGTAAACAAAATCTCCATCCAGGCGCAGGGGCAGGTGCAGTTCCAGGCAAAGAGCGTTACAGTGACTGCACCCAAGGAAATCACGATGGTGAGAAAAGACCTGTCAAAGCCCACAGTAATCAATTTATGCAACGCTTTTGATGCGATCGGGCAGGTGGGAGGCTTTCAAACAGTACCTAAAGAAGTAGAAAAAAAGCCTGCGGGCTATAAAGGGGACAATCAGGAAAAAAACTATACGTTGCAAGGGGCTGTTGGTGCAATACTGGCCAGTATTCCTACAGAAAATATGGGAGATAATGATCTGATAAAAAGAGTGGCAGGAAGCATGCCTGTCATTGCAAAATTATCATAGGAGGTGATGGGTAAATGAGCAACAGGGTTAAAATAGGTGCGATCGGGAAAAATCCGTTGATTGAGAAAATAAACAAACTTAATTCTATAGATATTCAGGGATATGCAGTGAAAAGGATGGAGGAATTACTCATTTTGGATCAGCCCAATGAGTTGGATTGGTATGCGGAAAATTTGGGAGATTCAACGTTTGCGTCGGAGGAGCGAAGGGATGCAGAATGAGAAAATACAGACACAGGGAATCGGTTTATGGGATGATGTATTTCAGACTGAACTGCCAATCGGCTTTGAAATCGCAGACGAGAGATTGATAAAGTGCAAGTTTCCCTATATTTCGAAACCGGAATATATCTTTTGGAAAGAGCAGAATAGCCAGATTGTTACTTTTAGTTTATTACATAAAGAACTAAGGAATGAGCAGATAGAATCGGCTATATGGGAGATACAGCAGATGATCACACACAGATATCCGGAAAATATACGGGATTATGCCTGTTGTCTGGATCATATCGGAGTGGATACAGGGTATTTTTCTTTTTGGACGGGTGGCATTCCCAATGGTGAATATCATGCGGTATTTATTATGTCGGTACAGGACAGGATGATGTTAGGGACATATCACTGTAATGCGGACTATGAGGGGCAGGCAAAAGATGCAGTACTCCACATCTTAAAGAGAACGAAGGTTCATACGGCGGAGAGGTCGTGGATGGTAATTAGGTAATTAGGAATGCGCTTTGACAGGGAGAAAATTATGGAAGATAAACAGTATCCGGATCAAATTATTTTGGAATTACGAAAGGAATGTGAAAAAAGACAGGAAGGCTCGCTCCTTTTGAAGATACCTGACCTTAGAAAAATCGCAATATATGAAAATGCCGCTTATATGATGATTCCGGCTGAGTGGGAGAGTATGAGTGCGGTTTGGAGATGCGCGAAATATAACCGGAGTGACAGGCCGGAAATCATAATGACGGATATGCATGGAGATGCTACTATTACGTTTTCTGCCATAGGAGAAATGGATGAAAGTGTCGGAATCAGACAGCAACTCATACAGTTAAGAGAAAATATGCAACGAGTATGGAGACAGATAGTTTTTTATGGCATGGGAACGGTAAAAGCAGGAGAAAAGGACGTGGAATGGATGGACTGTAAAACATTCTGCATTGACAGTGAGTTGTATAGTTTGCTGTTTCTGTTCAGCGTCAGGGATCGGCTGATTCTGGGAAATTTTCATTGCAGCTTTTCTATATATGTCAGGTGGAGACCGAAAATTTTAGAGATGCTGACAACGATTGAAGAAGTGGAGATGAGTAAATGATGAGCCGTGGAAAGCGCGGTCACGGAATACGTAGGAGGAAGGGAGCATGAGTAGATTAGAGGAAATTAAGAAAAATGAAGCACAACGAATTTTGGGGAAAGAATCTGTTACGGCGGAAGATATAGAAAAGGTATTTGAGGTTTATGGAGAAGAGGATCTTTTTTATGAATATTTGGTAAATAGCGCTGTGTTAACATGTGAACAAAGTACCAATGAGACCCAAAATATAAAGGTGCGTGATAAAGTACTTGATTTTAGCGTGATGGATAATGGAATAATGGCGGGGGGCGTGCCGGTGGACAAGGATAAGGTATTGGGAAATCTAATTGTGACGCAGACAAAGAGGGCAGAGATTAGAGGTGAAAAACATGCAACAACGGTTGATTATTGTGTGGAAAGAAATATACCGAGTTTTGGGAACTGTAAAAATATTAAATATAATGATAGCGAAAAAGAAAGGATGTTAGAGGGAGCGATTAAAGATAAAACTCATGGGAATTGTAAATACTTGATTAAGATTATGAATGAGTGGGAAGATGAAGATTTGCAGAAATTACCGTTGCAATTTGATACAAGAGCAGGCATGAAAAATGGATTAACAATGACAAGCATGCTTTTTTGCGCTCATGGAGGCTGGATTTATCCGGTTACGAGTGGACAAAGTGATTTGGGTGTAAGCGGAATAGATGGCTATATAATGTCATGCTTAGGTGCATACATAAATGGTGAACTAAGTGAGGAAAAGGTAGATAAGATAATTAAGCTTTGGGCGTCTTGTCAACCGCCGATTGCGAAGATAGTTAACTGGGATCATGTAGGAGAGGATGATAAATATGATGCATATATAATGGCGTGGACATATTATTGGAATAGAAGGATTGAGGATAGGTTATTTGATGATACAAAATTTACGATAAGGCCGGAGGTGGTCAAAGCAATGATTATGGATGAATCTTCATGGGGACATGATTCTGGGAAGAATGTTGAGAGGGATGTTATGCAGTCTCTCTATCCTGGAGATTATGCGTTGTGGATGCTGTCAGGGTATGATCCGTTGGATAAAGAGAAGGGAAGATGTCATTATGGGATAGATGAAAAAGTAATATATGCAATAGAAAAAACAGCTGATAAAGGGTATGTGGAATCGACAATGTTTAAACATAATAAGTTTAATATGGGTGATGTAAAAGAAGCAAAGTTGGAAAGCGGATTAGGGGTGGTAAGGGACAATATAATTACAGTGATCACGTCGCTTTGTGATGAATCCCTTCCAACAGATGTGCAAAGGGCAGAGGGTGAATATCTTATATATTATGACAAGATCACCCCAAACCTAAGTATCGCATGTGGTATCCGACATTTAGTATATAAGATAAAAAAAGGAGGTAGTGAAGCAGAAGGAGTTCGCGGATATAATGGAGATGGCAAAGAAGGTACAACAGGAAAAGATGATGCATACTTTATAGCGATTAATAAACATTTAGAAGAGCATCTTGCGTTAAATGGGCAACCGATGGGGAGGTTACAGGAATGAGGAAATATAGAAATTACATACTGGTGGCGATTACCCTATGTCTGTTGCTTGGCGGAGACAGGATGACATGTTTTGCGACAGACAAACAGTCGGGCGAAGAAGGATTTATACAGCAGGATGGGATGTTTGTACAATATCAAAAACTTACCTACAAGGTCAATGATAACGGAGAAGCAGTAATCACCGGCGGAGTACCGGAAATAACGGTATACGATCTTCAAGATTATATGGAGGATTTAGATTTTACTAGTAATTCTGACAAGAGCGAACTGGTGATTCCGGCGACTATCGACGGGTATGATGTTGTCGGTATTGCCGACCGGGCATTTGCTTACAGACAGGATATCCATAGTTTGCAGATAGAGGGGGGAGTACGGTATATTGGGGCTTATGCCTTTGCAGGATGCAGGCATATGAGTACCCCGATTTTAGGGGAAGGACTTCAGGCGATCGGAGAGGGCGCTTTTCGGGATACTTTGTTGAGTGGGGATTGGGAAATAAGCGCATATGCATATGATGAATTTAATGGATTCCTGCCGGACAGCTTAATGGCAATCGGTAGAGAGGCATTTGCCGGCTGTAGTAATTTGGAAGATATTGTGCTGCCGCCGTTTGCAGACATTGATCCGAGTGCTTTTGAAGATACGCCATGGCAGGAGGCGAGGGATGAGAAATTTCAGATTAGGGGAAGCTGTCTGGAAGGGATCAGGGACAATACGGATCCGGTGTTGGAAATTCCCTATGGCGTGACAAGATTGGAACAAGGAGATACGCAGTCGGCAAGGCCGATTATGGATGAAATTTCCAGGCAGACAGTATATGAAGAGATTATCTTTCCAGATACGGTGGTGCAACTTGGTGATTGTTGCCTTGCAAGGCTCAAGATAAAGCGGATAGAAATGCCTAATAGTATAAAAGATATTCAAGGTTCTGCATTTATGTATGGAAGGGTGTCAGAAATTATATTGTCTGAGAAGACAGAGGTTATCGGTGAGGGAGCCTTTTATGGAGTTGATGGGTTTGAGACAATCCTTATTCCGTCTTCTGTACGAACCATAGAAGATCTTGCATTTGGGGAATGTTGGGATTTACGCAGGATTATCATACCGGGAACGGTAGAAAGTATAGGAGAAGAGGTGTTTTTTGAATGTAAAAATCTAATGGAAGTTATTTATGAAGAAGGGATTCAGGAGATTGGCTGCGGTTATAAGGATACCTCAATAAGGCGCATACAGTTTCCGGAAAGCACTGTAAGCATCAGGGCACACAGAAGTGGCGGTTTTTGGTGCACTCCTAATTTGGAACGGGTCTATATTCCGGCAGGAGCAACAGATTTGGACGATGAACTTTTTTTCATAAGAGCAAAATATTTAAATGATGGACTCAGGGTCTATGGGCAGAAGGGAAGCCGGGCGGAGGAACTGGCAATCCAGAGCGGATATGAGTTTGTTGAAGTGGAGAATGGGGACGAGATGCCGTGAGGGAGGAGAAAATGAGTGAAAACAGGAAACGTTTCAGAAATGCAGGGATTCTTTTGGCGGCGGTATGTGTTGTCATAGGAATTGTGATTGTAAAACAGGATGGGAAGGAGCCGACGGAAGAGATTTCAGTGTCCGATGCGGAGGAAAGGGAGCAGGCC
>DESQ01000013.1:13940-23071 GCA_002361355.1 Lachnospiraceae bacterium UBA3310
TGCCTATGAGGGCAGTGAGACAACGATCTTTATACCGGCCTATATGGAAGACAGGGATGTGACCGTTATAGGGCCGGAGGCGTTCAAAGGCAATAAAACGGCGGAGCGGATCTATTTGCCGGAGAAAGCCGTGGAGATTGGAGAAGAAGCGTTTGCGGACTGCAGTGCATTACGGGATATCTATATTACCGGAACGGTAGAGCGGATTGGGAAACGGGCCATGGCGGACTGCCCGTTGATAGAAGAGATCATATTTCCGGAAGCAATAAACAGGATAGAAGCCTTGACATGTCAGGGAGATACGGGATTACAGCAGATCACAATACAGCCTGCTGTGTCTGAGATTGCGGATGATGCGTTTGCAGGGTGTGACGCCCTGCGCCTGGTATATGGTGAGAGTGAATTTGCGCAGAATTACGCGCAGGAAAATGATTTTGTATATGTGGATATGGAGCGGATCAGGGAAGAGGGGAATTTGGTCTGGTAGAATGCGAACTATATTTGCGGAGGAAGCAGGATGGATAATGATATGAAAGTGCGTATGACAGAGTGCCGCGTTCAATTCTTGGCTTTTCTTAAAGATTATATGGACGTGGTTATGAAGGGGCAGCAGGAGAGCAGGATAAAAACGTTACACTATCTTTCCATTCAGCCACTGCGGGTGGGAATCCGCATGAATAAGCTGATGTTTCGGGTGCAGGTAATGGAGGATACGTTTTATCTTGGGAAACGAGATATAGTGGAATATTATTATCCGGATGCATTTCAGAAAAGATATGACGATGACGTAGCATTACTCTATCAGGAGACAAGGAAAAAAATTATTCGGATGCAGCAATACGAATGGAGTGAGGTGCGTAATCAATATGCAAAGAAGTATATTACATGGGTATATTTGATGATTCAGGACAGTGTGCCTTTTATTGTGGAGTGTTTGGAGAAAAGTAATGTGAAGATTTCAGAGGATTTTAAAATATTGTTTGGGGAATATATGGAGCGGGCAGTGCTGTTATATCCAAGAGGAGACCGGCTATGAAATATTATAAGATAACACAGGAGGAGGGAAACTGCATTCCCTATGGCATTAACAGCAACCGGGAAATCGATATTCGTTGGCTAAATCCGGAAAATATTGATAAAGTTGGAAGAAAAAATATCTTGTCGATGAATTTGCCAAGGGAAGCATTTTTCCCGGATATGTTGTTTGACCCATGCATTCTGGTGTCCCGGCTATTTATGGAAACACTATTGATGTATCAGGAGGATATAGTTTATAGGAGTTTTAAGCTGTTGCATTTTGATACGAGGAAACATGTGACGTATTTTTGTCCGCTGTTGGAAGAGGTGTCCTGCTTGTCGGAAAAGACACAGTACAATAATACTGGAAATCGGATTATTAAACTGATTTTGGAGGCGGATAAGACTCAAGAAAAAGCAGCATTTAAAGTTGATGGGTATCATGGACGCTATATGATTGGCAGGGAAGATTTTGTAGAAAGTATATTGAGAAGAGGGGCGCGTGGTATCTGCTTTGAAGAGGTGGCGATGGATGGAAACCGGTGGTAAAGAGAGTATTGGAAACCATAGAGAAAAAGGGAGGAAAAGTACGAACTGGAAGGCGAGGTTCTTCCGATCCTGTCAAATATACCGGCGGAGGATTATGGAAGTGCGGTGATGGAGGCAGTGGCGGGCAGTATGCCGATTTTGACTAAGATCACTTCTACAAAATAATAGGAGGAAGGAGGCCGGATTTGTATGCGACAAAGAATAATCAGTCTGTTATCGGTACTGGCAGTCATGGCAGGCATCATCGTAGTGTCAGAGTCTGCACAATCAGTCTCCGTAGAACCTGAAACTGTTGACCTGCCGGAAAGCGTTGGGAGCGGGGAAGAAGAGGCGCAGGAGGAGATCCAGGAAAAAGAAATTCAGGAGGAAAGACACCAGGAAGACGCAGGAGGCATATTTGCGGACTCCGCCGTAGTAGATTTGGGAAACCATAATGTCGCCTATCTCACAACCTCGGATGGACTGGAAAGGGACTACGGATATGAAGACTGGATTGTTTTTCAGAAACTGGATCAGGGAAGTGGAGCTTGGGATGATAAGACGCTATACATTCCGGCAGAGGGGACAATAACAGCCATCGCGGCAGATGATTTCAATATACAGATTACAGCAAAAGCCGGACAGGAGATTCGTGATATACAGATACCGATCTGCTTTATGTCGGAGACAGATTGTGTTGAACTTCTTCCATATGATAAGCTGGCAGTTTTATCTGCGCAGCCTGAGGCTTCCTCTCTTCCGGAGACCGTATGGACAGAAGAGATAGGCATGGATGAAAAGTATGAGGTTTCTTTTGAGAGAATAAGCGTTCCCTATAAATCGGTGTCATCTGACCTAGGTGGGAAATATGCGGATTACCGTTTGACAGTCAGGGATGCAGAAGGCAAGGCCTTACAGGAGTTGATCCTGAAAAATTTGTTTATCCTTTATGAAGATATTTATTGGAAGATAGATGTTGACGGGAATGGATTCCTTGATTTTGTTTTTTGTGCATACCATTTTTGTGGGCAGGAGAACAGCAATACCACGTTAGAGTTCCTGATTTGGAATAATGATAAAAAGATGTATGAGGAGAAACCGTTTCCGAAAACTGGTTTAGAGTGGCCAACATGGAATACACAGGAGAGAAAACTCATGTTTACTACGGCAGAGTTGGGAAATTACTGGGTGCGTGGCCAGGAAATGTATTGCTTTGATGATGGAGACTGGCAGCTATATGCCAGACTGATACCCTCAAGCGATGAGGAACCTCCACGCGGCATGAATGGATATGAGAAAGAGAGTTACTATAAAGAACTTGACTATTATTACATAGAGAGGCGTTATAAAGCGGGTAAAGTGATTGGGGAAACGATTTTGGAAGAAGCGCCATACTGGGATGAAGAAAGCATTTGGAATGATGAGAGGGAAGGAAATCAGGAGCTGTTTCCAGAGGGAAAGGATCCGTTGGGAATTGATTGGACAGAGCCGTAGAGGAGTAGCTTAAGGAAGAGGATGGGGTTGTGGAGGAGAAAGAACATGTTCTGGCTAAAGAGTATGACACTGGTCATTCAGATGACTGGTATGATAGGGCTATGGGGAATGAGCAGCAGTGCGGAAGAAATGGCAGACAACTTTCATCTGGAGGAGAGATATGATGCGGGTTTGGTGTCTGATTTCCTGGCCATGGACGCAGAGGCGTTTGAAAAACAGTATGATAAGAATGCGCTCTACGAAAGGGATATCCTATATTGTACGGAGGAGGCATGGCGGTTTCAGGGGGTAGCACAGCCTGCTTATGATGACAAAATCTCATATGATCTTGATGACATCCGGGCCATACGGTTTACGAATGTATGGCCGCAGGATACAGTGATATATGAAGATACGTTACTTTTTAACCAGTTTAATCTGGTTCGGTATTTTGGAGATTATGCGGTATCCATGTATTTTCAGGAAAGCAGGGATGAGGAAAGCGGGGAGGAAAGAATCAGGTTAATCGAGTTTTCATTCGTGAGGGTAGAAGTGAGTGAGCAGGATAGAGGGGAAGTGACGATTGAGTACATTTATAAAGATCTGGAATACAATTATTATGATGGATGGCAGGAAATGGATCAGGCAGAGTGGGAGGAATCGCCGGAGGGGACGAAAGCGGTATATATTGTAAATGCAATATCACATAACGCTCCATCGCAGGTTATTGTGCGGTATCAGGAGAAAATTCCTGATCTTATTTTTAGAAAAACTTGGCAATATCTTTTTGAGGGGTGGATAGACGAGAATCATTTCATCTGTTATAACGATTTAGGTCTCTACTTGGTTCATATCGAGACCAGGCAGACAGAGGAGATTGTAACGGCTCTTACACAGGAAGGCAACTATGATACATGGGGATGCGAGTATGAAATCAGAGGTGATCAGTTAATTGCCACAAGTATATATGATGAGTGTTATTATTGGGATATCGTCAGGGAGAATGGAGAGGTACGGCTGGTGAAATCTGTAGATCATGAGGAAGGAAACAATGAGTAGGATGGAGTAGTGAAAACGATTAAAACAGGACAAAAGGAGGCAGCTACATATGAGCGAGAGCGTCAGAATCGGCGGTATTGGGAAAAATCCCGCCATAGATAAGATCAACAGCCTGAATGGCATTGCTATCGGGAACTTTGCCGCAAACAGGATGAAGCAGGTGTCGTTGGGCGGGTATTCCGACAGCGGCACACCGCAGAAAAGACAGGTGCCGCTTCATTTGGAAAACATAGATTGGGAGGGAGAGGCTAGTGGAAGAGAGCAGGAAACCATCGGAATGGCAGGAAATAAGCTGTCTGGCAGGCAGGATACGCCTAAAGCTGCCGGAGGGGTACGGGAAACCCTCAGAAGAAGTGATGGCGTTGAAGTTTCCCACCACGCCCGGCCCACAGGAGGCATATATCAATCAGGAGGAGACCCGTATCTTCACGTTCAATCTGTTGGACAAGCCCTTGCAGGAGCAGCAGGTATATCAGGCCATCTGGGAGATCAGGAAAATGCTGAATCACGCCTGGCCGGAAAGCACACGGATAGAGCCGAAGGAGATTAAGACAGGGGCTGGCAGGGCAGGGTGGTTTGCCTTTGTCACGGGAGGATGCAAAGAAGACAGCGTTCATTGCATGTTTGTCCTTTCTGTGGAGGGCAGTATGATGTTTGGAAGCTATCATTTCCCGGACAGGGAACTGGAAGCCGACAGAAAGATTTTTGTGGAGAT
The DNA here is from genome assembly GCA_002361355.1 of Lachnospiraceae bacterium UBA3310. Taxonomy (GTDB): domain Bacteria; phylum Bacillota; class Clostridia; order Lachnospirales; family Lachnospiraceae; genus UBA3282. Next base: position 18,733 of record DESQ01000013.1, read on the forward strand.
GTTAAAGAGCATACGGGTAGAGGAAACATAGCAGCAGGAAGGCGGAAATAGAGCATGAAACAGAAATTTGACCGCGCAGGGGATATCCTTCTATGGATTAGACCTTATATGGAAGAGCGCATTCGGGAATCCTGTACGGAGATCGAAAAGATGCTAAAAAAACAGGGTGTTTCGATGTGGAAGGAACTGCGGGGTGCATTGCAGGAAGTCCTTGCGTGCACTGCTGACAGGCAGGAGCAGAACCGAAAGGGAAAGGCAGCCTATCTGGTATGCAGCTTTTTACAGCGCAGCGTATTCTGCAACAAGCTGCTGCTTCGCCTGGAAATTATGGACGAGGGTTTTTATCTGGATGAAAGTGAGACGGCGGGATATTATCGGTTGCAGATGCTTGAGGAGCGCTATCAGGAAGATTTGGCGTTTCTGCATCGGCAGGTTTGTCGAAAATGGATCAGGGTGCAGAACCATGAGCTGGATGAGGTGGATAAAGAGTATACGGAATATTACAACGCTGTTGTCTCTATGATCGTGCAGAGCGTAAGCGGCTTGCTTATGGACGTGGTGGAGGAGAGTGAAGTTCAGCTTGCCGACATGTTCCAGATTGTTTACGGTCAATATATGGGGAATGCGACGGTGGTATATACGAGGGAGAAAAACGGGGATGGAATATTTACTGATTGAGACGGACGAAAAGAATCACATACCCTACGGTATCAATAAAAACAGGGCTGTTGATATCCGTATGATAACCAGGGAGGGCTTTGACAGATTAAATAAGTGGAATCTTGTGGAGATGGAACTGCCCATGGAGTATTTTTTCCCGGATTTGTTGTGCAGGCCCTTTGTCATGGTGTCGGAAGAACTGATAAAAACGATCCTGATCTACCATCCTGAGACCCTATACCGGGGCGTCAAGTTATGGCAGAGAAAAAGCGGGACAAATGCCAGTTACTTTATACCACTTCTGGATGAACTTCCGTGCCTGTCAGAACGGACGCAGTATAACTCGACGGGCAACCGGATTGAGAGGCTTGTCCTTGACAAGAGCAAAATGGGAGACGCGGCGGTTTTTAGAATAAAGGGCTTTGACAAAAGTTGTATCGTGGGTAGAGAGGATTTTGTGGAGAGCATTCTGCGCCGGGGGATCAGGGGAATCCGGATGGAAGAGGTGGAGAGCGAGTAGGGATGTTTAGTGGGGAAGGAGTGTAAATAATGTCATTACAGATGCATGTTAAAAAAGGGTTAAATGGTTTGCTTACGGAAAGTGAGTGCAAATAAATGCGAAAAAAGATTGTTGCAATGGTTTTTGCCGTACTGATAATGTTTTTCCTTTACTATTTTGCAGAGACTATGAAAGAGTCACATAGAGAGGAAGCAATAGAGACATCTACAGGGCAGGAAAAGCAAGAGAGCCAGGAAGTGCTGGAAGAAACTAAAGAAAGTGAGATACAAAGATACTATCAGGAGGCCGTGGAGAGTGCAAAGCTGGAATGGGAGTGGGTGATTCAGCCAGGAGAATATGATGATGTTACTTTTCTGGGTGGTACATATATAGCAGTTAGAGAAGAGAACGGAAAGTATAGAGTTATTGATGAAAATGGTGATTTTGTCTTTCCTGAGGAGTATGATTTGATTTCACCCTATAGCGAAAATCTGGCGCGAGTTTGTAATGACGGGATGTATTTCTATATTGATAAAATGGGTAAAAAAGTGATAAAAGGAGAGTTTCAGGACGCAAAAAGCTTTTGGGAGAAAAAGGCCGCGGTACAGATGGAGGGAAGATGGGGATTTATTGACAGCAATGGAAGACTGATTATTTCTGGCCAGTACGATGAAGTGAAAGATTACAGTGAAGGACTGGCAGCAGTAAAAAAAGATGGGAAATGGGGATATATCGATGGGACTGGTCGGGTGGTCATTGAATTGATGTATGATGATGTTGGTAACTTTAGTGAAGGGAAAGCGGCTGTGAAGTTTGGGGACTACACAGAGGATGGTTTGGATGCATGGGCATATATCAATTCGGAGAACAAGGTAATGCTGGGTTATTATATTGATTGGCAAATTCCGGCATTTAGTATGTATGCCAGTGAATTTCATGACGGACTGGCATACATTGTTGAGGAAGTTCCAACCATTATAAATGAGAAAGGGGAGAAGATATTTGATTCGCCATTTTTTATAACTGGTTACGCCGATCCCAAATATAAAGCCATTCCGGGATATCTTTTTACGGATGATCTCATGAAGGAGAGAAGGTATGGATTGGTTGGCGTGGATGGGCAGTGTTTGTTGGAGCCTGTATTTTATGATGTGGATGAACCGTATGAGGATTATGTCAGGGTAGAAATGCTGGTTGATGAAATACCTCTTGAGGGTGTGATACGCTTAAAAAAATAGCCGAACAAAATTTTAAATGGGCAGCCGGTAGGGAGGTTGTAAAAATGAGGAGACACAGAAGCTATATATTGGTGGCAGTTGTCATATATTTGTTGGTTAGCAAAGATGGAATTGCATGTGCCAGCCCCGCCGATAATTCGCAGGGAAAGAACCAACAGTATCTTACCTACGAGATTAATGATAATGGGGAGGCGGTGATTACCGGCGGAAACTGCGACAGCGATGGATTACTTGTGATTCCAGAGAGTATTGATGGCTATCATGTTGTCGGTGTTGCAGATAAGGCTTTTTCGTACAGTCAGGATATTCGGCGTTTACGGATAGAGAAGGGCGTGCGCTATATCGGGGCTTATGCCTTTGCGGGATGCAGACATATGAATACGCCGAGTCTGAGTGAAGGGCTTCAAATGATCGGGGAAGGTGCGTTTCGGGATAATTTGTTTACAGGCAGGATAGAACTGGTTGGGGATGAATTCCTGCCGGACAGCGTCATGTCAATTGATCGAGAAGCATTTGCCTGCTGTAGTAATTTGAAAGAAATTGTATTACCGTCACTTGCAGACATTGATTCGAGAGCCTTTGAAGATACGCCATGGCAGGAGGCGAGGGACGAGCGGTTTCAGATCAGGGGAAGCTGTCTGGAGAAAATCAATGGAAATACGGATCCAGTGTTGGAAATTCCCTATGGCGTGACAAGCTTGAGGAGAGGAAGTTGGGTGACAGAAATTCCTATTATGGATGAAATTTCCAGACAGACGGTATATGAAGAGATTATCTTTCCAGATACGGTGGTGCAGCTTGGAGGGTCCTGCTTTGCAGGTCTCAGGATAAAGCAGATAGAGATTCCGGGAACAGTGAAGGAACTTCCCTATGGACTCTTCAAAGGTGGGGAGGTGTCAAAGATTATACTGTCAGAGGGAACAGAGACTATTGATGATGGGGCACTTTGCGGTATTAACGGATTAGAAACAATCCATATTCCAAGTTCAATACAAGTGATTGAAAGCTATGCTTTTGTAGACTGTGTGGATTTACGCCGGATCACCATACCGGGAACGGTGGAGAGAATCGGAGAGAGTGTATTTAATGGATGTGAAAACCTAACGGAAGTTGTTTATGAAGAAGGGATTCAGGAGATAGGGTGTGGCTATAAAGGGACAAAGATAAAACGCGTACAGTTTCCGGAAAGTACGGTCAGTATTCAAGGGACATTGATGTATGCAGAAAATTTGGAACGAGTTTATATTCCGGCAGAAACGGTTCAGTTTCATTATAATTTCTTTGGCGGTAGATTTAAGGAACTCACTGTCTACGGACAGGAAGGAAGCCGGGCAGAAGAACTGGCAATCCAGAGCGGATATGAGTTTGTTGAAGTGGAGAATGGGGACGAGATGCCGTGAGGGAGGAGAAAATGAGCGAAAACAGGAAACGTTTCAGAAATGCAGGGATTTTTTTGGCGGCGGTATGTGTTGCCATAGGAATTGTGATTGTAAAACAGGATGGGAAGGAGCCGACGGAAGAGATTTCAGTGTCTGATGCGGAGGAAAGGGAGCAGGCCGGAGAAGAGCAGACGGGAGAGGATTCAACGGGGGATACGGAGACAGAGGAACCGGATACAGAGGCTCCTGAACCGGAAAAGCAGTGTGGCGGTTATCAATATAAGATACTGGAAGACAGTACTGTGGAGATTGTTGCCTATGAGGGCAGTGAGACAACAATCTTTATACCGGCCTATATAGAAGACTGGGATGTGACCGTTATAGGGCCGGAGGCGTTTAAGGGTAATAAAACGGTGGAGCGGATTTATCTGCCGGAGAAAGCCGTGGAGATTGGAGAAGAAGCGTTTGCGGGATGCAGCGCATTACGGGATATCTATATTACCGGAACGGTAGAGCGGATTGGGAAACGGGCCATGGCAGACTGCCCGTTGATAGAAGAGATC
>DESQ01000013.1:23394-35768 GCA_002361355.1 Lachnospiraceae bacterium UBA3310
TATGACAGAGTGCCGCGTTCAATTAATATTGTTAGTGACATTTTGCACACTTTTTTCCGCATGTGAAAAGGAGAAAAAGGGCGTTCCTGATGAAATGGTGGACGATGCCTTTCGGAGGCATTGATACGGTTATTTTATATGAGACTGTGCCAGAGACAGATCAAGTGCCGGAGGAGCTTGTGCGGATTGAATATTGTGGGCCGGAACAGCAAAAGGAATTGTTTTTTCAGGGAGAAAAGGTTTACGAGGCAGATAAAGGCTGGAACAATGATTTGTCACCAGAAAGCAGGAGAAACTTATGCAGAAGAAAACCGATCAGCTCATCTTAGAGCTTAGAAGAAAATACAGGCAGGAACAGCCAGACGCACAGGCACGGGAACAGCAGGGATTTCAGGAAGTATCATTGTATGACGGGCTCTGCACCATTATGCTTCCGGCGAATCTGCATGATATGAAGCGGGAGCACAGATATGCCAAATACAGGAGTCTTATACATCCGGACGTGGTTATGACAGATGAAAATGCGGACGCCACGTTTACTTTCAGCCTTGCCGGACAGGCGGCGGAGGGGGAGAAAACGGAGCAGAGGATGGAAAACCTGCGGGCGGATATGCATAAGGTGTGGAAACAGGCTGTCTTTTATGATACGGGCATAGTGATGACGGGAGATATGAAAGTGCCGTGGATGGACTGCAAGACATTCTGTCTGGACGGAAGCCTGTACTGCCTGCTTTTCCTGTTTGAACTACCGGGACAGTTAATTTTGGGGAATTTTCATTGCAGCTTTCCCCAGTATGACAGGTGGAAACCGATGGTACTGAGGGTATTGGAAACTATAGAGAAACAAGGAGTGTGGGAAGAACCATGAAAAGAATGATTCGCAGATCAGTGTGCATGATTACCTGTGCTTTTTTGCTGTTCACTGCCGGTTGCCATCAAACAGACTATGCAGAAAAAAGGGAAACAGATTGTGAATACAGTTCTTTTTTGTGGAAGTCATGGATTGTTGACGGTGCACATTCCAGTATGAGGGCTGTCAGGCGGAAGCAGTATTTTTGTTTCAGGAACATGACAGAATAGAGGCCGGGGTTAAATGTGATCAACTGGATATTGATATGTGCTATCAATTCCGCCCTTATCATTTTTCGGATATATCTGTAGCATTGAATGATGACCTGTTTTCTGCAACGGTTTATTTGGAAACATGGGGAGAGGTCAATCTGATCTCTGCAACAATTGATGATAATCATTCGTATCCGGTCTTTTACCTTACGGATGAGGAAGGAAATATATTATATGAGGACAGTTGTGTTAATGGGCTCTCTTTTTTGGATATTTTTGTGGAAGATTTGAATCAGGACGGACGGCAGGATATATGGGCAATCCTTTCCAATACCATTGATGCCGGACTGCAGGGAGGAGGACTCGTAAGTGTTTTTTACCAGACGGGAGACGGGCGCTTTTGCCATCTTTCTCAGATAGGGGATTATTACGCGCCAAACAGGTATTTTGGAGAGTATCGGGTTACCCGGTTTTGCCCTGCGGAGAATTATGAAGACATAAGTGAAACGGTACTGACTTCGGAGGAAGCGGAGCAGATGATAGGGAAAAAGGTCGTGATTCAGAGGGAACTTTTTGTAACCTGTGATTCAGAGAGAAGGAGGGGAATAAGAGAGGATCGAAAACTGCCTGCGGAGGAATGCATGATCACAGAGTACCGTGATACACATCCGGAATATCATTGTGAATCAGTTTTAACGGATGGGAACAACAAGGAAGAATATCCAGACATGTATATGATAAGTATGAATGAGAGGCTGCGGGAGGCAATCGGTGAAGAGTATTATGAGAAGATTAATGATGTTTTTTACAATGAGCTTTTCCCATGGCAGCAGTTTTACACGCTGGAAGGCGAGGACAAGCTGATTATGCATTCTATGCTGACCGGACAGAATTTTATTTTGGAAAAAGAGGAAATGGACAAGTAGATGTATGAGAAGAAACAGAGAGGAAATATTGGAAACCATAGAGAAAAAGGGAGGAGGAAACGATGAGGGATTATCAGATTAAAGTAGAACCGTTTGCCTATGTGGCTTTACAGGACGTGGAGATCCATAAAGGCCTGAACTGCCACGCGGAGGCGAAAATCACCATGCGCATCAGGGACGACAAGAGGGAAGAGTATCTGGGCGTACTGTCTGTCGACACGTGGATCAAAGTGACGGCACAGGGAGAGGGTGGGATGAATACCGACCTTTTCTGTGGCATTGTGACGGATTTTTCCATGGGGCAGGACGGTTACGAGACGATGCTGCGTCTGGAGGCGAAGAGCGGCACCGTCCTGATGGATGAGAAAGAGCATTTCCGGGTATTCCAGAACAGGGATTCCGCCTGCAGCCTGCTTTTTAACCGAATTACCGCTGCTTATATGGGAGGGAAGGTTAGTTATACAGAGGGGGAAAACGACAGGACGGAAGGGGTGCTTGTGCAGTACCATGAGACGGACTGGGCATTTTTCAAGCGTCTGTCCGGCCTGCATAACGGGTATCTGGTTCCAGACGCTCTGCAAAAGGGCTGCGCCTATACGGTGGGCCTGCCGGAGGGTATGGAGCAGAAGTGGGAGGCGCCGGATATTACCCTCGCGCTGGATGCCCACGCCTATCAGCAGAAAACCGGGAATGGGGTAAAAGGATTACAGATGTCGGACATGCTGACACTGACGGTCACAGACAGGGAAATCTACCGGCTGGGAGATTTCATGCTGTATGAGGGCGGAAAATATTTTATCTATGATATCACTACGCGCTACATAGGCTCTGAATGCCTGCATGAATACCGTCTCAGGAGAAAGGAGGGGCTGCGGACGCTGCCCACGGAGCATCAGAGGATAGCGGGCTGCTCTTTTGAGGCGAAGGTGACGGGCGTACAGAAAGATACGGTGCAGATCGACATTGCAGGGGACGAGTGGCTGGCCTTTGACGGGAAGAAATGGTTTGCCTATGCTACGGTGTATTCTTCCCCGGACGGAACAGGGTGGTACAGTATGCCGGAGGTGGGAGACACGGTGCGGCTGTATGTGCCAGATGAGGAGAGCAGATGCCTTGTGGTCAGCTCCGTACATAAGGAGACGGACAGTGCGAGGCAGAACCCGGATCATAAATCCTTCAAGACGAAGTACGGGAAGGAAATCCTGTTTACGCCGGATTCTGTCCTGATTACCAACAATCAGGGAATGATGGTGGAGATGAACGATCAGGAGGGCATTACCATGAGCAGCGATAAGGATATCCTGATTCAGGCGGGGGATAACATGACCATAGCCAGCGGGGCAGCCTCTCTGCTGATCGCGGCGGAGGATATCGTGCAAGTGAAGCAGGGCGGGACGACCATGACCTTGAGTGAGGATATTTACTTTACCGGTGGGGAGTTCAGGATACAGTAGGCAGCGGAGCGGATAAGGGAGGAGTAAAGTTATGAACAAAAAGGCAGCCCTTGACATAACCATCGTCATATCCTGCATCACCGGCATGGTTTTGTCCTATGTGTATCTGGAAAATGTACTGCAAAAGCAAGTCAGCCTGACGATCCTCGGAGCGGTAGGAATCCTGTTTCTGTTTTTGTGGTTTATGGATCGTGGGAAAAGCAGGCGGCGGGACTATGACACGGGAAGGACGGAGATTTCGGAAATTCTGCTGCTCGGTGAGGACAACAATATCACCGACACATGGGATATTTACAGGAAGACATCTATTGTATTCGGCAGGGACGAAGGGGAAAACCAGGTGGACATCAGCCTGAAAAATACAGACTATGCCGGAACTGTGGATGGGGAACATGCGGTTATGAACTACAGCGGCGGAAGCTGGTACATAGAGGATCTGGACAGCGAGAACGGAACCAGAATACAGAGAAACGGGGAGGACAAGCCCTATCGGGTTTCCTCCAGAGAGCCCTGTAAGGTAGAAAAGGGCGATGTCATTTATCTGGGACTTGCGCCGCTTAAGGTACGATAGAAAGATTTAGAGGAAAGGAACGGAAGATAACATGAGCAACTTGATCAGATGTCAGAACGGACATATGTTTTCGAGCAGGAGGTATGGAACCATATGCCCCTACTGCAACATTGAGACGGCGACCAGAGAGAAACAGGAGACGGGAAAAACAGAGATCGAGGTGGAAGAATCCCTGTTTTTACAGGAGGAAAATCCTGTATGCGGCTGGATCGTATGCGTGGAAGGGCCAAGGAGAGGTAAGGACTACAAGATCATGGCGGGTAAAAATTTTGTGGGCCGGGCCGATGATATGGACATCCAGATACTGGGTGATAACAAGATATCCAGAAGAAACCATTGTGTGATTGTGTACGACACCAAACAGAATAAAACGGTGATCCTGCCCGGAGACAGTAACGGGATCGTCTATCTGGGTGGGAATGCAGTATATACGCCCACGGATCTGAATGCCTATGATGTGATTGAGATGGGGGATAGTCAGTTCTTGTTTATTCCGTTTTGCGGGGAGCATTTCCGATGGGAGTAAATGGAGGATATGGTATGACAGTAGAAGAGGGAATGCTTGCGTTTATTTATCTGTTTCTTTTATGCCTGATCGCCGTGCGTTTTCTGAGCAGGGAACGGGGAAGGGTGATCAGAAGATTTAAGGTTGGCAGGGCAATGACCATTGGGGACAGACAGGTGCAGGAGGATGACTCCGGCGTCTGTCAGAGCTCAGAGGGTTTTCTGGCTGTGTTAGCTGACGGCATGGGGAAGAACTACGGAGGGAAGGTTTCTTCCGGAATCGCCGTAGATACCATGAGGGATATGTTCCGGCTTTATAAGTCTTCGGAAAATCCGGCCTACTTTTTTCAGAAATCCTTCCATCGCATGAATAAGGAAATCCTTGACAGGCTCGACGATGGCCGGGGCGGCGCCAGCGTGGGAGCGGTGATGATCAAAGATAACTATCTGTACTATGCACTGGCGGGCAATGTCAAGATCGCGGTATACCGGGGCGGAAATCTGGTTCCGGTTTCGGCGGGCCACACGATAGACGTATTGGCGGGAGACCGGTTTGTGGAAGGAACCATTACCAGAGAAGAGGCATTACAGCTTCTTGAAAATACGAGAATGTATAACTATGTGGGGCAGGACGGCTTTCGGGAGATTGAGTTCGTGGATACGCCGATCCTCCTGCGGGATAAGGATATCGTAGTGCTGATGAGCGACGGCCTTTACGAGGGAATGGACTGGAAGACGATCGAGGAATTATTGTCGGGCAGAAAAAAGTGCCAGCAGAAGGCGTATGAGATCATAGAGGAAATCAATGCCGGAAGCCGGAAGGATAAAGACAATGCAAGTATTGTTTTGGTTGAGGGATTCTTATGAGAAAGTATAACAGCAGCTTTAAGACCGCCTTTATCTCCGAGGAGGGCAGCAAGCTCAAGAATAACGATTATTTCGGGTTTGTGGAGTTAGATAAATATGCATGCTACGTGATTGCCGACGGCATAACGGACATGCGGGATTCCGAAAGCGCCAAAAAAGCGATAGAAGCGGTGATCAGCGCTTTCCATAACGAGCCGGGAATCAGCAAAGGGAAACTAAAGCGGTATCTGAAATATGCCAACAAGGAACTGCTTCGGGGAAAGAGTTATGAGAAACTAAAGGCTTCCATTACCGTCGTACTCACCGATTATGCAAAGTTCCGCTATGGACATGCGGGCAATACGAGACTCAGGCTGTACCGTGACGGGCGGATGATGACAGCCAGTTCCGATATGTCGCTTAGTCAGGATATGGTCGAGGAAGAACGGCTGCCGGAGGATAGACTGGCAAAGCATGAGGAGCGGAATAACCTGTATTCCTATCTGGGAAAAGAGCATTTCAAAGCCTTTATCTCCAAGAAGAAAAAACTGGCGGACGGGGATATCATTACCCTGTATACACGGGGAATATGGGAGAACATAGACGAGGGGGAACTTTCCGACGTATTTGCGGAGACCGGAAATGAACCTATGGAGGAATGCGATAAGGTAGAGGATCTCCTTTTATCCAGACAGCCGGAAAATCTGGATAACTATACGTTTGCGGCCATCTATATCGACAAAGTATTTGTTGATCCGAACCGCAGAAAACGGATCAAGAAGATCGTTACCATCGTTCTGGTTGTCCTGGTTCTCGCCCTTGTAGTCGGCGGACTGTTTTATTTGTGGAGACGCAACCGGCGCTTGAAGCGGGAAGATATGGCACATTGCTTTGCCAATGCGCAGCTCTACATAGAAGATGACAATTATGTCAGGGCCAAAGAGGAGTGTGAGAAGGCGCTGGAACTGGCGGAAAAGCTGCGGGATCAGGAGGCGCAGAAACGTTATAACAACTATCTGGTCTGTCTGGAGGCGGTGATCCGGGCGGACGACGCCTACGATGAGGCCAAATATGAGGAGGCGGAGGAAGCCTATCTGTCGGCAAAGGTCAGAACACGGTATGCGGACAATATAGGTACGGAATATATTGAAAACCGGCTGCAGCAGATCGGGCGGTACGAACAGGTTTTCAACAATATTTCACTGGGGGACAGTCTGCTTGCCCACGGCAGTTATGAGATGGCGGAGCAGAGATATCTGGAAGCCAAGAAGGATGCGTCAGCGATTTACTTCACGGAGGGCAAACAGCAGGCCCTTGATGCCTTGGAGAAACTCTACGAGGAGTGGAGTGCGGCAAGGGAGGCGGAAGCGGAGCAGAGCGCCGAGCAGGTGGCGGATGAGGCTGCTGCTGCGGAACTGATCAGACAGGGAGACGAGGCGTACAGCGGCGGGGATTATGACGGCGCTATGGTATTTTATCTGATTGCATTGGAAAAATATACCAAGATGGAAGATACGGCACAGATTTCCTTCCTGAATAAAAAGATCGTGGCGCTGAATGAAAAGCAGCAGGAAGTGGAGACAAGAGTGTCGGAGGCGAAGGAGTTTGAGGAGCTGGCCCGCGTGTACGAGGAAGAGGGAGATTACGAGCAGGCGAAGCTGCAGTATCAGTATGCCAAGAATATTTATGGGGAATTGAATCAGGAAAACAGGGCGGACGAGATCCAGAGTAAAGTCGATATCATGGAGACAAAGCAGGAAAAGGCGCAGGGAGAGGCCCAAGAAAAGGAGAAGGAAGAGGCCAAAAAAGAGGCGGAAAAAAAGGCGGAAGAGGAAGCCAAAAAATCCATGAGTGAGAATACAGTATATGATAGATGAAAAGGGATTTGATTACGAAAACTACATACAGGAACAGCTAAAACGGATCGACGATCTGGATGAGCGCAGATTTGCGAAACAACTGCTGACAGAGAGTCTTGGCAGGGCGATTGCCTGGTCGGAGGAAAAGTATGCGGCTTTGGAACGGCGCATACAGAATGAACTGGATGTACCGTGGCGCTATTTTCATGTCTGCATGACGGTGATTGAAAAAAAGGATTATGATCCCATCAATACCTTCTGGTTACCTGCCTGTGAGGAGGATACAAAGAAGATACAGGGGCAGTCCTGCGAAACTGTCTATCTGGCGGCGGATGAGCAGTCTTGTGAGGAATTTAGGAAAATGGGTACACTGACAGGCATCTGTGAGGCGACGGGAGAAACCATTTCCTTTAAAATCAGACCTTCCGGGAGATACTGGCAGAGTATGGACAGGCTCTACCACCTCTTCATCAGCAACCAGGTGCCCTGGCAGACCGTACATCTGGGACATCTGGAGCGTTTCTTTGACCTGATCCCCCTGACAGAGGATGGAAATCTGCCAGAGACAGGCTGGGTGATACAGGATGACAGATGGAGGAAACCGGTAAAAAGAGGGATGATGCTTCTATGGAATATACAACAGATTGCCGTTCATTCCAGAGAATACAGAGTGCCCTGCGTGGATGAGGTGTTTTATGAGCATGTCTTCTATCTGCCGCAGGAAGAAATGACGGAGGATGGATATCTGGTGGATGCGGCGGCAGATATTCTATCTATCAGGTATGAGCAGAATAGGATTATCTTAAAGACAAAGGAGGAAACTTTGGAAGATATCGCGGTTTACCGGCTGGGGCAGGGTGAACCGGAGCAGTCGGCGGGCTATCGGTTTCCGGTTTTGTCAAACCGCAGGAAGGACAGTCTGGCGGCAAGGTATTCTCACAGGATGGGGCATTTTATCCAGACGCCTTCGGAACTGTACAGAAAAGTGGAAGAAATGGCGGACGGGTATCGGATTACCCTGCTTGGTTATGAGATTCTGGACAGGGTGCAAGCGGGGTTTTTAGAGGGAGACATGAACAGCTTTACGGGAGTAAGGCTTTTTACTGACGATCAAAGGAAAATCCTGCTGTTCCGGTTTCAGGCGGATGAGGGGACGCGGGACGATTATCTGTACGAGTCACAGGTACGGTACATTCTGTCTCAGTTGCAGATGGAGTTCTTGGAGTACAGGTGTATGGGGATTTTAGAGGCGGGTATGGAAAAATAGCATGAACTACGCATGAGAAGCGGTACTGTAGGGGGAAAAAGATGGGTAAAAGTTATTTGGTGAACGGGGCAAAATTACGATGCATGTGTGGAAGTAAGAGCGGGTGTTTACATGTATCAGACGGATGCAATAACTATATAGAAAATGGAAAGCAGAAGGCATGCAGTGTAGATTGTAAACCAAAAGATAATATACCGTTTTTTGGCGAATGTAAGCTGAAAAGCGGGATGCCTTGTGAAAAATATATGAAATTGAAGAAGAAATGGGAAACTCCGGGCGTTATTCCTTTGACGGAACGGATCAATGGTAACGATGCGTTGACTACGGACAGCTTTTTGGTATGCAATAGGGGCGGTCTTATTTTCCCAGAATCATCCGGACAGGGAGGCGTCCAGTCAATTGACTGGAAGGAATACTGGAAACGTTATCTTTCGGAGATGTTTCTTTCAGATATACGAAGTATGGCGAGAAAGTGGCTGTTTGACCCTATAAACGTAAATACAGGAAATTTCGTTTATGAAAAAGAAGACTTAATAATAAGGGGAATCACAAAACTGTCTTTCCATGTGACTTATGCTTCCATGGGAGAAAACACGGGCGGAAGCCTCGGGGCGGGATGGCATCATAATTACGAAATATTTATCGAGGAAAGAAAAGGCGGCGTTTTGTGGCTTCATCTTGGTGATGGCCAGGTGGTGCCATGTATGCGGAGTCTGGGGGACATCTATGCGTTGGCGGGCATGACCGGGCTCTTGAGAAAAGAAACCGATGGATACCGTTATGTCAGCGGGACAGGTCTGGAATATGATTTTGATCAGGATGGAAGGATTACCCAGAGAAAAGATAAGGATGGAAATATTGATCGTTTCTTTCATAATAAGAGCGGTCAGCTAACCGAAGTGAGGGGCGCTAACGGTGGTACGCTTTACTATGAATATAATATAGAAGGCAATTTGTACCGGGTAAGCGATCATACAGGCAGGGAAGTCCGGCTCTGCTATCGCTACCGTATCCTGTGTCAGTTTATCAATTCATCCGGACAGAACTACACTTATCAGTACAATGAAAATCTGCGTCTGGAGAGCGTGACCACGCCCCGGGGCATTGTGGTGGTAAAGAATGTATATGACAGTGCGAACCGTGTAGTGGAGCAGACCACGCCGGACGGCGGTGTGGTGGAGCTTCGCTATGACGATGAAGGGATGTGCACCTATGCGAAGAATCAGGAAGGTTTCATCACCTCCTATGAGAGCGACGATAAGTTCCGTAACATTAGAACGATATATCAGGATAGCGAAGAACGATTTGTATACAATGAAAAAAATCAGCGGACTTCCTATGTGGACAGGAACGGAAACCAGACTTTTTATTCTTATGACGGGCAGGGGCGGTTGATTAGAGTCACAGACGCGTCAGGTGTGCGGCGGGATTTTACATATAATAATGACGGAAAAATAACCTCTTTCAGTATAGATGGAAAAGGGGTACAGGAGAATACCTATGATCAAAAAGGGCATTTGATCAAAACGGTGGACGCGCTTGGGCGGAGCAGAAAAACGGTTTATGGGGAAAAAGGACTGCCGGAGCGACTGATCTTGCCGGATGGAAGCGCAATGCAAATTGCCTACGATGAAAGGGGAAATGTGCAGAGTATTACCGACGCTTATGGTGTGGCAACGGCATACGCTTACGACGAATTGAATCGGTTGATACTGATCACAGATGGGGAAGGAAATCAGGTAAGCTATCAGTATGACGAGCGGGATCATGTTATATCCGAGACCGACCCGGAGGGGCATGTTAGGAGTTACACTTATGATGTGAGCGGCAGGCCTGTGCAGATAGAGGATTTTGACGGCGGGGTCGTGACCGTTTCTTATAATGCAATGGGGAAACCGGAAATACTGACAGATAAAGAGGGACGAGAAACAAAGAGATTTTATAACCTGTCGGGCAGAATAGAAAAAGAAGTTTTCCCAACGGGCAGGACAATGGTTTATCGATATGACAGAGACGGGCGTTTGGCGCAGGTAATACAGATGGCTTCGGAACAGGAAGAAGCCGGTAAAGCCGTGACAGACTTTTCCTATGATCCGGTTGGAAATCTTCTTAAGACAAGGGCTGGGGACGGAGAGGAGATTTTGTCGGAAGCGGCCTATGAGTATGACGCTTTAAACAGAGTGGTAGCGGCGGTCGACCCGGCGGGCGGGAGGACAACCTATGCCTATGACAGGAGAAGCGGCAAGGTAAGCAGTATTACGGATGCGGCTGGGAATGAAAGGACATTTCGGTATAATGACGCAGGAGAGTTAATAGAAGAAACAGATATCAGGGGAAATGCCATCTGTTATCAATATAATGAGATGGGGAAAGTGACGGCTGTCACGGATGCAGCAGGAAGGGTGACGAGGCATTATTATCTGCCGGGCGGCAGATTGGAGAGAAGCGTTTATCCGGGCGGCAGAGAGATGTCTTATCAGTATGACAAGTTGGGAAGGGTACAGAAAAGGACGGACAAAAATGGGTACGGTCTTTCCTATACATACGATTCTGTGGGAAGGATTCGGCGCGTTGTAAGCAGTACAGGACAGGAAACATCCTATGAGTATGATACCGCAGGGCATGTGAGCGCTGTAACGGATGCGGGCGGAAATGTAACGAAGTATGCGTATACCTTAAGCGGCAAATTAAAAGAAGTGACGGATGCTCTGGGAAATCGGAGCGAGTATATCTATGATGGGGAAGACCGGTTAATTTTGATTTGCCAATATGGTGCGGAGGGGGAGGAAGACCGTAGGACTGAATATGAAAGAGATGCCTTTGGGCGGGTGATCTGTGTGCGGAACGGGGCAGGGGAAGAACACTGCCGGTACGATGCACTGGGCAGGATGATTGAGAGGACGGATAGAGAAGGACTGGTGACGGCTTATGCCTACACGGCGGACGGCAAACCGGAAAGCATCCTGTACAGCGACGGAAGAAAGGCGGAGTTTTCCTATACACCCTTACGACAGCTAGCGATAGTTAAGGATTGGCTGGGAGAGACGCGGATTGACAGGGACAGACAGGGGATGCCTGTAGCTGTCACAGATCATAAGGGAAGATGCATCCATTATGAATGGGGGGATTTTGGAGAAGAAAAGAAACTGGTCTATCCGGACGGCATGACACTTACATGGCAGTATGATAAAATGCTGCGTCCGGTTTCGCTTGCGAGGACGGCAGGGGGAGAAGCGCCGCTTCGGATCGACTACCGTTATGACGAGCAGGGAAGACTTGCAGAGAAGCAGGATACCGGCGGGTATCATACTTGCTGGCATTACAATGAACTGGGACAGTTGGAGGAACTGCTGCATAAAGATCAAAGGGAGATACTGGAAAGATTCTGTTATGCCTATGACCCTATGGGTAATAAAACGACAGTCCGGAAGGAGAGGAGCGGTCTTCCTACAGAGAGCGGGGAGTATCGTTATATTTACGACGCCCTGCAAAGGCTGACCGGGGTGGAAAAAGACGGGAAGAGACTGCGCAGCTATCAGTATGATACTTTTGGGAACCGTACCTGCATGGAAGATTATGCCGAAGACATGCGATATGTATTTGCCTATGACAGTACGAACCGGATGTTGGAGGAAACCGTTTCTTCCATATCGGGGGCGGAGGAAGCGGCCCGGCATATGACCTATGCCTATGATGGAAGGGGCAATTTGACGGGGGAATACTGTGACGGCCGCCTGCTCCACGGGTATACCTATAATGCGGCGAACAGGCTGGAAAAAGCATGGGATGGCAGAGGCGGGGAAGCTGGTTATTTTTATAATGCGCTGGGACAGCGGACGGGAAAGTGCAGTGAAAAGGAGACGGAAGAATATGTACTGGATCTGA
>DESQ01000012.1 GCA_002361355.1 Lachnospiraceae bacterium UBA3310
CAGATGGAGTATTAGATGTCAACGGGTTTTTAGGAATTTTTTTGAATTTTTTTCTCGGAAAGATTAAAGTACATAAAGCCCAAAATGAGCGAGCAATCTGTAAAGAACATAAGCCAGCAGACATCCTTCTGCAGCGCCCATTAACGCGCCCAACAATTTATTGATACCACTGACTATAGAAATGTTGCCTACCGCCAAAAGGGGCGTGAAGATCAGATGGCACAACTTAAAGACAATGCCAAGCAAAACCAACGCCACAATACATGCCGTCAGCGTATGCATGGATTTGTTGGCAGCACTGCTGATTGCCAGAAACACCAATGCCACGCACACCAGAGAAATTACCCCCGACAAAAGGTTCACAATCTCCTGCATGATCCCGTTGGCGTACCCTCTCTTTGTTCTCCATATTAATAGTAAAAGTATAATCGCTGCAAAAGCGAATGAAGTCATATCCTGTCTCATCTTATCTTAATTCTATCGTATCAATGGAATCGGGCGTCACCACCATGTATGTGTAAGAGGAACTCTGCGGTATCAGCATCAGCGCCGTCTTGTTAAACTTTCCGGCGTACTTCTGCATCCCTCTGCTGTTATAAATGCGGCAGTCCGATTCATTATAAATAATAATCTGGTCGTCATTGAACACAATATCCCTGCACTCTATATCATATTCAATGGAGCGCACAAAGTCACCCGACTTGTGATACACATCCAGACGATATCTGCTTCCGCTCTCCTTACTGTTAAATACCAGCCCGACATACTCGCTTCCGTAATATACACCGCGCACTTCCTCGTCCAACAATTTCTCAGCCGCGCTGACTGGTTTCTGTGCACCGCTGAAAAACATAATTCTGTCGTCTGACACCGCGAAGAGAGATTGGTTGTCCAGAAACCGCGTGAAAGGCACCACCGTATTCACATAATCATAACCGCTCACATAATTATCCGTATTGTTCTGTCCCACAGCGCCAAAGTTATAAAAAGCAACGCTGGTCTTTATCTGTCCGCTGTCTATGTAGAGATACGACACACACACAAGCTCTCCGCTTGGCGAAATGGATACCTCCGCAGGATAGCCGCTTTCTCTCATGGTTGTCCTGAAATGTACCAATTCATTTCCCTGTGAGTCATACAGATAAATCAACGTGACATCCGTATCATCCAATACTGCTGCCACAACACCACCGGCAGAGACGCAAAAGTTGCGCACCGGCCGGTTTGTTGTAATTTTTCCCAACAGAGACTCCGTATTCATCACATAGATATCTCTTCCGTTATAATCTCCAACCGCTACTACATTATGATTGATGTCCACCATAGGATTCTGCATCTCAAAGGTCTGGTTCCAGACCGCATTCCCTTTGGTATCCATACAACTGATACCATCCTTACTGTAGGTGAGCAGATGAGTGGCAAACGGCATCATCTCCGCATCGGACGGAATCTTAATTCCCACGCTTGAGGCTTCCACAATCTCCGTGTAAACCTTGTTTTGCCACTGTATAAAGAATACGGCCCCCACCGCCAAAAGCAGCGCCAAGGCAAGAATCGTGCGATAAAAAATAGTAAACTTGTGACTTTTTATCTTTTCCCTGTAACTGATTCTGGGCTGCGGCTGCTCGCCGTCTCGTTTCTCTTTTTTTTTCAGATAGTCCCGTATATTTACCATTCGCCGTATCCTTAGATTTTAGTCGCAGTGCGCGCCCGATTTCGCTTCACTTCATCTCGCGGGCTTCGCTTCATGCACTTGCTAACCCGCAGTGCACGCTCAAAAATTCTTCGAATTGCCATCGCGTACATTATACCACAGCGTTCATCTCTTTTCTACGGCAGAATTATTCTTTGCCCGGAACGGATTTTGTCAGGATCTGTAATCTGATTTACTTCGCAGATCTTCTCCACTCTCGAAAAATCTCCGTAAATTTTCCGGCTGATCGTATAGAGGGTGTCCCCCTGCTCTACCTCATAATATCTGGTTACGCTTCTGGAAAGCGCTTCCTCTCCCTCCTCAGGTTTCTCTTCTGTCTCCGCAGTATCTTGATCCTGCTGCTCCTGCTCCTCTTCCTCCCCGGAAACGGCATCCTGTTTCTGATCCTCTGGTTCTTCCGACGGCTTGTCCTGCACAGGTTCCAAAATGCTCTCCTCCGGTTCTTCCTCCGCTTCTGTGGAATCCTCCTGCTCCTCGTCCAGTTTCGGATTCGCACGCATCTCTGACAGATTCCTATCAGCATCCGCCGCAGGCTCTGCATCACTGGTTTGCTCTGCCGGCTCCCTATCTGCCGTCACATCCCGCTCCACTACGATTTCATTTTCATTTTTTGCACGATCCATATCTTCAGCGGTATCCTCCGCCTCCTGATTCTCTATGGCAAAAAAAACTTCCTTTGCGGATTGATTTAACTGTTGCATTTTGTCGTAACTGTCGGTGGATGTTACCACAATCGCTGTAAGTACCATCAAAATCAGACATAGCTGTATCGAGATCGCGCCGTGAGCTTCCTTTTGAGGCTTTTCCTCCGGAGATACCAGTATTGGCAAAGCTGCCGTCTGCGCCTCGTCATTATCCACATCCTGTTTTTTATCCGCACTGCCTGTCCACTCTAAAAGATAGCTCTGCATCGCTTCATTATTTTCATAAAAAACCTCAAAGCCATTCACATTGCATTCACCGTTCGGTTCCCTTATCATGAACACCGGGCCCGCCTGTGTAAGGCGGCACACAAGCTCGGAAAGGGGCTCATATTGTGCAAACGCTTCAATCTCTTTATCACGTCCCGCTCCATACACAAAAATTTTTCTGTCGTTTTCCTGACGTGATCCATAAAAATAAATTTCAGACAGTTCCAATGAATCCGCCTCGCGCCTTAAATACGACAGAACATACTCCTCCACATAAATATGGTACTTCTTTTTTTCCTCTTCGTTTTGAACAACTGCCGATCCGGATCTCATCTTTTCCCCCTGTCATCTCAACTCGTAAATTCGCGCTTCTGCGGCGATTATAGCACAGTCATTCTGAAAAAGATGCCATAAGGCGCGATGAATAACGAAAGACGCAAAAAAGCCGCCGTGCTTTTCGCACAACGGCCTTTCGGTTACTTTATTATGCGTTATTCAAATGCGTAGATGGTTTCCGACTCGTAAACCTTATCTCCTCCGAACACCGCCTGCGGGAACGCAGGATGATGGATGCTGTCGGGGAAGTACTGGGTCTCCAGACAGAATCCCGTGCGCGGCCCGTATTCTACACCGCCTTTTCCGGTCTGCCTGTCAATGCAGTTCCCCGCGTAAAACTGCACACCGGGCAACGTGGTAAACACTTTCATTTTGCGACCGCTCTTCGGATCTTCTGCTTCCGCGATCTCGCGCATTGTACCGTCAGCCCCGTCCAGTACAAAGTTGTGATCATAGCCCTGCACCAGCTTTAACTGTTCGTAGTCAGCCCCAATCTCCTCGCCGATCCGTTTCTTCTTCGTGAAGTCAAGAGGCGTTCCCGCCACCGGCGCGATCTCTCCCGTGGGAATCGCTCCCGGCAGTACCGGCGTGAAATTAGCCGCATGCAGACAGAGCAGATGTCCCTCTATACTGCCAGAATCATGTCCTGCCAGATTAAAATAGGTATGGTTGGTCAAATTGATCAGCGTTTCCATATCAGAAGTTGCATGATACTTCAACTTCCATTCATTGTTGTCCGTGAGTGTGAAGGTCACCTGCACCTTTTTGTTTCCCGGAAAGCCCATCTCGCCGTCCTTGCCCTCGACAGAAAACGTCAGGCTGTTTTCTCCTTCCTCCACTGCCCATACGCGCTTCTGGTAACCGTCATTCATATCGCTGTGCAGATTGTTCGGCCCGTCATTGACAGGCAGATGATACTCCTTACCGTTCAATGTGAACGTTGCTTCGCCGATTCGGTTCGCGCTTGGCCCGACTGTCACGCCAAAAAAGCTGGGATTGGAAACATAGTCCTCCAGGTTGTCAAAGCCGAGAACCACATCTTCCAGCTTCCCGTTCTTATCCGGCACAAAAAGATTTACCAGAGTCGCACCGAAATTGGTCAGTCTCACCTCCATGCCGTTTTTATTCTTCAACGTGTAAAGATAAATCTCCTCACCTGTCTTCAATGTTCCGAACTTCTCTTTAATGATCCCCATTTCCCATACCCTCCTGTATATTCTTTACCAACCGTTCAAAGTTCCACGCGGCCCTCCAATGCGCGCAAAAGCGTCACTTCGTCGATATATTCAAGATCGCCTCCCACCGGCACACCGCTGGCTATTCTCGTAACCTTAATTCCTGTGGGTTTAATCAGCTTGCTTATATACATCGCTGTGGTTTCGCCCTCCAGACTGGAATTGGTCGCAATAATGACCTCCGCCACATCGCCCTCCAGCCGTTTCATCAATTCCTTTAATTTGATATCGCCCGGCCCAATTCCCAACATGGGCGATATCGCGCCGTGAAGCACATGATACACACCGGTATATTTCCCGGTCTTCTCATAAGCCGCAAGATCCCTCGCATTTTCCACCACCATAATCGTCCTGTGGTCTCTCTTCTCATTCGCGCAGACCGGGCATATATTCCTGTCCGTCAACGTAAAACACTCCTCGCAGTAGCGGACGTTTTCTTTCGCCTCCACGATCGTGTTTGCAAGCCGCTCCACTCTGTTCTTCGGCATATTGATCAGATGAAAAGCCAGCCGCTGTGCCGACTTGTGTCCGATGCCGGGCAGTCCCGCCAGCTCCTCGATTAGTTTATTGATATATCCGCTGTAAAGTTCCATGTCAGCAAAACGCAACCTTTCATCAGGACGTTTAGAAGGGAAGACCCCCGCCTAACCCTAAGCCGCCCGTCATCTTATTCATCACTTCAGCATTCGCTTCCTCCGCCATGCGAAGCGCCTCATTCGTCGCCGCCATCACAAGATCCTCCAGCATTTCAACATCCTCCGGATCTACCACTTCCTCGGACAGTTTCACCTTCGTCACCTCGCGCTTACCGGTCACGGTCACCTCAACCGCACCGCCGCCCGCCTTGGCCGTAAATTCCTTTGTTTCAAGCTCCTTCTGGTTCTCCTCCATCTGACGCTGCATCCGCTGTGCCTGCTTCATCAGGTTATTCATGTTGCCGGGCATTCCACCGCCCGGAAATCCGCCTCGTTTTGCCATGCTGCTCTCTTTTCCTTTCTCTGATTCCGGAGACTTGTTTTCTCCGCTATTCTTCCTCTTCTATATCCATATGAATCACCTGACTTAAATCCACGTAATTCTGAACAAATGTATTTCTGTCCGGCACGCTCTGTATCGTCAGGTCAATCTCTTTTCCCACACTCTCAGACAGTGTCTGCACCAGCAGTTCCCTGTGCCCTTCCTGCTTCAAAAAATAATCCGAGGCAAGGCCGTCCTCCACCACGATCATCAATTTATTATCACCGCCCAGACTTAAACCGGCCTCTCTGAGATATTGTTTCATCGGCATGGACATTTGCTCCACAATGGAAGCCCACCTGTCAACCACTCCCTGCACATCCTCCGGAATCGCCTTCGGCAAAGGCGGTCTCTCCTTCACAGCCTGCGTCTGGGGCTGCGCGCTGGCGGCGTCTTCTCCGGCATACCCCTGCGCACCCGCCGGCATTACGGCAACGCCGTTTTCCAACTTATCCTCTATCACCCTGACCCGTTCCACCACAGAACCATAATCCTGTTCCATATTCGGTCTGCACAGTTTAATCAGGGCAATTTCAATCAAAATCCTCTTCTGGGGCGCATACTTGATCTGACCGGACAGTTCCGAAAAAATACGAATATAGCGCATGAGCGTATCCGTCTTAAGCATTCCGGACTCCTCTTTCAGCCGAACCAGATTGTCGGAAGACACATCTATGATATCTTCAATGTCGTCAGAAGATTGTAGCAGGAGGAGATTTCTGAGATACCATGTAAAGTCCGTCACAAACTGTACAAGCTCCCGGCCCTGCATGACAATCTCCTCCAAAAGGCCGATACATCCCGTCACATCCCCTTCCAGAACATAACGCAGCAGCCTGCTGAACACCTCGGTATCCACCGCGCCCAACACATCCAGCGCCTTGTCGTAAGTCAGCTCCTGCCCAAAATGAAAAGCGATACATTGATCCAACAGGCTCAACGCATCACGCATAGAACCGTCCGCTGTTTTCGCAATATAACGCAGCGCCTTTTCCTCCACCTGCACCTGCTCTTTATCCATCAATTCCCGCAGCCGCCCTACAATGGTATCAATGGAAATCCTGCGGAAATCATAACGCTGACAGCGGGATAAAATCGTAATGGGTATCTTGTGCACCTCGGTGGTCGCCAAAATAAAAATAACATAGGACGGCGGTTCCTCCAGCGTTTTTAAAAGCGCATTAAAAGCGCCGATGGAAAGCATATGCACCTCGTCAATAATGTACACCTTAAACCGTCCCTCCGCCGGGGAGTAGGACACCTCTTCAACGATCTCGCGGATATTGTCCACACCGTTGTTGGAAGCTGCGTCAATCTCGATCACATTCATGCTGGTGCCCGCCGCAATCCCCTTGCAGCTTTCGCATTCCCCGCAGGGGCTTCCCTCCACGGGGTGCTCACAGTTGACTGCCCGCGCAAAAATTTTTGCAATCGAAGTCTTACCAGTACCCCTCGTCCCGCAAAACAGATAGGCGTGACCGATACGATCCGCCTTGATCTGATTTTGCAAAGTAGTGACAATATGTTCCTGTCCCTTTACGTCCTCGAACCGGCTGGGACGAAATTTACGGTATAGCGCTGTGTATGACATCTATCAATCTCCGAAACTGATACCCACCATCTTCGCCTCCTGCACGATGGTCGCATCAGGTGATACCATTTTGAGTTTTCCGGCCACTTCTTCCAGCGGAACTTTTACGATCTCCCTGTTCTTGTATCCCACCATGAAACCGTACTCGCCTTTTAAGATCAGCTTGCCGGCCTCTGCCCCGAGTCTGGTTGCAAACACTCTGTCATAAGGGCAGGGACTTCCACCGCGCTGCGTATGGCCCGGAACTGTAACACGCACATCCATGCCTGTCTTTTTCATGATTTGATCCGCAATTTCATAAGAAACCGAAGGATAAGGATAATCCTTCATCTTCTCCTTGTACTCCTTCTTGGAAAGCTTCGCGTCCTCCTTGGAAATCGCGCCTTCCGCCACGGCCATGATGGTGAAACGGGAGCCTCTTTCCCTGCGGCCGTCAATGGCTTTGATAACGCTGTCAATATCATAGGGGATCTCCGGAATCAGAATAATATCCGCGCCGCCTGCAATACCGGCATTTAAAGTAAGCCACCCCACCTTATGCCCCATAACCTCTACGATGAAAATGCGCCCGTGAGAAGAAGCCGTGGTATGAATACAGTCAATACAATCCGTTGCAATATTCACCGCGCTCTGGAAACCGAATGTCATATCCGTTCCCCACAGATCATTGTCAATAGTCTTCGGAAGCGTAATGACATTAAGTCCTTCCTCGCGAAGCATATTTGCCGTCTTATGTGTGCCGTTGCCACCCAGAATTACCATACAGTCAAGCTTCAGTTTGTAATAATTCTGCTTCATCGCCTCCACTTTATCCAGCCCGTTCTCGTCAGGTTCCCGCATCAGCTTAAAAGGCGTTCTGGAGCTTCCGAGTATGGTGCCGCCCTTTGTCAAAATACCTGCAAAATCATGACCGGTCAAAATACGGAAATCCCCATAGATCATTCCCTTGTATCCATCCAGGAAACCATAAATCTCCACATCCTCGCTGCTGCAGGAAAGGCACTTCACCACGCCTCTCATCGCTGCGTTTAACGCCTGACAATCCCCGCCGCTGGTCAACATTCCGATTCTCTTCATTACGTTCCCTCCTTACTTGCTATACCTGCCCTTTCAAAAAACTATGCGGGGAATGCTTTTTTGCATTCTCCCGTTTGAGAGTGATTTGCAAAGCGAATCGCTCTCAAACAATTATAGCTTATTTTTTCCTCTATCACAACTTCTATTTCACGGTTTTTCCTCCTCTGTCTGTGCCTCCCTGCCTTTTAACTTTTCCATTCGGTTCTTCTCTCTCAGTTCCTTAAAGAACGCTTTAAGGATATCCTGGCACGCCTCCTCCATCACTCCCCGGCGCACAATCACCTGATGATTAAATTCCGGCATTTCCAGTATATTTAGGATAGAACCGCCACACCCCGCCTTAGGATTCATCGCGCCTATGACAGTCTCTGTAATTCTCGCCTGTACAATCGCCCCGGCACACATCTGGCAGGGCTCTAACGTCACATAGAGCGTACATTCCTCCAGCCGCCAGTCCTTCATTACACGGCTCGCTTTGTTGATCGCGGTAATCTCCGCATGGGCAAGCGTATTTTTGTCCGTGTTGCGGCGGTTGTAACCCCTGCCGATAATCTTGTCCTGATATACGATCACACAGCCGATCGGCACTTCCCCCAGAGCGTAGGCTTTTTTCGCCTGCTTTATGGCCTCTCTCATGTACTTTTCGTCCTGTGTCATCTGCGCCTCCCTCTGCCTCTTTTCCTGCATCTGCCGCAAAATCCGTAAATTCCCTATCATCATTTTAGCCTACCGCCCTTCACTTTACAAGCGAAACAGGGCCGCAGGTCAAAAGCCTGTGCCAAAAAGATTTCAGAAAAGAGTGGACAAGACTTTCATTTCTAATTATAATCTAATACATATGGAGACGTATCGAAGTGGTCATAACGGGGCGCACTCGAAATGCGTTAGCCCTCCGGGGCACGAGGGTTCGAATCCCTCCGTCTCCGCTTGGGAACCAAAGCATTTGCTTTGGTTCTTCCTATATCATAAAAGAATGCGAGGCCGGACATGAATCAGGTTAAAAAATTCTGTAATAAGTATTATGACTATATCATATTGGCTGTCATATACGGCTTATTGCATATTTTCATTCACACGGACTACTGGGACGATGTTGGCATGTCCGCCATGCTGGAATCTTACCAATATGATTTGTCTGCCTATCTGCGTTATACATGGAACTCCTGGAGTTCCGCACTCTTCCTGCATGCGGTGGAAGTCATCGTCGAGGCGCTTCCCAATTATATTTGGAAAACGCTTGATGTCATCATGATTGTTATCCTGTACCACTATCTTATGCAGGTCGTGAAGATTCTTTCTGCCCGCATGCCGGATTCCGCTTCCCGTTCGTTTAACAGGTTGTGGGGGCTGTTTTTCTTTTTGGGCTTCCCCTACTGTCTCTTTGCAACAGCCGGCTGGATGACCACTACCATTGCCTACGCCTGGACTTTTTCTACTCTTTTTTATAGCTTATATCTTTTCCTGGCAGCCTCGCACGACACCTCCCGTTCAATCAGGTGGTATTCCTTTCTTTTCTATGGACTGGCCGTACTGTATTGTGCAAACTGCAATTTGGTCTCTTTTTCCCTGGCGGTTATTCTGCTGTTTGTTTATCTGAATTGCAAAACCAAGAGCAGAGCTTTTCGTATTTTGTTTTACGAGGGTATGTTTGGCAGTATATTAAATATAATCATGTTTCTGGTTTGTCCAGGAAACCGGATTCGAAATATGGAAGACGCCCGATATCATGACACCGCGGAGCTGCTTGATATGTCTCTTGGCGGGCATCTGCGCATGGGAATCAACTCCACTTTCTATCACTTTATTTCCGTACCGAACATTATTTTATTTACCTTTTGTCTGTTGTTAACTGTCTGCGTCTGTTTGAAAACCAAAAAAGTTTTCCTCCGGACAGTTTCCTGCATTCCTCTGCTTCTTGATATCTTCTGGACAGGATATCTGTTTTTTATCTATACGCTCCCTAACCGGACGTTGACGTATATTTATCCTGACGCCCTGTTCCAGACATGCCCTGCGCCGGAACAATATGCCATTCTGGCATCCGCCTTACTTATGGTCTTGCTGATGTGTTATTTTCTGGCATATCTGACAGACTTTTCCGATCTGTCATGGATGCTGGCCGGAAGTATGTTAGTACTTGGCTTATTTCCATGCGTGGCTCTCGGTTTTACAACAACTGTATCTGCCTCTGTCATGCGTATCGCATCCTTTTTCTATTTTACGGTCATCCTGTGCGTGTGCGTACTGGTCAACGTCTACCCTGTCTTAAAAAACAGATGGGGAAAATATGTATTTTACACACTCGGAGGCTGCGGTGCATTGATGAACATACTCCAAATCATCCGGCATATCATTGTATACGGTTAGTTTTAAAGCCGGGACTTACGCCCCGGCTTCTCTGTTTATGATTCCGCCACCAACAACTTTTCCAATTCCTCTACCATGGAATTGATGGTTTCTACCTGCGTTGACAGCTCCAGTATTTCCTCTCTGTTACTCTGTACCATGCTCGTTATATTGGTAAATTCTTCATTTTCAGAGTGAATGCGTTCTGCGATATCCTCATTGATTTCTACCGTCTCCTGAATCACACCGGTTTGAATCCCGCGGATATTTTCAGCCTCCTCAATCGCTTCCACCGATTTCTTTAACAAATTCATCATTGTGCGAACGCCTTCCACCGTCTCCTGAATGACTTTGTTTTGATTCAAAAGCTGTTCCGCATTCTGGCTCATAAACTCGGAAACATTATGCGTTCCCACCTGCACGCGGTTTACCACCTCGCCAACCTTTTGCAGGGACTCTTTCGTATTATCCGCCAAATGTCCGACCTCCTGCGCGACAACGGCAAATCCGCGTCCTGCCTCTCCGGCACGCGCCGCCTCAATGGAAGCGTTCAGGGCGAGAAGGTTGATGGATTCTGCAATTTCATTGATAATATTCAGCGTTTCTCCAATCTCACCTGATTCCATCAAAAGCTTATCCGTAACTTCTTTCGTCTTTCCTGTGGACTGTTCCACCTCCTGGCTCATACCCATCAGATGATTGAGGGATTTTTCATTTGACTCGGAGATATCGGACAATTCTTTTGAAATGCGGCTGACATCCTGCATTTTATGTTCCATATTGCGGCTGCTTTCTTCCAGATTCATCAGGTTCTTCCGGCTCTGCTCCGACTTGTCTATCATTTGTCCGCTATGCTCCAAAAGATTTTCACTGATTGCAAATAACTGTTGTGTTGAAGCGCTTTCCGACTGTGCCGTCCCCACCAGTCCCTGACTGGCGCCTCCCAGCTCTCCGGCAATATGTGTCACTCTATCCAATACATTCTGCACTCTTTCATTGTTCTTTTCCAGCTCTTCTTTTTTCGCCTCAATCAAATGACGCGAAACCATATAAACAATTAAATAGATATATATCATCGTCAATATAAGACACAAAACCCTGTTGATAACGGCGGATTGAAAAAAATCATCTTTTACCGGCAAAAAGGCATCGCCGTCCACAAACCAGGAAATCAACAGCGAAGCCATGATCTCCACGCTCGTTATCAATACCACTTTTGAGTCCAGAAACAAACCTGTCACAATCGTAAACAGAAAAGAAAACGCCCAGAATTCCCTTACCGGAGCCATATATAACAGGATGTTGTATTGTATCAGCATTATGACAATCAAAAAGATTTTGCTCTGCTTCAATTTTTCCGATTTTACCACGTCATTCTCATATCCCGTTTTTATCAGATAAACAGCAATCAAAACGTATGCCACATTTGTCAGATCACAAAAAAGAAATATAGCCAGACTGACGTTTTCATAAACTCCCGAAAGTCGATCCATTGTACTCGAAAGTCCGCCAAGCAGACAAGTGAGCGTAATTGACAGCAGTGCTATCTTATACACTTTGCTGATATAAACATCCAATGCGGTCATATTTTTCTGTTCCATATTCCGTCTCCTTTTCTCTCAAAGTATATGTGGCGCTTTTTGTGACATCTATCGTCTGTATTTCTCGTCTTGACGACTAATTTTATTTTATCATATCTAACATCTCTGTCAATCTGTCGATAAATATCAATATTTAAAAATGGTGTAAATTTGACAAATCCGCCAAAAAACAGTATACTGATTAAACCGTGCAGCCGGGGCGTTAGCGGTGCCCTGTACCCACAATCCGCTCCAGTGGGGGTGATGCTTTATCGAGGGCCTGCGCTTGTGTAGCTGCCCTTTATAAGTGGCGTTGAAGTTTGGGTCTTGCGCAATGAGAATCCATGAACCGTGTCAGGGTGGGAACACAGCAGCACTAAGTGGAACCTTTCATGTGCCGCAAGGGTGCCTGGCGGAGTTAACTGTAAAGGTAACGTACATGGGTTTCGGTTCGACATAAGGCGCACGGTTTTGAATTTTGGAGTTATTGCAAATGACGGATCGGAAAACTTGTGAAAACGACATCCTGACAGAACTTTCAGACTGTACTCTCTGCCCGAGAGACTGCCACGTCAACAGAAACGCCGGTGAAATCGGATACTGCGGACAGACAGCAGCACTCATGGCTGCAAGAGCTGCGCTTCACTTCTGGGAGGAGCCCTGCCTGTCTGGCACGAACGGCTCCGGCGCCGTTTTTTTCAGCGGCTGTAATCTGCGCTGTGTCTTCTGCCAGAATCACGAAATTGCACAGGGACTCTCCGGCCGGGAAATCACCGTATCCCGCCTCTCCGATATCTTTCTCGAATTACAGGAAAAAGGCGCACACAATATCAATCTCGTCACGCCCACTCACTTTGTTCCCCAAATGATAACCACGCTAAAAGCAGCAAAAAAACAGGGGCTATCCGTCCCCGTTGTCTATAATACCTCCGCCTATGAAAAAACAGATACGTTAAAGAAACTGGATGGGCTTGTAGACATTTACCTGCCCGACCTCAAATATCAGGACGCCGGTTTGAGCGGGCGCTATTCCCATGCCCCCGATTATTTTGAGACTGCGGCGCGCGCCATCGACGAGATGGTTCGTCAGGTCGGTGCGCCTGTCTTTACCGATGGCACGGACTCTCTGATGAAAAAAGGTGTAATCGTCCGCCATCTTCTTTTGCCGGGCTGTGGCAAAGATACCCGCCGCATTCTGCGCTATCTCCATGAAAAATATAAGAACAGCATTTACATCAGCATTATGAACCAATATACGCCTCTTCCACAGGTGGCAGACATACCCGGACTAAACCGCAGAATTTCCCCACGGGAATATGAAAAAATAGTAGATTTTGCTATCTCCATCGGTATTGAAAACGGCTTCATCCAGGAAGGGGAAACCGCCTCGGAAAGCTTTATTCCGCCCTTCGACTATGAGGGCATATAAACGAAAATGCTTCTGTCACAGTTCCACCTTCCTCAGATAATATCCAAACTCGCCCGCCTTCGGCTCGCCGCTCGCGCACTCAAACGCCTCAAAGCCAAACATCAGCGCCACCATTTTTTCTCTCTCATAAAAGACGCCGGGCACGCCCAGATAATAGGCTTCGTTTTCTTTTCCTAAAATCAGATGGCGATAATTGTAAAATCCATGCAAAAGAAAACTATTGTTTACCAAATGCTGGTATTTGGAAGATAAAATCAGAAAATCCTTAGGCTCCAATTTCACATAGGTTCTTTCATCACCGTAAGGATGAACCTGGTCATAGGTATCCAGTATCTGCTCCCATTTATCCTCTTTCAGGCCTTCCACCGGGGGCAGGGACATCGGCGGCTGGGTTTTCACGGTCTCCTGTACTACGGGTGTCTCCTGCGCCGCAGTCATCTCCTTTACCGTGGTCTCCCGCGGCTGTGGTCTCTCTACAGGGATATACTCGACCTGTCGATTCTGCCGCCTGGGTTCCTCCTGCTCTTCTGCCGCCTTGCTGGTTCCTTCAATCAAATAGCCGCTTGGCAATAAAATCTGCAGTCTGACTTGTTCCAGTGAATCCTCCTCTTTTCTTTCCCATTGGCCGCCGCCTTCCCGCACCGCAATGCCGTCCACCTCTTTCCAGTCGGTGCCGCTGTAATAGCGCACCGGAAATTTGCCGCTTATGGAGCGGGGCGCATTTTTTACGGTAAGAGAGAGGTTACCTTCTTTGCCTCTTTTTTCGACCTTGAGAAAACCTGCGTTCCCCAAGCGGTTTCCGTCCTTATACAAATTCATATAAATAATTTCTTTTTGATACATAGCCACACCACGCCTTTCTATCTATCTATATGCGCGCCGTATGGGAAATATGAATACTTTTTCTCTGCTTATACGCTCTGGTTATACGCATAAGCAGGCTCGAAATGCTGCGCTAATAATCTAACGAATCCAAATACCGCATATAATTGACTACCATCAGCGCGATCTTAAACGTCAGCGCATCGTCAAAAATACGGATATCCAATCCGGTGCTCTTCTGCAGCTTCTCAATCCGATACACAAGTGTGTTGCGGTGTACGAAGAGCTGTCTTGAGGTTTCGGACACATTAAGGTTATTCTCAAAAAACTTATTGATAGTTGTCAGGATTTCATCATCCAGCTCCGCCGGCACATTTGACCCGAAAATCTCATCAATGAATATCCTGCAAAGATTGATCGGGAGTTGATAGATCAGTCGTCCAATCCCCAGCGTATTGTATGCCGAAACCTTCTTCTCCTCATAGAAGATCTTTCCCACATCGAGCGCCATCTTCGCCTCCTTGTAGGATTTCGATACCTCCTTAAGTTCCTCCACAATCGTACCGTAGGCAACGCGCACATTAAGCATCGCCTCCGTATTCATCATGTCCACAATCGTCTCGGCAATCTGTTCCAGCCTCTCGTAATGCTCATCAGAAGTAAGCGCTTTAATCAGAATCACATTACTCTCATCGACCGCCGTAATATAATCTCCGACCTGAGAGCTGAACATGCCATGCAAAAG
This sequence comes from Lachnospiraceae bacterium UBA3310, assembly GCA_002361355.1. Lineage (GTDB taxonomy): Bacteria > Bacillota > Clostridia > Lachnospirales > Lachnospiraceae > UBA3282. Next base: position 14,804 of record DESQ01000012.1, read on the forward strand.
CTCCATTGCCGTACTGTCTTTCTCTTTGTCCGTCTCAATAAGAAATACTGCGCGGGGAACAGCCGCCTCGATATGCAGCTTCTTTGCACGGTTATAGATATCCACCAAAAGCATATTATCTAACAGAAGATTTTGGAAAAAATTATTACGGTCATAACGTTCCTTATAGGCAATAATCAAATGCTGTAACTGGCTGACCGCAATCTTGCCAATCATGTAGGTATCTTCACTGATACCCCTTGCATCCAATACAAAAAGCACCGACTCCTCATCCAAAACCTTAAGCAGATGATGCTGGCCAATCACCTGGCTGTCGGCAGGAGATTCCACAAATCCTGAGATCAACGCCGGAGAAATATCGTCTGTCTCAAATGTTGCCGCAACTTCTTTTCCTTCCGAATCCCATACCGCGAGATCAACCTTAGAAATAGCTCCGAGTTCTTCTATGCTGGTCTTAATAATCTGGCTTGAAATCATATATCCCTCCATCGTATCGCAGTGCGTATTGCTATCGCGAAAAAGGGAGGGATGCATAGGCATCCCTCCCTAAAATCATTTTTCCTAGTTAGTGATGGTCTGCTCTGTCTCTTTGTCGAATACGTGAATCTTCTCAACATCGAAAGCAAACTTAACTGTGTCACCAGGTCTTGCTGTGGTACGGGAATCCACTCTCGCGGTAATCGGGAACTCAGCAAGATCAAAGTATAAGTAAACCTCTGCGCCAAGCAGTTCGTATACCTTAATGGTAGACTCAAATACGCACTTAGCTGTCTCAATGAACATCTCGGAATCATATACATCCTCAGGACGGATACCGAATGTTACGGTCTTTCCTGCATAACCGCCGTCGATCAGCTTCTTAGCCTTAGCCGGAGGAAGCGGAATGGTCTGGCCTGCTACTTTCAGGCTTACATTTTCACCGTTTACCTCAACAACAGCATCGAGGAAGTTCATCTGCGGAGATCCCATGAATCCTGCTACAAACAAATTCTGAGGTTTCTGATATAAGTTCTGAGGGGTATCAACCTGCTGTACCACGCCATCCTTCATAACAACGATTCTGGTACCAAGGGTCATAGCCTCTGTCTGGTCATGTGTTACATAGATAATGGTAGTACCCAGTCTCTGATGCAGCTTAGAAATCTCAACACGCATCTGTACACGAAGCTTTGCATCCAGGTTGGACAGCGGCTCATCCATCAGGAACACCTTAGGATTACGAACGATTGCACGTCCCATAGCCACACGCTGTCTCTGACCACCGGAAAGAGCCTTCGGCTTACGATCAAGGAGAGCTGTCAGGTCAAGGATCTTAGCTGCTTCTTTCACCATCTTGTCGATCTCATCCTTCGGAACTTTTCTCAGCTTAAGACCAAATGCCATGTTATCATACACGGACATATGCGGATACAGAGCGTAGTTCTGGAATACCATCGCGATATCTCTGTCCTTAGGCTCTACATCATTCACTACTCTGTCACCGATCTTCAATTCACCGGAAGAGATATCTTCCAAACCAGCGATCATACGAAGAGTGGTAGACTTACCACAACCCGAAGGGCCTACGAAAATGATGAACTCCTGATCTGCAATCTCAAGATTGAAATCTTTTACTGCCTCGAATCCGTTAGGGTATACTTTGCAGACATTTTTTAAAGATAAACTTGCCATGATTGGATTGCCTCCTGTTTTTATGATTTTTTCTTTTCTCTTTGTCTGAAAATATGCTTATCTCAGACTTTTAATCTGTAACCTAGTATAACGGACTTTTTTCCCCTTTGCTATACCACTATTCCACAAAGATTTCGTTCCCGATTGTAAATATTGCTTACTTTATCCTATTTTTTTTAATCCACACGGCAAATTGCCTAAGAATGTGCCGCTTTCCTGTGCACATTGACCAATTCGGAATATCTACGCAATCCTGCATCCTTTTACCTCGTACCCCGCCTCTGTCACGGCTCCGGAGAGCATTTCATCCGAAATTTCACTCTCCATCGTCACACTCGCTGTCTTATTCTCCAGGCTGACCTCCACGGCCGTCACACCTGCAACGCCCTCCAGCGCTTTCTGTACATGTGCCTGACATTTCGCGCACATCATTCCCTCCACATCCAATACTTTTACCATGTCTTTGTTCTCCTTTCCCTGTTCTTTTTCCTCTATTTTTATAAAGCCGTCTAATTCCGGCATGGAAACCTCTTTTGCCCTTTTATCCCTCGCAGCGTTCCCCGGGTCAAAGAAATTCAGCCGCAGGGCATTTGTAACCACACAAAAGCTGGACAGGCTCATGGCCGCCGCCGCAATCATGGGATTTAACGAGAGTCCGGTAAACGGAACCAGAATACCCGCCGCGACAGGAATCCCAATGCAGTTATAAAAGAATGCCCAAAACAAATTCTCATGAATATTTTTAAGCACCTGTCTGGAAAGTCTGACCGCAGCCGACACATCAGTCAGTTTTGACTTCACCAGAACGATATCCGCCGCATCCAACGCCACATCTGCCCCTGCGCCTATCGCAATTCCCACATCTGCACTGGTAAGCGCGGGCGCATCATTGATGCCGTCCCCCACCATTGCAACCTTTCCATACTCTGCCAGCTTTTTAATGACAGCCTCCTTGTCGCCCGGCAGTACATCCGCCACAACTGCGTCGATTCCCACTTTTTCCCGGACTGCCTCCGCAGTGCGGCGGTTGTCTCCTGTCAGCATGAGCACATGAATGCCCATACCTTTCATCTCTTTTACCGCCTGCGCGCTGTCCGGCTTCGCCACATCCGCCACGGCAATCATCCCAACCAGCATACCGCCTCTCGCAAAATAAAGCGGTGTCTTCCCCTCCGCGGCCATCTCTTCTCCAAGCCTCAAAAATTCCTCTGTCATCAGACCGCGCTCATTAAGCAGCGCCGCCTTTCCGCCCACTGCCGAAAGACGTTTCAGCACGCCCTCCACTCCCCAGCCGGGAAGCGCCTTAAAATCTGTCACTTCTCCCAGAGCAATCTGATCCTGTTCGGCCCTCTCACAGATGGCTCTTGCCAAAGGATGTTCGCTTTTGTGCTCCAGAGACGCCGCCACCCGCAAAAGTTCTTCTTCCGAAGACTCCTTAACAGGACAAATATCTGTCACCCGCGGCTTTCCCTCCGTCACCGTCCCCGTCTTATCCAAAACCACAAAATTTACCCGTCCTGTCTGCTCCAATGCCGTCGCATTCTTAAACAGGATGCCATGCCCTGCTCCCACGCCGTTGCCCACCATGATCGCCACGGGCGTAGCCAGTCCCAGCGAGCAGGGACAACTGATCACCAGCACACTGATTGCATAAGAAAGTGCTTTCCCGATGCCCGCCCCCGCAAACAGCCAGGCTGCTCCGGTAAGCAGGGCAAGAGTAATCACTACGGGAACGAAAACGCCTGACACCCTGTCCGCAATCTGTGCAATGGGCGCTTTCGTCGCCACTGCATTTTCTACCATGTCAATGATCTGCCGCAGCGTCGTGTCTCCTCCCACCCGTGTTGCCAGGCAGGTAAGCGCCCCGTTTTGATTCAGCGTCGCCGCGCTGACCCTGTCTCCTGCGCTTTTATCCACAGGAAGGCTTTCGCCCGTGAGCGCCGCCTCATCCACCGCACTCTCGCCCTCAACTACCTCGCCGTCCACCGGGACACTCTCGCCCGGTTTCACAATGAAGAGATCGCCCACTGCAACCTCTTCCGCATCTATCGTCATCTCCACTCCATCACGAATCACATGCGCTGTTTTCGGCGCAAGATCCATCAGGCTTTTGACAGCGTTCGTCGTCTTGCCTTTGCTGTAAGCCTCCAGCATCTTACCCACCGTAATTAACGTAAGGATCATGGCCGCCGACTCAAAATACATGTCATGCAGACAATGCATAGCCATTTCCGCACTTCCCGCACCATATGCGTCTCCCATGCGAAACATTACCACCGCGCTGTACACAAAGGCCGCCGTGCTACCCAGCGCCACCAGCGTATCCATGTTGGGGGCACGGTGAAGCAGCCCCGCAAAGCCATTTACAAAAAACTTCTGATTGATCACCATCACCAGCCCTGTCAGAAGAAGCTGATATAGGGCAATCGCCCATGGGTTCTGCGCAAAAGCCGCCGGCACGGGCCAGCCCCACATCAGATGTCCCATAGACACATACATAAGAGGCAGCAGAAGGCACAAAGACGCAAGCAGCCTGCGCCGCAGTTTGGGCGTCTCACGATCCGCAAGGAACTCCTCGCGCTGTACCTTCTGTACACCCGCAGGAGACGCGCCGTATCCTGCCGCAGCCACCGCCTGACAGATCTCTTCCGCCGCAGCCGGTTCTTCGTAAGAAACCATCATGTTATTCATAAGTAAATTGACACTGACCGTATCGACGCCCGCGACACCGCGCACCGCCTTCTCCACATGTGCGCTGCAAGCCGCGCAGGTCATGCCTGTCACATTAAATTTTTCCGTCTTCATGCCTGTCTCCTATCGACTTCATTTCAATTTTTTTATAAGCTCCACCGCTTCTGCCATAATCGCCGTGTTTCCCTGCTGTACCTGCTCCACCACACATGTCTCCATGTGCTCCTGTAAGATCTGATAACCCAGCCCCTGCAATGCGCTCTCCACAGCGCCGATCTGAATCAGGATATCGCCGCAATAACGGTTGTCATTTATCATATTTTGAATGCCGTTCAACTGACCGATAATACGGTTGATACGACTCGTCAACTTTTTTTGCTCAGCCGCGTCGCGGGGTGTATTCTTTGTATGTTCCATAGCCGAATCCTCCCTTTTAGGATTTCCTTTTTGCTCCGCCTTTATACTATACCCCCGTAGGGTATATGTCAAGCATTTTTTTGCGCACAAAAAACCGGAGACGAATTTTCATCTCCGGTTTTATCATTCTTTTTATGTAGTAGATTTTCCTTAACCTTTCACGGCTCCGGCAACCATACCCTTAATGATCTGCTTGCTGAACGCGAAGTAGAAAATTACAACCGGCGCCATGGTCATTAACATAGCCGCCATGATCTTCGGATAATCAGAGGAAAACTGTCCGGTAAACTGTCTCAATCCTAACGGTACCGTATAGAGCGCTCTCTCTTTAATCAGGATCAATGCAAAGGAAAATTCATTCCAGCAGCTAAACATGTTGATGATCGCAACCGTCACCAAAATCGGCTTACAAACCGGCAGAATAATCCCGAATAAAGTCTTAGAAAAAGTCGAACCGTCAATAGCGGCCGCCTCCTCAAGCTCAATCGGAATCCCTTTCACAAAGCCCTCTACCAGGAAAATCGACATAGGCAACGCAAATGATACATACGGCATCAGCAGCGTATACCAATGGTTTGACAGCCCCATTCTGGAAAAGATGATATAAATGGGCACCATCAGGGAGTGGATCGGAATCAACATTCCCATCAATAATTTGAAACTGTGATAGTAACACAAAAACGTTTGTTTACTTAAACGTTTTCGTAATGCTAGTCTATCACACATTTCCCATAATTACAACCATTTTTTAAATATTTTTTATTCAAGTTTTATAGTTTTTTCTTTATTACTTAAATTTTAAGTAAAACATTTAAATAATATACAGATAAAAAGCAAGAATGCGATACATCCGCCATTCGGTGTACCGCATATCTTTTGTTCTTTCATCCTTATTCTTCCGATCCCGCCTGCTCGGCAGACGCCCTGTCGCGGTAAAACGCCAACTGGTTTTTCCCGCGTTTCTTTGCCTTATACAGTCCCTGGTCAGCCGCCTTGTAAAGCGTTTCGAAATCCTCGCCCTCCTGGGGAAAGATCGCTACGCCGATACTTGCCGTTGCCTTATACTTCACATACTCGCCCGCCTGAAAGCTCTTAAAGAAGGCTTCCACTTTCTGCGCTTCTTTCAGAATCGCCTCATCACTCGCAATATCCTTTAGGAAAACCATAAATTCGTCGCCGCCTACACGACCGACAATATCGCTTGCCCGGAAAATTGCGCCTATCTGTTTTCCAAGGGAGCGCAGCACCTCATCGCCAAAAGCATGTCCCATGGTATCGTTGATCTTTTTAAAATTATCGATATCAAACAGGAACATCATGGACTGGGTGTCCGGGTGCTTTCCCATATATTCCTTAATCTTCCGCTCTGTTGCCAGCTTATTGCTCAAGCCGGTCAGAAGATCCGTATCCGCCTTGTCCTCCAGCTCCTTCTTCTTTTCATTGCTGCGGATCTTACCGACAATATTGATCACCATGACAATGCAGAAGAATACGCCGATTACAATAAGCAGAGACACGACCATATTTTTTACATTTCCGCGCAGATAGCTTGCCTGTCTGTCAACGTAGGATTCGCTGACGCCAAGCACCATATCCCAAAGGTTTGCACTAAGCGGCGCAAAGGTCAAAACCTGAGACTGTTTACCGGTCTGCATGGTAATATTCCCGCGGAAGCCATTGCCCATACGGTTGCGGAACAGCCTGACATTGTCCTTATTCTCCGTCTCGAGCGCCGAGAAAAGATTCCCACCCTGCAGGCAGGCATTCGTCGTGGAACCGCTCGTCCCCAGGACATTTCCCTCCCGATCCACAACAGCCAGAAAACTGGTGGAATCATATCCGGAATTCAAAAGCATATCCGCAAATTTGTGCATCGGGTAGAGAAGTACCAGATATCCCTGCGGCGCATCGGCGGGAACAGGCTTTACCACAGCTACCGACTGTACCTCTTCCGCATAGATATAGGACTGCTCCCCTGCAAGAACCTCCTGAAACCATGCTGTCCCGCTAATGTCGAGGGACACCCCCGCCTGGTCAACGGCCGCTCCATTGCTGTCGCTGTAGAGAACCGTTTCCACTTCAGCCGCATTTGCCGCAACGCCAAGCAACTCTGTCACACGGGCAGTATTCTCCGTACCCTCGTTTTCAAGCAGTATCCTGACGGACTCTCCCGCTTTGCTCACGCCTTCAAGCTGATTCTGAAAGCGCTCTCCGTAGGTTTCCGTCGAGGAGACCAACGACTTAAATACCGAGTTCTCCGCATTTCTATTACTTTTAGAGTAAAAGCTGACCAGCATGCCGACCACAACAACCATCATAACTCCTGTTGGAATAAGCCATTGCAGTACACTTGACCTGTTTTGATTATCCATTGATTTCTTTTGTCTCCTCATCCATTTTCAGGGAGAATTCCAGATCGGAGGGAAGTTCCTCCGTCTCCGGCTCCAGTTTCTTAAAAATACCACTGTAAATCCACGCCGCAGCATAGGCAGGCGCCGAAAAGCCAAACAGGATGACAAAGAGAAGTGCGTAAGTTGAAAAATAGCCAATCACAAAAGGCAGTATATAGCACACTATCATCAAAATCGTCCTCGGAAGATTGGCAAAAGCCAGCAGCATTGCATTTTTAATCGTATTTTTCACAGAATTCTCGAATCGGGCCAAAACCGGGAAAATATACACAGCAACCATCAAAAGAAGGATTGCCACCGCCACCACGGCTATGACCAGCGCTTTCGGAAAATTCAGCCCTGAGTAATTAAAGATCAGGATATCTCCTATATACACCATCACGACTAAAAGCATCAGAAGCCATATAAGAGTCGCCTGCCTGAAATTCGCCCGAAAAGATTTAAAAAATCCCCTGACAAGATATCCTTCCTCCCCGCGGACAATTTTGAGCAGTACATAATGCATTGCCGTAAAAGCGGCTCCTATCGTTATGACAGGAATACAGCAGATAATCATCAAAAAATTTAAAATCATCAAATCCCCCACGCGATTTAAAAACCGCATGACAGGACTGTCCATATCAAAAAATTTGCCCATGAAATGCTTCTCCAAAAACCCCAGATATTATTTTATCACACAAAGTCGTCAAAAACCATAAAAATATTAAAATATGTAAAACAATAAACTATTTTAAATTTTATATTTGGTGCTTACCTGTTGATACTGCATGTTAAGCGTCTGGTACATTTTCAGTATACTGGCCGTCTCCTGCTTCACCCGCGCCATAATCTCATCATAAGATTGCGAAAGTACCATGACGATCTGTTTCTTGAAACGCTTTTTGGCAACCTCTTCATTCAAAAAACGAAGTACCTGCTGTTTTGTAGCCGCTTCCCGGTAGCTTCTCTTATTGACCAGCGCGCTCACCACATCCGCCACCTGTAGGACTCCCTGCTGGATGTTGATCTCCTGTTCACCCAGGTGCTGCGGATAACCGCTCTTGTCCCCTCTCTCATGATGCGCCAGCGCTATGCTCACAATCTCGGCGTCCATCCTGTGTTCCAGTTTCTCCTGCGCAATTCCCACATGCGTGCGGACATGCTTAATCTCCTCCGGCTTTAACTTTCTGGGCGCCATAACGATATCCTGCGATATCGCAATCATTCCCAGATCATGAACCAGAGCCGCATAATAAATCATTTCCCGTTCATGATCCGGAAGGAATAAACGGGAAGCAATCTCTTCACAGATACAAATCGTGGTGACGGTATCAAGCACCATGCTTTCCCTGACAAACCCCAGACAGTAAATCAGCATATCCAAAAATTTTTTCTTATTCTCATTGGAGAAAATCATATATTCGGAAATTTCATGCAGTTCTGCCTTATATTCTTCGCTTCTCAATTTCTCTCTTAAATTATACTTTGTGTCACACTGGTAAAACCGCTCCAACCCTGCCGCGGAAAGCTTTGTGCCCGCCTGCTTCTGGAACATGCGCGGGTCAAACTGATCGCCCATCGTATTAGAATAAATGTCTATCTTCTCGGCAATATTAACATAGGCGGCCACGTCCTTATATGCATAATCAACCGTCTGCAGTTTCTCATAGTCCCTGCAATGATACATAATCACCCTCGACAAGTCAGGCTCCGGAGACAGATACTTAAAAAAAAGATATCCATAAATGGAATGCGCCATACTGTCTCTTGTCTCATACTGCAGCATGTCGTTGATTCTGCCGCGCTCTGTTTTGTAGGCGCCGATATCGTGCATCGTCGCAACCATGACAATATCCGCAAGTTCAAATTCCTCGTATCTGTTCTCTTCCTGAAGCATCTTGTAAACGATATACGCCACCCTTGACCCGTGTTCCATCAGGGTCGGATTGATCATCTTCAAAATATCTCTCATCAGCAGATAAATGTCTTTACTTTTAATATACTCCATAAACTTCCCCCGTCCCTAAGCCTGTCACAGCACAAACTCCATCGGTGTGTAGATAATACCGTCTCTCTTCTCCTGCGGACGCAGATCCCGAAATCCCAGCCTGTGATAAAATTCAACCCCGTAAGGAGAAGCGTTTACCGTCACACGGGATGCCTGCGTCTCCGTCAGGAGATAATTTGACATATACTGCATAAGCGCCCGCCCGATTCCCCTTCGATGATACTTTTCATCCACAAACAGCAGGGAAATATGCGTCCCTCCACGGAGAGTAAGCATTCCCACGATCTTCTTTCCGTCCAGCGCAACAAATAACTGATAGGATCCCACGACAAACATCCGGTAAAGCGTCGAATCCGTGATAAAGTTCTCAAAGTTCTTCACGCCTTCAGGAGAGTAGACATCCGCCTCGAATCGTAAAAAAGTCCGCCACGCCAACGACATGGCATCCTCCCATTCATCCCGGTATGCGTTCCTGATCTGATATGGCACTTCCAAAACGATTCGCAGCTCCTTTTTAAGTCTTCTTATTATTTTAACGTATTTTTTCTGAAATTACAACTAAAAGCAACTATTTAGCCGCCTCGCTCCCCACCTTATTGACAAGGGGAAGACCATTTTCCAGCGCATACGCATTTTCCAGCGTTACCTTGGCGATAGCCTGCATAGCCTCTCTGGTAAAAAAGCCCATATGGGAAGTGATCAGCACATTGGGAAAAGTCATGAGCCGCGCCAGGTTTTCGTCCCGCATGATCTCATTGGACTTATCCTCGTAAAAGATTCCTTCCTCCTCCTCGTAAACATCCAGACCCACGCCGCCGAACTTTCCGTCCACCAATCCGTCAATCAGCGCGTCCGTGTCAATCAACCCGCCTCTGGAGGTGTTGACCAGATATACGCCGTTCTTCATATTTGCAATGGTCTGCGCATTGACGAGGTGTTTTGTCTCCGAAGTCAGGGGACAGTGCAGGGAAATCACGTCCGACCGCTCCATAAGCTCCTGTGCAGACACATACTCCGCCTCCAGATCCTTGTTGGGATAAGGATCGTACGCCAGCACTTCCATGCCGAATCCGTTGCAAATTCGGATCATGGCCTGCCCGATCTTACCCGTACCCACGATACCCGCAGTCTTATGGTACAAATCCACGCCCATGAGGCCGTGCAGACTCATGTTAAACTCCCTTGTCCGGTTATACGCCTTGTGTGTATAGCGGTTCACGGTCATAAGCATCGTCATGGCAAATTCTGCCACCGCCTCCGGCGAATAACTGGGCACACGCAGCACCTGTATCTTATCCTCAGCCGCCTTTACGTCCACATGATTAAAACCGGCGCTTCGAAGCAGCAGCGCTTTCACGTGCATATCATAGAGCTGCTGAATCATATTTGCATTGACATAATCGTTTACAAAAATACAGACCGCATCATATCCCTTCGCCAGAGAAACCGTCTCCTCATGAAAAGGCACTTCATAAAAATGAATCTCAAACCCATATTCCTTACCCATAGGTTCAAACCAGATTCTGTCATAAGGTTTTGTACTGAAAAAAGCTATTTTCATAATTTCCTCCTTATTACCATTTTTAATCGAAACCTGTGTTTCAGATGTTTAGTATCCGCAAAAGCTTTTAAAGTATTCTCAAAAAAGGAGGCGCTGCGCTGCAGAGCCTCCTGTCGCTTGTATCCTTACTCCTGATCCTTTTCTGCAAATAAGCCGTCAAAAAAACCGTTTACACTGTCCTTAATGCTCTGCAAAAAACCTTCTTTTGCACCTTCCACAGCGCTGTCCACAGCCTCCTCAATAACCTGATCCGCCTGTTCGACCGCATCTCCCAGCGCTTCGTCGGCCTGCTCCACTGCGGCGGAACCATACTCCTCATACACGCCTTTCACCTGATCCGCGATCTCCCCCGCTTCCGATCCGATATTTTCTATGGCAGGCGTCTTTCCATCGCGCGGCTGGGTAACAGCTAAATACGCCACGCCAAGAATCGCCGCCAGACACAGAAGTCTTAAAAATTTTTTCATACCTTCTCCTCAATCAAGTAACCTTCTGTAAAATAAAACGATAAATGTCCCCGTATACATCCTCCCTGTCGGCTTCATTCAATATCTCATGTCTGTCGCCCGGATAGAGCTTTAACTGCAACTGTTCCATGCCAAGCGCTTCAAAGGCGTGAAAAACTTTCTCCACATCTCTGCCGTAATTTCCAACCGGATCTTCCTTGCCAGACGCAAAAAGAATCGGAAGATTCTTCGGCATCTGCTGCAGTTTTTCCGTATCATACAGATTCCAGATCAATTTCATCAGCGTCTGAAAACCGTTTGCCGTAAAGACGAACTGGCATAGGGGATCTTCTCTGAGACGCTTTACATTCGCAGGCTCTACGCTGACCCAACTGCCGGAATCATGCGGGCCTGCCTTCAGCCCCTTATTGTATGCGCGAAACAGAATTTCGTCCAACCGTCTGCATATATGCCTGGGCCCCGCAAAAATACTGATCAGAGTCGCAAATGTCCACGCAAAGATAACCATACGTTTCGGCTGCATACCCGTTCCCATAATAACGGCGCCGTCTATGCCGCTGCCATAGCGCATCAGGTAATTGCGCAGGATAAAAGAACCCATGCTGTGCCCCAAAATGATATAGGGAATGCCCGGATACTGTTCCTGCATCATCTTCTTGAGTCTGTGTTCGTCCCGCACAAGCACCGTAGCCGCATCTTCTTTGCAAAAATAGCCCCGAATTTCCCCTTCTTTTACAGACAGTCCGTGTCCCAGATGATCGTCTCCCACCACAAGAATGCCTTTCCCTGCCATGAACCGCGCAAAGGCATCGTAGCGGTCAATGTATTCCGACATACCGTGTACGATCTGTAAAATACAGATGGGTTTCTCCGTTTCCGGAATCCATTTAATCGCATGAAGTTTGTGTTCCCCGTCCCGCGAGCCAAAATAAAATTCCTGTTTTTCTATCATTTTTTCTTCCCCGGTAATCGCATTCCCTTTAGCAAATCTCCGCTCCTGCCGGCATGAACCGTTCGGGCGTCATCACCGCAAGATTGCCTTCCTCATCCGCCGCGCTTAAGATCATACCCTCAGACATCTGTCCCGCGATCTCTCTGGGTTTCAGGTTAACAAGCACCATAACTCTCTTTCCCACAAGTTCCTCCGGCTTATAGTACTGCTTAATGCCGGAGAGAATCTGCCTCGTACTGCCTCCCACCTGTATTTTGAATTTCAAAAGTTTCTTTGATTTTGGCACTTCCTCACATTCGAGCACCAACCCCACCTGAAACTGGCATTTGTCAAAATCATCATAGGTGATCTCAGCCTTCGGCGCAAGATCCACAAATTTTTCATCCATACCTGTCCCGGTCTCCTCTTTTGCCCCGGCCTTTCTTTTCGCAAACATTGCTTCCACCTTCTCCATGACCTCGGCAAGATCCTGTCTTGCAAAAAGGATTTCGGGCGTCTGTGTCACCTGCGTGCCGGAAGGATAGAGCGCAGACGCCGTGGCGGTATCCTGCTCCGCCGCACACTTCTCCAGCACGGCAAACGCTATTAACGGCGCGTTCATCTGCCCGGAAATCCGTTTCGCGGTATCCGGCATATAAGGCTCTAAAAGAGACGCGCCCACCAAAATCGCATTGGAAAGATTGTACAGTACAGTGGCCAGCCTGTCGCGCTTCGTCTCATCCTTGGCGAGCGCCCAAGGCATCGTCTCGTCAATGTATTTATTGCTGCGCTTAAAGAGGGTAAAGATCTCCGTAATCGCATCCGCCACCCGCAGCTCATCCATCTTGCAGGACACTCTGCTATAGGTTTCTGTGACAACACGGAACAGATCGGCGTCCACATCCTCCGCGCCCGCATCCACACCAACTTTCTTATTTTCCACCTTGCCGCCAAAATATTTATTGCTCATGGAAATGGTTCTGTTGACCAGATTTCCCAGCGTATTCGCAAGATCAGAATTCATGCGCTCCACCATGAGATCCCAGGTAATCACGCCATCATTCTCGAAGGGCATCTCATGCAGCACAAAATAACGCACCGCGTCCACGCCGAAGAAATCAATCAGATCGTCGGCATAAATCACATTTCCCTTGGACTTACTCATCTTGCCGTCACCCTGTAAAAGCCAGGGATGTCCGAACACCTGCTTCGGCAGGGGCTCTCCCATCGCCATGAGGAAAATAGGCCAGTAAATCGTGTGGAAACGAATGATATCCTTGCCGATCAGATGCAGATCTGCCGGCCAGAATTTTTGATACTGATCACTGCTGTTTCCGTCAGCGTCATATCCGATCCCAGTAATATAGTTTGTCAGCGCATCCATCCAGACATAGACCACATGCTTGTCGTCGAAATCCACAGGGATACCCCATTTGTAGGAAGTTCTTGACACGCACAGATCCTGCAGTCCCGGCAGGAGGAAATTATTCATCATCTCGTTTTTGCGGGAGACAGGCTGAATAAATTCCGGGTGGGTATTGATATGCTCGATCAGCTTATCGGCATACTTACTCATTTTAAAGAAATATGCCTCCTCCTTCGCGGGCTTCACTTCCCTGCCACAGTCCGGGCATTTGCCGTCCACAAGCTGCGACTCTGTCCAGAAGGACTCGCAGGGCGTACAGTACATTCCCTCGTAATACCCTTTATAGATATCTCCCTGATCGTGCAGTTTCTTAAAAATCTTCTGCACCTGTTTTTCATGGTAATCATCTGTCGTGCGGATAAATTTGTCATAAGATGTATTTAACGCGTCACAGATCCTGCGAATTTCACCCGCCACACGATCCACATAAGCCTTCGGCGTAACGCCCGTCTCCTGCGCTTTCAGCTCAATCTTCTGCCCATGCTCGTCCGTGCCCGTCTGAAAGAACACATCGTAACCGTCTTTCCGCTTAAAGCGGGCAATGCTGTCCGCCAGCACGATCTCATAGCTGTTCCCCACATGCGGGACGCCGGAGGTATAGGCAATCGCCGTTGTAATATAATATTTTCCCTTATTCATGACACGCTTCCTTTCCACTTTCCTTCTAATCTTCAAGTCTATCCTAAAGGGTTCCGATTGTCAATTCCCGCGGGGTTCAGTTGCTTATTTATACCATAAATGCGTCACAAATCCATTGTAGTTTATAACAGTGCCCGCCTTCAAATCAGGAAGATAGAGAAAATTGCACACTCTGTACCCGGTATGATCCCCGTCAATCTGATGCCCGACGCGCATCAGTACCTGATACTGTGCCGCCGGCGTGAAACTGATGCTGGCGTTATCCGGGCCATAATAGTAGACGATAACATCCTTCATATCCTCCGGAACGGTATAGGTCGTCGTATAATTACCGTTGTTTACAACATCGCCGCTGCTGTAGCCTCTCCCGCTTCCCGCCGCAGCGCCTTCCTCATATCCGTTCTGATAATGGCGCTGGTTATCTCCTCCCGTGCCTATAATCAAATGTCCGTCAACCCATGCGGCTGTTCCCGCCGACAAATTGTCTTCTTTTGCCGCCGATACATCCGCCGGCACGGACTGGCTTGCCGCAATGCCTTCCAGAAGCGTGTCAAAATCAACTTCCAACGGATCAACCGCGTTTTCTCCGGACGGCTTTGTATGTGCAACTCGGATATCCTGCTCCGTTTTCAGGGATATCCCGTCTTCCGTTGTAAAATAGGTATTGATGGCGGTAAGCTGATCTGCCACCCCGCGCTTAAACAAGTCAAGCCGATCCGCCAGCATATAGAAATCCGCCGAATCAACCACCACCGCATCGCCGCCATTTTGATAGGTTATCTTCCCGTAAGATTTCAGCCCCTTTCTGGTAGCACCGCCCATTTCATCCGCCGCCAGCGCTATGCCGCATGTGCCAGCCAGTATTGCCATAGCCAGTATCATAGATAAAAATCGTTTCCTCATCCATTTTCTCCTTCCTCAATCATGCAATCGTTTCCCGAAACAGATACCTCAGGCGTTTCCTCTTCGTCCGCCTTCCATGTTTCCTCCGCTTCTGATACTTCCAGTGTCTCTTCTTCGTCCGCCTTCCATGCTTCCTCCGCTTCTAATGCTCCCGGTGTCTCTTCTGCATCCGCCTTCCATGTTTCCTCCGCTTCCGGTATTTCCGGCTCCTCTTCCATGATCTCCATCTGTCCGTTTACTACGTATTCTTCCACCGCAGGCGTTTCATCCGAATCGCATGCCGTGCTTTCTCCACTCTCAGCTTCCTCTCCGTGCGCATAAGATACCGGATCAAAAATTTCCCCCGAAATGGCAGCCAGCTTTTCATGCAGGAGCATAAAATCCGCCCCATAAATCCCCGCCTTCTCTTCGTCGTCCCAATACACCATATTTCCACGGGTGGCAAGCTCCCGCGCTTCCCTCTTTTTCTCATCCTGACCCGCAGACAGTTCTTTTGCCCACACAGTCAACGGCGCCGCCGGCCGCGCTATCGCCATGCATAATGCCATGCACAAAACGGCCGTAAAAATCCAACCCTTTTTTCTCACTTGTTTTCCTCCCTGTTTACTTATTCGTCTGCTTTGGCATCAGATACAGTGTGTTTGTCTCTTCTTCATAACGATAGGAAAGGGAATCGGAAGCCAGTGTTTCCATTTTCTCACGCATCTTTTCCAATGCCGCTTTCAGTTCTCTCTCCAGCTCATCCATATCGTCGACAAGACGGCCCACGCGCTGGTCAATTTCTTTCATATTATCTCCCAGCGCGGTTTTAAAACTCTTCTCCACCTCGGACAGCCTTTCCCAAAGCTTTTCGTCCTCCTTCTCCAGCGCCTTGATTTTTTCGTGAACCCCTGCCATATCCGTACGCGCCTGTTCTATTTCTTTCCGAAGCTCTCCGATCTGCTCCTGTATTGCCGGAATCTTTTCCCCGTCTATCACCTGTACTGCATTCGACAGCTCCGTCACCTTCCTCTCCAGCGCAGCAATATTTTCCACGACAGTTTTGGTCTCCCGCTCCAGCACGGAAAGTTTTTCCGTCACTTTTGCATCCCCCTCCCGATATTCTCTGACTATCGTCTCAATTTCCGCCTGCGCTTTCTCCATCGTCGTCTGCAGTTCTTTTATTTTCTCTGAAAGCTCGTTTGTGTTCGTAAGATATTCCTGTCGGAGCGCCTCGCCGGAATCCGCCGACATATACGCCGCCAGTTTCTCTTCATGGGTACTTTTCACAAGTCCCTGTGCCTCCTCTGCGCCCTGTATTTCCCCCGCTTCCTGTAATTCCTGCGCTTTTTGCAGCTCGGCCACCTTCTTTGCCGACTCTTCTTTCCGTTTTTCCTGCACGCTGTGTCCCCACCACAAAAGCAGGAGCAACAGCACGATAATCACCACAGCCACAGCGCCGGTCACCACCAGGGAAAGTTGGTTTTCCTTTCTCTCAGGATCATTCCTCCACTCGTTAAAACAATCTGACATTCTTGTCATAAATTCTCGCATAAAAACCTCCTTTATTCTCTTTTCTTTTTCCTTTCAACATTTGGAATCCATCGGCGATCTGCCGTAGACCCGCGCAGAAAATGCGCGGAATAAAGTATACTTTAATGTGTCTCCAAAGATTGTATCCTCACGATACCAAACCCGTTTGCTTTTTTCAATATCGGAATGTTGCACAAGTTTTAGAAAAAAGGAAAACCAGAGTGCCCGTTGTCCCCGATGCACTCTGGTTTTTTCTATCACAAACGAAATTCCGTTATATCTGATTTACTTCCTAAATTTTTAGTAAGTCAGGATCTCGTAGCCATCCTCCGTAACCGCCAGCGTTACCTCCCACTGTGCGGAAGGTTTCCCGTCGTCGGTGTAAACCGTCCATCCATCCTCATCGTCAATATAAATATCCGCCTTTCCCATATTCACCATGGGCTCAATGGTAAACACCATTCCCGGCACCATCAACATTTCCGTGCCCTTCGGCGTCACATAACTGACAAAAGGCTCCTCATGAAATTCCAGCCCGATGCCATGCCCGCCAATCTCCCTCACAATGGAATAGCCGTTCTTCTTCGCATAATCGTTGATCGCCTGCGCCATATCTCCCAGAAAATTCCAGGGTTTTACCTGCTCTAACCCCACGTCAATGCATTCTCTCGCCACCTGTACCAGTCTGCGCGTCTCCTCCGGTACATTTCCCAACATAAACATGCGTGAGGAATCCGAAAAGTATCCCTTGTATATCGTCGACACATCTACATTGACAATATCGCCATCCTTGAGAAACCGCTTCTCGTCAGGTATGCCGTGGCATACCACTTCATTGATGGAAGTACAGACGCTTTTCGGAAATCCCTCATAACCCAACGGTGCAGCAATACCGCCCATCTCCTTCGTCATGTCACTGACAATCCTGTCTATCTCCTCCGTGCTCATGCCGATGTGGATCTGTTTCTCGATTTCATCCAGAATCGCAATATTGAGCTTGCTGCTCTCCCTGATTCCCTGAATCTGTTCGGGCGTCTTAAGGATATCATGGCGCGGAACAATATGTCCCTGCAGGGCATACGCTTCCACCTTTTCATCCATCGCCATATGGCACGCCTTGTACTTTTTCCCGCTGCCGCACCAACAGGCATCATTTCTTCCCAGTTTTTTCATGATCGTGTCATCTCCATTCCCTAACCTTACCTATCATACCACATCGGAACAGGAAATGCACCATCATCCCAGCCAGGAAAATATCATTTGGCGCGTTGTTTTTCCAAAGTTTCCAGAAAAGCCTCCACACTTCCATGATGCCAGAAGTCCACAAACCGTTCTGCCATCTCTCCCACATATTCTTCCTGGGGCACCAGAATCCGATAGAAGAACAATCTTCCCTGCCTGTGGCTCTCCAAATATGATTTTCTCACAAGCCTTGCCAGAAACGTGGAAACCGTCTGTGGCTTCCAGTCCCTATGATACGCCTCGTTGACCCGCCGCGTAATTTCCATCAGACTGAGTTCTTTCTCTGCGTCCCACAATGTTTTCATGACCATCTGTTCACAATCCGTCAGATTTTTAAGCTGCATTTGCATCATTTTTCCTCTCCGCTTCGCGTCGCTTATTTTTCTTATGCGGCTATTATATTTTATTATCCGTAGAATGGCAAGCGAAAATTCCACTAAATTTCATGTTTGCTAAACCAGTCGTCAAAATACAAGTTGCGAATGCGTCCTGGATACTGTAGAATAGGAGAATGAGACTTTTGGAGAAAACACAACACAAATTCATCGGAGACAGGGCTTTTTACAAGATGGTGCTCGCCATCGCCGTTCCCATTATGATTCAGAACGGCATCACAAATTTCGTGAGCCTTCTGGACAATATCATGATCGGTCAGATTGGTACGGAGCAAATGTCCGGCGTCGCCATTGTAAACCAGTTGCTCTTTGTCTACAATTTATGCCTGTTCGGAGGCGTATCCGGCGCAGGTATTTTTACCGCGCAATATTTCGGGCAGAAAAATCAGGAGGGAATCCGCCAAACTGTCCGTTTTAAAATATGGCTGCTCTCCCTGATCACTCTGACCACAATACTGCTGCTCCTGTTGGCCGGAGATTCCCTGATCACCCTCTATCTGCAGGGGGATGGCACACCGGAGAGCGCTGCCGCCACTCTGCGTTACGGCAGAGACTATCTGCAAATTATGCTGCCGGGACTGATTCCTTTTATGCTGGTGCAAATTTACGCCAGCACGCTGCGGGAGTGCGGCCAGACCATTCTGCCCATGAAGGCGGGCGTCATCGCCGTGTTTGTCAATCTGGCATTCAATTACATATTGATTTACGGTAAATTCGGCGCACCGGCTCTCGGTGTGCGCGGCGCCGCCATCGCCACTGTCATTTCACGATGCGTGGAAGCCGCCATCGTACTGATCCATACCCACCGCCATAAGGAGCAGAATCCTTTTGTCGAGGGGCTTTACAGCACCCTGAAAGTACCGGCCGGCCTTACGGCAAAAATCATCGCGAAGGGTACGCCGCTTCTTTTAAACGAGACTCTCTGGGCCGCCGGTATGGCGACACTGACGCAGTGCTACTCCATCCGGGGCCTGAATGTAATCGCCGCGCTTAACATTTCCAATACGATCGGTAATATTTTTAACATCGTGTTTATTGCACTGGGCGACTCCGTGGCTATCATTGTGGGACAGCTTCTGGGCGCAGGCAAAATGAGGGAAGCGCGGGATACAGATAATAAGCTGATCGCCTTCTCCGTTTTTAGCTGTACTCTCATAGCGGCAGTCATGCTTGGTCTGGCAGAATTTTTCCCGCTGTTATACAATACAAACAGCGAGGCGAGGTCGCTTGCCACCTGGTTTATTATGCTCACGGCTGTCTTTATGCCGCAGAATGCCTTCCTGCACGCATCCTACTTCACACTTCGTTCCGGCGGAAAGACGATTATTACCTTCCTCTTCGACAGTGTCTTTATCTGGTGTGTCAGCGTGACGATCGCTTTTCTTTTAAGCCGTTACACGGCTCTTCCGGTGATAGCTGTATACACGTTCGTGCAGATGGGGGACTGGATCAAATGCGTTATTGGATTTCTCCTTGTCAGGAAAGGGATTTGGCTGCAAAATATCATATCCTAAAGAAAGAAACACGATAAAAAAGAAATGGAAATGGCGCAGTTTAAAACTGCGCCAAATATTTTTTCACATTTTCCGTAATACTCCCGCGAAAGATTGACGAACCTGCCACAATCACATTCGCTCCGGCTTCCAACACCACCTTCGCATTGTCCACCGTGATACCGCCGTCCACCTGAATATCAAGGGCAAGCCCCATCTCGTCAGCCATCTTCCGAGCCTGACGAATACGCTCGGTAGACTCCGGTATGTATTTTTGACCGCCAAATCCCGGTTCCACCGTCATAACCAGAAGCATATCCAGCTTATCCAGATATTTCCTGACCGCCTCCACCGGCGTTTTGGGTTTAATCGACATACCCACCCGACAGTCCAGACTCCGGATCAGGTCAATGGTTTCATCCGCATCCTCCGTAGCTTCCAGATGAAACGTGATGCTGTCCGCGCCGCATTCTTTGAACTCCTTCACATACCGCTCCGGCTCCACAATCATCAGGTGCATATCAAAAACCCGGTCTGTCACCTTACGAATCGTACGAATCACAGGCATTCCAAAAGAAATGGAAGGTACAAAAACGCCATCCATCACGTCAATATGTAAATATTGCGCACCGGCCTCGTCAGCCTCTTTAATCTGCTCCCCCAGTCTGGCAAAATCAGCCGCCAGAATGGAGGGAGACAGAATGTTCTTTCTCTCAGACATTTTACACAAAACCTTTTACCTTCTCATAAATGCCTTTGCCGTCCAGGCCATACTTCTCAACCAGCGCATTCGCCGGGCCGGACTCACCGAACGTATCCTGCATGCCAATCCGCAGAACGGGAGTAGGATGTTTCTCGGAGAGACAGTCGCAGACAGCGCTGCCAAGGCCGCCGATCACAGTATGCTCCTCAGCCGTCACTACCTTACCGGTCTTCTTCGCAGATTGAAGCACAAGCTCCTCATCCAACGGTTTGATGGTGTGAATGTTGATCACCTCAGCGTCAATCCCATCCTTCGCAAGCATCTCGGCCGCATCCAGAGCCGAAGCAACCGTAATACCGCTGGCAATGATTGTCACATCCTTGCCCTCTCTCAGCAAAACGCCCTTGCCAATCTCAAACTTATAATCCGGCCTGTCATTGATTACCGGCACAGCCGCACGGCCAAACCGCAGATACACCGGGCCGTTCATCTCAATTGCCGCGCGCACGGCCGCCTTTGCCTCCACATCATCGGAGGGTACGATAACGGTCATGCCGGGAATTGTCCGCATCAGAGCCACATCCTCGTTACACTGATGGGTCGCACCGTCCTCACCTACGGTAATACCCGCGTGGGTCGCACCAATTTTTACATTCAGATGCGGATAACCGATGGAATTACGAACCTGCTCAAAATTACGTCCCGCCGCAAACATGGCAAAGGAACTGATAAAAGGTATTTTACCACAGGTCGCAAGCCCCGCCGCAATACCTGTCATGTTACACTCTGCAATACCGCAGTCAATATGGCGGTCAGGAAATGCTTTTTTGAATACGCCTGTCTTTGTCGCCCCCGCAAGGTCTGCGTCCAAAACTACCAGATCCGGAAACTCTGCACCACACTCGGCAAGCGCATTACCATAGCTTTCTCTTGTTGCAATTTTCTTTACATCTGCCATTAGTTCGCACCTCCTAACTCTTTACCGATCTTTTCAAGATCCGCCATCGCCGTTGCATACTCTTCGTCGTTGGGAGCTTTGCCGTGCCAGCCTGCATTGTTCTCCATGAAGGAAACGCCCTTGCCCTTCACCGTCTTTGCAATAATAGCAGTGGGCATACCTTTGGTCGCCTTCGCCTCCTTAAACGCAGCGTCGATCTGGTCAAAATCATTGCCGTCGATATTGATTACATGGAAGTTAAACGCCTCAAATTTCTTATCAATCGGATACGGGGAACAAACGTCATCAATCTTACCGTCGATCTGTAACCCGTTATTGTCCACGATCACTACCAGATTGTCAAGTTTTCTGTGGCCCGCAAACATGGCTGCCTCCCACACCTGACCCTCCTGAATCTCACCATCGCCAAGAAGCGTGTACGTTCTGTAAGTTTTGTTATCCATTTTTGCCGCAAGCGCCATGCCGACTGCCGCGGAAATTCCCTGTCCCAGAGAACCCGAAGACATGTCTACGCCGGGTGTTTCCTGCATACAGGGATGCCCCTGCAGATAGGAGCCCAAATGACGCAGGGTCGGAAGATCCTCCACCGGGAAATACCCTCTGTTCGCCAACGCGGAATAAAGGCCAGGCGCCGTGTGTCCCTTAGAGAGGACAAAGCGGTCTCTGTCCGCTTTTCTGGGATCCTTCGGATCAACGTTCATCTCCTCAAAATACAGATAAGTAAAAATGTCTGCCGCCGAAAGGGATCCGCCCGGATGCCCCGCCTTAGCACCGTGTACCGCTGTCACGATACCTTTACGAACTTCATTAGCTGTTTTTTGTAACTCTAATTTGTTCATCGCTATCCTCCATCCATTACAATATACTTGATTTCCTGCCAAATACAGTGTAGCACAAAGCCCGCATTTTGTCACCGTGCTCGAGCAAAATTCCCTATCTTTGTCCGTAATAAGCGTTCTCCCCGTGCTTGCGGAAATAATGCTTATCCTGCAGTTCCTGCGGCGCGGGCTGAATCCTTGCGTTGATCGTCTCCGCACGGTAAGCCATCTTCGCCACTTCCTCAAGAACTACCGCATTGTGCACAGCCTCATGGCCATCTTTGCCCCACGCAAAAGGCCCGTGATTCTTGCAGAGCGCTGCCGGTACGGCCATCGGATCCTTCTCCATCCTCCTGAACTCATTGACAATCAAAAGACCCGTATTTTTCTCATAAGCGTCCGCAATCTCCTCTTCATTCAGGCATCTTAAGCAGGGAATCTCCCCATAATAATAATCCGCATGAGTGGTACCGTAGCAGGGAATATTTCTGCCCGCCTGCGCCCAGCTTGTCGCGTAGGAGGAATGGGTATGCACTACGCCGCCAATCTCTGCAAATGCCTTGTAAAGTTCCACATGGGTAGCCGTATCGGAGGAGGGATTATATTTTCCCTCCACCTTCTTACCATCCAGATCCACAAGCACCATATCGTCAGGCGTAAGTTTCTCATATTCGACGCCGCTGGGTTTGATGGCAAAAATGCCGCTCTCCCTGTCGATCTCGCTCACATTGCCCCATGTAAAAGTAACCAGTCCGTATTTCGGAAGAAGCATATTTGCCTCGTAAACCCGTTTTTTCAGTTCCTCTAACACAGTTTCAACCCTCCTATATTATTTGTATTAACTGCACTCAAAGTCTGCGCTCATTACATATTATATGGACTCAACCGCCGCTCTCTCGATGGCAAGCCCTGCACTATAGAGTTTCATAAAGTCGTTGAAGCCCTTCACATCGCTTTCCTTCGGCTCCATCTTTTCACCTTTCTGACCCGCAAACACTTTGCTGTCAAGGAACGCAGGCAGACTTTCATCCGCGCCCTTGTGAATCATATAAGAAGCGAGAAGCGCAATGCCCCAGGCACCGCCTTCACCTGCCGTCTCCATCACGCTCACCGGCGCATTCATCGCCGCAGCAAGGATGCTCTGGCCTACGCCCTTGGTCTTAAAGAGACCGCCGTGTCCGAGAATCTCATCCACCTGCACCTTCTCCTCCGTAAACAGGATGTCGAAGCCAGTCTTTAATGCGCCAAGGGAAGTGAACAAATGCACTCTCATAAAGTTCGCCAGATTAAATTTCGCATCCGGTGTGCGGACAAACAGAGGACGCCCCTCGTTGAAACCCGTCACATGCTCTCCGGAAAAGTAGTTGTAGGCAAGCAGGCCGCCGCAGTCATCGTCACCCTCCAGAGCTTTGCGGTAAAGGTTGCCGTACAGCTCGTTCATATCCACCTTCATACCCATCAGTTCAGAATATTCCTTAAAGAGATTTACCCATGCATTCAGGTCGGAAGTACAGTTGTTGCAGTGTACCATCGCCACCAGACTGCCGTCCGGCGTAGTCACAAGATCAATGGCGTCATATACCTTGGAGAGATCCTTCTCCAAAACAATCATGCCAAACACGCTGGTTCCCGCAGATACATTGCCGGTACGCTGTGCAACGCTGTTGGTCGCCGCCATACCCGTTCCCGCATCGCCCTCGGGAGGACAGAAGGGGATGCCTGCCTGCAATATCCCTGTCGGGTCTAAGAGCTTCGCACCCTCCGCAGTCAATGCGCCTGCCTGTTGTCCCGCTGTGTAGACTGCGGGAAGCACATCCTTCAATTTCCACGAAAATCCCTTGTCTGCAACAGCCGCATCAAACTGCCCGATCATCTTCTCATTAAACTGCCCTGTGGCAATGTCAATCGGGAACATACCGGAAGCTTCACCCACGCCTACAATCTTCTCGCCTGTCAGTTTCCACTGGATATAGCCTGCCAGTGTGATCACAAATTTCAGATCCGGCACATGCGCCTCACCGTTCAAAATCGCCTGATAGAGATGTGCGATTGTCCATCTCTGTGGAATATGATAATGGAAAAGCTCCGTCAGCTTTGTGGAAGCCTCCTCGGTGATGGTATTTCTCCACGTGCGGAAAGGCACCATCAGTTCATCCTTATCATTGAACGCCATATACCCGTGCATCATTGCGGAAAAGCCGATCGCGCCAAGCTTCACAAGCTTCTCCCCATACTGTGCCTCCACATCCTCTGTCAGCTTTTTGTAACAATCCTGCAGTCCCGTCCAGATATCATCCAGACTGTAAGTCCAAATGCCATTTTCAAGCCTGTTCTCCCAGTCGTGCGCCCCCGATGCGATGGGCTTGTTGTTCTCATCCACCAGAACCGCTTTGATTCTGGTAGAACCGAACTCAATGCCCAGCACCGCTTTACCGCTTGCAATACATTCTTTTGCTCCCATGCGTAATCCTCCTCCAATCTCAATTTTCCATACGATTAGCGATATGCCGCCTCATTCCATCTCAGCTCGTTCTTGAAATCGCGGATGTTGGTGTCCTTGTCAATCACAACGCTCTCGATCCCCATCGCGTCCGCCCAGTCAACCATCTGTTCTACAGTCAGATCGTAGGAGAATGCGGTATGGTGTGCGCCGCCCGCCAAAATCCATGCCGTCGCGCCAACTTCAAGGTTAGGCTGCGGCGTCCAGAAAGCCGTGCCTACAGGCAGTTTGGGCATGGGCTTCTCCACCTTCTTGCAGTCCACCGCATTGATGAGCAGGCGGAATCTCGTTCCCAGATCCACTAAGGAGCAAGCCACCGCAGGGCCTTCCTTTGCCGTAAATACCAAGCGTGCGGGATCTTCTCTGTTTCCCATGGACAGCGGGCACACCTTGATTCCGATATCGCCGTCCGCCACGGAAGGGCACACCTCCAGCATATGTGCCTGTAAGATGCCTTCCTTGCCAGGTACCAGATTGTAGGTATAATCCTCCATCATGGAAGTTCCCTTCGCGCCCTTCACATCCGCCGTCATCAGCTTCATAAGACGAACCATGGCCGCTACTTTCCAGTCGCCCTCCGCGCCGAAACCATAGCCTTTTTCCATCAGTCTCTGAATCGCCAGGCCCGGAAGCTGTTTCAAACCACCCAGCATGCCAAAATGGGTAACAACCGCGTGGTAGTCATTCTCCTTAAGGAATTTCTCGATACCGATCTCCTGCTGTGCCTGTACTGCCACATGTCTTCTGAACTCGTCTGCATCCCTGCCTTCGTCAATGATTTTATACTTGCTGTAATACTCCTCCACCAGCGCGTTTACATCACCCTGAGGCACTGCGTCTACATACTCCACCACATCGTTCACACAATAGTGGTCAATCTCCCAGCCAAACTTGATCTGTGCCTCTACCTTGTCACCCTCGGTCACGGCAACATTGTTCATGTTATCACCAAAACGGCAGACACGAACGTGAGAGGATTCGATTACACCGATCGCTGTGCGCATCCAGCTTCCAAGCTGTTTCTGCACTCTCTCGGACGCCCAGTGCCCAACGATAATCTTGCGCTCAATACCCATGCGGCTCACAATATGTCCATACTCTCTGTCGCCGTGTGCAGACTGGTTCTCATTCATGAAATCCATGTCAATCGTGTCATAAGGAAGTTCTTCATTAAACTGTGTGTGCAGATGGCAGAGCGGCTTCCGGAACTCTTTCAGGCCGAGAATCCACATCTTTGCCGGAGAGAAGGTATGCATCCATGTGATCACACCCGCGCACTCCGGATCATTGTTCGCATCGTTGAAGGCCTTGCGGATGGAAGCCTGCCCTAACAGCGTAGGCTTTAATACCACCTCGAACGGCAGATTGCCGGAAGCATTCAACCCTTCCGCGATCTTTGCGGAATGATCCGCCACTTTTCTCAGGCATTCGTCCCCATACAAATCCTGAGATCCTGTGCAAAACCAAAATTTGTAGTTCTTTGCTGCGCTCATACAATATCCTCTCTTTCTTTTTCATATTAAGTTGTACATGTGTACAATTCCGTATACAATTTTGCTGCGTATTCTGTACAACTATACCTCTGTCTTCTCAAAATCATTCTACTACTTGTATGTACAAATGATCAAGTTGTATTATATATATTTTTTATGTCCCGTCCAATCTTCTTACCGAGCTTCTCGGCACCACGTCCACCTCAAATTCATAGTTTGCATCAAAAGACGGATCCTTGATCATACGCAATAAATTTTCAGCAGCTTTTCCGCCGAGCCTCTCCATGGGATGGGGTGTTGACGCGATGGGCACATCTCCCAAAATAGCCAGCTCTGAATCGTCCACGCTGGCCACGGAGATGTCCTGCGGGACACGGATGCCATTCTTTTTGAAAATATCCAAAAGGCCAAAGGCAACCTCATCGTTGTAGCAAAATACCGCCGTGCAGTCTTTGAACCGCTCCAGCACCTTGTCCGCCGCTTTTTCCAAATGCTGTTTCTCCTCTGTGTCCACCCAGACGACCTGCCTGTCCTCCACCTCAAGTCCCGCGTCAAACATGGCGTCCATATATCCGGAAAACCGGGACTGTCCCTGCCCGTCATCCAGCTTAAAAATACCGCCGATTTTCTCATGCCCCATGGAGATCAGATATTTTGTCATTTTCCATCCCGCCATATGGTCGTTAATGGACACATGGGGAATCTTCAACTGCGGATAATAACTGTTAATGAAAATCACAGGAATCCGTCTTTTGCGTATCTCCTGGTAGAGGCGCAGATTGGGATTGGGAATGCCGCTTTTGGTCGGCTCCACAATCAATCCTGACACCTCATCCCGGCTGATAATGTCTTCCAGAATCGTTTTTTCCCGTCCGTGCTGGTTATTCGTAAAGGCAATCTGTACGGAATACCCTGCTTCCAGCAAAACATTCTCGATCCCCTGAATGGTTCTCGGGAAAATATAACCGTCCACATAGGTTGTCACAACAGAAACTCTCATACGTTTTGTCAGATTCGCCAGACGATTATCATTGATATAGGTGCCGCTTCCCTGAATTCTCCTGATGACGCCCTCATTCTCTAAAACGCCAATCGCATGCCTGACTGTCTGGCGGCTTACGCCGAACATATCCTTCAGCGTATTCTCGGAATACATCTTTTGTCCCGGAACAAGCTTTTTTTGTTCGATCTGTTCATTGATCCACCTGACCAGCTCCAAATACTTTGGGGTTGTCTTCTCCATAATGCACCTCTGCTATAACCGCAAAGGGCCACCCTTTCGGGCAGCCCTTGCTTATTAAGGACTGCGTTCCCCCGCTGTCCATATCTGCTATATCTATCTTACTTAGATCATTTAACCTTTCTTTCTCTTGGAAAGTACGTCTACCGTTACAGCACCGAGAAGAACCGCACCTTTTACGATCTTCTGGATATCCGTAGACCATCCATACAGGGACATACCGTTGTTCAGAATACCCATAATGAACGCACCTACCACAGCTCCCATGATGGTACCTGCACCACCGGCAACTGCCGCGCCACCGATGTAACAGGATGCAATCGCATCCATCTCGAAACCATCGCCGGCCTTCGGTGTGGAGGAAGCGTTACGTGCAGAGAGGACGATACCTGCCACCGCACTTAAGATACCCATGTTTGTATATACCCAGAAGAATACTTTCTTTGTATCGATACCGGAAAGGTTTGCCGCTTTTCTGTTACCGCCCAGCGCGTAAATCTGTCGGCCGGCAACGGTCTTACTGGTAATGAAAGCGTACAGTGCAATCAACAGCGCCATGATGACAAGCACAAAGGGAAGTCCGTTGTAGCGTGCCAGCTTGTAAAGGCAGAACCAGATAATGAAAAGCATGATCACCAGCTTCAATGCGATCTGCCACATGGGATTTGTCGCAAAGTTATATTTCTCTTTTGTCTTGATGTTGCGGATCTCATTGAGAACCAATGCAACGGAAGCGATAATCGCCACGATGATACAAACCATATCCAGTGTGCCGCCGCCCACTTCAATCTTTGCCGTAGGGAGGAAGCCTGCGCCCAGATATACGAAGTTATCCGGATGAGGCCCTTTTGTCTGCGCCTTTAAGAGCGTGTATGTAAGTCCGCGGCCCATCAGCATCGTAGCCAGCGTTACAACGAAAGGCGGGATATCCAGATAAGCAATAAAGAAACCTGCAAACATGCCTACCAGGAGGCCGATCAGAAGGGCAACGATGATCGCCACCCACATATTCATCTTATAATCAATCAGAATAATACCGGCTGCCGCGCCAGTGAGAGCTACCGTTGAGCCGACGCCCAGATCAACGTTACCAGTCAGTACACAAAGCAGCATACCAATTGCCAGAATGACCACGTAGCCGTTCTGCATGATCAGGTTGTTAATATTGGCGGGGGACAGGTTTTTTCCGCCCGTCATAATGGCAAAAATAACATAGATGGCAATCAGCGCCAGAAACATACCGTACTGTTTCATGTCAAGATTTACTACTTTTTTCTTATCATTCATTTCCATCACCCTTTCTATTATGTGCCATAATACACTGCATAATTTTTTCCTGTGTCAATTCGTCATGATTCAGTTCGCCCGCGATCTGTCCCTCGTTCAGGACATAGGTTCTGTCACAGGTACCGATGATTTCCGGCATTTCGGAGGAGATGACAATCACCGCCTTACCCGCTTTTGCCAGATCATTGATGACACAGTAAATCTCGTACTTCGCACCCACGTCGATACCACGTGTAGGCTCATCCAGAATCAGCACATCCGGCTGTGTCAGCATCCACTTCGCCAAAACCACCTTCTGCTGGTTACCACCGGAAAGAGAACCGACAATCTGTTCAATAGATACCGCCTTGACGTTGATTCTCTTCTTGTACTCCTCCGCCGCGACAATTTCATCATTTCCGTTAATTATGCCATGTTTGGAAAAGAATTTCGGACGCGCCGCAATGGTCATATTTTCCTTGATCTCACCGATCAGATTTAACCCATACACCTTTCTGTCCTCAGACACATATGCAAGTTTACTGTCAATCGCCTGCTTTACGGTCTTCATCTCCACTTCCTTGCCGTTAATTTTAACGGTTCCGGAAATCTTCTGGCCATAGCTGTGGCCAAACACGCTCATGGCAAGTTCGGTACGCCCCGCGCCCATCAGTCCTGCAAGCCCCACTACCTCGCCCGCTCTCACACTGATATTGATATTTTTCAAAATCTGACGTTCCGCATCATCGGGATGGTATACGTTCCAGTCCTTAATCTCAAAGATCGTCTCTCCGATCTTAACGCCCTCGCGAACCGGATAACGGTTTGTCATTTCACGCCCCACCATACCCTTAATCACGCGATCCTCCGACATATCGTCCTCCCCTTTAATCAGGGTCTCGATGGTCTTACCGTCGCGGATGATCGTCACGGCGTCAGATACATATTCAATCTCATTTAACTTGTGGGAGATAATGATACAGGTAATACCCTGTTTCTTTAACTCCAACATAATATCCAGAAGCTTCTTACTTTCCTCGTCATTAAGCGCCGCCGTAGGCTCGTCGAGGATCAAAAGTTCCACCTTTTTCGCCATCGCTTTTGCGATTTCAATTAACTGCTGTTTGCCGACACCCAACGAGTTGACCGGCACATTCACATTCTCGTTCTCCAGACCCACCCTTGCAAGCATTTCCTGCGCGCGCTGCCTGGTTTTTGTCCAATCAATAACCCCTTTTGCCGCCAGTTGCTCGTTGCCCAAAAATACATTTTCCGCAACCGATAAAAGCGGACTGAGCGCAAGCTCCTGATGGATAATAACGATACCTTTCGCCTCACTGTCCCTCAAATTGTGAAACTTGCAGGTCTCCCCCTTGTACACAACGTCACCGGAATATGTACCGTGAGGCCAGACACCTGAGAGAACGTTCATCAGCGTAGATTTTCCTGCTCCGTTCTCACCGCATAAGGCATGGATCTCACCGCGTTTCACTTTCAGATTAACGTCATCCAGCGCGCGGACACCTGAAAATTCCTTGACAATGTGGTTCATTTCCAAGATGTAATCCGACATTTTCCCAACTCCCTTCTCTTTTATTGAAGAAGGGCGACAGCATAACTGCCGCCGCCCTCCAAAATATCTTTATAAATATTACTCGGCTAACTGCTCCTCTGTGTAGTAACCGCCGTCTACAATGATCTCCTTGTAGTTGCTCTGGTCAACTGCTACAGGTGTGCACAGATAAGAAGGAACTACGATCTTACCGTTATTGTACTGCTCGGTATCGTTGATCTCAGGCTCTGCGCCCTCAAGCACTGCCTGTACCATGGTAACGCACTTCTCAGCCAGGAGACGTGTATCCTTGTAGATGGACATGGTCTGCTTGCCGGAGATGATGTTCTTGGTAGCCATCAGTTCTGCATCCTGACCAGTGATCATAGGCCAGTTTTCATCTGTGTAGCCAGCGCCCTCAAGAGCTGCCTTACAGCCGTATGCGAAACCGTCAAATGCGGTAGCGCAGATGTCCAGATCCTCGTCAGCATAGAAACCTGTCAGATAGTTCTCACAGTTCTGCTGTGCAGTCTCCTGAGACCATCTGAGAATACAGGTATCTTCGAAAGAAGTTCTGCCGGACTTACAAACCAATGCGCCATTGTCAAGGTAGGGCTGAAGAACTTCCATCAGACCATTGTATAAGAACAATGCGTTGTTATCATCAGGAGAACCCATGAAGAACTCGATGGTCTGCGGATTAGCAGGATCGAGGTTTGCATGCTCCTCAATGTACTTACCGATTGCAGTACCTACACCCTTGTTATCAAAGGTAGCGTAGTAAGAAACTGCATCCGTGTCCATCAGCAGACGGTCATAAGCGATGATCGGGATACCCGCCTCTTTCGCCTGTGCCTCTACGTTTACAAGTGCGGAAGAGTCAATGGATGCGATAACCAGGCAATTCACGCCAGAAGCGATCATGTTCTCGATCTGGGAAACCTGCATCTGTACATCATCCTCTGCGTACTGAAGGTCTACTTCATAGCCAAGAGCCTCAAGCTGTGCCTTCATGTTAGCGCCGTCGTTGATCCATCTCTCGGAAGACTGGGTAGGCATTGCCACGCCAACCTTGCCGCCGCCGGAAGTAGCTGCTGCTGCCTCGTCCACTGCTGCATCTGCCGCATCATCTGCAGGAGCTGCCGCATCATCTGCAGGAGCTGCCTCTTCTGCTGCAGGAGCTTCCTCCTCTGTCGCAGGTGCTGCTGTCTCTGCTGCCGGAGCCGTATCGCCGCCGCCGCAGCCTACAAGCATGGAAGCTACCATTGCTACGCTCAGAAATGTGCCTAAAACTTTCTTTTTCATTCTTTTTTCCTCCCTTTAAAGAATCGTTTCGCACAAAAGAACTTGTCTGCCACCCTCTGTAAGTTGTACACTGTACAATTTGCCGGTTTTTATAATTTTTTGGCTTTTTGGTAAATAGTAGATTGGAACATTTTGCTTAACGAAGGTTTATTTGGCAAGTTAATCTGTGCATTTTTACCACTCTCTCTACAAGTGGTATATTCATTATATCTATGCGTCGATAAATTGTCAACATTTTTATTCATTTTTTACATACATCTTGTATAAGTTATACGCAATACAACTTTTTGGTTTTCCTAAAAAAAAGACTGTGTTCAAGCACAGTCCTGGCATACCGCTTTATATCACTTTTTCTCAGATCTTAAATTCGCCCACAAGCCCCTCTACATCTCCGGTCAGGGCAAGCAGCTTATCCATATTTTCAGAAATCTCCTCCAGATTTGCCTTCCGCTAAACGCCCTTACCGCTTTTCGTCTTCTGATTCTTCGTTTGCATCAATATACTCCTTTCTGATCAGTTTCTTCACAGATAAGATCAGGATCGCGCCGCCGGCTATCAGAAAAACGCCTATCGCTATCGCAATAAAGATACGGTCGTTTCCGGTGTTTTTTCCAAAGTTCTGTATTAGACTATATGCTAAGTACAACACATATGCCGCCACTATAATGCGAAGCGTCAACCCTACTTTGGTATCGCCTTTTCTTCTATTATTATTGCTGTCATGAACGCTTTCATCGGCCTCACGAAAAGCGTCCGGCATCTCTACTACGGATTCTTCTCTTTCCTCATTATCAGTCATGCCTCTGCGTCCTCCGTTTCTATCCCTCAAAACATGCCGTCTGTTGAGACAAATGGCTGACCACATCAGAAACCTGATCCAATGCTTTAATAATATCTTTCATATTTTCCGCCAGCGCTGCCGTGTTATCCACTACACCGCCAACGCCCTGTGCGCTCTCTCTCACATTTCTCGTAATGTTCTCATTGGATTCCGCCACCATGCGCATCATGGAACCAATGTTCTCCATGGACTGCCTCATTTCGCTCATGATCTGATCCACCGTGATGGAATCGTTCAGATACTGCTCTCCCGTGCGTTCCAAAATCTCATAATCAGGCATTACCTGGTCATTGATAAATTTCACCAGATTGCCGGCATTTTCCGCCAGTGTCATAACCGCCTTCACAACGCTCTCTGAAATCTGCTGGATATTTCCTGCCGTCTCTTTGGAGCTGTCTGCCAGTTGACGAATCTCATCCGCCACCACCGCAAAGCCTTTGCCCGCTTCTCCGGCTCTCGCCGCCTCAATGGAAGCGTTCAGGGCAAGCAGATTTGTCTTGGAAGCAATGCCCAGGATATCCGCAGTCAGATTCCCAATCTGCTCTATCTGACGGCTGTCCTCAATGGAAGCGTTCAGGGTCACGTCAAACCCCTTTATCATACTGTCAGCAGTAGCGCGGCTGTCCTGCGCCAGCTTCTGGAGTTCCTGTGCGCGGGTTCTGATCTCCTCCGCAAACTTCGTTCCGTTCACCGCCTTGTCAACCATCTCACCGACAGAAGTTTCGGCCTCTCTGGTGTTGTCACTGACATAACCTACGGTAGCGGAGACCTCCTCCATGCTTGCTGCAAGTTCTTCCATGGTGGCCGAAGTGTCGTTCGCACTCTGGTTCGTCTCCTCCACCACTTTATTGACGTTCATCTGCTGCCTGTTAATCTCCTCGCCGCAGGAAATCACCCCGCCGATCACGTCCTGCAGAATATCCAGAAATTCGTTCACACCACTGGCAAGCGTCGCTATCTCGTCCTTCGTCTGCACCGGTACTCTCTCATTCAGGTTACCCCTGTTGTTATGTATGGCTTCAATCATGCCATTGATAACCTGCGCAATTTTCTGGATCGGCACCACAATAATACGGTTCGCAATAATCATAATCAGCGCCGCCGCCACAACAAGCAGAACTATGACTATCGCAGTCAATATGTAAGAATTGGTCGCCTTCGTCTGCAAATATGTTTTACTGGCATCAAGCTCTTGCGACGAAAACTCCAGCAGTCTCTGCATGGTCTTGTCCAGCGTGCTGTTTAAGGATCCAAGATTATTGGCAATCAGGGAATTCGCGCGATCCTTGTCGTTCGCCCTGCTGCATTCGATGATCGTATCCACATACTTGTCAAAAGTCTGGAGTCTTCCCTCCAACGCCGTATAATTCTGCCGCACTTCATCGGAAGTAATCATCTCCTCATATGCGGCCATGGATTCCCACATAAGCTCACGTCTCTCCAGAATGTCCTTGGCCCGCTTATCCATCGTTCTGGTCAGCTTGGCGTTCACATGGGCATACACATTTGTATACATGTCAAGATAATCCTCATATATACTGTGAATCAGATTGATTTTCTCCACCTCATTATTCATAACATCCTGGCTGCTCTCCGTGATCGTGGTCATGCTGTTTGCCATAAGCCCCAGCGATATAATCGAAATCAGAGCAAGCACAATTATTGCCGATGCAAATTTAAAACCAATCTTTTTCATATGAGGATCCTCCACTATATCTAAGGTAGTGTCAAGTTTTCTACCC
>DESQ01000010.1:0-62627 GCA_002361355.1 Lachnospiraceae bacterium UBA3310
TACACCATTATTATACTAGGAGAATAATCGGTATGAATTTAAATCTTAGGAACAGGGAAGAGTGCAGATTCGACGCGGTCAGTCTGGGGGAAATTATGCTCAGGCTCGATCCGGGCGAGGGAAGGATCAAGACAGCCAGAAGTTTTAAAGCGTGGGAGGGAGGCGGGGAGTACAATGTCATCCGCGGACTTCGCAGATGCTTTGGGCTCAAAACCGCAGTCATTACTGCGTTTGCGGACAACGAGGTGGGTAAGCTGATGGAAGATTTCATTTTGCAGGGCGGCGTAGACACTTCCCTGATCAAATGGATGCCCACGGACGGAATCGGAAGAATCTGCAGAAACGGGATTAATTTTACGGAGAGAGGCTTTGGCATCCGCGGGGCGCTTGGATGTTCCGACCGCGCCAACACGGCTATCTCCAAGGCGACGCCGGAAGATTTTGATTTTGATTATATTTTTGGAGAGCTGGGAGTCCGGTGGCTGCACACGGGCGGTATTTATGCGGCATTATCCGAGCAGGCGGGCGAGACGGTCACAGCGGCTATCAAAACGGCCAAGAAGTACGGCACTGTTGTTTCCTATGACCTGAACTACCGTCCTTCCATGTGGAGCGCCATCGGCGGACTGGCAAAGGCGCAGGAGGTGAATAAGGAAATCGCCAAATATGTGGATGTCATGATCGGCAATGAGGAAGACTTTACCGCATGTCTCGGCTTTGAGATAGAGGGGAACGACGAAAACCTGAAAGAACTCAATCTGGAAGGCTACAAGAAGATGATCAATGAGGCGGCGGAGACTTATCCGAATTTTAAGGCGGTGGCGACCACGCTAAGAACCGTCCATACTGCAACCGTGAACGACTGGTCGGCGATCTGCTGGGCGGACGGTAATATCTACAAGGCGTCCGACTATAAGGGGCTGGAGATTTTGGACAGAGTCGGCGGCGGGGATTCTTTCGCATCCGGACTGATTTACGGTTTGATGGAGACGGGGGATGCGCAAAAGGCCGTAAACTACGGCGCGGCGCACGGGGCGCTTGCCATGACCACGCCGGGCGATACCACGATGGCGTCCCTGAAGGAAGTGGAAAGTATCATGTCGGGTGCGGGCGCACGCGTGAAGAGATAAGAAACGGAGAATAAAAAGGAAAGGTATGGCTGGCATAAAATGAACAGTGAAAAGACAGAGAAGGTTTTAAAAAGGTTTGAGGAAGTTGGCATTATTCCTGTAGTTGTATTAAACGACGCGAAGGACGCGGAGCCTCTTGGCAGGGCTTTGATGGAGGGAGGGCTTCCGGCGGCGGAAATCACGTTCAGGACAGAGGCAGCGGAGGAATCCATTCGCCGTATGAGCGAAAAATTTCCGGATATGCTGGTGGGAGCGGGAACGGTACTCACGACAGAGCAGGTGGACAGAGCCGTAAATGCGGGCGCAAAATTTGTGGAAGCCCCCGGATTTGACGCGGAGATTGTGCAGTACTGCATGGACAGGGATATCCCTGTTTGTCCCGGAACACAGAGCCCGAGCGAGGTGATGGCGGCAGTAAAAATGGGTCTGGATCATATGAAGTTTTTCCGGCGGAAAATTCCGGCGGACTTAAGATGATCAACGCTATCGGCGCGGCTATGCCAAACGTCAGATTCATGCCGACAGGCGGTATCAATGCGGAGAACGTGGCGGCGTATCTGAAATCCGGCAGGATTTTCTGCTGCGGCGGAAGCTGGATGGTGAAGGCGGATCTGATCAAAGAGGGCAGATTTGACGAGATTAAAAACATGGCTGCCGGTGCGGCGGAGATTGTAAAGGAAAACAGATAAAAATCCGGAAGGAAGGTGTACTTGCACTTCCTTCCGGATTTTTATTTACTGTCTACTGTTCCATCTGCCGGCCGAGGAATCCCGCTGCAGACTGGATCAGCTTTTGCTCCACCTCACCCATTCTGGACTTATGGTCTGTCTCCACCAGAATTACGGAGCCAATGACATCTCCCTCGCAGATAATGGGGCTGATGGCTTCGTGGTGAACGTTATCCACTTCGCTGTGAATCTGGATAAAGTTCCGGTCGCCTTTTGTTGCAACAACGCTCTCTCTGTGGTCGATCTTTTCCTCCAGATCTTTGCTGATGGATTTACCTAACAGATTTTTCATACCGCCGGAGACGGCGATAAACTGATCCCTGTCCGTGATCAATGCGATATGGCCGGAAACCTGCGCCATGCTCTCCGCATACTGTTTGGCAAAGGTTCCCATCTCACCGATCGGGGAATATTTTTTTAAGATAATTTCCCCTTCCCTGTCGGTGTATATTTCAAGGGGATCCGCCTCGCGGATTCTGAGGGTGCGGCGGATTTCCTTGGGAATGACAATACGTCCCAGATCATCGATTCTTCTGACTATACCTGTTGCTTTCATCTCTTATAACCTCCATCTACAAATCGTAGTTATTTTTATTTATTGTTTTACTATTATTTGTAGAGTAGGAAATTATATACATACACGGCAAAGCCTGTCATCAATTAAATTGTGGCAGATATGCCTTGTTCTCCGCAAGAATGTCGTCGAGAATTTTTTTTGCGACGGTGGCGGAGTCCACCAGCGGGTGGATGGTGAGCGCCTGCAATGCGCAGTCGTAATCACCTTTTACGGCAGCCTCGATGGTGAGCTGTTCATAGGCCTTGACATTTTGTAATAGGCCGCGGATTTTTAAAGGGGGTGCGTCCGATATGCAGGGGATGCGCCCCGTCCCGGTCAATCACACAGTTCCGCTCAATGGAAGCATTGTCGGGAAGGTCAGCGTTTGTGCCGTTATTCAGGACGTTCACAGTCTGTATGTCTTTTTTATTATTATAAATGGAATCTATTAAACTGCAGGCCGCATCGGAGTAGCGCGCTCCGCCTCGCTTGGCAAGCTGTGGCGGTTTTACATCCAGAGAAGGACTCTGGTACAGGGCAAACAGATCCTTTTCCACCTGCTTGATCACCTCTGCGCGGCAGCCCTCCGATTCGGCGGCGCGGGTGCACTCCGCCAGCATTTCCGGCTGCATATAATAGTATTTCAGGTAGCTTACGGGCACCATTCCCAGAGAACGGAGGAAGGCGGGATCATAGTGGATTTCCGGAATGTTCGCCATCACTTCTTTTGCCGAATCAGAACATAGTTTTTCAATGGCTTCTGCCGTGACATCCTTTCCTTTCACTAAAACCCTCTTTGCCCAGACCAGATGGTTGATGCCGACAAAATCGCAGAACACATCGTCCGCTTCGCAGTCAAATTTTTCTGCCATGTCGCTGACCATGTTGATGGGGCAGTTGCACAGGCCAATGGTTTTTATGAAGCTGTGGTTCAGGGCCGCCTCTGTCAGTATGCCAGAGGGGTTGGCGAAATTGATCAGCCATGCATCGGGGCAGAGCTTTTCCATGTCGTGGCATATATCGAGGATAACCGGAACGGAACGCAGCGCTTTGGCGAAACCTCCTGCACCGGTGGTTTCCTGTCCGATTCTGCCGTAGCGCAGCGGGATTCTCTCATCCCGGATTCTGGCATCCAGAAGGCCTATGCGAAATTGCGTCGTGACAAAATCGGCATCTTTCAGAGCTTCCGCTCTGTCAGTGGTGGCATGAATCTGCAGATCAATGCCGGCTCTCTCGACCATTCTCTTTGCAAGGGCGGTGACGGTCTGCAATTTCTCCATGCCGGCTGCAATATCTACCAGATAAATATCTTTTACGGGAAGATTTTGGTAACGATTGATAAAACCTTCGATCAGTTCCGGCGTATAGCTGGAGCCGCCTCCGATAGTTGCAATTTTTAAACCTTTGTTTGTCATGGTAAAGCCTCCTTCTTACATGTGAATGGTTTCATGGTTTATACACACGTTTCCCGCAGTACCAGCTCCGCATGGAAAGTTTTTGCTAACGGCTCTCTGGCGGGGTGTCTGATTTTATCAATCAAAAGCGCAACGCCCGCCTGTCCCATTTCGTAGAGCGGCTGGCGCATGGTGGAAAGCCCGGGGAAAAGGATGTCCTTTGAATCAGCGACATCGTCGTCAAAACCGATGAGAGCCAGATCACCCGGAAGGGAAAGACCAGCTTCCATGGCGGCCCGCAAAACACCGAAGGCGGGTTTGTCTGCTCCGGCAAAACAGGCGTCGGGACGTACCCCCTGTGACAGACGTTTTTTCATCTGCTGGTAGGCAATTCCTTCAAAATGGTCGGCATAGAGAATGGAATCAGCGGCAAGGGGCATATGATAATCATGCATTGCCTGTACAAAACCGTTAAGACGTTCCAGCCCTACGTCGTAATTCATGTCACAGGTGACGTGGATAATGTGCTTCCGGCCCTGTTTGATCAGATGTTCGGTGGCGGTGTAAGCGCCTTGAAAATTGTCTAACAGGATCTTGTCGCTGGCACAGTCGCTTAAGTTGCTTTCAATCAGGACGCTGCATGCCGATTTTTCAGCCACATAACGGAAGAGTTCTTCGGCGTCAAAGCGGCTGCCGTAGGCAATGATACCGTCGGTACATCCGCCCGTGAGGTAATCCACATATTTTAACCGCGTTGCCATATCTTTTCGCCCGCTGCAAAAAAGAATGTTGTAATCCTCTGCCTCCGCTGCGTCCTGAAGACCGTCAATTAAATGGAAGAAAAAGTCGTTACAAAGATCGTCCATGATAACGCCGATGGTGTTGGTTCTCTGCAAAACCAGGGATTTGGCGAGACCGTTGGGGACGTAGTGGTTTTCTTCGATAACCTCCAAAATTTTTTTCCGGTTTTCGGGACTGACGCCCGGTTTGTTATTCAGAACACGGGAAACCAGTGTCCTTGAGACATTCGCCTGACGGGCGATATCTGATATCGTAGCCATATGCTGCCTTTCTTATGCTGTCTTTTTTTGATGTGTGTCAAAGTGTGTATGAATGGGTTTTTATATGTTTCATAATTTACATTTTGATTGTATCACAATATGGTAAGAGCCTTAGGGGGAAAGAGGGATATTATGGGAAGAAAGGAAGTTTATATTCTCGGAATTGACCAGGGTGGCACAAAGACGGCAGCCGCTGTTATGAGAGGGGACGGCTTTATTGTGGGACAGGCAACGGCGAAGGGGGCTTATTTTCCGGTTGAGGGAATGGAACGCGCCCTTGAATCGGTACGTGAGGCAGTGGGAGAAGCATTGCGGAGCGCTTCCATTGGGATGAAGGACATCATGCTTACGGTGGCGGGGATTACGGGTGTGGACTGGCCGGGAGACGATGTGCTTGTAAAGAAGGCATTGCAGGAAAATCTTTCGGCGGTGGAGGTTTTTGCCTGCAACGACGCGGTCATCGCCTTAAACAGCGGCACGATGCGTTCCCACGGCGTGGTAATCTGCGCCGGCACGGGGATGAACGGCGCGCTGATTGACAGAGAGGGAAGACAGTTCGTATACGGAGATTATATGGAGGAGGCGGCGCAGGGCGGAAGCGCGCTGGCGGTTCGTGCAGCGCGGAAAGTTTTTGATGCGGCGCTTGGACTGTGTCCGCCTACCGAACTGACAAACTTATTTTTGAAACAGGCGCAGGTGCCTGATGTGGACGCGCTGCTCAAGCGGTTCATGACGGAAAAAACGTTTCGGAATGAACTGCGTTTTCTGGTGCCTCAGATTTTGATGATAGCGGAATATGGTGATGAAGTTACCTGCGGCCTGCTCTCTGAATTTGCAGAGCAGATTGTGGACTGTATAGAAGCCGGGCTCAGGAAGATGAAGATGAGTCCGGAGGAAGAGAAGATTGTGCTGGCAGGAAGCGTGTTTAAGGGAAAGGAGAATCCGCTCACAAAACGGGTGATAAAACGGATGGAAGAGCGGCTTCCGGGAGCAGAACCGGTATTGGCGTGTTATGAGCCTGTGGTGGGCGCCTGTATTATGGGACTGGCCAGAATGGATATGGATCCTTCCGGGAGGGAGAAAGGCATCAGGGAGAGCGCGGTGGTTCTGGGGCTGTACAGAGGTTGAAAAAAGGACTTGTTGATGTTATAATTGTTGATATTTATCAAGTGGCAAGGCTGGTTTCAGATACGGGTTCTATGAGAAAGAGAGGAAACGGAACGGGTAGTATGGACAGAGAGCTTTATTCTCTCAGAAAAGAAATCAAATATGTGGTTCCGCTGGGGAAGGCATTGGCGATCAGGGAGCAGTTGGACAGGCTTCTGCCAAGAGACAGTCATTGTGCGGACGGCCCGTATTCGGTGAGAAGCCTTTATTTTGATTCTGTCAACAATATTGATTTTGCGGAAAAACTTGCGGGCGTGATGGATCGTAAAAAGGTGCGCCTCCGTATTTATGACGGGGATGCGTCTTTATGTAAGCTGGAAATAAAGCAAAAGACTGGCGACCGTCAGCAAAAGCTGAGTTTGATCGTATCCGAATCCGATGCCAGGGAGCTTTCGCGGGGAAAGATAAAGGTACTGCGAAACTATTTCGACAGTTCCGAAACCAGCCGGAAGGCATACGGCATCATGGCGCAGGGACAGTACCGCCCGGTCGCGCAGATTGAATATGACAGGCTGGCGTACAAATATCCCATGTACGACACGCGCATTACGCTGGATATGAACGTCAGGTCTTCCGAGTCTAATCTGGATTTGTTTTCTTCCGATGTTCACTATACGCCGGTCACCCGGGAAAATGTGGTTCTGGAAGTGAAATACAGTGGTAAGCTCATGGGCTTTCTGTCTGCAATGTTTGCGCAGTTTCATCTGACGCAGGGCGCCTACAGTAAATACTGCGCGGGGCGGCAGGTATATTATGATTTTAATTATTGAGGAGTGAATTTGTCATGTCAAAAGAAGAGGTTCTCAACTATTTTTATACGAACAGCACCGAGTACGGCGTGAAAAGGACGCTGGTCATATTACTGTGCGGGCTTGCAGTGGGGATGATTATATATCTGACATATTATATCTCCTCGGAAAAGATTGTATATGACAGGAAATTTAACTGGTCGCTGGTGATCATGCATCTGATTACCGTCATAGTCATGATGATGATCAGCAGTAACATTGCGGTGTCTTTAGGTATGGTCGGCGCGCTGTCCATTGTCCGTTTCCGGACGGCGGTGAAGGACAGCCGTGACACCATGTTTATTTTCTGGGCTATGGCGGAAGGATTGTGCGTCAGCTCGCAGAACTGGCGGCTGACATTTACTTCGGCGCTGTTTATCGCGGCGATCCTTATCCTGTCAAGCAAGGTGCCGGGGGTACGGAATAAATATC
The DNA here is from genome assembly GCA_002361355.1 of Lachnospiraceae bacterium UBA3310. Classification (GTDB taxonomy): domain Bacteria; phylum Bacillota; class Clostridia; order Lachnospirales; family Lachnospiraceae; genus UBA3282. The sequence goes on from DESQ01000010.1 coordinate 7,257, forward strand.
TGCTGATTGTGAACGGCGAAGGGCAGGCAATCGACAGAAAACAGTTCGAAGAGAAATTAAAACCTTTTGTTACAGGTTTCCGGATGCGTACCGCCAACAAGGATGCCGATCATGAGGAGATGATCTGCGAGATCACTACAAAGGGAGAAATCAACTTAGAGGTGCTGGATGCGCTTTTGTCCGTTCCCGGCATACAGTCCGTAAATTGGGTTGCGCAGTCCGGAGAGACGGTAGGATGATGAGTCGAAAGGGTGCACTGTTTTGTTTTCTGTTCATATGCGCTTCTCTGGGTCTGCTTCTTTTGTATGACAAATATGACCGGGCGGGTCTGCGCTTTTCCAGAGAGTCGGGATTCTATGAAGAGCCTTTTGAGCTGGAGCTTTCCGCTCCGGTGGGAACGAAAATCTATTATACGCTTGACGGTTCTGTGCCGGATGAACATGCGTTCTTGTACACAACTCCCATTGCAATAGACGATGCGACTTCGCACCCGAATGTGCATTCTATGCGGACGGATTTATCATATGAGACTACGATGGGAGGAATTCCCTATCAACAGCCGGACTATCTCATTGATAAGTGCACGGTTGTCCGGGCGGCCTATCAGGATATGGACGGCAATTTTAACGACTTGAAAACAGAGAGTTACTTTATCGGCTATGACCAAAAAGCGGGTTATGCGGATATGAATGTGATCTCTATTGTGACAGACCCGGATAATTTATTTGATTATGACGACGGCATCTACGTGTTCGGACGAAAATTCGACACGGAGCCTGATCAGGACGGAAATCCCGTTGAGGATCATGCAAACTTCATTCAGCACGGTTTCGAGTGGGAGAGGCCGGCGGATATACAGTTGTTTAATGCGGACAGACAGAGCGTGTTAAAGCAGTCCTGCGGCATCCGCATTCAGGGCGGCGGCAGCCGTGGCGGTCTGCCTAAAAGCCTGAATCTTTATGCGAGAGAAAATTACGGCATGGCGAAGCGGTTTTATGCGGATCTGTTCGGGACAGGTTATATGGCGGATACGTTGACGTTGTCTGCGGGAGGGCAGGATACGGTTGCCAAATTCAGGGATTTGTTTGTATCGACACTGACCAGGGACAGAAACTTTTGTACCATGAACTATGAGCCCTATGTGATGTTTCTTGACGGCGAATACTGGGGTGTTTATTGGCTTACGGAAAGGTATACGGACGCCTATCTGGAACATTATTATGATGTGGACAAAGATAATGTCCTGATCGTCAAGAACGGTGTGCCGGAGGAGGAGAGCGATGAGGACTGGTCTGTCTATATCAGCATGATGAATTATCTGAATGATACGGATTTCTCTGCCTCCTCCAATTATGCGTCGCTGGGCGATGTGATTGATCTGCAAAGCTGTATGGATTATTATGCCACGGAAATTTATATTGCGCGCTATCTTGACTGGCCAGGCACGAACGAGGCTTTCTGGAGGGTGCGTGATCCGGTGGAGAACGGCGGCGCGTATGAGGACGGTCGATGGCGGTGGATGCTGTTTGATGTAAATACCGGCTCCTTTGACACGGAACATATGGCCAGCGATACACTTGGCTATGCGATGGAGTACAGTCCCATATTTCACAATCTGTGCCAGAGCGACGAGTTTAAAGAAGCGTTCAGCGTTACGCTGATGGATTTTGCCAACGAAATTTTCTCGCCGACGAACACGGATCCCCTTATTTCGGGGCATCTCGACGGAATGGCGGAGACTCTTGACGTACATCATACAAGATTTTTCGGGCAGGATTACGCTTTCCGTCTGGAAGAGGAAATGGCGAATATCAAAACCTTCCTGGAGAATCGCAAATCTTATATGATGGGATACCTGAAAGCGGATTTCGGACTGGAGGGTGTGCCTGCGCCGGTACGGATCGAGACCACGGATGCCCGTGCGGGAGGGGTTGTGCTAAATACGATCACCCCCACTTTTGACGAAGAGGGAAAATGGCAGGGAGAATATTTCACGGATTATCCGGTTACTGTTTCGGTAACGGTCAACGAGGGGTATCGCTTTGCCGGATGGGAAGTGGATGCCGGCGAGGGTTATGAGAGTGCCGGTGAGATGTCGCTGGAATTGGAGGTGCCGGAAACCGGACTTTCCATAAAGGCGGTATTTGAGGAAGAAACTCCTTGACAATTCCGGCTTTCGATGCCAAAATGAAAAACAGCAATCATAGGCACAGACATTGAGGAAGACAGTACCCGATTTTTAAAAGTTGCAGCGAGCCGGTGACGGTGCAAGACCGGTACGAGTAGAGGATAGGGGAAAATCACTTCTGAGTTTCAGGCTGAACCTCCGCCATTTCCAGGGTGAAACAGTAGGCTTTGACGGCGTCCCTCCGTTATCGGGAACCGTATCGTCATTTTCGCATGACGGTACGTCGTAACAGGTGGTATTGCGGGAGCTTTGGCCTCGTCCTTTTACGGGACGGGGCTTTTTTTGTGCGAGCGAGGAATGCGGAGCATTTCGAGCTGCTCATTTGCGCACGGATCAATGATAGAAAGGAAGGACACTATGTATCAAAAAGTTGACGCGAATCTGAATTTTGTGGACAGAGAGAAAGAGGTATGCCTTTTCTGGAAAGAAAACGATATTTTCAAGAAAAGTATGGACTCTCGCAAGGACGGCCCTACTTATACCTTTTATGACGGGCCGCCGACGGCAAACGGCAAACCCCATATCGGACATGTACTGACCCGTGTTATCAAGGATATGATTCCCAGGTACCGCACCATGAAAGGCTACATGGTGCCCAGAAAGGCGGGCTGGGACACCCACGGTCTTCCGGTGGAGCTTGAGGTGGAGAAACTTCTCGGGCTGGACGGCAAGGAGCAGATTGAGGAGTACGGGCTTGATCCGTTTATCAGTAAATGTAAGGAATCTGTATGGAAATATAAGGGCATGTGGGAGGACTTTTCCGGTACGGTGGGTTTCTGGGCCGATATGGATGATCCTTACGTGACCTATCATGACGACTTTATCGAATCCGAGTGGTGGGCGCTCAAGCAGATCTGGGATAAGGGTCTGCTGTATAAGGGATTTAAGATTGTACCCTACTGCCCCCGCTGCGGTACGCCCCTGTCTTCCCATGAGGTGGCGCAGGGCTATAAGGCGGTGAAGGAGCGCTCCGCGATTGTCAGATTTAAGTTAAAAGATGAGGACGCCTATTTCCTGGCATGGACGACCACCCCCTGGACGCTGCCCTCCAACGTGGCGCTTTGTGTGAACCCCACGGAGACTTATGTGAAAGTGAAGGCGGCGGACGGGTATGTCTATTATCTGGCGCAGGCACTTGCGGATACCGTGCTCGGCAAACTTGCCGGGGAGGGAAAACCGGCTTATGAGGTGCTGGAGACTTACGTGGGCACGGATCTGGAGCGAAAGGAATATGAGCCTCTCTTTGCCTGTGCGGGCGAGGCGGCTGCTAAACAGAAAAAGAAGGGCCATTTTGTGACCTGCGACAATTACGTTACCATGACGGACGGTACTGGTATCGTGCATATCGCGCCCGCCTTCGGTGAGGACGACGCGCAGGTCGGCCGTAAATATGACCTTCCCTTTGTGCAGTTTGTAGACGGCAAGGGAAATATGACCGAAGAGACGCCCTATGCCGGCCTGTTTGTGAAGAAGGCGGATCCGGAGGTTTTGAAAGATCTGGACAAGGAGGGGAAACTTTTCGACGCGCCCAAGTTTGAGCATGATTATCCTTTCTGCTGGCGCTGTGACACGCCTCTGATCTACTATGCCCGCGAGTCCTGGTTTATCAAGATGACGGCGGTTCGCGATGATCTGGTGAGAAACAATAAGACGGTCAACTGGATCCCGGAATCCATCGGCGAGGGGCGTTTTGGCAACTGGCTGGAAAATATTCAGGACTGGGGCATCTCCAGGAATCGTTACTGGGGCACGCCTTTAAACGTGTGGGAGTGCGAAGAATGCGGCCACATGGAAGCCATCGGTTCCCGTGAAGAACTGGAGAAAATGAGCGGAAACGAGGCGGCGAAGACGGTGGAGCTGCACAGGCCTTATATCGACGAAATCACCTGTACTTGTCCAAAGTGCGGTAAGACCATGAAGCGTGTGCCGGAGGTGATTGACTGCTGGTTTGATTCCGGGGCCATGCCTTTTGCACAGCACCATTATCCTTTTGAAAATAAAGAGCTGTTTGACAGCCAATTCCCGGCGCAGTTTATCTCCGAGGCGGTAGATCAGACCCGTGGCTGGTTCTATTCCCTGATGGCGGAATCGACGCTTTTGTTTAACCGCGCGCCCTTTGAGAACGTGATCGTGCTGGGGCATGTGCAGGATGAGAACGGGCAGAAGATGAGCAAGAGTAAGGGGAATGCGGTAGATCCTTTTGAGGCGCTTGAAACCTACGGCGCGGATGCGATCCGCTGGTATTTCTACATCAATTCGGCGCCCTGGCTGCCCAACCGTTTCCACGGCAAGGCGGTGCAGGAGGGACAGCGCAAGTTCCTTGGCACGCTCTGGAATACCTATGCCTTCTTCGTGCTCTATGCCAATATTGATCACTTCGATGCGACGAAATACAGTCTGGACTACGACAGGCTTCCCGTTATGGACAAGTGGCTGTTGTCCAAGTTGAATACGGCGATCCGGGAGGTGGACGACAACCTTGACAACTACAGAATCCCTGAGGCGGCAAGGGTGTTAGATAACTTTGTGGACGAGATGAGTAACTGGTATGTCAGAAGAAGCCGCGAGCGTTTCTGGGCAAAGGGAATGGAACAGGATAAGATCAATGCCTATATGACGCTGTACACAGCCCTTGTGAATATCTGCAAGTGTGCCGCACCCATGATCCCCTTCATGACGGAGGAAATCTACCGCAATCTGGTGTGCAGCATCGATCAAGAAGCGCCGGAGAGCATTCATTTGTGCGACTTCCCGAAGGCGGACGAGAAGATGATCGACAAGAAGCTGGAGGATTCCATGGAGGAAGTCTTGAAGATCGTAGTTATGGGTCGGGCGGCCCGCAACACGGCGAATATCAAGAACCGACAGCCCATCGGCATCATGTATGTGAAGGCGGAGGCAGTTCTCGACGGCTTTTATCAGGAAATCATCAAGGACGAGCTGAACGTGAAACAGATCGTGTTCTCCGACGATGTGTCGGCGTTTACGACTTACAGCTTCAAGCCCCAGCTTAAGACCGTCGGCCCGAAATACGGAAAACAGCTCGGCGGCATTAAGGCTTATCTGTCCGCGGTGGACGGCAGCGCCGCCATGGAGACATTGAAGACGGAAGGAAAGCTTACTTTTAACGTGGACGGTACGGAAGTCGCCCTTGCCGAAGAAGACCTGCTGATTGATATGGCACAGAAAGAAGGGTTTGTGGCGGAAGCAGACAACTATGTGAGCGTAGTGCTCGACACGAACCTGACGGAGGAGCTGATTGAGGAGGGCTTTGTCTACGAGATCATCAGCAAGATCCAGACCATGAGAAAAGATGCGGACTTTGAGGTGATGGATCACATCAGGGTTTCCCTTAACGGGAACGAAAAAGTGGCGCAGATCGCCGCGAAGAACGAGGCGATGATTGCCGGAAAGGTGCTGGCTGACAGCATTGGCACGGGAGAGAGTCTTGCGGTTACGAAGGAGTGGAACGTGAACGGGGAGAAGGTTACCATTGGTGTGGAAAAAGTATAACGGCAGAATCATTGCCGTATGTGCCGTGATCCTTATGCTCGGCATGACAGGCTTCTTTGCGGGCCGCGGGGCGGAGCGTGAGGGAACACAGGAGGAACAGCAAAGCGATACGGCGGCGGAGCAGGAGCAGCAAACTCCTGCTCCTGTTGTCGTGGAACCGGATAGCACAGAAGCCGGGCAGGCCGGCTTAGGTGCAGCGGACGCTTCGGAAGCCGGAACTTCGGGTGAGGCAGAGCATGATTTTGCTCCGGTGTCTTATGACTTGTCGAAAATCCCTGCTATGGAAAACAGGATGTATGCCGCATGGGAAGGGAACATTTATTACCGGCAGTATTCTGATGAAGATAAAGAGGATGGCGGGCTGTGGGCGCATTTTATATTGTAAATGGCAGAATCTATTCTCAAAAAGTAACGGAGGCTGATGACGGCGATCAAAAAGTGGCGCAGGGGATTGTCTATTCCTGTGCGTTGGACGGAAGTGATGTGGAGGAATATGACGCCTGCACGGTGCTTGATGTGAGGGGAGACAGGATTGTCTGCGCGACGGATGGGAACGGGATTGCGTGGATCGACGGACGGGACGGTCAGGAGCATATTCTGATACCGGAGAATAAAATGCAGGAGCGCGTGGGGTATCTTAAAGAGTATCTGGACGCCACGGAGGAAGAGGTGTTTTTTTCTCAAATTACGGAGAACGGGTCGGAATCGTATGCGCCTTATGATCTGACACTGTGCAGCGTGGATTACCAGGGGAAGGTCAAGGAGCTGGCGACGGTTACTGAACAGGAGTATGTGGATTGCCTGAGGGATGATTATTTGGACTCTGCGCTTTATATTCCCTGTTTTCAAATACGGGAGGATGAACTGTATTTTTCCGTGGGCGCTACCAACGGGAATGCAGCAATGTATTCCGGCGGAATGATCTACCGGGTGAAAAAGGACGGAAGCGGTCTTGTCCGGCTTGTGGATTTCTCTCCCGCGAAACGTTTTTATCTGTACGACGACGGTGGAAACAGTGTGTTGTATTATAGAGACTCATGGACATCAGATGATATGCAGCAGATTGTTCTGCAGGGAAAGGCAGTTGACGGCATTATACTACGGGATGCGGATCAGACCTTTTATGATAAACCGTGGGGTTACAGGTGTAACGGTGCCGACGAGATACTGTTTTATCCGGACACTTCCGGTGTCTGTTATGTGCTGCTAACTTCGGAGGAAAGTGAGGGGCTGGGTATCAGGACGTATGTGGACGGAGACAAGATGCAGCAGATTGAGGATATAGAATATCTGGACGGAAGGCTGTTTTTTACGGTGACGGATCTGGCCTACAGCGAGGAGTACAGTCAGGGATGGAGGGACGGTTATGAGCGCGGCAGGAGCGTGTGTTATTGTAAAGACATGGAGAGCGGAGAAATCCGTGTGCTCTATGAATACTGACTGCGGATGAAAAATTTTAATTTTCAATCTTTATATGGTCAAATGCGGCGATTGGAGCTATAATAGAAAGGAATGTAATAAGACTTGTCTGACACAGGAGTCAACCAGAAGGAGGAAGAAATGATTAAAAAAGCACCGGCAACAACTTTTGATACAGAGCTTTTTAAGAGAAGCGTCTTATACAATGTAAAGACTCTTTACAGGAAGACGCTGGAAGAGGCGACGGATCAGCAGATCTTTCAGGCGGTGTCCTATGCGATCAAGGACGCCATTGTAGATCAGTGGTTAAAGACCCAGAAAGAGTATGACAAACAGGATCCCAAGATGGTTTACTATCTGTCCATGGAGTTTTTGATGGGCCGTGCCCTGGGTAACAACATGATCAATTTACAGGCATACAAGGCGGTGGAACAGGCGCTTGAAGAACTTGGCATCGACATCAACGTGGTGGAGGATCAGGAGCCCGATGCGGCTTTAGGAAACGGCGGCCTGGGACGACTGGCGGCCTGCTTCCTGGACTCTCTGGCAACGCTTGGCTACGCGGCTTACGGCTGTGGTATCCGGTACCGTTACGGTATGTTCAAACAGGAGATCAGGGACGGCTATCAGGTGGAGGTGCCGGACAACTGGTTGAAAGACGGCAATCCCTTTGAACTGCGCCGACCGGAGTATGCGAAAGAGGTTCGTTTCGGCGGCTATGTAAATGTCTATGTGGATGAGAACGGCAGAAACAACTTTAAGCAGGAGGGTTATCAGGCTGTGACGGCGATCCCTTATGATCTGCCGGTTGTGGGTTATGGCAACGGTATCGTCAACACGCTTCGTATCTGGGATGCGGAGCCGGTGAACTGTTTCCAGCTTGATTCTTTTGACAAGGGCGATTATCAGAAGGCAGTGGAGCAGGAGAACCTTGCGAGAAACATCGTGGAGGTGCTTTATCCCAACGATAACCATTATGCGGGCAAGGAACTGCGCTTAAAACAGCAGTATTTCTTCATCTCGGCATCGGTACAGGAAGCTGTGGCGAAGTACATGAGAAAACATAAGGATATCAAAAAGTTCTATGAGAAGGTAACGTTTCAGTTAAACGATACGCATCCCACTGTGGCGATCGCGGAGCTGATGCGCATTTTGATGGATGAGTACTATCTGACATGGGACGAGGCGTGGGAGGTGACCACGAAGACCTGTGCATATACCAACCACACGATTATGTCTGAGGCGCTTGAAAAATGGCCGATTGAGCTTTTCTCCAGACTGCTTCCCAGAGTCTATCAGATCGTGGAGGAGATCAACCGCCGTTTCATCGCGAGAATCGAGCAGATGTATCCCGGCAATCATGAGAAAGTCAGAAAGATGGCGATCATCTATGACGGCCAGGTAAAGATGGCGCATCTGGCAATTGCGGCGGGCTACTCTGTAAACGGTGTGGCAAGATTACATACGGAAATTTTGAAGAATCAGGAGCTTAAGGATTTCTACGAGATGATGCCTGAGAAGTTTAACAATAAAACCAACGGCATCACCCAGAGACGTTTCCTCCTGCACGCGAACCCGCTGCTTGCCGACTGGGTGACCGATCATGTGGGTAACGACTGGATCACGGATCTGCCAAAGATCAATAAGTTAAAAATCTATGCCGACGACGAGAAGGCACAGCAGGAATTTATGAATATCAAATACCAGAACAAGGTGCGTCTGGCACAGTACATTATGGAGCACAATGGTATCGAGGTAAATCCCCGTTCCATCTTTGATGTACAGGTAAAGCGTCTGCATGAATACAAGCGTCAGCTTTTAAATATCCTGCATGTGATGTATCTCTACAATGAACTGAAAGAGCATCCGGATATGGAGTTCTATCCGAGAACCTTTATCTTTGGCGCGAAGGCGGCTGCAGGTTACAAGAATGCGAAACTGACCATTAAGCTGATCAACTCCGTGGCGGATGTGATAAACAACGATCCCGCCATCAACGGAAAGATCAAGGTGGTATTTATTGAGAACTACCGTGTGTCCAACGCGGAGATCATCTTTGCGGCGGCGGATGTGTCCGAGCAGATTTCCACAGCCAGCAAGGAGGCTTCCGGCACGGGTAACATGAAGTTCATGTTAAACGGTGCGCTGACCATCGGCACGATGGACGGTGCAAACGTGGAAATCGTTGAGGAAGTGGGCGCGGAGAACGCATTTATCTTCGGCCTTTCATCCGATGAAGTAATCAACTACGAGAATCATGGCGGCTATGATCCCACAGAGATCTTTAACAATGATCCTGATGTGAGAAAGGTTTTGATGCAGTTGATCAACGGCACCTATGCGCCGGGTGATCCCGACTTGTTCCGCTCTCTTTACAACTCTCTCTTAAATACGCAGAGCACCTCAAAGGCGGACACATACTTTATCCTGAAGGATTTCAAGGCATATGCGGAGGCGCAGAAGAAGGTGGAGGCCGCATACAGAAATGAGAAGGGCTGGGCAAGGAGCGCTATTTTAAACGTGGCATGTTCCGGCAAGTTTACTTCTGACAGAACCATTCAGGAGTATGTGGATGAGATCTGGAAGTTAGACAAGGTAGTGCTTCCCAAGGAGCCTGTGACGACAGCGCCCGTGACAAAGAGAACCGTAAAAGCATAAATATTAGATTATAGTATTCAGAGAAGGCCTCCTTCGGCTTATGGGAAGGAGGCTTTTTTCAAAAGAGAGGTTATGGCATGGATAAAAAGCTGGCTTTTCAGACGTTAGGAATTGCGGAGACGAAGGAGGAGGACAGAATCAGGCAAAGATATTTGTCCCTTTTAAAGGATACCAATCCGGAGGATGATCCGGAGGGGTTTAAACGTCTGCGCGAGGCTTACGAGGCGGCGCTTCGGTTTGCCGGGGAACATGAAGAGGAAGAGGAGCAGGAGCCGCAGGGGGAAGTCGGCGTATGGATGAAACGTGTGCGGGAGACTTACCGGGATGTGTTTCTGCGCAGGGATGCAGAGCGTTGGAAAAAACTTTTTGAGGATCCGGTCTGTGTCGGTTTTGACACCTTCCTGGATGCGAGAATACAAATTCTGGGCTTTCTCTCCGGGCATTCCTTTCTGCCGCGGACGGTCTGGCAGCAGTTGGATCATACCTTTCATATACTGGACGATTTTGATGTGTTGAAGGAGAAATTTCATGTGAATTTCCTGCGGCATATCGAATACCATGTGAACACCGATGATTTCCTTGACTATAGTTTGTTTGAGGCGCAGGCGGATTATGCGCCGGAGAACGACGAGGAAGTCGATCAGTATATGATAGCATTTTTTGAGGTCAGGAATAAGCTGGAGGAAGGCGAGACGGAAGGCGTTGAACAGGCGCTTGCGGATATGAAAAGACACGGACTCTACCACCCTTATGAGGAGGTGGAGAGACTGCGGCTGTATGTCAGGCTGGAGGAGAGCGGGAAGGGAAAAGAGCTGGCGGAAGATCTGCTGGCACGCTACCCGGAGGACAGCTATGTGCAGATTTGGGCGGGAAAGATTTTCAGCGATGGGGGCGATGAGGAGAGAGGATTTGCCCTCTGGGAGGCCGTGCTTGAGAAGGAGCCGGAATATTATATGGCGCGGTATTTTGCGCTCGGCTATCTGATGCGAAGAAAACAGTGGTATCAGGCAGGGAAGTACATCAATGAGCTGCTTCAGGTGAACAGCCGGGATGAGGAACTGAGAGAACAGTTGGATGAGATCAATCAGGGGCTTGTCCCGTTGGTGCAGGCGGCCTACGATAAAGGGGAGGGGTTCGAGGATTTAAAAGAGGAGGAGGTTCCGCTCTTCCTGGGGCGCAGGCTCTATAACATGGAACGGTTTGAGGAGGTTCTGGAACTTCTGGAAAAAGATCCGCGGCTGTCAAAGAGGGAAGAGGACAATCTCAATCTAAAAACATGGACGCTTTACCGGTTGGGGCGGTACGAGGAGGCGATTCCTGTTTTTCAGGAGTATCTGGGATGTCTGGAGGAGATTCCGGACGAGAAGGAACGCACTTCTAAGATGGCGCAGGCGCACCGCATTCTGGGCGTTTGCTTTTTCGACATGGGAAACCGTGAAGCGGGTGAGCGGGAGACGCGGACGGCCCTTGAGATGGAGACGGATGAAAGAGGCCGTCTGGACTGCAAGTCCTATCTGGCGAACAAGTATCTTTCCTTTGAGGAGTACGAGAGAGCGGTGGAGGAGTGCGATGAGATTCTCGCTGCGGACGAGGATTACTATCCCGCCTATCTGGTGAGGCAGGAGGCATGTTATCACCTGAAACGCGGGCAGCAGGTGGTGGACGATTACTACCGTGCCATAGCGCTTTATCCGGGTTATGACAAACCCTATCTCTATGCGGCTATGATTTTTTATAATTACAGTCAGTATAAAGATGCCATGGGTGTCATAGAAAGAGCCCGGGAAAACAAGGTGGAGTTTTCACCAAAGCTTTACTTTCAGGAGGTGAAGATTAGCCGGATGCTTGCGGAGAGTGCGGAGGAGAGGCAGGAAGTCATGAAACATCTGGACGCCCTCCTCCATGCGACGGAAGAGGTGTATGGTCAGCCGGAGGAGGACGCGCAGCAGGAGGATATGCTTGACCGGGCGGAGCTGCTCTTTGAAAAAGCATTGGTATTTGAAGATGATGAGAGGCTTCCGGACGCAGTTGCGCTGGTGCATGAAGCGTTAAAGCTGAATCCCAAGGCAACGTATTACCATCTGGTGCTGGGAAATCTCCTGCGGGATATGCAGAATTATGCAGGGGCGCTTAAAGAATACCAACTGGTGGAGGAAGTTTACCACCATCCGGAATTTTATTTTGGCATGGGTGTCTGTCATGAGGAGGCAGAAAATTGGACGGAGGCCATCTACTACTTTGAAAAAGCGGTGGAGCAGGACGATTTTTACCGCGATACCAATCACAGGCTGTATCTCGCTTATCTGAACAGATACGGAAAAACATGGAAAAAAGAGGATTATGATGCGGCTGTTTTTCACATTGGCAAGCAGTTGGAGATAACGAACAACAGAGCTTACCGTCTTTGGGACAGGGCGTATTTATATGGCGATGGGATGGAAATAGAAAAAGCCCTTGCGGATTACAGGGAAGCGCTGGAACTTGTCGAGAAGGCGGACAGGTATATCATCCTGGAAAATATAGGGTTTATTTACAAGAAGGACAGGCAGTTTGAAAAAGCGTATGAATATTTTAAACGGGCCGTGGAAGAGATGGGGAAAAAAGATGCCTCCGGGAAGGGGTATCACAATATGGCGGAGTGCATGAAGAAGGCGGGAGACTACGAGAGAGCCATTGCAAGCTGCCGTGCCGGTTTGGCCATTTTCCCGAAGGACGGGGATATATGGGAGATGCTGTCCGATTGTTATGAGGAGACGGGACGCTATGAAGAAGCCCTTGCGGTGACAAAAGAGTGGTGCGCCCAGACAGGAAAAACCGTGGAATATTATAATCAGGTGGCTTTTGTTCTGGTGAAGATGGGAAAGATAAAGGAAGGATTTCGGTGTTATGAGGACGCAAAGAAGGAACTGATCAAAAATGCCGCAGACAAGGAGGAATTGGCAAAACTGTATGAAAAGTGGGGGAATCGTTTTCACGGGATTGCTGACTTTGCAGCCGCTGCGGATATGTATCGGGACGCAACGGTTCTTTATCGGGATAATTGGGACAGATTTGACGCGGAGTGTAAGCTGGTAAAAGAAAGCTATATGGCGGGAAACCGTGAGATGGCGGCGAAGCATGCGGAGAAGGTATTGGAGGTTTTGAAGGAGAGAGACGCCACACCGGAGGATTATATGTCATATCCCGGTTATGTACCCATCCGTATGGGCTGGATGGCGTGGATAGAGCTTGCCCTGGGTCATAAAGAGAAGGCCAGAGGGTATTTCGAGAAGATGGAGCAGAGCAGGCCCTGTGCGGGATGTGGCTATCACAAATGCTTTGAATCTTCCCTGTGGCTGGCGTTTTATTATTATACGGAGAGGGATTATGAAAAGGCGGCTGCGCTGCTTGCGGAGACTTTGAAGAGAAATCCCGAAGAGCAGACGGCGGAGTATCTGTTACAGAAGATGCAGGGCGGCGCAGGAAGCCTCTTACAAACGCCGGACGGGCGCACGCTGACGCAGGAGACGGGGTCAAAGCAGGGACTCGTGGCGAGACTGTTTCACAGAAAACCGGAAAAATAGAAAGAACGAAGGGAAATGATCGATTATGATTATCGGAATTGACTTGGGAACGACAAACAGTCTGGCGGCGTATTTTACGGAAGACGGGCCGCAGATCATACCGAACCGCCTCGGGAAGAGGCTGACGCCCTCCGTGGTGAGTATGGATGAGGAGGAGCAGATTTATGTGGGCGATCTTGCAGTGGAGAGAGGGCTTCTCTATCCGGGCAGCACTGCCTCCGTGTTCAAGCGGGATATGGGAAGCGGCAGAAAATTTAATCTACTGCATAAATCCTTTACCGCGGAAGAACTCTCTTCCTTTGTGCTCCGTGCGTTGAAGGAGGATGCGGAGACCTTTCTGGGAGAGCCTGTGACGGAGGCGGTGATCAGTGTGCCCGCCTACTTCAATGACGAGAGACGGCGCGCTACCAGAAGGGCTGGAGAACTGGCGGGGCTTAAAGTGGAACGAATTATCAGCGAGCCTACTGCGGCGGCGATTGCTTACGGATTGTATCAGAGCCAGGGACATATGCGGTTTTTGGTGTTTGACTTAGGCGGCGGCACTTTTGATGTGTCCGTGTTGGAGCGGATCGACCAGATTCTGGAGGTGCGCGCCGTGGCGGGAGACAACTTCCTCGGCGGCGAGGATTTTACGGCGGTACTGGAGGAAATGTTTTTTGAAAAATATCCGCAGTTTGACAAATTGTCCCTGGACGCAAAGACCCTGCGCCATATTCACAAACAGGCGGATAAGTGTAAGATTGGCTTTTCGGAGGGGAAGACTTCTGTTATGGAATGTAAAATCGGGGAGGAGGTATACTCTTATCCTGTGGAGCTTTCCGCTTACGAATCTGCCTGTGAGGAGCTGCTTGACAAGATCAGACAGCCTGTGCGGCGCAGTCTTTCCGACGCCCATATCCGTCTCTCTGATATTGACAAAGTGGTACTGGTGGGCGGAGCGACCAAGAGTCCCGTAATCCGCCGTTTTGTCAGCAAGTTGTTCCGGGCAATTCCGGACACCAACATCAATCCCGATGAGGCGGTGGCGCTTGGCGCGGCCATACAGGGAGCGATGAAGGAGAGAAACGAGGCCATCAAAGAGGTGATTTTGACGGATGTCTGTCCTTTCACGCTGGGCACGGAGGTGGTCAGGGAGTGGGAGCGGGGGATTTATGAGAACGGCGTATTCTGTCCCATTATCGAGAGAAATACCATCATACCGGCGAGCCGCACAGAGAGACTCTATACGGTGCGCGACAATCAGACGAAGATCCGCGTCAATGTTCTGCAGGGAGAGAGCCGTTTTGCCAATAATAATCTCTCTCTGGGCGAACTGAACATTGATGTGCCCGTTGCGCCCGCCGGGGAAGAGTCGGTGGATGTGACCTATACCTACGATATCAATTCGATCCTGGAGGTGGAGGTGAAGGTGGTTTCCACCGGGAAGAAGGAGAAGCAGATCTTCGGCGGTAAGAACGCGGATATGACGCCGGAGGAGATCAAAGAGCGGTTTGAAACCCTTTCTTACTTAAAGATTCATCCAAGAGACAGGGAGGAAAACAAGTATCTTCTGCTGATGGGAGAGCGGATTTATGAGGAGAGCCTTGGAGATAAGCGTTACCGCATTGCGGAGCAGCTTCATAAGTATGAGCAGGCCCTTGATTCCTACGAGCCTGGTGCAATTGAGAAGGCGAAAGAGGAATTTCGGGAGTTTTTGAAAGATTTAGAGGAATTTTAGGGCGCGGCGCGTCCTTGGAGGAGTGGGTCATGGAACGGGTTTTGCTGATTGGCGTGAATTTGAATGACGGGGAGGACTATCTGACTTCCCTGGAGGAGCTTGGGGCGTTGGCTGAGGCCTGTGATATGGAGGTGGCGGGCAGTGTCTGCCAGACGCTGCCCGCGGTGCATAAGGCTTTCTATATCGGCACAGGTAAGGTGGACGAGGTGAAGGCGCTGGCACAGGATTGTGACGCAGATGTCATTATTTTCGACAATTCCCTCTCTCCCATGCAGATGCGAAATCTGCAGGAGCGGCTGGAGAAGCCGATACTTGACAGAAGCGCCTTGATTTTGGATATCTTTGCGAACAGAGCCCGTTCCCGGGAGGCGAAATTGCAGGTGGAGACTGCCAGATTGCAGTATATGCTTCCGAGACTTGTGGGTCTTCATGCGGCGCTTTCCCGACAGGGCGGCGCCAGCGGTTCTATGAGCAGCAGGGGCGCAGGAGAGAAAAAGCTGGAGCTTGACAGACGCGTGCTGGAACAGCGTCTTGCAGAACTTCGCAGGGAGCTTAAGGAAGTCGGGAACGAGCGCGAGACCCAGAGGAAGCGGCGGATGAAGTCGGGACTTCCCAGAGTTGCGCTGGTGGGTTATACCAATGCGGGGAAATCCACACTCCTGAATGCGATGCTTGACCTCTACGGTGCGGAGGAAATGGAGGGGCAGGAGAAGCGTGTCTTCGAAAAGGATATGCTTTTTGCCACACTGGATACCACAGTCCGCAAGATTGCGCCGGAGGATCACCATGCGTTTCTCTTATCGGATACGGTGGGATTTATTCATAAGCTGCCCCACAATCTGGTGGAAGCTTTTCACTCCACGCTGGAGGAGGCAAGAGAGGCGGATGTTCTGCTGCAGGTGGTGGATTACAGTGACGAACACTATAAGGAGCAGATTACAGTCACGAACCAGACGCTTAAAAAATTGGGAGCCGACGGGATTCCCATGCTCTATATCTACAATAAATCAGATCTGGTGCAGCCGGAGGCAGTGCCCGGTCTTTCCGGTGTGGCGCAGGAAAAACTCACGGCGCATTTGCCCGTGGTGACGGATGGCGCTATCTATCTTTCCGCCAAAAAACGGATTGGGATGGAGGAACTGATCGGCCTGATCGAGAAAAAACTTTCCAGTGGATATCGGGAGTGCACGCTGCTCATTCCCTTTACGGACGGCAGGGCGGTGTCCTATCTGAATGAGAATGCCGTGGTATATGAGACGGAATATCTGGAGAACGGCGTGCGGATGCGGGTGAACTGCAGGCAGGAAGACTATGGGTATTATGAGAGGTATGTGGAGGGGTAGAGGAGGCCTTAAAAGGAACGGGAGAGTGCGGTTAAAATTATGACAGATGATCTTAATAAAATCGGGAAGGATGCTGCTCTCAGAAAGCGTCTTTTTGAGGAATACAATCTTTAGGGAAAACATGAAATCAGCATGGCATTATAAGAAATATGGATGGTGGAAGTGATTATAGATTAGCAACACCATCGGCAAAGAGTTCGTATTATCGTCAGGGCATTGGATATTCCATCCAGTTAAAATGATCAATGAAGAAAGAGGCTATTTGCCGGCCTAATAAGAAAATGGGATTATAAGGTACACTGTCAGGTATAATGAAGTACACTACGCTACCCATACCTACGCCAAGCAATGCAAAAATACAATCGAAGAGAAGTCCTTTCACGGTATTGATTCTTTTTATGCACAATACAATGCGGACGAGAAAGATTACAATTACAATTACCGGAATAAAAAATATCAGAAAAGAAATTCCTGTGCTGCCCTCTTCGGTATACTCCATTGATATATCGCCAAAACCACCCCAGCCATGCCACACCGCTTCTAAAAAAATGCCGGCTTCTAAAAAGGTCAAAAAAATAAAAAATAGAATAATAGCTATGAATCGCTTTTTCTTCATTAAGTATTCCCCTGCTTCGGTAAGAAATTACTACTGATTTTGTGGGTTGCGTTTTGATTTCTTGTTGTAATTATAACCTATTTTGGGGAGGATTGCCAGGATTACTGTCATTTATAAACAATGCATTGCAAGCGGGTTTTATTGTAGCTTTGATAGGAGATATGGGGAGTGAAAGGATTAATTATAGAAAAAGGTGAAAAATATTATACATATTTAAAAAAATATTTTTTGC
The DNA here is from genome assembly GCA_002361355.1 of Lachnospiraceae bacterium UBA3310. Taxonomy (GTDB): domain Bacteria; phylum Bacillota; class Clostridia; order Lachnospirales; family Lachnospiraceae; genus UBA3282. Next base: position 24,506 of record DESQ01000010.1, read on the forward strand.
AGTTAAATGATATGCAAAGGAATTATAATTGGTTGATAACAGCGCATGAGTGTTATCCTCAAAATGAAAAGTATGCAAAAATATGGTCTGAGATATATTGCTGGATGACGGGAGATGAATTAACAGAAATGGTAAGTGAGGACTTTCAATGGATATGGGGCGTGCTTTCCGCGTTTCCGAAAGATATTCCAAAGGAAAAAATTTTGCAATATGAATTGCCGAAAGCCGATGGATATGAGGGATTTTGGAGAAATCCGGTAAGTATGCAACATCCGCTTGCAGAAATAGAGATTGTTGCGTGGGATAGTTCGCTGACTATTTTTATTAGCAAAGACGAAAGAATTATAGATATGTTACAAGAAAGTAATATATTGGCAGAAGATTTAGAGAAATACAATGAGTGGAGGAAATGAGTGTAGACGAATACTATGGGAGAAAGGAATTTTAACTTTCTACGGTGATATGGTTATATAGATGTAAAGGAGATTGTTTTAGTGAATTTTTATATGGGCAATTCAGTAAACGAGATTGATATACAGGACAGTAACGTAGAATTTAGCGATGAATTGATTCATTTTATTTATAAAAAGAGTAGACAAGTATCATTTGATATGAGTAAATTATATAAAATTGATCCGTATGGTGATGTTGAGGTCGCAGAAAATGATTTGCCTTACATAATCGGAATATGTAATTATATATTGAGCACATCGCTGCTTGATGAATATGGAGAATCGGAAGAAGGAAAACGGATGCTACACGGTTTGGCAGAAATGGCCCACGAAGCGATGGCGAGAAGTTTGGGGTTGGTTTCTGTAGGAGATTAGAGTCTTATGAATTGGAGTACTCTTAAGACTGACGCGACGTATCGGAGAACAGAGACGGAGAATGGGAATGATAGAGAACGAAGCTTCAAGAAGGTTCTTTGAAAAGATGCTGGAATTTCTCCCTTCGACGAGAAAAGAATATCTTGAGTGTGTGGAGGAATATGGAGAAGTACTGGAAACACTTGTGATAGAAGATATTTTTATGCCTAAAATTCTGGGACTGTTAGCTAAAAATGAAGATCATGAATTATTGAAAAGAATCTTTGATTATTTTGAAGAAATGGTAAATAAGAATGATCCGCACTTAATAAATATTTTTTCTATTACAATGTTGGAAATTCTCGGAAATGATAAGGCGATTTTAGATGTCGCCAAGAAATATATGGGGCAAAAAACTGCGCTGTTGCAAGTAGAAGCTGACAGGGCCTTGGGAAGATTATGAAATTAGTGTGAAAATCTACAGTATAATTCGTAGAAGAGAAGACTATTTGATAGGTGGGACAATACATTGGGAGAACATAAAAATGTGGAAAGAAAAAAAGTAAGACGGAACTGAACATAGCTGTACCAGATGAATATTTGAAGATTCTGGAGGTTGTAAATGGAATAGAATTTAACGGTTTTATTTTGTATGGAATAGATGAGGAGCTACTGGATGCACAGCAAAATCAATCTATACATGGCATGATTGAATCAAATAAAATGTGGTATGAAAGTGAGTGGCAAAAAGATGGATCTGTTATAGGGAAAGTATAAAACGGTTGAAGTAAAGAGTGGAATATTACACATAACTGTTACAATACCGTAAAGGATGTGAGGAGAATGCGTAAAAATATACTGACAATTAAAAAAATGCATAAAGATGCGATAACAGCAAGAAAAATGCGTAAAAAAATGATAACAACTTCTATAACAGAACGCTGGGAAGCAGATATCCAATCATATAGAGATGGAGCAGAAGTATTGGTAGCATTTCCACAATGTGAAACATGTGTAAATTATATAAAAGGAAATGCATTACATTGTAGATACTATGAAAATGATGAAAAACCAAAATACGTATTTTTTATTAAGAAGGAATGCCCTGCTTATGAGAATGACAACCCCATAGACATGAAAGTGCAGAATAATAGAGAGAATAGAACATATGGTGGATTATTTGGTTTCTGCGTCGGGGATGCATTGGGAGTTCCGGTTGAGTTTTCAACGAGAGAAGAAAGAGAGGAAGATCCGGTTAGAGAGATGCGGGCATATGGAACATATCATCAGCCGTTTGGAACATGGTCGGATGATACTTCGTTGACAATATGTTTAGTTGATGCAATAAATAAGGGGTATTCGATACAAAGAGTGGCGGAGAATTTTGTGAATTTCTTTCAGAAAAGTTACTTCACTCCATATGGTGAGGTGTTTGATATTGGAAATGCAACAAGATATGCTTTAACGAAAATGGATGCCGGAATAAATCCTATAGATTGCGGAGGGAGAACAGAAACTGACAATGGAAATGGATCATTGATGCGGATTTTGCCGATTGCTTTTTATGGAAAAAAGCTGAATGGCCAAGAACTGATGAAACTGACGGAAGATGTTTCTTCATTAACACATGGGCATAAACGTTCTAAACTGGCGTGTATTATCTATGTGGAATTTGCAATCCAACTCATTGAAGGATATAAAAAAGATGAGGCTTTAGACAGGACGATAGCTTTTATTAGAAGTAATTGTTCGGAAGTATATGGTGATGAGTTTCATCATTTTGAAAAAATACTAAATGGGGAAATCGTCCATGTCACGAAGGATAAAATAAAATCAACGGGATATGTGATTGACACACTGGAAGCGGTTTTGTGGGTGTTTTTCCACGCAGACGGATATCGTGATACCGTTTTAAATGCGATAAATCTTGGCGGAGATACAGATACGATTGCTGCCATTGCAGGAGGGATTGCAGGTATTTTTTATGGTTTAAGTGATATTCCCGAAAAATGGATTCAAAGTATTGCAAAGAAAGAAGAATTATATCAGATGTTTGAAGAATTTTGTGCTGCAACGGAATTGTGATACTTTGAACTATGAACAAAAGGGAGACAATATTTTAATGGATGAAAAATATATGAAATCTTGTATGAAGTTCAGCAGTTGAAAACTGAAAAAACAAAATTCATTGCGCCCGCGCCGCTTATCCTTTATAATAATAGTTTGGATAGTGATAAGCATAGCATTATTTGAAGTCATACAAGGACATGGAGGAGAATATGATTCAAATGACACAGGGCGGCGCCTATCTGCTGAACGGGACGGAGATGATTCCGGACGGTGCGGATGCGGCGGCGCAGATTAAAAATAAGACCGGACGGGAGATTTCCAAAAGCGAGGCGGCGAAGAACACGATCGCTTATGGCATTTTGGAGACGCACAATACTTCCGGCAATATGGAGAAGTTAAAGATCAAATTTGATAAGCTCACTTCCCACGACATCACTTTCGTGGGGATTATTCAGACGGCGAGGGCTTCGGGGCTTACGAAATTTCCGATTCCCTATGTGCTCACGAACTGTCACAATTCCCTGTGTGCGGTGGGTGGCACGATCAATGAGGATGACCATATGTTTGGTCTTACCTGCGCGAAGCGGTACGGCGGCGTTTATGTGCCCCCGCATCAGGCGGTAATCCACCAGTATGCAAGGGAAATGCTTGCGGGCGGCGGCAGGATGATTCTGGGATCTGACTCCCACACCAGATACGGCGCGCTTGGCACGATGGCGATGGGAGAGGGCGGCCCGGAGCTTGTGAAGCAGTTGCTGTCCCAGACCTACGATATCAATATGCCGGGCGTGGTGGGCGTGTATCTGACAGGTGAGCCGGTAAAGGGCGTTGGCCCGCAGGATGTGGCTTTAGCCATTATCGGTGCGGTGTTTGATAACGGCTATGTGAAAAATAAGGTGATGGAGTTCGTGGGGCCGGGAGTGTCGGCTTTGAGTGCGGATTTCCGTATCGGTATTGACGTGATGACCACGGAGACCACGTGCTTGTCCTCCATTTGGCGGACGGATGAGAAGATCAAAGAGTTTTACGAGATCCATGGCAGGACAGAGGAATACAAAGAGTTGAATCCCGGTGAAGTGGCTTACTATGACGGCATGATCACGGTGGATTTGTCGAAAATCCGTCCTATGATTGCGATGCCTTTCCATCCTAGCAATACGTACACCATCGACGAGGTAAACGCCAATTTAAAGGATGTGCTTCACGATGTGGAGGAGCGGGCGAAGGTGAGTCTGGACGGCGCAGTGCCTTACTCTTTGCAGGACAAGATAAAAGACGGCAAATTTATGGTGGATCAGGGTATTATTGCCGGCTGTGCGGGCGGTGGATTTGAAAATATCTGCGCCGCTGCGGACATTCTCAGAGGTTCCTACATCGGCTCGGACGGTTTCACTTTAAGCGTATATCCGGCATCCATGCCGGTTTACATGGAACTGATTAAAAACGGCTGTGCGGCGGCAATCCTGGAGACAGGCGCCGTGCTGAAAACGGCATTTTGCGGGCCATGCTTCGGCGCGGGTGATACGCCGGCAAACAATGCGTTCAGCATCAGGCATTCCACAAGAAACTTCCCCAACAGGGAGGGCTCTAAGCTGCAAAACGGTCAGATTTCTTCCGTGGCGCTCATGGATGCCAGATCCATTGCGGCGACGGCGGCAAACAAAGGTATGCTTACGCCGGCTACCGAATTTGATGGAGAGATCGGCAACTATAAATATCATTTTGACGCTAATATTTACAAAAACCGCGTCTTTGATTCCAAGGGCGTGGCGGATGAGAGTGTGGAGATTCAGTTTGGCCCGAACATCAAGGACTGGCCGGTTATGGGGGCATTGCCGGAAAATCTGGTTCTGCGGGTGGTGTCTGAGATTCACGATCCGGTCACCACGACGGACGAGCTGATTCCCTCCGGAGAGACTTCTTCCTACCGTTCCAACCCGCTTGGACTTGCGGAATTTACGTTGTCCAGAAAGGATCCGGATTATGTGGGCAGGGCAAAAGATATCCAGAGGGCGGAGAAGGCGAGAATGCAGGGGGAGCATCCCTGTCAGGCGCATCCTGACGTGAAACCGGTGATGGGTGTGATCAAGCAGACATTTGAGCAGGTGTCCCATGAGAATACGGGTTTTGGCTCTACGATCTTTGCGGTGAAGCCGGGCGACGGTTCCGCCAGGGAACAGGCGGCAAGCTGCCAGAAAGTGCTTGGCGGTTGGGCGAATATTGCCAACGAGTATGCGACAAAGAGATACCGGTCTAATCTGATCAACTGGGGTATGCTGCCGTTTTTAATTGAGGCGGGAGAACTGCCTTTCCACAATCTGGATTATCTGTTCTTGCCGGGGATCCGAAAGGCGGTGGAAGAGAAAGCGGAGAAAATTGAGGCTTACAAGGTATCGGTACAGGAGGGAACGCTTACGCCGTTTACTTTGACGCTTGGCGAATTGACGGACGAGGAGAGACAGATTATTTTGAAGGGCTGTCTGATCAATTATAACTGTGTGAGAAGCACTTCTAAAGCTTGACAGCAAAGGCTGTCTCGCTAAGAAGTACTATGTCTCACACGGGAGAATACCTGAAAATCGGCATTCTCCGTACAGAATTAGGGGTATTATGGATAATGGGGAAAAAAAGGAGGCAGGGGGCAGATTTAACCCTTTTGTCTTAGTAGGTATTGTTTTGGGGATAGTGGCAGTGGTGGTCGCTGCGATGACTCAGAACAGAACACAAAAAAATAATAGCGCGCAGGAGAGTGTGCCGGCGAGCACCGAAACAGGGAATGCCCAGGTGACGGTTGCGCTGCCGGGACTGGAACCGGAGAAACCGGAGGTGGATTCCTCGAAGGAGATTGTAGGGGATGTGCTTTTGAGTAATGTACCGAAGGCGGATTTTAGCTATTCTTTCAATGGAAAGCTAAACGATGCGATGGTGGTGACAAGACCGGAGACGGGTACTTATCCGGTGTATGCGGAGGATGTATATCCATTGTTTACGGAGGGTGTTGAGGGAGATGCTCTCTATCTTGACGGCAGCTATGGCGTGGAGCTTTTAGGTGTGGAGGCACTGAATGAATCCTATACGATTTCTTTCTGGTTTCGTGCGGATGAGTTGCTCGACTGGTCGCCTTTTTTGATGATTGGTTCCCATCTGATGGATGTGGGAGGCAGTCAGAGCTATTTGTCCTTCAACAAAAAAACCACGGAGGAGGGAGAGGAAATCGTACCGATTTTTAACACGATTGACGCGCAGTTAGATAACTCCTGTGAGGTTCGCCCTTCCATGGATCAAAAAAAATGTATTGAGCTGAATCAGTGGTATTACATAACGATCTGTGTGGATGCTTCCACGTCCTCTGGTGCGGGAGAAGGAAGGGCTATGGGTTATCTTTATTTAAACAGTGAAATGATCGGTTCGGATGAGGTTTCCATGCTCAATATGAATCCGGAGAATGTGAAGGCATATCTGGGCATCAGTTGTTATGACGAACTGTTCCGTGCCTCCTATGACGAGGTTCATATCTGGAAGCACATGTTGAACGAGAGCCAGATCAGCAGTATGTACACGGCGTATATCGGCTCTACAGGGACAGAGTAGGAAAAGGTATTAAGGAAATAAAAAATGTTCCGATATATAAATTACAGAGGGAGAGCTCTTGGCCAGGGTTTCATTTCTCTGTAATCTGAATGATGTTGAGACCAGGGACGGTATTTTTTAGGGAAAAGGAATTTCCGTAAAAGTACCGTCTTTTCTGTTGCCAGGCGTCAGGGAAGGCGCTGTCTGGTGCACAGACGGGCGTAGAAAGCGGTCTTATACAAAAGGAGGGAACATTGATTATTGATTCCAGCAACATAGGAATGCAGTCCTCCAGAACCTACCGTTCGATAAAGTATGCGAGTGCGCGGTCTGTCGGCGGCACATTTACGAACGGGAAGGACGGATTAAATTCTCTCTTTGAAAATCAGCTCGGTGACGGTGAGAAGACCGGGGGAGAGGAGAAGAGTCAGGAGGAGGCGAAACTTGACGATGTCGTTGCACATTGGCAAAATGTTGTGTCCGGCGGTCGGCAGTTTTCTTCCACAAGAAACGATCCGCAGGAGGCTCTGCGAAGCATTAAGCAGCAGTGCGTAGATTTTTTGTTAGAACTTTTGTTCAATTTCCGTGGACAGAGAAGTGCGGGAAACAGTCCAATCTCGGCTGCGGCAGGAGGCAACACAGTTTTTATGGCGCAGGGGTATCAGATGCAGCGTTATCACATGGAGGAGGAGAACACGACTTTTTCCACACAGGGTACGGTGAAAACGGCGGACGGAAGGGAGTTGTCCTTTAATCTTGAGTTTGGAATGAGCCGCAGATTTGAAGAGTACTATGAGGAAAACCATGTGTTGTCCGTATCCACGTTTAAAGATCCGCTGGTGATCAATCTGGATACCAACATTGCACAGGTTTCCGATCAGAAGTTTTTCTTTGATCTGGACTGCGACGGCAAGGAGGAGGAGATCTCAAGCCTGCAGGCGGGCAGCGGCTTTTTGGCACTTGATCGGAACGGAGATGGGAAGATCAACGACGGTAGTGAGTTATTCGGCACAAAGAGCGGCGACGGCTTTAAAGATCTCTCACGTTATGATTCGGACGGAAACGGCTGGATCGACGAGGCGGATCCCATCTGGGAGAAGCTTTTGATCTGGACAAAGGACGAGGACGGGAAGGATAAGATGTATCATCTTTCCGATCTGGGCGTGGGCGCTATCGGCCTGTCCCAGGTGGGAACACAGTTTTCCCTGAACTCCGAAAAGACAAACGAAACAAATGCCATGATCCGTAAGACGGGGATTTTCCTCTATGAAAATGGGGCGGTATCCACGCTCCAGCATTTGGATATGGCGGTATTTGACGGGAAGAGCTAATTCACGTCATAAAAATGAGGACATCCACATAGGAATAGGATATGTGGGGTGTCGCATGAATAATAATGGAATCGACTCAAAAAAAACAAACAAGAGGGATGCGTGCAGCTTCCTTTTGTTTGTTTTTTTATTGCCGTATGTCTGCGCTTGTCTTTGGGGGCATGTGGGGGAGGATACGGGGAAACTGAAAAAGGATGTATGGCAGGCGCAGGATTCCTATATGGTGGAAGTAGCTGTGGAATGGGGTATCTGGGAACTGCCAGTGGAAGAGTATCTGGCGTACCGCCTGTCCCTGACTATGCCGGAGGATTATCACAGGGAAGCAAAAAAAGCGCAGGCGGTGCTTCTTCGAACCGAATTGGCAGCGCTGTATCAGGAGCAGGATGAGAAAAAAATTGTGGTGGCCGGTGACGGGCTTGCAAAATTTTACGGAAATACGGGAGGGGAGACGGAGGAGGCGCTGCGGGAGAGCAGACAGGCAGTCAGGGAAACGGAGGGTGTAATTCTGACATACCGGGGCGAACCTATCCGGGCTTCCTATTTTAAACTGAGCAACGGTTTTACCAGAGGAGCGGAGGGCGCTGGAGAGGAGGAATACCCGTATTTAACCAAAGTTGCCTGCAAGATGGATCAGATGTCAGCCGATTATCACAGCGCGGTGCGAGTGGATAAAGAAACCTACATAGATACTGTTCTGGGGGCTCTTGGAAAAAATGTCGGGCGGGAGGTAATCTGGGAAGAAGGGGAATTTTTTTTCGACGAATCGGGATATGTGACAAAAGTGTCATATATTGACGAAAACGGAGAGAAGGCAGAGGTGGACGGAGAGACTTTCCGCCATCTCTTCGGCTTAAACTCCGCGTCTTTTGAGATGAGCAGGGAAGAAAGGAGCGCAATTTTTCATGTGACGGGGGTGGGACACGGTTTTGGCATGAGTCAGTTTGAGGCGAATTGCAGGGCTGAAAACGGGGAAACTTATAAAGAAATTCTTGCGGCCTTCTTTTTACATGCAGAATTAGCAAAATTTGAATAAGCCGGAAAAAATGGGTAAAACTAACAGAGAAACCCGGTGAAGAGGCAGTCCGCATTTTGACAGAAGGCCTGCCGAAACATCGGAAGAAAACAGGAGGCGAGTTTCATGGCGAGAAGAAACAGAAGCAGTATCAGAAAAGAGAGAATCATCATGCTGGCGTCCTCAGTGTTGGTTCTGGCGGCGCTGACAGTGACCGGTGTTTATGTAAGAAACAATAACCGTGCCGAGAAGGAAGACTATGTGGTGGACTTTGAGGCGCTGGAGCAGAGCAGCGAAGAGCTTGCGGAAAACATGGTGGACGGCGAGGAACTTGACACGCTCTTTGCAGGCGTGGGAACGGACGATCTGGACTACGATCCCAACTTTCAGGAGGCAAATTCCCTGCATGTGGAGAACACGGGGGATACGGACGCCACCACCGGCATAAAGAAGACGGGAACAAAGGATGCGGACGAAAAATCCGATCAGTCGAAGAGCGGTGAGACAGACAACAAAAAGGAAGAGGACAAGCAGTCTGCGGATAAAAAAGATGATCCGGTAAAGAAGACTGCGGAGAATAAGAAGGATCCCGCCACGGATAAGGCAGAGGAGGAAGAGGAAGCCGGGATGTTTGACGAGACGGTTGACACCGTCATGAGCGACGAGGTACAGGCGGAGGGCATTGCCACTACAGTGCAGCCGGAACTTGACTTCAACGAGGATGACGGCCTTGTATGGCCCATTGTAGGCGATGTGCTGATCAACTACAGTATGGATCAGACCATCTACTTTCCGACGTTGGATCAGTATAAGTACAATCCTGCCATTGTGATTTCTGCGACACAGGGAGAATCAATTTCAGCGGCGGCGGACGGCCGTGTGACTTCTGTCAGTTATGATCCCGGCACCGGAAATACGGTGGTGATGGAACTGGGGAATGGCTATGAGCTGACCTACGGACAGCTTGAAAATATCACCGTATCCGAGGGCAGTTATGTGCATGTGGGAGACGGAATCGGAACGGTAGCAGCGCCCACAAAGTATTACAGTTTAGAGGGCACAAATGTGTATTTTAAGCTGACAAAGGACGGGGAGCCGGTGAATCCCATGAGCAAATTGAACTAAACAGAGACTTTCATAGTAAAGGGAAATCTATGTTCATCATACACGGAAACATTAAGACAATGGAAGAGCGCGACTTTGCGGACGGATATCTTGAGATCGTGGACGGGAAGATTGCGGCGGTGGGAGATATGAGGGATTGCCCGGAGACGAAAGGAGATGTCCTTGACGTGCAGGGCAATCTGGTAATGCCGGGCATTATTGAAGCGCACTGCCATATGGGCATCACGGAGGAGAAGAAAGGAATGGAAGGGGACGACTGCAATGAGAACGTGAACCCGGTCACTCCATGGCTTCGCTCCATTGATGCCATCAACCCCATGGATGCGGCGTTTAATGACGCATTGCAGGCGGGCATTACCTCCGCCATGATCGGCCCCGGAAGCGCCAACGTGGTAGGCGGACAATTTGCTTTTGTAAAAACCCACGGCAGATGTATCGACAATATGATTGTGAAAGCGCCGGCGGCCATGAAGGTGGCTTTCGGGGAAAATCCGAAGGTGAACTATTCCGGACAGGGCACGTCCCCCTCCACCCGCATGGCGATTGCGGGTATGCTCAGAGAAGAGCTGACGAAAGCCGTGGTTTACATGGAAAAACGGGAAAGGAACAGGGACGTGGAGCCGGATTTCCGATATGAGTGCTGGCTTCCCGTCCTGCGAAGGGAGATTCCGTTAAAGGCACATGTACACCGTGCTGATGATATTTTGACGGCTGTGCGCATTGCCAGGGAGTTTCATCTGCGGATGACCTTAGACCATTGCAGCGAGGGACATCTGGTTATGAAGGAGTTAAAGGAGGCGGGATTTCCAGCCATTGTGGGGCCGGATATGGCAAGCCGCAATAAGATTGAAGTACAAAATATGGCGTTTAAAACGGCGGGACTCTTATCCGGATATGGCATTTTAACTGCCGTCACTACGGATCATCCGGTCTCTATGATTCAGTTTTTGCCGATCTGCGCAGGACTCGCAGTAAAAGCTGGTATGGCGCCGGAGGAGGGGCTTCGCGCTATCACCATCAATGCGGCGAAAATCTGCGGCGTGGCGGATCGGGTGGGAAGCCTGCGGCCTGGAAAGGATGCGGATATCGCTATTTTTACGGGTAACCCCATGGAAATCTTCACGAAAACTCTGTATACCCTGATTGATGGAAAAATTGTATACGACTCACGGAATCAAAAATGATATATTATGGATAATAGTGTTCGAAATATTTATTTATTTTTCGGCCTTTATCATATATAATATGTAATATACAGCAATATATATGTTGATTGGAAACGGCAGGGAGGCTGGTGCAATGGCATCTGTTCATGGAGGGAGCTTATGGTCATAAAACATAATTTGTCTGCGCTCAATGCAAATAGGATGTTTGGCCAGACGATGGGAGCAAAAGGTAAAAATATGGAAAAGCTTTCGTCGGGCTATAAGATTAATCGTGCGGCGGATGATGCGGCCGGGCTTTCCATATCTGAAAAAATGAGAAGGCAGGTCAGAGGGCTTTCGCAGGCATCTGCCAATTCTCAGGAGGGTATTTCCCTGGTACAGATTGCGGACGGCGCCATGGAGGAGGTTCATAGTATGCTCCATCGTGGGTCAGAGCTGTGTATTAAAGCTGCAACCGGAACATTGACAGAGGATGACCGGAATGACATCCAAATGGAGATTAAACAGTTATTGCGGGAAATAAACAGCATCGGCAATAGGACTACCTATAATGAGATACAGATTCTTCAAGGTAATGGGCCCCAGTTTGTGGAGGGAGATCCATCAATTATGGTAGTCGGCGGTTTGCCAAAGTGGGTGCCGGTGGGTTCGGAAAATAACCTGAATGAAGTGTATACCACGCAGGAGACCTATAAATATACGGACATTAATGGTAATCCGGCTACGCAGTCTTTCAGTATTACCCATGAGGCTGCCACCATAGATTTCCGGCAGTTTAACGGATCGCAGAGCCAGATCAGTGAGTTGATTGGCAATGGGTTTTACAGTACCTGCTGTACTTGTACCAGACATTACAGTATCAGGTTTACAGAGGGCGATTCCAGCAGCATGGAAATCAGCGGAGACCATTTTATATATAATATTGGAATTGACGGTACGAAAAACGCCAGCGAATTGATTGAGCGTATTATAAAAGGAACTGATAACGGAAATCCCCGCAGTCATTTTACGAAGATGGTGGAAGATAATGGAAAATTAGTTGTTTATGATGACAGATGTAACGCGCAAATGCCCATTCTGCCTGTTGGCAATGGTATGTCGGTTGGACAATGGGACGGGTGGCGGAATCATCAATTCTGGATCACGGCGAAGGACGAATATGGGCGGTTTGGCCCGGGGGTTGCTCATTCGATTGACGAGATGCAGGATTTTGTCAGAAAGCGGCAGGTTATCCTACAGGTGGGAGCGGAAGCGGGACAACATCTGGAAATAGTGCTTCCGTTTATCTCGGCTCCTGTCATGGGGATTAGCTTTGTGGATGCGAGAACGCAGGATGGAGCCAGCGAGGGAATTACGGCTTTTAAAAAAGCGATAGAATATGTGAGCGAAGAGAGAAACCGCATGGGGGCATATCAAAACCGCTTAGAACATATTATTAAAAATTTGGATAACATGGTGGAAAATACGCAGGCGTCCGAATCCAGGATACGCGATGCCGATGTGGCGAAGCTGATGATTGAGTATGTAACAAATCAACTTTTATCACAAACAGGGCAGTCAATGTTAGTTCAAAGCAATCAGAACAGGGAAGGGGTTTTAAGTCTGCTTCAATAGCCGAAAGCAGAAAACCAATTATGCGAAAGAGTATTCTATTTCCAAAAACAATCTGCATGGTTTTAATCCTTACCCTTTTTGTGACGGTGGCGGCCGGATGCGGCGATTTTCAGGATTTTCAAATCAATGCGCCGACAAGCAGTGGGGAAAATGATGATTTTACCAGTCTGGGGCTGTCTCCGGAATTTGACTATGAGGTGCCGGAAAGTCTGCCAAGTATTTTAGTGGATCAGGTTGGATATTCTGTGGGCAGTAATAAGATTGCCATGATAAACGGCGAGACGCCGCCGGAGACATTCTCGATTCTGGATGAACAGACCGGTCGGGAAGTCTATACGGGAAAGGTGGAAAACAAAGGTTATGACACTTCCGTAAATGCCTATATCAGCTATGCGGATTTTACAGATTTTAATGAGGAAGGGACATATTACATACAGGCGCCGTCGATTGGATGTTCCTATGCGTTTCAGATTTCGGAGGAACCTTTTGCGGATCTTTTTACCAAGGTGTTTAAGCAGTACTATTTTAACAGATGCGGACTGACGCTTTCCTCGGAGCTTGCCGGCGAGGCGGCACACAATGCCTGCCATTCCAGAGAGGCGCAGATGAAAGACGAGGCGATGATCAAACTCGACGTGTCGGGAGGCTGGCATGTGGATGAAATCGGAAGCCGGGATGTGGCGAAAGGATGTCAGGCGATCAATAACCTTCTTCTCACCTATGAGCTTTATCCGGAGGCTTTGGGGGATGAGATGGGGATACCGGAGAGCGGCAACGGGATTCCCGATGTGCTCGACGAGGTAAAGTATGAGATTGACTGGCTTTTAAAGATGCAGGATACAAAGAGCGGAGCTGTATATGCTTCCGTCAGTTCCGTCGATAACAAGACAGCGGGCTACATTCTTTATATCGACGGGATCACCATGGACGCTACGATCCATTTTGCTGCTACCATGGCGAAATTCAGTTATCTTTACCAGAGCTATGACAGGGAATTTGCGACACAGTGCCTGCAGGCTTCGGACAGAGCCTATCGGTATGCGGAAAATTATCTGGCGGACATATCGCAGGAACAGTATTTTTGTGCGGCTGCAGAGCTTTACCGCGCTACGGGAGGGTATCAGTACCACAGTGTGGTCAAGTCCTATCTGACCCAGAATGTGGATCCAGATTTGGAAAATGATTTTGTTTTCTGGGGATGCGTGACCTATCTCTCCACCAAACAAAAGGTGGATGTTGTGCTGTGTAACTCCGTAACCCAGAAGCTGATGCGGCAGGGAGAGACAATTTCTTTCGCTTCAAAGGATTCTAAACTTCTGGTGGCAGCGGATGAAAAGCAGGGCAGCAGCGCCGGGCTTTTGAGAAAGATGACGAGACTGGCAGTGGTGGATCACATCATCACAAACCATGAGTACGCGACTGTGCTGGAGAATCATATTCACTACATGCTGGGGCGCAACCTTCTTTCCATATCCTATCTGGACGGGGAGGGTGAGCGCAATTACCGGGATATAGATGTGAGTCTGGGAATCATGAACCAGGTGGATCTGAATGCGGAGCTGTTGCTGTTGCTTGCTGCGATTATGGATGATGAGCTGGTGGTGGGAGAGGAATAGAGAATGCCCAAAATGCGGCATTCTCTGTATGGATACTGGTGAGTTATACTAATTCCTTATTTTTAAAATAGGTTTCTTTAATGATGTCTTTTACAGTTTCTTCGATGTGGCGTTTTTCCTCTTTACCGAGATCTTTCATGTAAATAGGCTTGCCGTATTCAAGGACGACGTGTGTTTTTTTGATCCATGGCAGATGCTCTTCCCAGACATGAGCGGTGTTGTTGATCGTCATAGGAATAATGGGACATCCTGATTTCTCTGCGATCTTAAAACTGCCGCCGTGGAAGGGGAGAAATTCGTCCGGCTTGGTGCAGCGGCTTCCCTCAGGGAAGATACAGATGGAAATGCCGGATTTCACTTTGTCTACTGCCTCAAGAATAGTCTTCAAACCCTGCTTGATATCCCTTCTGTCAAGGAAAAGGCAGTGCAGGTTTTTCATCCAGTTGGACAGGAGAGGAACCTTCAACATGTCGATCTTTGCGATATACCCTGTGGGTCTGGGGACGCGCACATAGGTTATGATAATATCGAAATAGCTTCTGTGGTTGCCTATGTAGAGTACGGGGGTATCATTTGGGACATTTTCTTCGCCGATCACCGTGACGGATACGCCCGAAAGAAAGAGAACGCACCGGAAAGCCCAGTTGACAATGGCGAGAGAGCTTTTATCCTTGGCGGTCTGGTTGCATTTTCCGAGAAAATATTCCACAATCATAAGAGGAATACTGAAAATCAGAAACAGAATAACAAATGTGACAACTAATATCAGGCGTATCATAGGGGTTCCTTTCTGTGTTTTCTTAAATACTATATATGATTATATATGTTAAACGAACAATAATCAACAGGAATAGCAGGCGTCCTCCCATAATAGATTAGATAATAAGAGGAATGGGTGGAGGAATCCATGAACGGACTATGTGAGTGGCAGAGGAGATTTTTAAGCGCATGCCTGATTTGCCTGCTGTGCTTTGCGGTGTATGCCTGCGGGCAGAAGCAGGATCCGATGGAGAAAATCAAAGATTTGGAATACACGGTGATAGCGGAGGATAATATACCAGAGGAATTGCTTTCAAAGATTGAAGAGCGGAAGGAGAATAGCTTTAAGCTGACTTTTGAGGATCAGGGGTTTCTCTATATCTGCGTGGGGTATGGGACACAGCAGACAGGCGGCTATAGTATTGCGGTCAACGATTTGTATGAGACTGCCAACGCCGTGTACATTGATACAAATTTGATCGGCCCTTCTCCGGAGGAGAAGAGCAAGCTGGTGGAAAGCTATCCCTATGTGGTGGTAAAGACAGAGTTTTCACAGAAGCCGGTGGTGTTTGAATAGGGAGTTCGCGGAAAATGCAGGACGGAGGAAAAATGTTACTTTTAAAGAACGGTTATATGCTTGATCCCGCGTCAGGGGAAGAAGGATATCGCGATATTTTGATTGACCAAAAGAGTGGAAAGATTGCGAGGATCGCGCCGCAGGGGACGCCTGTGGATGCGTTGTTACAGGCGTTTCGGACGGGCGGAACAGAAGAGACTGTGGAAAAAATTGACTTAAACGGTCAATGTGTGGCGCCGGGATTTGTCGATGTTCACGTGCATTTCCGCGATCCCGGCTTTACCCATAAGGAAGATATTTATACGGGGGCGCGCAGTGCGGCGCGGGGCGGTTTTACGTCGGTGGTTCTGATGGCCAACACAAAGCCGGCTGTGGATAACCCGGAAACGCTTGCCTATGTGCGGCAAAAAGGAAAAGAGACGGGGATTCATGTGTATACCTGCGCCAATGTGACCATGGGATTACAGGGCAAAAAACTGACGGATATGGAGCGCTTAAGCAGTTTGGGGGCTGTAGGCTTTACGGACGACGGGATTCCGCTGATGGATGAGTCGCTTCTTCGGGAGGCTCTGCGGCGGGCGGCAAAGTGCGCAAAGCCCATCAGTCTTCATGAGGAAAATCCTGCGCTCATTACCAACAACGGCGTGAATGCGGGCAAGGCAGCAGCCTATTATGGGATCGGCGGCTCCCCCAGGGAGGCGGAGATCTCCATGGTGGAACGGGACTTGCGGATCGCGCTGGAAGAGGAGGCGGATTTGTCTATCCAGCATATCAGCACGAAGGAGGCTGTGGAGCTGGTGCGGCAGGCTAAGAAAAAGAGCGGGCATATTTATGCGGAGGCGACGCCCCATCATTTTACGTTGACGGAGGAGGCCGCAATTAAACAGGGAACGCTTGCGAAAATGAATCCGCCCCTCAGGGAGGAGGGAGATCGGCTGGCAATTATAGAAGGGCTGCGGGATGGCACGATCGATATGATCGCCACGGATCATGCGCCCCACAGCGCAGAGGAGAAAGCAAAACCGATTACCGAAGCGCCCAGCGGCATTATCGGATTGGAGACGGCTTTGTCCTTGGGGATTCGTGAACTGGTGAAAAAGGGCTACCTTTCCATGATGGAACTGATTGGGAAGATGAGCCTTGCGCCCGCAAAACTCTATCATCTCGATGCAGGGTATTTGAAAGAGGGCGGCCCGGCAGATTTGACGGTGTTTGATCCGGAAAAAGAGTGGACGGTTGAGGGCTTTGCCTCTAAGGCGTCAAACTCGCCTTTTGTGGGCGAGAGACTGCCGGGCGTGGTCAGTTATACGATTTGTGGCGGGGAGATTGTGTACCATAAATAGAGCGACTATGCTTTTTAAGCAGGGAAGCTCGTCTTGGAAGCAGATGGGGATTGCGGCAATCCGCGTTACAATTCCTCAACCGAAAGTGTCACGTTACTCAGCCCATAGTAATAATTGACGGTATCGGCGGTAAATTTATAGACGCAGTAATCCTCATCGTCTACGCCTTTCGGATAATACATTTCAAATCCATCCCGCCAAAGAAAGACGACAGCATTCCCTTGATCTGAGGAAATCCTTCCCCGTTGACAGAGGCAACATAGGCAACCTGTGCGTTTTCGCGTAAGGCGCGGATTCCTGCTTTAATCAGATTCATTTCCATTTGTGTGATCCTCCTTTTTTGTAAGATTTTCAAGAACTTTCCTAAGACCTGTCTCCAGAGAGCGTATTTCTTCATCGCTAAATCCTTTATAAAAAATTTGATTCATTTCGTCGGAAACCTGTTCGTAGTGTTCCCGCAGTCCCAAAGCCTTTTCTGTCAGCTGGATTTTTACGGTTCTGCGGTCGGAAGGAGAATAGACACGTTCAATCAGTTCTCTGTTTTCCATGCGATCCAGCATGCTTGTCAGTGTGGTCTTGGCAAGTCCTGTCTTTCGGGCAAGGTCGCTGATCGAAATGTCGTCCTTTTCCCAGAGAACGAATAAGATTCGTCCCTGCGCGCCGTTAAATTCACTGATGTTGTGAGCGGCCAATAGTTTTTCGAAGATTCGTCCCTGAAGCTGTTTAATTCTGGTAATCAGAATACCGCCGTCTGTTTTGTCGATCATAGGTTTCTCCTTCACTGATATTATATAGAATAATACTATATAGTATTATTGTCAAGAAAATTTTTCGCACAAGCAGGTTAGTGAGGTGGCTTTTCCTATTTAAAAATTTACCTTGCCATGAAAAGGGAATGTGCTACAATTGGTTTAAGCTAAGAAACATTCTACGGTTAAAGAGGTGAAGTAATTTCAGAAGAAAGAGAGGCGGTAATTCTGAAAATTGAAAACGCATATGACGGCATAATCATAGAAAACGAATCCCGGAAGGACTATGAGGCGGTAGAGCTTTTGACCAGAAAAGCCTTTTGGAATGTCAATGTGCCCGGCTGTGAGGAACATTATCTGGCACATATTCTGCGAAGCCATGAGGATTTCATTCCGGAGCTGGACTTTGTGGCTAAAACGGCAGACGGAAATATTGTGGGAAATGTGATGTACACCAGAGCGAGGCTTGTTGACGAGAACGGAAAAGAACTGCCGGTTCTTACCTTTGGGCCTGTCAGCGTTGATCCTAATTATCAGCGAAAGGGAATTGGGAAAAGATTATTGGAGCACAGCTTTCAAAAGGCGATAGCAATGGGATATGGTGCGATCGTTATCTTTGGAGATCCCGGTAACTATGCGGCCAGAGGCTTCCGGAGCTGTCATAAGTTCCACGTCACCACTCCGGACGGGAAATACCCCGCGGCTATGTTGGTGAAAGAGTTGCGGGAGGGAGTCTTGGAGGGCGGCAAATGGGTTTATCATGAGAGCCCGGCGTATGAATATGACAGCGCGGATGCGGCGGAATTTGACAAACGTTTTGAACCGATGGAGAAGGAAGTCCGCCCCGGACAGGAAGTCTTTTACATCCTCAGTCATGCTGTGATACGGGAACAATAAATATTTTGCTTTTTCAACGTTTGGAGTGGAGCGGGGAAATTACCATGGTTATGAAGAAACCGGAAATGATTATTTTTGATTATGGACATACTTTACTATGCGAGCCGGATTTTGATGCCATGCGGTGTGAAGCAGCGGCATATCCTTATATTGTTGAAAATCCGCAAAATCTTACGGTAGAACAAATTTATGCTGAAGTACAAAGAATGTTTGCAGAGTTTCAGGAACAGAGAAACAGTGGGATAGAGATTCATGAATGGCAGTTTATGCGGTTGGTTTATGAGTATCTTGGATTAAAGTTCAGTATTTCTTACAGTGAGCTTGAAGAGATTGAGTGGAATGCGGCTTCGCCGGGCGATGTTATGCCGGGAGTGGGAGAGATGTTGGACTACCTCAATTATGCCGGAATCCGGACGGCAGTGATCAGTAATATTGGATGGTCGGGAAGTGCGCTTGCCAATCGTATCAAAAGACTGCTTCCCAACAACAAGTTTGAGTTTATTATGGCATCCAGCGAGTACTTGATCAGGAAACCCAACAGGATGTTGTTTGAAACGGCGCTCAGAAAAGCAAATCTGCCGGCTGATGCTGTCTGGTATTGTGGTGATAACATAGTGGCTGATGTCAAAGGTGCGCATGGAGCTGGGATATATCCGGTGCTATATGAAGGAACTACAACTGGTGAGATGAATTCTTTTACATATCAGAATGAGGGTGAAGAGGTAGAATTTGATTATTTACATATTCATGAGTGGAGTGAACTGATTGCGATCTTGAAAAACTTGATGGAGTAGGCTTGTATACATTCTCCCATTTACTGAAAAGAAAGAAGCTATACGATAGGCGGGGATGTCTAACATGTTTTGGAATGCGAAAAACGGAAGGGTTCAACTTGACGATACAGATATGGACTATATTTCCTTTGGGAAAGGGGATCACATATTGATTATGCTTCCGGGGTTGGGCGACGGCTTAACTACCGTGAAAGGTTTGGCGATACCGATGGCAATGGCATATCGAATGTATGCCAAAGATTATAAAGTATATATTTTTAGCAGAAAAAATGATCTGGAAGAAGGCTGTTCCACAAGAGAAATGGCAAGGGATCAAGCCAAGGCAATGAAAGCGATGGGTATTGATACGGCTAACATAGTGGGAATTTCGCAGGGAGGGTGGGAAAACCTGAAAACTACGGTAGGTTTCTGATACAGGCAAAATCCTGCATGAACCATAATTCCTACGGAGAATTGAATAAAATAGGATGTCCTGCGTTAGTGATCGGCGGCGGGTGCGATCAGATTGTCGGCGGGGATGCTTCAAGAGAACTGGCGGATGCAATCAAATCATGCGGGTTGTGCATGTATGATAATCTTGGACATGCCGCCTATGAGGAAGCGAAGGATTTCAATACTCGAATCTTACGTTTTTTGTTGGGACAAGGGCAGTCGGAAAAGTGTTGCGGGGCTGTTTACAAGGAAGTATAATAAGCTCAATACAGATGATATACGAAAGGCAGGGTTATATGCATGGCAGAGACGATCATGTGTTTCGTGATATACCTTCTTGTGGCGCTTGTGATGATCGGGATCGGTGTGTCGCAGCTTAAAAGCAAGACGCCGGTAGGTTTTTACTCCGGAGAGAAGCCCTTTGAGGCAGGAGAGCTGTCGGATGTGCCCATGTGGAATAAAAAGCATGGAAAAATGTGGATTATTTACGGAATCATTATTATTTTTTCCGGGCTTGCGGGTACTTTTTTGATCGGTGCGGATGCTGCCTGGCAGGTGGTACTGATTCCCATGGCCGGAGGCGTGGTTGCGCCTATTATATGGATGATCGGGTATCATGAGAGGCTGGTTCGTAAATATAAGGTGATATAACGAAAGGAAAGCTATATGGCGCAGAAGAAAAAAGTAACGGCGAGGGTCGTATCACAAAAACAGATAGGAGAGCAGATTTTTGATCTCTGGCTGGAGACGAAACTTGCAAAGAACGCCCATCCGGGGCAGTTTGTAGCGGTGTATCCTCACGGTGAGAGCATGCTTTTACCCCGCCCGATCAGCATCTGTGAGGCAGATAAGGCGAAAAACAGACTGCGGCTGGTGTACCGCGTGGCGGGAAAAGGAACGGCGGAGTTCTCAACCTGTAAGGAAGGTGATCAGTTAGAACTCCTCGGCGTGTTGGGCAACGGTTTTCCAGTTGACAAGGCGAGGGGAAAACGAGTCTTTTTGATGGGCGGCGGAATCGGTATTCCGCCTATGTTGGAGCTGGCGAAAGCGATGGACGACAAAAAGCAGGTTCTGCTCGGCTACCGGAACAAAGATCTTTTTCTGGAAGAGGATCTGGCAAAGTATGGCGATGTCTATGTGGCGACGGAGGATGGCAGCGTGGGCACCAGGGGAAATGTGATGGATATCATCAAATCTTACTCTCTTCGTGCGGACGTGATTATGGCCTGCGGCCCCATGCCCATGCTTCGCGCCATCAAAAACTATGCGGCGGAGAATGGAATAGAGGCTTATATTTCACTGGAGGAGCGGATGGCATGCGGCGTGGGCGCATGCCTCGGCTGCGTGTGCAAGACGACGAAGGAGGATGCCCATTCTCATGTACACAATGCGCGTATCTGCACGGAAGGCCCGGTCTTTGAGGCGGGGGAGGTGAACCTATGAATACGGAAGTAAAAATTGCGGGAGTGTCTTTTAAAAATCCTGTTATGACAGCGTCCGGCACCTTTGGCTCTGGTATGGAGTACAGCGATTTCGTGGATCTGAACAGACTGGGAGCCGTGGTGACAAAGGGCGTGGCAAATGTGCCGTGGGAGGGAAACCCAACGCCCCGCGTGGCGGAGGTGTACGGCGGCATGTTAAATGCCATTGGACTGCAAAATCCGGGCATCGACGTTTTTATGGAGAGAGATCTTCCGTTTCTGCAAAAATACGATACAAATGTCATAGTCAATATCTGTGGCAAGACGGTTTCCGATTATCTGGAGGTGGTGGAACGGCTCTCTGATGCGCCGGTATCCATGTTGGAAATCAATGTGTCCTGTCCCAATGTGAAAGAGGGAGCGATCGCTTTCGGACAGAAGGCGGATTCCCTTTACGACATTACGTCGCAGATCAAGAAAAAAGCGAAACAGCCCGTCATTATGAAATTGAGTCCCAATGTGACGGATATCACGGAGATGGCGAGAGCGGCGGAGGCAGCAGGAGCGGACGCCCTCTCTATGATCAACACCATCACGGGTATGAAGATTGATATTCACAGGAAAAAATTCGTGCTGGCAAATAAGACCGGCGGTATGTCCGGCCCCGCGGTCAAACCGGTGGCTGTGCGTATGGTTTACCAGACGGCGCAGGCGGTGAAAATTCCCATTATCGGCATGGGCGGTATCGGAAACGGTGAGGATGCAGTTGAGTTCCTGCTTGCGGGTGCAAGCGCTGTGGCCGTGGGCGCCATGAATTTTGTGAATCCCTACACGACAGTGGAGGTCGTGGAAGGGATTGAGGCTTATATGAGACAATATAAGATTGAGAATGTAACGGATCTGATCGGGGCTGTTGAGTAGACAGCCCCTTTAGTTTTTGACAGGTGAGTCGTGATAGAGAAGAGAAGCGCTAGATACGAGCTTTATTTCAGACAATTCGTCCACTAATTGAGTGGCTTTTTTGCTTCTGATTTCTACGATGAGATCCATGCCATGCTGACCTATATTTTTGGAGTCGATTTTGAAGCGTGGTGAGTATTTTTTAATAATGCTTAGAATATCTGCTTCGGCAGCTTTATCCTGTGCATTTATAATGACCAGATAGGGGCTTGCTTTGATAGGAAGAACCTGTAGAAATAAAATGCCCATTGTGCATACAAGCGCAACGAGGATAACCAGTTCATAGAGACCTGCGCCACAGATAATGCCGGTACTGATTGACCAGAACAAAAACAGTAAATCCAGAGGTTCTTTGATGGCGGTTCTGAAGCGGACAATGGATAACGCGCCCACCATGCCGAGAGAGATAATGAGGTTTGCCTGCATGGCAAGGATGATTCCTGTCACAATCACAGAGATCATTGCCATAGATACATTGAAACTTTTGTCATAAAAGGTTGTCCTGCTAATAAACCGGTATACAAAATAGATGTAGACAGCAACGCAAAAGCAGATGCCCAGAGAGATCACGGCGTTTGTTGTGGAAAAGCCGGGAGTGGAAAAGGCTTTTAAGACGGAATTTTTAATTATATCGTTAAAACTCATAGTAAATCTCCTTCTAGCCAATAGCGGCTCTTGTCATATAGTATTTGGAAAAGGATTGCCTCCTGAGATTCCCTAAATCGAGTGCCTGGAGAATATAATGCGGCAGCAGTTCGTCATATTTGATTTCCAGAATATGATGTCCCTTCGGCATGATCGGAATCATAAAAAGATCGGCGTCAAAAAAGTTTTCTGTCTGTTTACTGCCGGCGATATGCCGGTCGAATGTGATGCGCACATTTCCTCTTTTTTCCGTAAAAGCGAATCTTTCATATGCAACAATACATTTGGGTGCAAATTTTTCTGATAATATTTTCAGGACAAATTCTGCTAATAAACTGTCACTATTCTGGGATAGAATACCATGTAGACTTTCTATATTGCCCGATAGTAGAGCCGTGTAATCCTCCGGCGTTAAAAGTTGAGTTGTTTTTTTGGACATATCACCATGTTTTGTCTTTTTTTCAAGACGAATATAGTCAGAATTATTGTTATACTGCCTGATACGGTATTTTTCACGATGTGAGATTCCGTTTTCTTTTTCTGCGGCACAGGAATCATACAGATTGTCAAAATACAGGCTTCTTATTAAGTACCCGTCAGAACCCTGATGACTGTCAGGACGCATAAGCGGGGTTAGGCGGCTCTTAATTCGCATCAAATCAAAATCTGACAGTTCAAATTTAAACTCATTTCTGTATTCCATTTTGAGACAGCCATTCCTCTCCCATATTATCTGCCAGAAAGTCCCAGACGACATCGTATCTGTTGCCAAAGAAAGTTTTTATGTTGTCCGTATACCGACCAAATTCCTCAGATTTTTCGTCCATGTAAAACCGCATATTGCTGGCAGCAAGGGGGTCTTTCAGTGCCTGCGTATATTGATCTATAAATTGGTTACACTTCTGAGGAGCAAAAACTTCTTTTCCAATATACAGAAGGCGTTTGGCAAATTTGCAGCGAAATTCTTCGTTTTGGTATAGAAAAGAAAAAACAGGGTCTACTGACAGGACATAGGAAAGACTGTCGTCGGTCAGGTTCATTCCTGAAGAATTTACATCAAATATCATCCAACGCCATTTACAGTCGCCGTAGCGGGAACCGTCATTTTCTCTTGTTCTCCACAAGGCAAAGTTACTGCTTGGCCAGTCGTTATATCTGCCAATATATATTTGTGTGGCATAATAGTCGATATAGCTGTCCATGTCGATGAAATTGCAGGCTTGATTATATTCTGCGGAATCAGCCATATTGTGTGTGGCTAAAAAAGAGTAGATTTCTTCATATTGTGTGAAATCTTCTTCTTGTCCCTCGGCCAAAGAACCATTTTTAATCATAATGATATTATCGTGGGCAACCTGATAGTGGTCATGAATGTAATCGGCGTTATAATCTTCTGTGATATAATGCATGCCCCAGTATTCTCCGTCGAGAAACATGGCGCAGGGAATGAAGTCCAACGTAGCAAAATGAAGATCCTGCGTCATAACGTTTACAAGATAATCTTTTAATTTAAAACGGTTATCATCGCCGCCCGCAAACAAAACAATTTTATGCGGGAAAATATTTGTTTGAAAGATATCTGCATCAAAAAAGTTACTTCCATCATAGATTTCTCTGGCGTAACAGCTCATATTTCTTGGAAGCTGTCCACGGGTGGTATTGCCCTTAATGCGGATACCGCATTTTCTGGAAAGAACCATATTTTGGTGGTTGTCAAAGATTGTAATATGTGCTTCCCGCTCCCAATCCATTCCGAGGTTGAAGGAGTTTGTCGGCCAATATGTCCAAAAAGGGCTGTACCAGAGATCTTTTCTTGTAATTTCATTTTTTTTAAATTCTTCAAACTTATTGCCGTTAACGTAGATGCCAGAATTTTTATCAAAGAGGTTTTGGGGATCCGTTACGACCGAGGCCGTATAGATATTCCGATATACATTGCGCTCTTGAAAACCGACAAAATAAGTGCCGGTAATGGAATCAAGACAATTGCCGGCAGAATCAAACAGGGAAGCGCGTACAATGGTACATTTGTCCACAGGATACGCAGGCACTTGATAGCCGGTATAAGGTAATGACGTTGAATACTGACTGATCAGATCTTGCAGAAACCCGGTCGAGGTATCTGTTCTGGCTGAATAAACATTGGGATGATTAGTGGCATCTTCTATGTACAAAGGGTTCTTTTTGTCAAACACAGGATCATCTATGGTTGGCTCGCTGCCATCTAATGTAACGTGTATAGTATTATGACCGCCTCCTGTAATCGAGAGATAAAATGCCGAGTCATAATACCCCGGATCTTTGGAAAAAGAGAGCTGTTTTCCATAATGCAGTTTCATAAATGGAAATAAAACCAGAATAACCAAAATGATTGTGGAAACAGTTAAAGCCTGTTTACGATAAGTACTAATTAGAATCTCCTCCCTTTTCCATAAAGCATCCGGAAAGTTCGACGCTTCCATTCCTACAACATAAAACATAATAACATATTGAATATGATATTTCAACAAAATTATCGTTTTGTATACGACGTATTAAAAGGCATATAAGATACAATATAATACAAGTGTAGGGTGGAAATGGCATTGAGGTGTTTGCAGTATGTATGAAAAAAGTTTCGCTGAAAGACTTTCCCAATTAAGAATGCAAAAAGCTGTATCTGCGCGCGACATGAGTCTGTCGATCGGGCAAAATCCCGGATATATCAATAATATCGAGACGGGGAAAGCGCTTCCTTCCATGAGCAATTTTTTTTACATTTGTAATTACCTTGATATTACTCCTATGGATTTTTTTGATTATGATACGGTTCGTCCGAGAGATATGGATCAAATCTGCGTTGAATTAAATAAACTGACCGATTCGCAGTTTAACAGCATAAAAGAAATTGTCGGAGAGCTGGCACGTCTGAACGGGCGTTGACGGACACATTCTTCCTGACAGGTATATCCAGACACCCTGCGGCATAGATTTATAGTAACTATACGCAGGGAGGGCTTTTTTTGTGGACTTGGTGAAGAAAAAGATACATATGGATCGGATAGGCGGCAGAGCCGGCACCCAGATGGTATTGGAAGAGGATGTGAATATTTCAGATAACAAGATGGACGCAAATTACCTGTTGAGCAGTAAGGGTGAGATCATTATGGAGGAGATCCGCCCCTGTGAAAATGCGGTTAATCTGAAAGGAAAGCTGGTGGTGTCCATCCTGTATCTGACGGATATGGACGGCATGTGTGCCAGTATGGAGGCGGTAGTTCCCTTCGAGGAAAAAGTAAATATGGAGGGCGTTTGCAACAGCGACACGATTCTGGTAGAGTACCGTATTGAAGATTTGACGGTAGGACTTATTAACTCCCGCAAGCTGAGTGTGCAGGCTGTGGTTTCTTTTACGTTGGAGCGGGAGGAGCAGTTGGAATGTGAGACGGCGGTTGATCTCTACTGTGACGAGCCAGTGGAGTACCGCAAATGCGTGTATCCCATCGTGGAACTGGTGCTTCATAAGAAAGACATTTTCCGGCTGAAGGAAGAGATGGAGCTGACCGGCAATCTGCCGAATATTTTTCAGACGGTATGGCATCATATCAATTTTGACCATGTGGAATTCAAAGCGCTGGAGGAGAAGATTTCGGTTCAGGGCGAGATGAAGGCGTTTTTCCTCTATGAGGGCGAGGGGGACAACGACAAGATGCAGTGGTATGAGAATACCGTACCTTTCAGCGGCATTATCGAGTGTCATGGCTGCCGCGAAAATATGATCCCGGATATCAGGTATCATCTCGGACAATGCAATGTGGAGGTGCGCCAGGATTTTGACGGGGAGGAGAGAGTGTTCTGTGTAGAGCCGGTACTGGATTTGGACATTCATCTCTATGAGGAGGAGAATCTGGAGGTCATTTCCGACGTTTACGGTGTGGATAAGGAGATCGAGGCGCTGACCACGCAGATGCCTGTAAAGAGCCTTTTGCTGGCAGGAAGCGGGAAATGTAAAATTGCGGAGCATGTGCGGATTCAGAATCCGGAGATGCCGATGTATCAACTCATTCATTCCGATGGGGAAATACGGATTGATGAGCAGACGATTGTAGAAAACGGCATTGCCGTCACGGGGACGCTCCTTGTGACGACGCTGTATCTGTGCGCGGCGAATGGGAAATCCATCTATTCCACCGTGAATGAACTGCCGTTCCAGTACGTGATAGAGGCGGATAATATTCTGCCCACCTGTCTCTATAAGCTGCGAAGCAGTATCGAGCAGTTGACGGTGACCATGCTTGACAGCGATGAGCTGGATGTGAAGGCAGCTCTGCAGTTTAAGGTGATTGTCTTTTCCATACAGAACCGCGATCTGGTGACGGATATCAAGGAGGAGCCGCTGGATCTGAATAAGCTGAGTGATCTGCCGGGAATGGTAATTTGTATTGCAGGCCCCGGAGATACGCTGTGGGATATCGGAAAGCGTTACTATGTACCGGTTGCACAGCTTAAGGAGGTCAATGAACTGCCAACGGAGGAGATCAACGCGGGCGATAAGATTCTGGTGGTAAAAGGCGGCATATGAGATTGTAAAAACGGAGGAGATCATATATACTGAGTAGGCAGGCTTGCAGTCAAAAGTTTTGCTATGGGGGAAAACTTGAGATAAAGGAGTAATGATATGCATACGACACCTATATTGAAAAATAAACTGTTTCTGTACCTGACGGAATTTTTCGCGGGCATGTCCGTGATGGCCGTGGAACTGGGGGCAAGCAGATTGCTTGCTCCCTATTTCAGTTCCTCGCAGATTGTGTGGACGATCATCATTGGTACGATTATGATTGCCATGGCGCTGGGAAATATCTACGGGGGAAAAAGCGCAGACAAGAATCCGAATCCGGACAAATTGTATACCCGCATTCTGATTGCAGGCGTCTGGATCGCGGCGATCCCTGTTGTGGGAAAGTATATTGTCCTTGGAATTTCCGCGCTCCTGATCTTTACGGTGAACACGAATTTTCTGATCTGGGCGGCTTTTGCGGCGTGCATGGTGATTTTTGTTTTTCCCCTTTTCCTGCTGGGGACAGTGACGCCGTCGCTGGCAAAATACACAGTGGACAGTCTGGAGGACAGCGGAAGCACAGTAGGGACATTAAATGCTTTTAACACGATCGGCAGTATTATCGGCACTTTTGTCCCCACCTTCGTCTCCATTCCGGCGGTGGGAACTTCCGTGACTTTTCTGATTTTTGCGGCGATTCTGCTGGGTTTGGGTATTGCCTATTTTATCAGCAAAAAAAGCGGGCTGAAAAAGAGCGCCGTGTCGGCGGTTCTGCTTGTCCTTTGCTGTGTATTCGGAACATCAAACAGTTTTGCTTTCTGGGAAAGCGATCTGGCTTACGAGGGAGAGTCCATTTACAATTACTTACAGGTGAAAGAAAGTGACAGAAGCGTCATTTTATCGACGAACGTGCTTTTCGGCGTACAGTCTATCCTGATGAAAGAGGATGGCCTGACGGGCATGTATTACGACTATGCCATGGCGGCGCCGCTGATGACCGGGCAGGAGAATCCGGCGGACTGTAATGTCCTGATCCTTGGTATGGGTACGGGTACCTATGCGCATCAGTGCCGGGCTTATTATGGGGATATGTCTGTGGAGGGTGTGGAGATTGATGAGAAGATCACAGAGCTGGCGAGGGAATATTTCGAACTGCCAGAGGATGTGAAGGTTACCACCTATGACGGACGGGCCTACCTGAATGCCATCGACGGCAAGTACGATGTGATTATGGTGGATGCTTACCAGGATATTACGATTCCTTTTCAGATGTCCTCGGTGGAGTTTTTCACGCTGGTGCGGGATCATCTGACACAGGACGGCGTGATGGTGGTCAATATGAATATGCGCGGAAGCGGCGAGGACAGCATAAACGCCTATCTGGCGGATACCATAAGCGATGTGTTCGGGGAGGTCTATACCGTGGATGTGAAGGGAACGACCAACAGGGAACTCTTCGCCTCCAACAATCCGCAGATGCTTGCAAATATGGAAAAGCACAAGGAGGCGGTCACGGATGAGAATCTCCTTGCGATGATGAATACGGTCTCCGACAATCTGTCCTTCTATGAGGCGGGCGACCGCATCATGACGGACGACAAAGCGCCGGTAGAACTTCTCGGCATGCGTGTCATTGACGAGCTGATCCGCGACGAGGTCGCCATGTACAAACAACTGTACGAGGAGCAGGGGATCAGAGGGGTTTTGGATAGTCTGCTGTAAGAGACAAAAGCGCAGGTCTAATGCCTGCGCTCTTTATATTACTATTATTGTAATTTCAGAATCGCCACATCCTTTTTTTCAAGTGTGAGCGCATCTCCGGCTTCGTATTGTTTACCGTTAAGCAGGTCAGTTCCCGCGAAGGGCAGGGCCGCCACATAAGTGTCTTCCCTGTGGTTAAGCAGGAACACAAACGTACCGTTCTGGTTGATTCGCCTTGTCACTTCCACACCTTCCGGCGTGTCCATAATGGGCGCGATACCGGCTTCCTTACAAATTTCACCCAGATAATTCCGGTAAAATTCGTCGTTTGACCGGGAAGCCACATAGTAGCCGAAGCCTTTGCCGAAGGCATTTTTTGTGAGTACGGGCATACCTGCGTAGAAGTCTTCCTCATAGAAAGCGAGGGCTTCAGCGCCTTCCGTGTGCAGAAGGTCGCAGAGCATGGAGGCGGGGTAAGTTTTGCCCTGATAGTGGAAATGGTTGTGCATATCCTCCGGCAGCGCGTCTTCCTCCTCCACCCAGACGCCGAGGATGTCCCGCAGCCTGCCGGGATAACCGCCGATAGTCACCAGATCGTGTTCATCTACATAGCCGCTGAAAAAGGTGGTCAGGAAGCGGCCGCCGTTTTTCACATAAGCGCGGATTTTCTCATCGTACCCTGTTTTTACCATATAGAGCACGGGTGCGATCACCAGATCGTATTGGGACAAGTCATCCTCCACGCCAATCATATCTACGGGGATATTCTGATCGTACAGAGCCTTATAATAGCGCTGTACTTCATTGCAGTAATCAAGATAGACGGAAGGGCCCGCCGAGTAGGAGATGCCCCACCAGTTATCCCAGTCAAAGAGGATGGCTGCCTTGGCGTCACATCTTGCGCCGAGCGTCTGATTTCCCAACTGTTCAAGCTCCGCTCCCAACTGTGCCACCTCGCAAAACACCCGCGTGTTTTCGTGCCCTGCATGGTCAATCACGGCTCCGTGGTACTTTTCACAGGCGCCGATACTGCGCTTCATCTGGAAAAACATAATGGTGTCCGCGCCGTGGGCCATCGCCTGATAGCTCCAGAGTCTCATGACGCCGGGGCGTTTCAACATATTGTAGGGAAGCCAGTTGGTGACGGAAGGCGTCTGTTCCATCAGGGCGAAGGGTTTCCCCTGTTTCAGGCCGCGCATCAGGTCGTGGTTCATGGCCACAGCCTCCATGGGCGTGTCGTTGGAGGGATAGTTGTCCCAGGAAATGAAATCCATATACCTGCCCCACATCTGATAATCCAAAGGCAGATATGTCCCCATCAGATTTGTGGTGATCGGGATATCAGGGGTGACAGCGTGAATGGCGTCATATTCCAGCCGGTAAGCGTGCAGAATACTCTCTGAGTTAAAGCGCCGGTAGTCCAGAGAGATGCCCTGAAAACAGGTACGGTTTTCATCCATGTGCTCGGATAAAAGATTCGGGAGCACGATATCTTCAAAGTCATAGAAAGTATGCCCCCAAAAAGCGGTGTCCCAGACACGGTTTACTTCGTCGATGGTCTTATATTTCTTTTTCAGCCATTCGCGGAATTTTTTCTCACAGTTTTCGCAGTAGCACTCTCCGCCGTACTCGTTGGAGATATGCCAGGCCACAATATTGTCATAGTCTTTGTAGCGTTCGGCCAGTTTTGATGCCAGCGCCACGGCATATTTCTGATAGGTGGGGCTGTTGGGGCAGGAGTTGTGCCTGCCGCCAAATTTGCGCTTCATGCCGCTGTGCTCTACCCGCAGGATATCAGGATGCTTTCTCGCCATCCAGGCTGGATGCGCGCCGGTTGCGGTCGCCAGGCATACTTTCAGGCCATGCCTGCGCACCAAATCAAGGATCTTGTCCAGTTTTTCAAAGTGGTAAGTGTCGTCGTCAGACTGCAGCGCTGCCCAACTGAAAACATTCAGGGTGACAATATCTATGTGGGCAAGCCGAAGCAGTCGCATGTCTTCCTCCCATGTTTCCTCCGGCCACTGTTCCGGATTGTAATCGCCGCCGTAAGGGACTTTTTTAATTTTTTCGGTTTCAATCATGGACGCCTCTTTCCGCGCTGTGTGCGCTGTTATTTTTTAGAAAGGAATAAGCTAAAAAGGAACCGGGAAATTTCCCGATTCCTTTCTGTAGAAACAGTTTCATTTAGTTCTCGGTAATGGTCTGGGTTGTCTGAGCCGCATCCTCGGCCATCTTGTCAAAGCCCTTCATAACAGCGTCGTAGGTCTGTTTGGAGATATCGGGAAGCTCGCCGCCCCAAGTCTTCTCAGCCTGCTTGTAGCCCTTCTCAAAAGCCTTGCGCATATCCTCAATTTTGCTGGGATCGCCGCCGGTCAGAGCCGTGGCGAAGTCGAGAATTCTGTTGGAAGTCTGCTTAACGCCCCAATAACCATCCTCGGAAATGTCCTGCTGCGCCTGCAGCTTGGTAGCTTCGTCAACTTCGAACTTACCGCTTGCAAGGAACTGCCACATATCATTCGCCACACCGTAGGTCTGACCCTGCTTGGTCATCAACTGCTGTACGATGTTCTGTAACTGCTGTGTGTGAGACTCTGCGGCAGCTTTCATCTTATTGATAAGTTCTGTATTCTGCACGTATTTTTTTGTCGGTACGTTGGCATTGGCCTTGGTAGGCTCATATACAACGCCGCTTTCTTTCTTTTCGGAAGTGTCTTTGCTCTCTTCGGTGGTCTTGTTTGCCTGCTGATCCTGCTGGGTTACAGGGTATGTTTCGTAAGCGCTGCTGCTTACACCGTTAATTCCGTTTACGCTCATGGGTATCCCTCCTTGGAAATTTTTATGTATGTTTACCGTTGCGAAAAGACTGCCCGCAGGCAATCTCTTTTTTCTATTTACTATATCGTACCATTTTCCTAAATAGATTAGAAGAGAAAAATAAAAATCATAAAATTTTCCGGTAAATTCCATTTTTGCAAGGAGTTTGGAACTCCTTGCTTGACTTTTGAAACAGAATTGTATAAAATTAAGTACAATTATGTATACAAAGTACACGATTGGGGAACAGCCTATGATGAAACAGAAAGCATACGCGAAAGTAAATATCGGCCTGGATGTGCTGCGGCGCAGGCCGGACGGTTATCATGAGTTGAAAATGATCATGCAGACTGTTGCGATCTGTGACGAGTTAACTTTCGAGAAGAAAAGCGAGCCGGGCATTCAGCTTCGGATCGACGGGTCGGATCTGGCGGCAGATAAAAACAATCTGGTCTGGCGGGCGGCGGCGCTTCTCATGAAAGAGAAGCATATCGAGGCGGGCGTCTCTATTACATTAAAGAAAAGAATCCCCATTGCGGCGGGCATGGCGGGTGGAAGCGCTGACGCGGCGGCCACGATGCGGGGATTGAATGACCTTTTTGGGATGGGATATTCCATGGAAAACCTGCGGGAACTTGGCGTGAAACTGGGAGCGGATATTCCCTATTGTATTTCAGGGGGGACGATGTTGTCGGAGGGGATCGGAGAAGTGTTGACGCCGCTCCCGGCGCCTCCGGATTGTCATCTGGTGGTGGCGAAACCTGACATTGATGTGTCCACGGCTTTTGTCTATCAGAATCTGCGGGTGGACAGCCTGCCTTTTCACCCGGATATTGACGGTATGGCCAAGGCTCTTGCTGCGGGTGACCTGAAAGGAATCACGGACAGAATGGGAAATGTGCTGGAGACGGTCACGGTGCGGGAATATCCCGTTATCGACAAAATAAAGAAGCGGATGTGCGGATTGGGTGCGGAAAATGCACTGATGAGCGGCAGCGGGCCCACTGTGTTTGGCATCTATAAAGAGAGAGAAACGGCGGAAAACGCGGCGAAGGCTATTAGAGAAGAGAAACTTGCGGGAGCTGTTTTTGTGACACGCTTTTGTGAAGGCGTAAACGCGTAAGGAGCAGGAGGGCGTTCTATGGATCATGATTTTACAGTGAATATGAATGAGTTCCTTCCCTTGCGGGATGTGGTGTTCAATACACTGCGCCGGGCAATTTTGACAGGGGAACTCAAACCTGGAGAGCGGTTGATGGAGATTCATCTGGCAAACCGTCTGGGGGTAAGCCGTACGCCGATCAGGGAAGCAATACGCAAGCTGGAACTGGAAGGTCTGGTGACCATGATTCCCAGACGGGGTGCAGAGGTGGCACAGATCACGGAGAAGAGCTTACAGGATGTGCTGGAGGTGAGGCGTGCGCTGGATGCTTTGTGTGCGGAACTTGCCTGTGACAGAATCACAAATGAGGGGAAGTCGGCGTTGGGAAAAGCCTGCGATCAGTTTGAGGAGGCGACCAAAACGGGAGATGTGGTGACAATCGCGGAGGCGGATGTGGCGCTTCACGATATCATTGTGCAGGCGACAGGTAACCAGCGGCTGATTCAACTGATCAATAATCTGTCTGAGCAGATGTACCGCTATCGCTTTGAGTATATTAAAGATGAGAGCGGGCATGAAAACCTGGTCAATGAGCATAGGATGATATATGAGAGCATTATGAATGGAGATAAGGAAGGTGCGGCCATGGCGGCGAAACTCCACATCGATAATCAGGAGCAGACTATTATCCGGCAGATTCGCGTTGACCCTGGCAGAAAAAAATAAAATCGGACAAAGCTTGTGTATCAGGGGACTTCTGTGAGGGTATACTCCCAATGTCGGAAGAAAACGGCAGATGGGAGTGCGTATTATGTGGGAAAAGGGAAAAATACTGGCGGCATGCATGTTTGTGATGGCTTGGTGGAGCGTTTTTTATCCGGAACTGTGCTTTGCGGAAGGCTCCTGTGAGATGGTGCAGACTGCGGAGACCGGAAAAGAGGACGGGCATGTTACGGCGCTGCAGGATGGGGAAACGGATATAGTTTCCGGCCTTTTGCATGCCGAAGATGACGAAATCGTAATAAGCAGCAGACTTTTGGAGTGGTGTGAGGAAAGGCTGTCTGACAGGAAGGAATAGAGAAAGGTTACGGATCATGAGTGGACAGGAAGATTGGCATAACAATCCCATCGGCGTCTTTGACTCAGGGGTGGGCGGGCTGACAGTGGCCCGTGAGATCATGCGGCAGCTCCCCAACGAGCGGATTGTTTATTTCGGAGATACGGCGCGCGTGCCGTACGGAAGCAAATCGAAGGAGACGGTGACCAGATTTTCCAGACAGATTGTACATTTTCTGGAGACGCAGGACGTGAAGGCCATCGTGGTTGCCTGTAATACTGCCAGCGCCTATGCACTGGAGGAATTGGAAAAAGAAGTGGATATCCCGATGATCGGCGTGGTAAAGCCGGGAACCAGAGCGGCCCTTGCCGCTACCGTGAATAAAAAGATCGGCGTTGTGGGCACGGAGGCAACGATCAGCAGTGGGATTTACAGCCGTTACATAAAAGAAAATGACAGTAGTGTCAAAGTTATGGGAAAAGCGTGCCCGCTTTTTGTGCCGTTAGTGGAGGAAGGTCTCTGGGAAGATCCTGTGACGGATGAGATTGCGCGCCGTTACCTGACGGAGCTTGTGGACAGCGGCATTGACACGTTGATTCTGGGTTGTACCCACTATCCCATGCTCCGTTCCACGGTGGGAAAGATTATGGGAGAGCGGGTGACGCTGGTCAATCCCGCTTATGAGACGGCGAGAGAGCTGAAAGCGCTTCTGGCAGATAAGGGACTGGAGAGTGAGCACAGGCCGGAGCTGGGAACGGAGCTGTACCGCTTCTATGTCAGCGACGCCGCCGATAAATTTCAGCGGTTTGCCAACTCTATCCTGACCTACGGTATTTTGTCCGCGAAAGTGATCCGGATCGACGAATACTAGTGCGAGAAACGGCATTCTCTGCGCTAGTTTGAGTATATTTAAAGGAGAGTCACATGACGAAAGAAGTTTTACTGACGCTGCAGGGGCTGCAGTTCGACCAGCGGGAGGCAAACGCGGACAAGATCGAGACAGTCACTGTGGGAGATTACTATAAGAAAAATGACAGGCACTATGTCATTTACGAAGAGGTCACGGAGGGGTTTGAACAGCCCACGAAGAACCGCTTAAAATTCAGCGATCAAATGGTGGAACTGACCCGCAACGGACTGGTTAACGTACATATGATTTTTCAGGAAAATAAAAAGAATATGTCGAACTATAATACGCCTTTCGGGCAGATTTTGGTGGGAATTGATACGAAACAGATCCGGATCGACGAGAGGGAGGACAATATCGTTGTGGACGTGGACTATGCGCTGGACATCAACTATGAGTTCCTCTCGGACTGCCATATCAGAATTGACATCCGCCCCAAAGAAACAGGCGGCTTCACGCTGATGCCGTGAAACCGCCGTTAACCGAGGACTGCTTTTTAGTCCTCGCGGCATTAATTCCGTAGGAATTTACGGAGTTATTTCTGAAAGAAATTACTCCGGTTATTTTACGGGTTTCGCACCCGCCTTTTCCTGTGCCTTCTCAACCAACTGCTTAAATTTGCTCTTTTTCTTCTGCTCCACGACAGCCGTTTTGCCGTGCAGTCCCTTCACCCCGGTGATATAAATACCGCTCACAACGGCCTTCACTTCTTTCTTGACGGGGACAGAGTCGAATATGCTCTCCTCGCAGATGAGGGTCATGATCTGCGGCCCTACCTTCGCTTTCACCACCGGAAGTTTGGAGCCCCGCAGGAGCTTGGGCGTCTGATCCAAAACCATCTGTGGAAGTCCCGCATCTTTTAGCTTCATGCGTTTCTTGTCAATGATCAGCATGGATATGGTCTGCTTCATCGCGTCAATCTGTTCCTGCTGTTCATTCTGTCTTTTCTGGGCTTTCTTTCCCAGGAAATATAATACGACCACGGCGATAATAAGAATCGCCAGAATCACTAATAATATAATCGTAATTTTACTCATCCGACAGCCTCCGTTTTTCATGTTGTTGCATGTAATGGATATTTTATCATTGATTTTTAGGTTGCGCAAGATTCTGGGGGAAGATTTCCAAAATAAAATGTGTGTACATTTTGTGTCCGCCGTCCTGCGGATATGGACAAATTTAAGCTGTTTGTGCTATAGTAGGAGTTGTATTTATCAATGAAAAGAGGTTATGAGGAAATTATGAAAAAAAGGTTTTGCGTGTCGGCGGTGGTGATCGTCTCATCGCTGTTTTTGACTGCCTGCGGCAGTAAGGAGTACTTGAAAGATATCAAGGCGGAAAAGTATGTGACTTTGGGAAACTATAAAGGGCTTGAGGCTGCGGTGCAGAAGGTTGAAGTGCCGGAGGGCGCGGTGGAAAGCTATATTGAAGAGAATTTTCTTGCACCGAAGGCGGAAAACGTGCCGGTGACGGGCAGGCCGGTTCAGGAGGGCGATGTTGCAAATATTGATTTTACCGGCTATCAGGACGGCGTGGCTTTCGACGGCGGCACGGGTACGGACTATGACCTGACTATCGGCTCCGGCCGGTTTATTGACGGCTTCGAGGACGGGCTGATCGGTGCGAACGTGGGGGATCAGGTAAGTCTCGACCTTGTCTTCCCGGATCCGTATCCAAGTAATCCGGATCTGGCAGGCGCGCCGGTGGTGTTTGAGGTGACGGTCAACAGTATCAACGAGAGAAAGCTGCCGGCGCTTACGGACGAGCTGGTGAAGGAGTTAAGTTCGGAAGGGTATAATGTGGGGACATGTCAGACCGCTGCAGAGCTTGAGGACTGGGTCTATAGTCTTTATGACCAGTCGGCAAAGAGCACCTATGATAATCAGGTTGAGACGGCTCTGGCGGATGCGCTTATGAACAACTGTACCTTTAAAGAACTGC
The DNA here is from genome assembly GCA_002361355.1 of Lachnospiraceae bacterium UBA3310. Lineage (GTDB taxonomy): Bacteria > Bacillota > Clostridia > Lachnospirales > Lachnospiraceae > UBA3282. The sequence goes on from DESQ01000010.1 coordinate 61,455, forward strand.
CGGAGGAGATGGTAGCCCGCTATACGAAGAGCATTGAGGAGAACATGAATATCAGGGCTGCGTCTGCGGGTATGAGCCTGTCTCAGTACATGCTCCTGTATCAGGGGCTGGACGAGGAAGGGTATCGGGCAGCCTTTGACGAACAGGGGATGCAGATGACAAAGAAGTATATTATGTATCAGGCCATCGCTGACAGAGAGGGGCTTGCGCCCACAGAGGAGGAGATTTCCGAGGAAATTTCCGCACTCATGACGATATATGGCTATTCTTCCGAGGAAGAACTTGCGAAGAGCGTTGACATGGAATCCTTCCGGGAGGATCTGATGCGGAAAAAGGTAGTGGCGTTTTTAACGGAAAACGGAAATATTCAGGAAACGGCGACAATCGTGGACTGATGTGAAACAGGAAATGATGGAGGCGGGTAAACATGGATTTGACGGATATCAGGGATTTGTATCGTGACAGCGAGGCGTATATCGACAAAGAGGTGACAGTGGGCGGCTGGATCAGAAGTATCAGAGACTCCAAAACCTTTGGCTTTATCGTGGTAAATGACGGCACTTTTTTCGAGCCTTTGCAGATTGTGTATGCGGATGAGCTGGAAAACTTTGAAACCATATCCAAATTAAACGTGGGTTCCGCGATCGTGGCGAGGGGAAAGATCGTGGCGACACCGCAGGCGAAGCAGAAATTTGAGATGCAGGCGGCGGAAGTGATTGTGGAGGGCGTCTCCACAGCGGATTATCCTCTGCAGAAAAAGAGACACAGTTTTGAGTATTTGCGCACCATTTCTCATCTGCGCCCCAGAACCAATACGTTTCAGGCAGTTTTCCGCGTGCGGTCTCTGATCGCCTATGCGATCCACACTTTCTTTCAGGAGAGAGGCTTTGTTTACGTGCACACGCCCATTATTACCGGAAGCGACTGCGAGGGGGCGGGCGAGATGTTCCAGGTGACGACCATGGATTTCAATAATCTGCCAAAGACAGAGGATGGACAGGTCGATTACAGTCAGGATTTTTTCGGAAAACCGACCAATCTGACCGTGAGCGGGCAGTTGAATGTGGAAACCTATGCGTTTGCCTTTAAGAATGTATATACCTTCGGCCCTACTTTCCGGGCGGAAAATTCCAATACGACCAGACACGCGGCGGAGTTCTGGATGATCGAGCC
>DESQ01000010.1:62932-80258 GCA_002361355.1 Lachnospiraceae bacterium UBA3310
CTGGATGATCGAGCCGGAGATGGCTTTTGCGGATCTGACGGACGATATGATGGTGGCGGAGGCAATGTTAAAGCATGTGATCCGCTATGTGTTGGAAAACGCGCCAGAGGAGATGAATTTCTTTAATCAGTTTGTGGACAAGGGTCTGATTGAGCGTCTGAATCATGTGTTGAATGCCGACTTTGCCCATGTGACCTACACGGACGCCATCGAGATTTTAAAGAAGCACAATGACAGTTTTGAATACAAAGTGGAGTGGGGCTGCGATCTGCAGACGGAGCATGAGAGGTTCCTGACGGAGCAGGAGTTCAAGCGACCTGTATTTGTGACGGACTATCCGAAGGAGATCAAGGCTTTCTATATGAAATTAAACGAGGACGGTAAGACGGTGGCGGCGATGGATTGCCTGGTGCCGGGCATCGGCGAGATTATCGGTGGCAGCCAGAGAGAGGATAATCTGGAACTTCTCACGCGCAGAATGGAGGAACTGGGGTTGAACAAAGAGGATTATCAGTTCTATCTGGATCTTCGCAAGTACGGTTCTGCCAGACATGCGGGATTTGGACTTGGTTTTGAGCGCTGTGTGATGTATCTGACAGGAATGGGCAACATCCGTGACGTGATTCCTTTCCCAAGAACAGTAAATAATTGTGAACTGTAAAATAAAGAGATACTTATGAAGAGACATTATAAAAGACGGCTGTACGCGACTTTATTTTTCATATTGTGCTTGTCAGTGGTAGAACCGATTTCGGCTACCACTATTTCTGATCTGCAGGAAGATGTCAAAAAGAACCAGTCCCAGTTAAAGGGTGCCCAGCAGAAGATTTCCGACGCGCAGGAAGCGCAGGAGGGCGTGGGGGAAGAGATTGACCAGATGGATGCGGAACTGGTGAATCTGCTTACGGATATTGATCTGATTGAGGACGCCATTGAGGAGAAGGAGGAGGAGATCGCCGCGACACAGGTGGAGTATGATGCGGCTGTGGCGGAGAAGGATGAGCAGTATGAATCCATGAAAATCAGGATTCAGTTCATGTACGAGAAGGGAGATTCCTCCTATTTGCACATGTTTTTCGGTTCGGGAAATATGGGCGACATGGTGAACAAAGCGAATTATGTGGAAGAACTCTACGATTATGACCGAAAGCTGCTCGGCGAGTACGAGGATACGGTGCATCGGGTGGAGGAGTTACAGGACAGGCTGGAGGAGGATAAGTCTGAGCTGGAAACTTCCAAAACGGAATTGCAGGAGGGGCAGGAATATCTGGAGGAGATGCTTGCCCAGAAGAGGACAGAATATGAAAATTACAGCGTAATGCTCACCAAGGCAAAGCAGGAAGCGGCGGTCTACACGGCAAAAATCAAGCAGGAAACGGCACAGATTAAAAAGCTGGAGGAGGAAGAGCGCAAGCGCAGGGAAGAAGAGGAGAGAAAGCGAAAAGAAGAGGAAGAACGGCTCAGAAGAGAACAGGAGGCTCTGAGTGCCAGTCAGGACGACGATGGTTCTGACGGCGAGGAGGAAGAAGCGCCGAAAGCTGTCGTTTCCGGAGGGAGCGGCAAGGGGGCGGATATTGCAAAATTTGCCTGTCAATATATCGGCAACCCCTATGTGGCGGGCGGCACCAGTCTGACTAACGGGGCGGACTGCTCCGGGTTTGTGATGGCGGTCTACCAAAACTTCGGTATTTCCCTGCCGAGAAGTTCCTACGCGCAGTCCGGTGTTGGCAGGGGCGTGTCCTACTCTGAGGCCCAACCGGGAGACATCATTTATTATGGCGGACATGTGGGCATCTACATAGGAAACGGACAGATTGTTCATGCCAGCACGGAGCGGACGGGAATTAAGATCACTTCCGCCACTTACCGGAGTATTATCTCGGTGAGAAGAATCGTGTAGGAAGCGCTTGCGCGAAGAAAAGAAATAAGATAAAATAGACACAATCCGGCAGGAAGCCGATATCATGTATACACAGGAAGGTATACGATTCCCCACAGGGGAATGGTATGCCTTTTTGCGCGTATAAGGGGCATTTCGAGTCTGCTTATACGCATAGATGGAACGGAGGGAAAAATGAAACTATCCGATTTTTTTATTAAAAATCCAAAGGCCGCGATCGCCTTTTCGGGCGGCGTGGACTCAGCCTATCTGTTGTACGCGGCGAAGGCGGCGGGCGCGGATGTGTGTGCCTACTATGTGAAAAGCGTATTCCAGCCACAGTTTGAGCTGGAGGATGCCAAACGGCTTGCCGGGCAGTTGGGGGCGGATATGCGGATTCTGGAAGCGGATGTTCTCGCCTCGCAGACGGTGGCGGATAACCCGGACGATCGCTGTTATCACTGCAAAAAGCTGATTTTTCATACCATTGCCGGGGCGGCGTTGGAAGACGGGTATACGCTTTTGCTGGACGGCACAAACGCTTCCGATGAGGAGGGAGACCGGCCGGGTATGCGGGCGCTTAAGGAACTTTCTGTGCGCTCTCCGCTCAGGGAGTGTGGTTTGACAAAGAAGGAAATCCGCAGTTTGTCGAAAGAGGCAGGGCTTTTTACCTGGGACAAACCGGCCTACGCCTGTCTGGCAACCCGGATCCCCACAGGGGAACGGATTACGGAGGAAAAGCTGGCGGCAACCGAGGCTGCAGAGGACTATCTGTTTTCCTTGGGATTTACGGATTTCAGGGTACGGCGGTTCGGGGAGGCGGCGAGACTGCAGTTTCCGGCGGAGCAGCTTGGGAAGGTTTTGGAGAAGCGGGAAGAGATTGCAGCGGAATTGGGACAATACTATAAAGCGGTTTTACTGGATATGGAGGCGAGAGGATGAGCGATTACAAAGAGATATTGGAGCAGGTGAGAGACGGGGCGCTCTCCGTGGAGGATGCGCTTCTTGCCATCAAGAGAAAGCCCTTTGAGGATATCGGTTACGCGAAGGTGGATCTGCACAGGGAGGTCAGGCAGGGTGCGCCGGAGGTCATTTTCGGGGCGGGGAAAAAGGCGTCGCAGATTGCAGGTATCATTGACAGCATGAGAAAGAACGGGCAGGAGACAATTTTGATCACCAGACTTTCCAAAAAGAAGGCGAAGAAGGTAAAAAAGAGCCAGAAACTGACTTATTATGAAGAGGCAAGAATCGGCGTCGTCGGTGAAATGCCGAAACCTGACGGCATCGGGAAGATCGTGGTTGCCACCGGCGGAACTTCGGATATTCCTGTGGCGGAGGAGGCGGCGATTACCGCCCAGGTACACGGAAATGAGGTGGTGCGGCTCTACGATGTGGGCGTGGCAGGCCTGCACAGACTGTTGTCCCATATGGATGAGATTATGGATGCTTCGGTGATTATCGCCATCGCGGGCATGGAGGGGGCGCTTGCCAGCGTGATCGGAGGCCTGGCGGACTGTCCGGTGATTGCGGTGCCTACCAGCGTAGGTTACGGCGCGTCCATGAACGGTGTTTCGGCGCTTTTGTCCATGCTGAACTCCTGTGCAAGCGGCGTGTCCGTGGTAAATATCGACAATGGATTCGGGGCCGGGTATCTGGCAAGCATGGTAAACCGTGCGAAAAGAACTTCATAACGCTCATGCCAATGGGCATTTCGCGAAGAAGTTCTAAGTTTCGCACCAGAGAATGCTAAAATGCAGCATTCTCCGCAGTGCATGAAAAGGCAATAGAAAGGACAGAGTATGAAAACTTTATATTTAGACTGTAGTATGGGTGCGGCGGGGGATATGCTGACCGCTGCGCTGTTGGAACTTTTGCCGGAGCGGGAAAAGATAGTGGAGGAATTGAATGGTCTTGGCATTCCCGGGGTGGAATACGTTTGTGAGGCGGCGAGCAAGTGCGGTATCGGCGGGACGCATATCTCGGTGAAAGTCCACGGGGAGGAAGAGTCGGAGGAGATGCACCACGGCGGGCACGATCATGGGCATGAACACGATCATGAGCAGCATCATCACCATCATCACAGTGGGATGCATGAGATCGGGCACATAGTAGCAAAGCTTCCAGTTTCGGAAAGAATCCGGAAGGATATTCTGGCGGTGTTTGGATTGATTGCGGAGGCGGAGAGTCATGTGCACGGCGTACCGGTCACGGAGATTCATTTTCATGAGGTGGGAACCATGGATGCGGTGGCGGATATCGCGGCGGTCTGTATCCTGATGGACAGACTGGCGCCGGATCAGGTCATTGTCTCTCCGGTGCATGTGGGGAGCGGACAGGTGAAGTGTGCCCATGGGATTCTGCCTGTTCCCGCACCGGCCACAGCGTATATTTTGAAGGAGACGCCGATTTACGGCGGGCAGATCCGGGGAGAACTGTGTACGCCCACGGGGGCGGCGCTGTTAAAGTACTTTGCCAGCCGTTTTGGGGAAATGCCCGTGATGCGCACATCCGTCATCGGCTATGGCATGGGCAAGAAAGATTTCCCGGCGGCAAACTGTGTGCGAGCCCTTTTGGGAGAGACGCAAGAGGCGGGAGACACGGTGGCGGAGCTTTCCTGCAATGTGGACGATATGACTGCGGAAGCGGTGGGTTATGCCATGGAGATATTTTTTGCGGCAGGCGCGCTGGAAGTGTACACGACTCCGGCGGGGATGAAGAAATCAAGACCGGGCATAGTTCTGCATGTCATGTGCCGGGAGGATAAGAAGGATGAGATGGCGGCACTGATGTTTAAGCACACCACAACCATCGGCATCAGAGAGGCTGTTTCCAAAAGGTATACGCTGAAACGTTCTGTGGAGACAGTGCAGACGCCTTTCGGGGAAATCCGGAAAAAGATTTCTTCCGGTTACGGTGTGACGAGAGAGAAATATGAGTATGAGGATCTGACGCGTATCGCTGCGGAGAGAGACATGTCAATGCAGGAGATTTTGGAGTCGCTTGGGAAGTGATGAGGTTTGGCATGAAAAGAAAACATCATAGACAAAAAGGCATATGGATGCTGGGAGCGGCGGCGATGATTCTGTGTACGGCATGTGGCGAAGGAGGCGGGGCGCAGACGGACGGTGGGCAGGCGGATCCGGTTACTCTGGTCTATGCCAGCAATGACTATACCCGCATCAATCCTGCCATGGATGAGCACGGTGAAATCAATCTTCTGCTTTTTGACGGCCTTACAGCGCACGACGGCGAAAATGAGATAGTGCCCGCATTGGCAAAAAGCTGGGAAGTGGATGAGACTTCCTGTACCTATACCTTTCATCTGGAGGAAGGGGTCAGGTGGCATGACGGCGAGCCTTTCACGGCGGAGGACGTGAAATTTACGATTGAGGCGATTATGAACCCTGAAAACGGGTCTGAGAATGCGCCCAATTATGAGGATGTGGAGAAGATCACGGTTGTGGACGATGAGACGGTCATTTTCCGTCTGGCGGCGCCCAATGCGGCTTTTCTGGATTATATGACGATGGCGGTTTTGCCCAAACATCTGCTGGAGGGAGAGAACATGCAGGAGGCGTCCTTTTTCCGTGCGCCTGTAGGGACGGGGCCTTACAAACTGGAGAGTTGGGACGCGGGGCAGGCGATTGTTATGGTCAGGAATGACGATTATTTTCGGGGCGCGCCCCACATCGAGCGGGTGATTTTCAAGATTGTCACGGACGACAATGCGAAGGCTTTGCAGATGGAGGCAGGAGAACTGGATCTGGCGCTTCTTACGCCGAAGGCGGCACAGTCTTTTGCAGATCGGGAGGGGTATGTGTGTTATGATATGAAAACTTCCGATTACCGGGGCATTCTGTTTAATTTTCATCATCCATTCTGGCAGAAAAACAGAGATATCATACCGGCGGTCTGCTGCGCCATTGACAGACAGGCTATCATAGACGCAGTGATTCTGGGGCAGGGGATGCCTGCCTACGGGCCTTTGCAGCGCAATGTTTATAACAATGAAGACGTGGAACATTATGATTATAATCCACAAAAAGCCAGAGAGATATTAGAAGCCGCCGGATGTGTCATGGGTGACGACGGGGTTTTTGAAAGGGACGGGGAAAAACTTTCCTTTGTGATCAGCGTTGGCGCAGGCGACCAGGTGCGCGTGGATATGGCCCAGGCGGCGGCACAGCAGATCAGTCAGGCCGGGATCGGGTGTAAGGTGGAAATTCCCACACAGATAGACTGGGAAAACCAGATGGCATATCTGATCGGCTGGGGAAGCCCCTTTGACGCGGATGACCATACCTATAAAGTATTCGGCACGGGCAAAGGCGCAAATTACAGCGGCTATTCCAATCCGGCGGTGGATCGCTATCTGCTGGAGGCCAGACAGTCCGATGATCCGGAAGTGAGAGCGGCGGCGTACGACCGGTTTCAGGAAGAACTGGCGAAGGATCCTGCCTACGCTTTTATCTGCTATATTGATGCAAACTATGTGGCGGACGCTTCGATTCACGGCATTTCTCCGGACACGGTAATGGGACATCATGGCGTGGGTATTTTCTGGAACATTGAGGACTGGACTATGGGAGGTTAGCGTAGTGGACGTGCTTACCGTAAAAAATTTGTCGGTCAGTTTCTACAGAGAGTCGGGCGAGATTACAGCGGTGAAAAATGTCAGCTTTACCCTGCGGGCAGGGGAAATTCTCGTGATTATGGGAGATACCGGCTGCGGAAAAAGCGTGCTTTGTAAGAGCATCGTAAAGCTCCTGCCGGACATTGCGAAAATAAAGACGGGGCAGATTTATTTTCAGGGAAAAGAGATCACCGGTTATACGGAAAAGGAGATGCAGAAGCTGCGGGGCACTTCCTTTTCCATGGTGTTTCAAAATCCGATGACAGCGCTGAATCCCTGCATGAGCGTGGGGGCGCAGATCGCCGAGGCGGTGCGCCTGCGGCAGCCGGGGATTTCCCGGAAGGCCCTGCGAAGCAGAGTGATGGAATTGCTTAAGCTGGTGGGGCTGGATCGTCCGGAAGAGAGGGCAGGGCAGTATCCCGTTCATTTTTCCGGCGGCATGGCGCAGCGGTGTGTGATTGCCATTGCGCTGGCGGCAAATCCGGAAATTCTCTTTGCGGATGAGCCGACTACCTCCCTGGATGCGGGCATGCAGGCACAGATTTTAGGATTGCTTTTGGAGCTGCGGGAAAAACTGGGGATGTCGATGATCTTTATCACCCACAATCCCGAAGTGGCGGTGCGCATGGCGGATCGGGTGGCACTGATGCGCGGCGGGGAATTGTACAGAATCGGAGACGCGGAGGAGATCTTTGAGGAAACCATACATAACAATCATTGATGAATTGAGTAAGTTCGCGCTGAGTCTTTTCCTGCTGTCTGTTCTGGTGTTTACCATGTCCAGACTGGCGCCGGGCGATCCTCTTTACTCCTATTATGGGGATCGGGTGGAGAAGATGGGCACGCAGGAACAGGAGGCGGCGCGGGAGAGGCTTGGCCTGCATGCGCCGATCCCGGTGCAGTATGTGCAGTGGATGAAAGGCGCGCTTCACGGCGATTTTGGTATTTCTTATAAATATAAAACGGACGTGAAGGAAGTGATTGCCGACCGGATCGGAAACACCCTGCTTCTGGGCGGCCTCGGTTTTGTGATTATCTTTGTTCTGGCGCTTTTGCTGGGGCTTTTTTGCGCATGGCGGGAGGATAAGGCGGCGGATCGGGTGGTCTGCGGAATCGGCACGGTCACAAGCTGTATCCCGGAATTTTGGCTGTCACTGGTTTTGATTCTGGTGTTTGCGGTGTGGCTTGGGTGGCTTCCCAGTTCCGGCGCTTACTCCGTGGGGATGGAGAGGAATCCTGCGGACAGAGGAAGCCATCTGATACTGCCCCTTGCAGTGGTGGTACTGGGGCATTTATGGTACTATGCCTATCTGGTGCGCAACAGACTATTGGAGGAGACGCGGGCGGACTATGTGCTTCTGGCGAGGATGAAAGGGCTGTCGGGAAAACAGGTGTTGTACCGGCACTGCCTGCGAAACGCCATGCCCTCCTATCTAAGTATGATGGCGATTGCCCTCCCCCATATTCTGGGCGGTACTTATGTGGTGGAGACTGTGTTTTCCTATCCGGGAATTGGGACGCTGGCCTACGAGAGCGCCAGATATCAGGATTATAATCTGCTGATGCTGGTCAGCCTTATGACCGGCGGGCTGGTGATTTTCGGCAATATGCTTGCCAGGATCATAAACGTGTGGATTGATCCGCGGATGAGCCTGAAAAGCGGAGGCATGTCGGGGGAGGTGAGGGAATTTTGAAAAAAGGATTTCCGGGCATTTCCCTGGCAGTATTAACGATTGTAGTCGCCTGTTGCCTGGCATGTGAAATCATCATGACGAAAGACCCTGCCTATATGGATCTGGCGAACGGCAATACCGCTCCCTGCCGGACATTTCTTTTTGGAACGGACGCCATGGGGCGGGATCTTTTTTCAATGATCTGGTACGGCGGAAGAGTCTCGCTTTTTATCGGCTTTTTTGCGACCCTTATCTCTACGGTGACCGCAGTTTTGGTGGGCAGTGTCAGCGGCTATGCGCCGGCGTGGATAGACGGCGCGATTATGTGGCTGACGGATATTGTTCTCAGTATCCCCGGTCTTTTGCTCACAGTCTTTTTACAGGCGGTTCTCGGCAGTGCGGGTGCTTGGGGTCTGGCTGTGGTGATCGGCCTGACGAGCTGGATGAGCATGGCAAAGGTGGTGCGGACGGAAGTTTTGCAGTTAAAAAACACCGATTATGTGCTGGCTGCAAGTTGTCTTGGCGGCGGTTTTTTCCATATTCTGCGCCGCCATCTGGCGCCCAATTTTATCCCTTCCGTTTTGTTTATGGTGGTTATGAACGTGAGAAACGCCATCGTGGCGGAATCCACCTTAAGTTTTATGGGAATCGGCCTCCCTGTGGAGGTGATCTCCTGGGGCAGCATGCTCTCTTTGTCGGAAAATGCCCTGCTCTCCCGCTCCTGGTGGACGGTTTTGGCGCCGGGCATTTTTCTGGTGATGACTCTTCTGTGCCTGACGAATCTGGGAAACTATCTGAGGAAAAGTGGCAATAAAAGGCACAGTAATCTTTGAGGCAGCTTAGTTTTCTGCCAGCGCTGCGGGGATCATTTGGCGATGCAAGTCCGATACCGCTTTTGCCATATCGCCGCCGATGCCGATTGCCCGATTCCCGAAACTTTCCGGAACAACCGCCTCGTTCATGTTCAGACGGATTAAGGAGAGGTTTTTGTGTTCCCGTACCATTTTTTCAAAGGGAAAGCGGATAATCGTCGGGGTGTTAAAGCCGACGCCAAGCTCTAACAGTACACCCTTTTTCCCTTCCATTCCGCGCAGAAAATCGCCGTAACGCCCGGCTGCCTCATGCCAGTTTTCATCTTCCACAAAGTAATTGTCGCATCGAAGGTGCATCGTCATATTGCCGCCGCAGACCGGACATTTTGGCACCATATGGGAGGGAATCAGACAGTCGCTTCTTGCCTGATCCATTTGACGGAACAAATCTTCTGCGTCGTAAATCTTCGGATGGCACCCTTTTTCACACTGGATATTTCCATAGTCTCCCTGTGTTGCAAAAATTCGTTCTGCCAAAAATCCGGCTTTTTGGAACTGATGGTCAACATTGGTTGTCAGGACGAAATATTCCCTTTCTTTTACCATCTCGTAAAGCTGTTTGTATAGAGGCAGCGCAGGCGGGAGAAAACGGTTAAGCAGGCTGTGCTTTGACCAGTAGCCCCATTTTGCCTCCTGCGAGGGGAAGGGGTAGAAGCCCGCCGCATACATATCGGTCATATACATAGAACCATATTTTTCGATGAACTCTTTGAAATTGTTGGTAAACCGTTCTCCACTGTAGGTTAGTCCGGCTGCGGCGGAGGCGCCGGCCCCCGCGCCGATCAGGATGACATCCGCCTCACTGATCAATGCAGACGCCTGCTCGATTTGTTCCTCATAAGGAACATTCTGAAAAATGTAGTCTCCGGCGGAAACACCGCTTAAAAATTGCGACCAGTCTGTTTTTTTGATTTGTCGCTGCTTCATGAGTCATCAACCTCTTTTCCACTTGAATGTAACAATCACCATAACATCTGACAAGTAAACGATAGCATGACAAAGATGTAATGTCAATAGTTACAATTAAAAAATTTTTAATTTTTTTGCAAAAGGCTGACTTTTTGAGAAGGAAATCCGTTATTGTAGATAGAAAGCGCTTTTTTATCATGTAAGAAGGGAGGAAAGAATGGGTATGGACGTGGATGCGGATTTTCTGCTTGTGCAGAAGATGCGTATGGGAGACGAAAGAGCCTTTGAAAGTTTTGTGACGAAATATTATCCCGCCATATTGAAGTACTGTCAAATACATATCAGGGATACCGGATACGCAGAGGATATGACACAGGAAACCTTTGCCCGTTTTTTCCGGACTTTTAAACAATATAGGCATTACGGGAAAGCGGCGAATTATCTGTATGTCATTGCGGCAAATGTCTGTAAGGACTATCACAGGGAGAAAAGAGAGCTTCCGATGGAAGATCTGCCAGAGCCTCCGGATGAGATTGCAGGGAGCATGGATGAGAAGATCGTGGTGGCGGAGGCATTGGACAGCCTTCCCGACGACTTGAAGGAAGTGGCGGTGATGTTCTTTATACAGGGCCGCAGACAAAAAGATATTGCCAAAATTTTGGGAATCGGTATTTCCCTTGTCAAATACAGGATACGGAGGGCAAAAGAATTGCTGTCCGTCTATTTCGGGGAGGATGATTGATGAGAGTATCGAATCGACAGATCAGAAAACGGCTTGGAGCGGATCAAACTGTTTTTTATACGGAAAAAAAGTTACAGGAAACCATACGGAAATCAAAAGAGGCATTTGCGCAGAGCGAGGCTGAAACTTTTCTCTCGCATGCCGAGTTTTTGTATCAGCAGAGCAGATACATCCATAAACGCTGGTGGATTTTGCAGGGGGCGACATTGTTTTTGCTCTGGCTTGCACTGGAGCTGGCAGGGAGCAGTTTTTACATGCAAAGAGGAATGGGTGTTGCGGCTTCGATGTTTGCCATTTTACTGCTGCCGGAACTGTGGAGAAACCGGAACGCGAACGCGCTGGAAATAGAAAGCGCATCTTTTTATTCCCTGAGACAGATTTACGCTGCCAGAATTTTTGCTTTTGCGCTGGTAGATTTTCTGCTGCTTGGCGCCTTTACGCTGCCGGTGGTGCTGACTGGAACACTGCCCATAGAGGAAATGATGATTCAGTTTTTCCTGCCCTATCTGGTAACCTGCTGTATCTGCTTCCGGGTTTTGGCCGGCAGCAGAGCCGGGTCGGAGGCACTGGCACTTTTCTTATGTGTTTTCTGGTGTACGGTATGGACGCAGATTGTATTGCATGAAAAAGTATATGGGGCAGTTTCCCTGCCGGCATGGGCAGCTATGACGGTAGCCGCAGCCGTCTATCTGGCGTACTGCGTATATAGAGGGAGAAATAACTGCACGGAAATGTGGGAGGTACATACGGTATGGAACTAAAATTGTCAAATGTGACAAAAAAATTTAAGGACACTGCTGCTGTGAAAAATATATCTTATACAATGACGACAGGCGTTTACGGCCTGCTGGGCGTCAATGGTGCGGGGAAAACCACGCTGATGCGTATGCTCTGTACGCTGTTAAAACCGACAGAGGGAAGTATTACGTGGAATGGCAAAGATATCTTTGCAATGGATGGGGAATACCGGAAAATACTGGGTTATCTTCCGCAGGATTTCGGGTACTATCCGGATTTTACGGTTTATGATTACCTGATGTATATTGCATCCATCAAGGGCCTGCGCCCGGTTACCGCCAGACAGCGCACGGCGCTTTTGTTAAAACAGGTTGGGCTGGAAAAGGCAAGAAATAAAAAAATGAAAAAATTGTCCGGCGGGATGAAGCGCCGGGTGGGAATCGCGCAGGCACTTTTGGGGAATCCTCAAATACTGATTTTGGATGAGCCGACGGCAGGGCTGGATCCTAATGAAAGAATCCGTTTCCGCAATCTGCTCAGTGAGCTTTCGGAGGAACGGCTGGTTCTGCTTTCCACTCATATTGTGTCGGATGTGGAATACATAGCAAACAATATTCTGCTGATGCAGGACGGAAAGATCAGGGCATCCGGCACTTCGCAGAAATTGATCGACGCCATGCCGGAACAGGTGTGGAGCGTTGAGGTGGCAAAAGGGGAAGTGGCTTCTTATAGGAAGGCTTATAAAGTGTCCAATGTAAAAACCGTACCGGGCGGGGTGGCCTTACGTGTGATATCAGCAGAAAAACCGGCAAAACATGCGGTTTTGGAAACGGCTACATTGGAAGATCTGTTTATGAATTATTTTGGCGAGAAAGCAGGTGAGACAGATGATGAGATATGAGGTAAAAAAGGTTTTTGCAAAAACGGGCAGTAAGATTGCCCTTGTGCTGTTGCTTATTGTGATGGGAATTACCTGTTTTTTTGCGATGGACGTTTCCTATGTGGACGGGGAGGGCAATTCCCAGAGCGGGCCTGCTGCGGTTTCTAAGCTGCGGGCGGCACGGAAGGAATGGGCCGGTTATCTGGATGAAGAGAAAATTAGGGAAGTCATTGCGGAAAACCGTAGAATACAAAGTACGCCGGAGGCATTGTCACAGAACGTAGACAAAGAGAACATTGCATACGGCTGGCAGCAGGGAATCAATGACATACGGGATCTTTTAAATTGTTCTTATGCGACGGGATTTCGGGAACATGATTATTATCGCGCGGATTCCCTGACGGAGGACGAGGCCGCCTCCTTTTATGAAAACCGGACGAAACTGTTGCGGGAATGGCTGGAGAGCGAGGCGAAAGATCAATATTCCGGGGAGGAGAAAGCGTATCTGATCCGACAGTATGAGAAGATGGAGACGCCCCTTTGTTACGACTATATGACGGGATGGCAGCAGTTGTTTGAACTGTCGTCGACCATCATCATGCTTACCATGCTGATTCTGGGCTATCTTGTGGCGGGAATCTTTTCAAACGAGTTTGTGTGGAAAGCCGATGCGGTCTTTTTTTCCAGTGTTTACGGCAGAAATAAGGCGGTATCGTCAAAAATCAGGGCGGGGTTTTGGATTGTGACCGCGGTATATTTTGCGAGCTTCCTTCTGTACACGGGAGTTGTGCTGCTGTATCTGGGCGCGGACGGCTGGAATCTCCCCGTTCAGGCAAACTGGACTGCGTGGAAATGTTTTTACAATATCACAAACTGGCAAAAGTATCTGTTTATCGCTATCGGAGGGTATGTGGGATGCCTGTTTATTTCTTTTTTGACTATGCTGATTTCCGCAAAGACAAGATCGACGGTGCTGGCGGTTATGACGCCGGTTGTCCTGATTTTTATTCCTTCCTTTATCTCCAATATAGACAGCCCGCTCGTCAATAAAATCATTGGGCTTCTGCCGGATCAGCTTCTGCAGGTACAGATGGCAGTCGGCTATTTCAATTTATATGAGATCGGAGGCAGGGTAGTCGGGGAAGTGCCGTTCATCCTTGTATTGTATACGGTGCTGACAGTGGTTATTGTGCCTGTTGTGTATCACGTCTACCGGCGTTTGCAAGCATAAAATGCAGACACCATGCCGGGCATCTGATACGGATACCAGAGTCAAATCGCCAGCCACCTGCAACTCAAAGTTGCGAAAATGTCAGAATAAAATGATAGACATTTCAGGTATTTTTGCTATTTTGGAATTAGAAACAGAGTCAGGAGGTAAATCATATGACATTTGGAGAAAAACTGTATCAGTTAAGAAAGGCACATGGATTATCGCAGGAAACGTTGGCGGAAAAACTGAATACCAGCAGGCAGGCGGTAAGTAAATGGGAAAACAACAACGGGTATCCCGAAACGGAGAAAATGATCCTGCTTGCCAAACTTTTTCAGATAAGTCTGGATGATCTTTTGATGGAAGAGCGGGAGATCGGTGCGTCACCTGGTGGTGCGGACGAAGATGGAGAAAACCGCCGGATGGATAAAAAAGAAAACGGATATTATGTAAACCGAGAGGCGGCGAACGGTTTCTTACTCTACTATAAAAAGAAGTTCCTGTTGATCGCGGCGGCATGCGGGCTTATTTTGGGCTGTAACGCGGTTTCCTATTCCTCGTTAGAACCGGGTTTCTATGAATTGACAATAGAACCGATTCTCAGCATGGTTTCGGTTATGGCACTGTTTTTTATCGTATTTTACATTATATTAAAACAGAATCCTTACCGGAATCTCAGGAACAAGGAGCTGGTCTTTTCAGAAGATGTCAGAAGAGAGCTGCAGGATGAGTTTAAAAAGATGAAGAAGGTGTTACTGACGGGCATCATCGTATGTCTGGCGGTTGTGGGGATAAATGAAATGTATTTCAACTATTTTCTCAGTATAAATGGGGAAAAGATGTATCTTATGAGTGACGCTGAATTGCAGCGTGGCAATGTATTTTATATGATCCTTGTGGGCGTCTGCGGGTTTGTCGCGGTTTTTTGCGCGGGCGTGTACTGGTCTTATGCCGTATTACTCCGAAATCAGCCTGAAAGGGGCATTTAAGGAAGGCGGCATAATATGGGAGAAAATCATTATATCGAAGTGAAAGATCTTGTAAAAAATTATGACACAGGAAAGATAAAAGTAAATGCCGTTGATCATGTCAGCTTTTATGTGGATCAGGGCGAGTTTATCGGCATTATGGGGGCTTCCGGTTCGGGAAAAACAACCATGCTGAATATCCTGTCCACTATAGATACGATGTCTGGCGGACAGGTTCTTTATGACGGGATTGATATTTCGAGGATGCATGAGGAAGGGCTGTCGGATTTCCGACAGAGATATCTCGGGTTTGTTTTTCAGGACTATAATCTTTTAGATACTTTGCGCATAGAAGAAAATATTATGCTTCCCATGGCGCTTTGCGGTAAGAAGAAAAAAGAAATAGAAAGCAGGGTAAAAAGCATTTCAGAAACTTTACAAATCCGCGATATTTTAGACAAGTTCCCCTATGAAGTATCCGGCGGGCAAAAACAGCGGGCGGCATGCGCAAGAGCCCTTGTCAACAATCCGAAGCTGATTCTTGCGGACGAGCCGACCGGAGCGCTGGATTCAAAATCGTCGGCTATGCTGTTACATACCTTTCAGACGATGAACCGGGAATTAGGAGCGACCATTTTGATGGTGACACATGATGTATTTTCAGCATGCTACTGTGAAAGGATTCTTTTTTTGAGCGACGGTAAAATATGCGCCAAACTGGAGCGGGGAAATATGGGAAAAAGAGACTACTTAAACCGGATTCTTGACGTACTTTCCCAAATCGGAGGTGAAGACATCAATGCTTCATAAACTCGCACTGCAAAATGCCCGCAGATTATGGAAGGATTACCTGAATTATTTTTTGACGCTATGTATGATAACGGCACTTATGTTTGCCTTTCATTCCCTGCTGTTTTCCGGGGATATTCACGAAATGATTCATTACGGAAACGATGGAGAGCTGTCCACGGCGGGAACCATGCTGATTACTTTTATGTCGGTTTCCACAGGGGTAATCCTTGTTATTGTGGCATGGCTGATCAATTATATGACGCGTTTTATTTTAGAAAAAAGAAGCCGCGAGTTTGCTGTTTACCTGCTGGCCGGAATGAAGAAAGAACAAATAGCAGTTTTGTATGTGAAAGAAAATTTCTGCCTTGGCATATGTGCGCTTATGGTTGGCTTGTTTTTGGGAAGTGGCCTGCAACAGGTTTTATTTGTCATCTTTTATAAAAGTATCGGCAAAAATTACAGGGTAAATGCAAAGATATCGGTGGAGAGCGTTATATTGACCGCTGTTTTGTACGGACTTTGTTTTATCGTGGCCCTTTTTCGGAATAAGAAAAAGTTTTCTTGTGGCTTTTCTTTTTGGCCTCAGGCAATATTTGTCTTTTCTATTTTCTGGTTTTTACTGGAAGAATGGCAAAGATAACCGCAATATGGGAAATGATAGGGCTTGTATTTACCTTTTACTTTTTTTACACAGGGTTTTCCGCTTTTTTAATGCAATATATCAAAAATAAGGGGAAGATGATTTATAAACGCGAATGTTTGTTTCTGCTGCGTCAATTTTCCTCAAAAATGCGAAATACCTGTTTTGTATTGGGGACATTAAGCCTTTTGTTTACGTTTGCCCTGGTGGGAAGCTCGTTTGCCTTTATGTTGAGCGATTATCAAAACAGGCAGTTGGATGTGGAATATCCTTTTGACATTATTATCCTCAGTGATGATACAGAAAATGATTTTGCCGAAGAAGAGAGGCTGATCAATAAGAACGCTGCTTTGCAGTCCGTTTTAAAATACAATGTTTATCAAAACGGTACAAGTGATATGGGGGATTTTTTATATCAGAATTTACGGATATTTGGCGACAAGGACAAAGATCCTGTTATGGCAGAGGGAAAGAGGGCGGTCGCCTATTATGACTATGATGTGTATATGGGAATTAGCGACTATAACTGCCTGCGGGAAATGCTGGGTTTGACGCCGGTTGCGCTGCAGGATAGCCAATATTTGATTCACTTGTCAAACCGGGTATATCAGGAAATCAAGGATAAACGGCCTGAATTGGAAAACAGTGTGCATATCGGACTTGACTTTGCCGGATTCAGAACCGAAGGCTTTGCGCAAAACGGACACAACGGCGCGGATTATATCAAAATCGGCACGGAAGAGCTTTTTCTAATGCCGGCCACAATACAGGTTAAAAGCCGGGAGGTACTGGAATTGAAGTTTTTAATGAGTACCCTCTCTTTTCCATTATTCTATATCGGATTGGTGTTTTTGTGCGTGTCGCTTACGGTTCTTTCTGTCCAACAGTTAAGCGATTCCCATAAATATAAATTCCGTTATCAGATTTTGCATATGCTTGGAATGGGAAAGAGAAAAATCGGGGTGGTTGTGGCAAAGCAACTGTTTTTTTATTATCTGTGTCCTGTTATTCTTTCGATCCTCGTAAGCGTGTTGTTTATAGTAAAGGCAGGGCAACAATTTGTTGCCTATACGGGAATACGAACAGAAGGAGCTTTGTACTTTTCCGTTTCGTTGGGCGGCTTTCTGGGAGTGTATGTTTTCTATTTTGTTTTGACTTATTTTCAATTCATGAAAAATATCAGATGAATGGCAAAATGTCAATTTGAAGGCAGAGATGGTTTTTCTATATGTCCTTTTTGAAATGTTTGATTGTGAAGTGAAACGGCTGAAGGTATAATAAAAGCAAAAAGTATTCACGAAGTATAGGATATTTCGGGAGGTGTAAGGAATGATGATTTGTTGACCTTCCAGCTCACAAATTCTGATTATGAGTCCCTGGCTAAGAA
>DESQ01000010.1:80517-81722 GCA_002361355.1 Lachnospiraceae bacterium UBA3310
GGATTAGTAAGAGTACGGTACATATGGTAGTAACAAAATAGAATGGTTGGAGAATAGAGTGATTTTGGTGATAGAATAGGGGGAATAGAGAAATGCTGTCTGCGGAGGAGCGCCGCAGGCAGCGTTTTTGTATATATGTGGACAGAGTTGTGTGGAGTATAAAAGCTATTATAATTTTAGAAAAAACTTATATGAAGGGTAAATTTTTTGGAAAGTTTTTGATTGCGTAGGACTCGGATTTAAAGTAAAATGATTATAAATTCAACTGATTACGAAATGATGTCAAGGGAGTGATTGCGTATGCGATATACTATCAATGAAATAAAGAGCAAAACAGCTCCTATTGCTAAAGCATATGGGATTGGGCGGATGAGTTTGTTTGGTTCTTATGCCAGAGGCGAAGCAAAAGACGATAGTGATGTTGACTTATATATTGAACGCGGAAGATTGAAAAGCCTGCTGCAGTATTTTGCATTTGTTGATGAGTTGGAAAATGTTTTGAATTGTCATGTGGATGTTGTGACTACCGGGATTCAAGATAAGCAGTTTCTTTCTGCGATTATGCAAGAGGGGGTGCTTCTGTATGAAGAATGAGGATATTCTGCTTATTAAGAAAATGATTAAATACTGTGATGATATTGGCACTCTTATGACAAAATTTGATGTGGATTTTGAAAGATATAAAACGGATATCTCTTTTCAATACTCGTGCAATATGTGCATTATTCAGATTGGAGAACTTGCTAATAGAGTATCAGAAGAAACAAAAGGAACTGGTAAAAATATTCCGTGGCGAGCAATTAAGGGAATGAGAAATTTGCATGCACATGATTATGAAAATGTTGATTTGGAAATTGTTTGGAATACATTACTGGAGGATATCCCGATGCTTAGGGAAAGTCTGAAAAAATTACTGCAGTATTAGCTCCGGGGGGATATGATTTTATGGAAATAGAGCAGTTGAGCACAAAAGAAATTATAAAATTATATAGTGCATCCATTAAGGAGTTAAAGCGTAGAAAAATCATCAGGACTAACAATGTGATAGGAGATATGGGAGAATATCTTGCCATAGCGCACTACAATAATACTCCCGGATTGCCGAATCTTACCCCGGCACCGGTCGGAACGGAAAATATTGATGCCATCAGCCGAAAAGGGGATCGTTATAGTATCAAGTCCACTAGTATAACAAATATTAAGTT
>DESQ01000044.1 GCA_002361355.1 Lachnospiraceae bacterium UBA3310
TTTCAAATTTTGAGATAGGAGAATGGAGCTATGAAATTTGGTTACTTCGATGACGCCAACCGAGAGTACGTCATCACCACACCCAGAACACCCCTGCCATGGATCAATTACTTAGGCTGTAAAGAATTCTTTACACTGATCTCTAACACCTGCGGCGGCTATACCTTTTATAAGGATGCGAAGCTTCTTCGCATGACACGCTACCGCTACAATGATGTCCCCAACGACATCAACGGAAAATATTTCTATATAAAGGAGGGCGATACTGTCTGGAATCCCGGTTGGAAACCGACCC
Source organism: Lachnospiraceae bacterium UBA3310 (assembly GCA_002361355.1). GTDB lineage: Bacteria > Bacillota > Clostridia > Lachnospirales > Lachnospiraceae > UBA3282. Next base: position 296 of record DESQ01000044.1, read on the forward strand.
AGACAGAGCTCGACAGCTACGAGTGCCGCCACGGTATCGGCTACAGCCGCTTCACCGGCGCGAAAAACAAGCTTGAAGCGTCTGTCCTCACCTTTATCCCCATGGATGACAACTGCGAGATCAGTCAGGTGAAACTGACAAACCAAAGCGACAGCGAAAAATCTGTCTCTCTCTTCTCCTATGTTGAATGGTGTCTCTGGAATGCGGACGACGATTCCCGCAACTTCCAGCGCAACTTAAATACCGGAGAGGTGGAAGTCATCGGCTCCACCATCTATCACAAAACCGAGTACAGAGAGCGGAGAAATCACTATGCCGTCTACTCTGTCAACACCCCCGTGGACGGATTTGACACCAGCCGCGACGCCTTTCTCGGCGCATACCGCGGCGCAGCCAATCCTGAGGTGGTGGAAAAGGGCCAAGCCACGAACTCCATCGCAAGCGGCTGGTCTCCCATCGCTTCCCACCAGATCAACGTTTCCTTAAAGCCCGGTGAGAGTAAGAGCTTCGTCTTTGTCTTAGGCTACATCGAGAATCCTGAGGATCAGAAATGGGAGGCTCCCGGCATCATAAACAAGAAACCTGCCGAAGCAATGCTTGCCAGATACCAGACCGATGCGGATGTAGATAAGGCTTTTGACGGATTGAGCGCTTATTGGAACGACCTGCTGTCCAAGTATACCGTAAAGTCTTCCAACGATAAGGTTGACCGCATGGTCAATATCTGGAATCAGTATCAGTGTATGGTGACCTTCAACATGTCCCGCTCCGCTTCCTACTATGAGTCCGGTATCGGCCGCGGCATGGGCTTCCGCGATTCCTGTCAGGATCTTCTGGGCTTCGTACACCTGATTCCGGATCGTGCAAGAGAGCGTATCATCGACATTGCCTCCACACAGTTCCCGGACGGCAGCGCCTACCATCAGTACCAGCCCCTCACCAAAAAGGGCAATTCCGACATCGGCAGCGGCTTCAACGACGACCCGCTCTGGCTGATCGCCGGTACCTCCGCCTATGTGCGCGAGAGCGGAGACACCTCCATCCTGACGGAGATGGTGCCCTTCGACAACGATATGTCTGTGGCGCAGCCGCTCATGACACACCTGAAACGTTCCTTCGACTACATTGTCAATCACAAAGGGCCTCACGCCCTGCCGCTGATCGGACGCGCCGACTGGAACGACTGTCTGAACTTAAACTGCTTCTCAGAACATCCGGGTGAATCCTTCCAGACATTCGGCCCTTCCGAAGGCCCTGTGGCGGAATCCGTATTCATTGCCGGCATGTTTGTCAAGTACGGTGAGGAGTACGCACAGCTCTGCGAGCTAATGGGCGACCAGAAGGAAGCCGACTATGCCCGCGCCGAGGTGAAGAAAATGTATGACGCCGTGTTAAAGGACGGTTGGGATGGCGACTGGTTTGTCCGCGCCTACGACGCCTACGGCAACAAGATCGGTTCTAAGGAATGCGAGGAGGGGCAGATCTATATCGAGTCAAACGGTTTCTGTCCTCTTGCCGGTATCGGCGTGAAGGAAGGCCTTGCCAGGAAGGCTCTCGACTCCGTAAAAGAAAAACTGGACACCAAATATGGCGTCATGATTTTACAGCCGGCTTATACAAAGTACCATCTGGAGCTTGGCGAAATCTCCTCCTATCCGCCGGGGTATAAGGAAAATGCCGGAATCTTCTGCCACAACAATCCCTGGGTTTCCATTGCGGAGACCGTCATCGGCCGCGGCGACAGAGCCTTCGAAATCTACCAGAAGACCTGCCCTGCCTATGTGGAAGAGTTTAGCGAGATTCACCGTACCGAACCTTATGTGTACTCCCAGATGGTAGCCGGTGCAGATGCGAGAACCCACGGGGAGGCGAAGAATAGCTGGCTGACCGGTACGGCGGCATGGACCTTCGTCAATGTGTCACAGCATATTCTGGGCGTATACCCCACCCACAAGGGCTTAAGCATTGATCCCTGCGTACCCAGGGGCTTCGGTGACTTTACCCTGACCCGGAAATTCCGCGAGGGAACTTACAACATCAAAGTAGTAAACCCTGACAACGTAGAAAAAGGCGTCAAGTCTCTCACTGTGGACGGAAAAGCCATCGAGGGCTGCGTGATTCCCTACGAGAAGGGTAAGACCGAATATGATGTGGTTGTAACTATGGGTTAAACTTAATTGTCAATCTGTAAAATAACGATTTATTGATCCGCATACATCATCTTGTATGCGGATTTTTTTGTGACCACTAGTTTTCCAAAAGGGCTTGTTTTAAATGGAGAATTGTGACAAAATAAGTTTTACCAACTCTTACCCTCAGGTATAGTTTGGTTCAGAAATCAGAGTAAACGGTATACGGAAGAGGTGTCAAGTTACTAGTTATGAGTCAGTATATGTCTATCGGAAAGGTATCCAAACTAAAGAACGTAAGCATCAAATCTCTGCGCTACTACGACCAGATCGGTATCCTGAAACCGGCCTTTGTGAACACGGAAACAAACTACCGCTACTACACGAACGAACAGCTCTATCTTTTGGACGCAATCACCGTCTGTATCAGGCTTGGTATCCCTTTAAAGGATCTCAACAACTATGTGGAAAATTCTTCCATCAATCTGCAGAAACTTCTCTATGACGGTAAAATTCTGGCGGAACAGAAGATTATGGATATTCACAATTGTCTGGCAGCCCTGCAGGAGACCCTGCAGAATATGGCGAGCCCCGTTACTGGTCTCGCTAAAATTCCTGAAAGTACCAGTGGCATCCTTTTGCCCGACGGCTTCTATCATAATGAGATCGTCGCCCGCAAGATGCTGACTGTTCCCCTGGAGGAAATGGATATTCCCAAGTATTATGGCCAGTATATCCTGAAGCTCTTCGTCACCGCCCAGCAGATGGGCACAGTGGTGGCTTATCCTTCCGGCGTTCTGCACGAATACAAAAACGGCAAATACCAGCGGCATATGTTCCTCACAATCACCGGGGACACCCCGTCTTCTGACAACGGGGAGCAGACTGTCCGCACCATTAACGAAGGCAATTTTGCCTGCCGCAGAATCTCTTCTCATGTGGCAGACTTTGAGACAATCCGCCAGGAAATGAAGGAAGTGATCAAGAGCGATGACTTCTATGTCATCGAGACAGACACTCTCTCAGAGAAGAACAAAAAAGACGGATACCCCTTTGAACTGGAGTATCCGTTATCTTCCTGAGCACTGCGCAGATGCAGGTGAGCGCACTGCTAAACTAGCCCCTTTTTAATTTATATAAAAGTTCTTCAAAGGGAACGCCGTCCGTGGACGGCGTTTTCAATTCCACCGCCTTTGTGATGCACTGCCTGACAAAGGCGGCAGCTTTCTTTACGGATCGGTCGAAAGGGACTCCGTTTACAGCATCCGCCGCAATAATGGCGGCAAACACATCCCCTGTACCGCACCGTTCCGAGTCCGCCTTGTGAATGCGGCTGAGTCTCGCCTGCGGTTCTCCCTCCCCTGTTTTTACATACACATAATTCGCGATAAATTCCCCCTGTGGAATCCCCGTGATCACCACACGGGAAGGCCCCATAGCGGAAAGACTCTGCGCCATCTCAAACAGTTCCCTGCGCTTCCACCCCTTCTCCCTGTAGGGCATGTCCAAAAGATAACAGGCCTCCGTCAGATTCGGCGTGATAATATCCGCCAGCGCTACCAGCTTTCTCAGTTCCGTACATAACTCTACCGTATAGGCAGAGTATATTTTTCCGTGATCCCCCATCACCGGGTCTACGATCACCAACGTCCCCTCATGGGAAAACGCACCGATGAACCGCTTTACAATATCAATCTGCCTGACAGAGCCAAGATAACCCGTGGCAATGCCGTCAAAGGTCAGGCCGATCTTCCCCCATTTCCCGATATATGCCTCCATTCGGTCTGTATAGTCGTCCATAAAAAAATCAGGGAACGCCGTGTTGTTTGAAAAAATGGAAGTTGGCAGGGGACATGCCTGTACGCCCATATAAGAAATAATCGGAAGAAGCACCGTCATGGCGCATCTTCCGTATCCCGCAATATCGTTAATCACTGCAATTTTTTTCTGCATCAGTCCGCCCGTGTTTTCCTTTCCTAAGCTCCGTGTCCTGTAGTATCATAATTTTAGCACTGACGGCCTTATGTTAGCAAGCGGTTTACCCTAAAAATTTCTTTTCCTCTCTCTCCTCGTTGTTTCGCTGCTCCTCGGCGCCGACCACGCCTACAGCCTCACCGACAGACTTTTCCTGCTCATCTTCGCCGTTCTGCTCCTCGGCGGGTTTTTCCTTGAACAGCCTGTCTTTCATACGGTCGATCTCACTCAGCGCCTCTCTTGCCTGCTTCACTTCCTGGATTTTCTTCATGATGGCAGTGACATCCTCCGGAGAAAACATATCCAGGCACTTCATCAGGCTGGTGGTATCGTTGAGGTCAATCTTCACCGCGCCAACGGAGGTAGTCACATAAATCCAATCCGGATTGGAGCTGCCGCCGATGGTAATGGTTGTGCCCTGCATCAAATCTTTAGTGATCGACACATGGGCGCCATTGTGCCAGACATCTTTCGTCACCGGATTGCCCGCTGTGGGCTCATCCATCTGCCGCAGGATAATGCCGATAGAGTCGGTGGCGCCGCAGGACTCCCCGGAAGCCGCATACTCGTCAGCCTTCTTCAATTTTGCCGCAAAACTGTCCGGATCCACATCCCCTTCCATTTGGCCCGTTTTGTATTTCTTCTCTGACGCCGCCTGCTTCGCAAGCAGTTCCGCCGTTTTATTTGTGGTATGAAATGTCTTATACGCCATGTAGCTGTCATTGTTAATCATGTCTTTCTCCCTTCCCGGCGTTACGCCTCGTTCATCGTCTCCAAAGCAAACCGTTCGATCTCATGCTCTGTCGTATCGGAGATCTTGCCGATTTCCACCTGATAGGCCTCCTGTCTGCCGTCGTCATACTTCGCCTCCACATAGACACGGGCCTCCTCGCTGTCCTCTCTCTTGCCTTTTAACGTATACCCTTCTGTCACAGCAATCTTTATATGGTCGCTCTCCTCATAACTCATATGTCTCACCTCCACGGCCTGCAAGGCTTCCTGTACCGCAGCAGCATTCACTCTGATGCCTGACGTTATGCCGATCCTCCCTACGCCGACGTTCTCCGCCTTCTTTCTCGCCTCTGTCTCCGTATCCGTGATGGCGTTCTCCTCCTGATCCCGGTATCTCAGGTTCTGTAACAGGCTCTCCTGAAATCCCTCCCCGCGCCCGGCGCTCCTCTTTTTCTGATATGCCTGCGCATTACCGTTTCCCTGTACCTCCTGTATTCCCATGTTCTACGGCCTCCTTTCCGTCAGAAGTTTCTTTACTTCCTCTCTGCCCCTGCGCAGCCTCGTCTTGATCGTTCCCTCCTTCTCGTTGAGAATCTCGGCGATCTCGCGGATCGCATAATCCTCATAATAAAAAAGGTAGATCGGATTCCTGTAATGCACAGGCAACTGCAGCACCGCCTCAAGCGTTTCGTCATCCTTGACCTGATAGGGCAGATAAATATTTTTTGCCGCATTTTCAAAAGATTCGTTCCATGGCACTGTCTTTTGATACCAGCCGCTTTTTAAAATATCCAGGCAAATATGAATGGTGGTTCGTATCAGCCACGCTTTCTCATGTTCCTTGTTCTGAATCGGCTTCTCGTCCTTCATATAACGCAGAAAAGCTTCCTGCACCGCATCCTCGGCGTCCGCCCGGTTCTTCATGTTAGAGAAAGCAATCCGATACAGCATGGCACGGTACTCGTCCACCAGATAGCTCCACTTCTGTTCCATCCCCTCGCGCTTCCCTCTTTGCTGTCTTTTTTCTTCTGCCTCTATTATACAATACGAATCAGGTTTCCAAAAAGTTTCTTTTTGTTTGTGACACTTATGTCATTTATTTAGTTCCCATGACTTCTTCCGCCATATCAAACATCTCGTCGGCACTCAGAGACAGATCGAATCCAAAAATCTGATAACTGATACCGTCCTTATTCCATGTCACGTGAGAAGACTGTTGTATCTGTACCTCATCGCTTCCATAAGAGATCGTAAAGTCATCCCTCTCCAGATTTGCCTGATCCTCCTCTGTCAGCTGATAATCCGGCGGCACGAACTTGAAAGTGGTAACATCATAGTAGAGCGTGATATCCCCGACCTGCCTGACAGCACCGGGCGCTCTGTCCCGCACAGGTGTCTCCACCGGTTTCTCAGCGGTAAGGCTGACCTTTTCCTCTCCTTTTCTTCCATAGGTGATATCCAACTGTTTAAAGGTATATACCGCGTTTCCTGTCTCGTCCTCACCCTGCCACTCGTCCACAATCATTCTCTCAAACTCGTAACCGTTTGAGAAGGACTCCACCGCATCCGCCGTATAGCCCAGCTCCCTCTCCGCTTTCCCCAGATCGCTGTAACTTCTGTAGGCATTCGGTAAAAAACTGTGTGTACTTAAGGATACCGCATGCCCCGTGGCAAACACACCTCCCGACACCAACAGGCATCCCGCCGCAACACCAATCACCAGTTTCTTCATGGAAAACTTTTTCATATTCCCTGCCTCCTTCTGACTCTCCAGAATCTGTCTGTCGATCCTGTCCTTCAAATCACGGGATGCGGTGACGCCGTCACATTCCAAGGCCAACACATTTTTTATTTTTTCTTTCCAATTTTCTCTCTCTCTCATATGCAACCTTTCCCCGTCAGACCGGCTCTCGGACTATCATACCCGGATCGCTTGTCAGGCTCCCTCGCAGCATTTTTCTCGCCGTATGCAGTCTGGACTTGACCGTCCCCTCCAAAACACCCAGCATGGCGGCAATCTCGCTTATCTTGTACTCCTGATAATAATAGAGAACCACTACCGTGCGCTGTTTGATAGGGAGCGCTCTGACCGCTCCGGCTATTATTTCCGCTTCCTCCCGCGCAATCACCTGTTCCATGGAGGAGAAACTCTGACCCTTATCCGCCTTCTGTAAGATTTCCTCATCAGGCAGCTCCCTGCTCTTTTTTTTACCGCTTCTGTAAGCCGTCCGCACAAGAATCTGCATCATCCACGCCTTAAATCCACTGTCTTCTTTAAGCTCCCGGCAGTGCAGCCAGACCTTCACAAAGGTATCCTGCACAACATCCTCACTGCCGGGGAGATCACCTGTGATCAGATATGCCGTATGGAGTGCCATATTCTTATACTTTTCATAGAGCAGGTCAAAGGAAGTCTTATCACCTTCCTTGAGCTGCCTCACCAAAGCTTCTTCCGTCAAAACCGTCTCTCCTCTAAGTTCCTGTTATCACCCGCAGCGCGCTACGCTGTGGATCGGTGCACCTATATATAAGAGTTCCCAAAGAGAAATATGGTTCATTTTTTATCACATATGATTAACAAAAAAAAGAAAAAGCCCCGAATCCGCTTCATAAGCAAATCCGGGGACATTCTTTCACATTCTTTTTCATTTTTACAAAAGCATCATACCAAGTAAAAAGAAATACATAAAAATCAGCGTCAGGATACAGTCAATGATAGAGAGAATCAAGCCTGCAATCGCAAGTCCCCTTCCGCCGTGCTGCTTAACAATAGCAACGATGCCACAGATGAGACCCGCCAGGCAAAGTCCGATATCCACACCGGGAACCCAGAAAAGGAGCAATCCCAAAATACCGCACACAAGCGCTCCCACTGATACCCCGCTGGTTCTATCCGGCACCGCATCGTATACCACAGCCTTCACCGGCTGTCCAAAGTTTGCCTGATTATACTGCTGCTGTGCGCCGTAGGGAGCCTGCTGATACTGCGGCTGCGGTTGGGGCTGAACCGGCTGTCCGTATGCGTTTTGATTCTGCGCATACGGCTGGTTCCCATAGGGCTGCTGTCCGCCGTTGGCACCCTGATTATTATAATTTCCTTCGTTATATCCGTAGTTCTGATTCTCGTCCATCTATCTATTCCTCCCTGTTCCCTATGCCAGACCCATACCTATTGCCACGGCACCGATACAAGCCAGCACAAAGATAATCGCCAAAAGAACCAACCATACAATCTGGATCGCCAACGCGCCGCCATTCTTCCGTCCCAGGCTTAATTTGTAGGTCAGAAGATCCAGAAGCACACTGACGCAAAGTCCGTAAATACTAAACGTAAGATAAGAAAGAATTGCGGTCAATATCACTAAAACATTGATCGATGTAGGAATATTTCTGACGGGCTCATAGGGTTCTCCATTGTCAAGATAGGATCCGTTTACCGCAAGACGAACCTTATTTCCCAACACTACCAGATTACACTCTGCTCCCGGGATACTGATCTGATGATCCGCCATCCAGATTACCCAATTCTTTGATTTTACCTTGTATTCCTCCCCGTCAACAATGCACTTTGCACCAACGAATCCCCTCTTAAAGGAAATCTGATGATTGTTTCCCATACTGTCCGTTACTGTCCAAGCCTTAGCCATTTTTCTCTCCTCCACACTAGAAAACTTTTTATGCAGTCATATGACTGTCAGTCGATAACGTCACCATTTTACAGTATTCTACAGTGTTTTGCAAGTGGAACAGGCGAGATTCTCTCTATTTCCCATTTTTTACCAGCCAGCGAAGATAAAATTGTGGTTTATGCATAATCCCTTCTCTCAATCACCTTCACACAGACAATAGCAGACAGCATCATAATGAGCAATGCCGTTCCAAGCGCAAGCGCCCCCACAAATACAATCCTCTGCGTAACAAATTCCAGTCTTTCCATCGCATAGGGTTCTTTATCCGCTTTTTCCAGAATAAACATAAACAGGAAAAACATGCCCATACCCGGCGCAACCCTCACAACATTGCCTAAATACTGCCAGTTGTTTTTTCCTTCCCCGAAAACATAAGAAATCAGGTATTCCAGAGCCACAATGACGATGGCCAATGCCAGATTACACAGAAACAACCCCAGCGTCATCCATGTTATCTTATAGCCAAACAGACTGTAGACTCCCATGCCGGCAAGGCAAATAATCACTGTCATGACGATATAGGACATGCCGTACAAAAACCGGCCCGCCACTCTCTCCGTCACCGTCCCGGGAAGCATCAGCAAAAAACCCGTATTTTTTTTGGAGCAGCTTCCAAAGGGTGCTGTGGAAAACAGCGTTGCGATAAAGAGCATATAACAGCAGGTAACCATCACGCCGATTCCGCCCATTCCCCTTCCCACCAGTACCGCCACGATGGCAAGCGGCAGCATGATCCGCAACTGTTGCTTTGTCAACATATAATCTATTTTCATGTAATTAACTGCTCTCATTTTCACTCCTCCATCCTACATCCGGTTTCCATTCTCTCTGTGTTTGATAAAATGAATCACAATATTATCGATATTCGGCTTCTCCACCAAAAACGCATTCCCCAGAAGCGCCGCTTTTTCGCTCGGCAGAATCGCCTCAAACCCGTAGGCGTTCTCCTCCAGTCCAATCAGTTCCTCTCTCAGCGCCGGCGGGATCGCCCCGCTCTCCCCCTTCACCAGAAGAAAGTTCTCAATCATCTCGTCCTTGGCATCATGAAGGACAGTCCGTCCCCCGTCAATAAAGTAAATATAATCCGCGATCTGCTCTAAGTCGCTCAAAATGTGGGTGGAGAAAATCACACTGCGCTGTCCGTCCATCACATACTCCTGTAACAGCTTCAGGATCTCTGTCCGCATCACCGGATCGAGACCGTTTGTCGCCTCATCCAAAACAAGGAGTTTTGTATCTCTGGATAACACTGACGCAAACATCAGCATCACCTTCATGCCTCTGGAAAAATCCTTCACCTGTTTCTTCTCCGGCAGATTCCATTTTTGTAAAAATTTGTTAAATTTTTCTTCCGAAAAGGTCGCATAAAAATCGTTTAACACACTGCGGATGTTCTTCACTGTAAAGTTGTCAGGAAAGTAGGATTCATCCCCCACATACCCAATCTGTTCCCTGTAGGTTCTCACATCATCCTTACAGGTAATGCCGTCAATGTACACCTTTCCGTCGTTGCATTTTAAAACGCCTGTGATCAGGTTAAGCGTGGTGGTCTTTCCGGAACCGTTTGGCCCCACATATCCCATAATATAGCCCTTCGGCAGGGTAAAACTGATGTCCTTTAAATCAAAAGTCTTATAATGCTTTGACAGATTTTTTACTTCCAGCAATTCCATATACTCCCGTTCCTTTCTGAAACCTTATGTTTCCAATAAATTATGAAAAATATCCGTCAGCTCCTCGCGGGGCATTCCCATAGCCTTCGCCGTCTCAATCGCCGTGGAAAGTCCTTCCTCTATCCGCATAAGGTACTGTTCGCGCAGCAGCTTATTGTCTGTAGGAAGCACGACGCTTCCTTTCCCCTGCATGGTAGCGATAAAACCTTCCGCCTCCAGCTCGCTGTATGCGCGAGTGGTGGTGATCACGCTGACACCCACCTCCTTCGCAAGCTGCCGGATGGAAGGAAGCGTTGTTCCCTCCGGGATCTGGCCGTTTAAGATCTGTTCTTTGAGCTGTTCTCTGATCTGCGCATAAATCGGCAGTTCAGATTGGTTCGATATAATAATTTTCAATGCCTGCCTCCCTTTTTTTGCGCTCACTGTCGTCACAGCCAGCGCCGCCAGTATATACTGTATATATATCATTATATACAGTATTAACAGTTTGTCAATATATAAATGAAACAAAATGAAACAATCCTAACTCGTATCACCCGTGCATGAAAAAAAGACGAAATTCCCTACTTTACTAGGAATTTCGTCTTTCTCATCAACCGTGCGTTAGAGGATTCGAACCCCCGACCTTTTGGTCCGTAGCCAAACGCTCTATCCAGCTGAGCTAAACGCACATCTTCACAACAAAAGTTATTATATAGTCTTTTCAGGTAATTGTCAAGTATTCGCCCCAAAGAAAAGAGCGGTTCTGTACGAACCGCTCCTCTATTGTTTCTATTTATCAATACTTGTCGTCGTCCAGAGAAATGGTCGGCTCATTGTTGTCATAGGAGGACGGGGTATTGTCTACATAGCCGCCACCCGCGCCATTTGTTAACAACTGATATCTTGCCATCAGGTTCTTTAAGGTTACCGCCTGGTTGGACAGTTCCTCACTTGCCGCCGCACACTCTTCACTGGTAGCTGCGTTGGTCTGTACCACGGTAGAAACCTGAGAAATAGCCTGGTCAATCTGGGAGATCGCCGTTGCCTGATCATTGGAAGAAGAGGTAATATTGCCGATCAGTCCAACAATCTCATCAATGGAATTTACAATCTCGTCAAGAGACTTCGCGGTATCCTGCGCAATCTTCGCGCCATTGCCAACCTTGTGGATCGTATCGTCGATCATCTCCGCCGTCTCGCTTGCTGCAGCAGCGCTCTTCGCCGCCAGATTTCTGACTTCCTCTGCAACCACTGCAAAACCTTTGCCGTGTACACCTGCTCTTGCCGCCTCAACTGCAGCATTCAGCGCAAGAATATTGGTCTGGAATGCGATATCGTCGATGGTCTTGATAATCTTGGAAATCGTCTCCGAAGATGCATTGATATCATCCATAGCCTCAATCATAGCCTTCATCTGGTCGTTTCCGGATGTCGCCATATCTTTTATGTTATGTACCAGTACGTTCGCCTCGCCTGCCTGCGTTGCATTTTCCTTGGTACGCTGTGTCACCTCATCCATGGAAGCCGTTACCTGCTCGATTGCACTTGCCTGCTCGGTGGAACCCTGTGCCAAAGCCTGGCTGGCATTTGCCACCTGCTCAGAACCGACCGTAATCTGTGCGCTTGCCTCCTTGACATTGCTCAACGTCATGTTATTCTCAGAAAGCAATCTGACAATCGCCTTGCCCAACACATCCTTATCGCTTCTGGGATTTGCCTCCATGGTCAAATTACCATGAGAGATCGCCTCCGTGATTTTTGTCTGTTCCTTGACCGCATCCGCCATCTGCTTGAACTCATCTAACAGTTCACCCAGATCGTCATTGTAAATCTTCTCACAGTCCACATCCACCTCTCCGTCGGCCATCTTTTTTGCAGCCTCGGACAGCTTCGCCATAGGTTTTGTAATCGCCTTAATCAGGAACAGGCAGTATGCGATAGTGATAAGAACCGCCACAACAACAACCACTACCTGCAAAATCGTCAAACCTGTAAGCTGCTGCTGTATCTGCGTTTCTTTTGCTCTGGAAGCCTCCTCCATCGTAGTGATCAGCTCCACCAGACTGGACTCCGCATCGTCTGCAATTTCCTTACCGTTGGTCATCAGATCGTTGACCGCCTGCTCTACCTGACCGGCCTTCGCCATATCAATATCTTCCTGCGTGGAATCATACCAGGAATTGATCTTGTTTACCACAGAGCGGTACTCTGACTCCGTCTCAGAATCCATGTTACCTGCCCTTTTCTCAAAAAGATCAAAATACTCCTGAGCGTCCGCCTTATAGGTTTCGATCATCTTTTCCTGCTGCTGCAGCGCCTCAGGATCGTCGTAATAAGCCAACAGTATGTTACGCACACGAACTTTGATATTACAGAAATTAGCGAATGCCTGCGTGATATCGTACTGCGCCATTGCACTGTTATTCAGACTCGTGCGAGCCTGATTCACCATGTTGGAGGACCAGATGCCCACTGCTGAAATGATGACTATCAAAACTAACATAAGAACACTAAACAAAGTAATTTTTTTTCTGACTGACATGTCATTAATTGAAAATCTCTTCTTCATGGTAATTTCTCCTTTTTATGATTGTTCGTCCTTGCGGGCGTCTTCCATAACTGCCTCTACGTCTTCCTGTCTGATCAGTCGCTCCGGATCGATCAGAAGTTTCACCATATCTCCTGTTCTGGCCAGACCATATACATATTTGTTACGTTCGTGGTCTTTTCTTCCCAGAGACGGCGGAGGCATGATACTTTCGTCTGCAATCGTATCTACTTCCGCTATCTTCTCTACGATCAAACCGATCATGGTTGACTTTACATCAATGACGATAATACATGTCCTATCCGTATATTCGGTAGGTTCCATCTTAAACCTGACGCGAACGTCGATCACAGGAATAATCTTACCTCGAAGATTGATCAGACCCTTAATGTAATCGTCCACCTCGGGGATTGCCGCGATCGGCTGCATCGCTATGATTTCATTCACATAGCTGATGCTTATACCGAAGAACTCTTTCCCGATCTGAAATGTCATGAATTTTCCCTTTTGGGAATCTTCTTCTTCAAGCCCTTCCAGCTCGTCTGTCTCTTCATTCTTTTCTAATTCTTCCGCCATGTACTATCTCCTTTCCCCGTCCTGCATCAGCAGTCCGGCAATATCCAGGATCAGTGCAATGCTTCCGTCTCCCAACTGTGTACAGCCGGAAAGGCCCTTAATTTTCTTGACATAGGACGGGATCGGTTTTACCACGATCTCCTGCTCCTGTAACAACTTGTCAATCAGGACGCATACCTGACTTCCCTCATGTTCCAGCACAACGACGATTCCCTCTTCAACCTTATCCACTGAATTAGGCAGACCATACCTTTCATTCAGGCGGATAAAGGGATAACACTCGCCCCGCAAAACAATGTATTCTTCCCCGCTCGGCTCATAGATAAGTGAATCCTCGCCCACTCTCACAAACTCTTTGATAGAAGCCGTCTCAATCACAAACGGAGAATCACCTACCTGTACCACAATACCGTTGATGATCGCCAGCGTAAGAGGTATCACCAGCGTCATTTCCGATCCTTCAAACTCCACACTGGTAATATCAAGCCTTCCGCTGATGGACTGGATATTTTTAACCACTACATCCATGCCCACGCCCCTGCCAGAATATTCGGTAACCTCTTCCTTGGTGGAAAAGCCTGGCAGCGTGATAAAGCGAAATATTTCTTTTTCTGTAAATTCGCTCATTGGCTTGTTCTCAATGACACCCTTCTCCAACGCTTTCTGGTACAATTTTTCCTTATTCAGGCCCTTACCGTCGTCCTTAACACTGATATAAACCTTACCGCCTTCATTCTTCGCTTCCAGGGTAATCTTACCTTTGGCCGGTTTTCCGACTGCGGTTCTGTCAGCCGCATTTTCCTCGATTCCATGATCCACCGAGTTCCTCACCAGATGCATCAGCGGATCGGTAATGTGTTCGATGATATTCTTATCCACTTCCGTGTTCTCACCGATCACTTCCAGTTCAATGTCCTTACCCAGCTTTCTGGACACATCGAAAACAATTCTTCTCATCTTCTGGAAAACGTTGGTCAGCGGCATCATACGCATCGACATGATGACTTCCTGCAGTTCCGTAGTAATCTTAGACAACTGTCCGGACGCCTTCTGGAAATTGGAAAGTTCCAGTCCGGGCACTTTCAGATCCGGATTCTGCAGTACCACTGCCTCTGCGATAACCAGCTCACCGATCAGATCCATCAAAGCGTCCATCTTCTCCACATTCACACTGATGATCGTCTGCTGCTTGGGCTGATGCTTTGCAAGCGTTTTGCCCTTGCCGGCCTCCTTGGTCTTAACCACATAGTCACCGGGTTTGGGAGCCTCCTGCTTCTTGTCCTGAGCCTCGTCTTTTGATGCTGCGGCAGGCGCGGGTGCAGGAGCGGCATCCTCTCTGCCAAACTCCGAGAGAGCAGCTCCGTACTCCTCCTTGGTGAGCTCGTCAAAATTGATTTCCTCCGCCTCGGAGCTGTCAATCAGAGCAATGACCTCGTCCTTCGAGCTCTTCGTCTGCAACAGCATATGAAAGCCTTCCGCCACAATCACATCGGCACTGGCTTCATTGGAAAGAATATCATCCGGCGTATAGAGCAAATCCTCCGCAACTTCCTTCAAAGCATAGGTAGCCGAGTACGCCCTCAAATTACTCATCTGTGTATCGCTTCGATAATGAATCGAAATCCGGTAAAAGTGACTGTCATCTCCCGCCACCGGCGTAATGTAGAACTGTGTCGGTTCCACATGCCTGTTTGCCTGCGGCATCTCGATGCCCTGTTTCTTGATCTCGCCTTTCAGGCGGCCAAGGAACTCATCCAGATCCTCCACAAGCTGCTTTTCATCACCGTCCGGTGTGTCACCATTCTTCAGTTTATCCAGCTCACCCGTCACAAAATCTGACACGGCAAGCACCTTCTCCACCAGTTCCAAGTGGGGCACATCGTCCGGGTGGGATTCTCTCAGGTAGTAAAACACATCTTCCAGTTTATGGGTAACTTTCGTGATGTTCTCATACATCAAAACGCCTGAGGAACCTTTGATGGTGTGCATAATGCGGAAAATTTCATTGATATCGGCATCATCGAAGCAGTCAGCATCCTGTTTTTCCAATATTATGCCTTCCAGTTTTTCCAAAAGCTGTCCGCTCTCGTATAAAAACATGTCAAGCATACTTTCTGTGTTGAATTCTTCTGCCATACTTCCTCCTAATCTTAAGGATTTCCTAAATCAGCCCCAGCTTATTTAACACCTTTTCAAACTTCTCCACATCTATCGGTTTTCCGGCATAGGCTTCGCATCCAAGCTCAAACGCCATCTTTACATTGCGTTCGTCGTTAAGCGCCGTCGTCATGATAACCTTGACACGCTTGCTCTTGGGTATGCCCTTCTGCGCTTCGATATCACGGATCGCCTTCAACACCTGATAGCCATCCATAACAGGCATCATCACATCCAGACATGCCAGATCATAGGGCTCTCCGTCCTCAAGCGCCATCATAAAGGCATCCACAGCCTCTTCGCCGTCCACCATCACGTCGCATTCGCCGTAGCGTGAGAGCTGTTTATCCATAAACTTACGGCTGGCGAAGTCATCTTCAGCCAATAAAATCTTCATATGCGCTCAGCTCCTTTCCTCTATAATGTTATAGCCATATCTATTTGCTCAACAGGTTGTAAACCCTTCCTGCTATCTCAGTAACAGGCGCCTGCTGCTGCACCGCGCCGATGTCAAAAGCTACTTTCGGCATACCATAAACGACACAAGTCGCCTCATCCTGCCCGACAGTCAACGCTCCGGCGTTGCGCATCTCCAGAAGTCCCTTGGATCCATCAGCTCCCATACCGGTTAAAATCACGCCGACCGCTTTGTTCCCAGCCGCTTTCGCTACTGAACTGAACAGAACATCCACAGAGGGACAATGCCCGCTCACTCTCTCTGTTCCCCGGCACTCCACCTGATAGCCGTCGCCAACCCTGACAAGCCGCATCTGCCGGTCTCCCGGTGCGATCAGCACCTGCCCCTGCATCACACGGTCTCCTGTCTGCGCCTCCTTAACCGCCACCTCACACTGATTGTTCAGACGGTCTGCATACATCTGTGTAAATCCGGGCGGCATATGCTGTACAATGACTACCCCCGGAATATCTCTCTTAAATCTCTTGACCACCTCAAAAATGGCCTCGGTGCCTCCCGTCGAGGCGCCAATCGCAACAATGCGATCCTTGCCGCCCACCGGCGTAATATGACTCATAATGGCCGGACTGTCCACACGCTTCAATCTGCCAACCTTTGCGGTAGAGGCAATCTTTACTTTCGCTGCCAGCTCCTGGCTCAGAAAATCATTCAACTGCTCTCTGGTCAGATTGGACGGTTTATTAACAAAATCGACTGCGCCCGCCTCAAGCGCATCGAACACCTTATTGTTTAACGAACTGATCATAACTACCGGCAGGGGATACTGGGGCATCAGCTTTTTCAAGAACTCTATGCCATTCATCCTCGGCATCTCCACATCCAGCGTCATGACATCCGGCTTATATTTGAGGATCGCATCCCTCGCCGCATAGACATCTCCCACATCCGTCACGACCTCGATGTTAGGATCTGCATTCAATCCCTGCACAAGCAGTTTACGAAACACAAGTGAATCATCAACAACCAACACTCTAATCGGTCTCATTTGCTGCACTCCTATTTTCTATATATTGAAGGCTGAACATAATTGAATTTTACCATTTGACGATCCAGCCTCTCCGTCAACCCAATAAAGAGATAACCGCCCGGCTCCATATGATCGTATATTCTCTGAATCAAATCGTATTTTGTATCATCCTGAAAATAAATCATCACATTGCGCAAAAACACAATATGGAATTTTTTCTTGAATGAAATGGGATCCATCAGATTAAACTGCCTGAAAATCACCTGCTTTCTCAGTTCATCTTTCACCCGAAATTCTTCCTGACTAACCTGTTTAAAGTAATGCCTTTTCCAATTTACCGGCAGAGGATCCACGTCATCCTTCAAATATACGCCCTTAGACGCAATATTTAAAACCTTCATGGAGATATCTGTAGCCAGAAGCCTGGTATCCCAACCGGAATGGTTAATACCGAAAAAATCATTAATAATCATCGCAAGCGTATAGGGTTCCTCTCCCGTGGAGGAAGCGCCGCACCAGACTCTCAGATCCTTTGTCCCCATGGTCTTACTCTTCGCCCATGGAAGCGCAACGTTTTTCATAAAGTCGAAATGTTCGCTCTCACGCATGAAGTATGTATGGTTCGTAGTAAGGATATTAACCAAATCAGTGGCTTCGTTGCCCTTTGGGTTTTTCTCCACCTTCGCCATAAACTCATTATAATTCGCATAACCGTTACGCGCCAGATAATTCTCAAGCCGCCCGCCTACCAGCACCCTTTTCTGACTCAGGTCAATGCCGTAGTGCTTCTTTACATATGTAACTATCCGTTGGAATTCGCTGTCGGTAATCACTTCAATTGCCTCCCTACATTACCATCTTTTATTAAAGCATACAATTCTGTAAAAGTCAATTTGTTCTCATGCGGCTCCACAACTTGTTAAAAACTTCCACAACGTCCGGATCATAGTAAATACCGCTCCTTTCGTTGATCCGTTTCTGGCCTTCTTCGAGGGAAAGAGCCGTGCCGTTCCGCCCCGAAGCCGTCATCTCGTCAAAGTCGTTTGCAACGGCCGCAATCCTTGCCTCCAGAGGAATTTCCCTGCCCTGAACGGGCGGGTAACCGGAGCCATCCCAGTGTGCGTGATGGCACTGTGCAATGTGCCTTGTCATCTCCAACGCACCTCCACTCTCCTGCTCCACGCCAAATTCTTCTATCACACTGCCGCCTTCCTCGGCGCATTTCCGGATATATTCTGGATCATTCCTGTCGGAAACATCCTCCTCCGGCACAAGAAAGTTCCCAATATCATGAAGTCTCGCCGCAACGCCGATCGTCTCCACAAACTCATCCGTAATCTCATTCTCATAAGCCGGTGAAAACTGCAGTCCCTGCGCAAGCAGGTTACTGTTATATGCCACATTGCTTCGGTGTGTGCTCCCGTCGGGATCCAGCTTCTTCACGATCCGCGAGAGGGCTTTCAGTACATTCATGTGCTCTCTCTCTATCTGGTTTTTCTGATCCTCCACAAGCTTGTGCATCATGCGGTTGTAATCCGCCATCTCCTGCTGCAGCCGGTAACTGCCCAAGTGATTGTTCACCCGCATGAGAACTTCTACATTGTCAAAGGGTTTCGGTATAAAATCCACCGCTCCCGCCGTGAAAGCCTCCTCCTTCTCCTTGCTGGTGTTAAGCACCGTAATAAAGATAAAAGGGATGTCTCTGGTAGCCTGATCGCTCTTTAACATTCTGCAAAATTCCAACCCGTCTATCTCTGGCATGGACAGATCCGAGAGAATAAGGTCAGGCCGCGTCTGCTTCATCAGTTCCAGCGCCTCCTGCACACTCAGCGCAGTCATTGCCTCATATCCCTCATGGGTGAGGATATTTTCAAGAATCGTCACATTCACACTGATATCATCCACAATCAGAATGGTAGGCGCACTTTTTTTCCCGTTTCCTGTCTCCATCGCTTCCCTCCTTCTATTCTGACTTCCACAAATCTCCAACCCGCTCCGTGATCGCGTCCTTCAATCTGCCGTACATATCCATACTCTTCTCGTAATTGGATTTTCTGATCGCCATCTCCATGCGCAGTTCCTGTCGTTTGAGATCTTCGTCCCCTGAAGACTCAATCAGCGCCTTTAAAGTGGAGGCAAGAAGCTCCGCCTTATCCCAGGCGCCCATCTCGATGGAGAGCACCAGCTTATCCATACGTTTCTTTAACTCTTCCCGGTTCTCCGCCTCGCCGAACTGCATGAGACGATCCACGCTCTGCCCCGCTTCTTCTTTCATATACTCAGACCAGTTCACATAGACCTGACTCTGCTTATCGTCGAGAACCTGCTCGCTCTTTAATTTTACGGAAAAGGAAAAGGCACTTCCCTTCCCCTTCTCACTCTGCACGTGAATATCGCCGTGCATCAACTCCACAAGCTGTTTCGTGATGGCAAGCCCAAGCCCGGTTCCGCCGAACCGCCTGGTGATCGAAGCATCCACCTGACTGAAACTCTGGAAAAGTCTGTCCTGCTCCTTCTGCGAGATGCCGATGCCGCTGTCCCTCACCATGAAAAACAGTTCCACCTCGTCATTCACTCTTCTGGTCATGCCAACCGTCACATTGACATATCCCACCATAGTAAATTTGATCGCATTTGACAACAGATTATTTAACACCTGTGTCAGCCGCAGTTCATCGCCAATCAGCTTATGCGGGATCTTTTCGTCAATATCCACGCTCATGTGAAGTTCTTTTTTGTTGACTGCCGCGCTGTGCGTGGCAATCACCTTATCCATCATCTCCTGAAAATCAAAGGGTTTTTCATCTATCACAAATTTACCAGATTCCAGCTTCGCAAAATCCAGGATATCGTTGATAATCGTCAGCATATTATCACAGCAGTTTAAGACAATATCGAGCGTTTTTTTCTGGCCTGGATCCTCCGTCTCCTCCACAAGCTCCATCACATGCCCTTTGATTCCGTTTACCGGGGTGCGCAGTTCATGAGTTACGTTCGCCGTAAATTCATTTCTGGCACGGTTGTTCTCTTCCTCTTTTTCCTTCAACTCCCGGATTCTCATATTCATATTTTTCTGTGCGGACATATCCTCCGCCAGAAGCAGATAGGCATCCATCCCGTCTTCCGGGAAAATGCGGACATTGACGGAGAAACAGGAGTTGTTCCTCCGGTACATCGTCATTTCTTTGACGCCTTTCATGCTCTTCTTGACAAAAGTAATAAATCCATCCGGCGAATTGGGAAAGTCCTGCCTGAAAATCTGCGACATGCTGCACTTCATCAGTTTATCCCTGTCGTATTCCAATTTGGCGGCCGCTGTCTGATTGCCGTAAAGAATATTACCTTCCTCATTAAAAACAAGTACAAGTTCCATTGTCTCGTCCGCAATCCGGGAACCTAACCATTCAAATTCCATACCAGCCTCCGTGATCCTATTGCGGGATATTCTCGTTGATAATCGCAATAAACTGCTCATACACAGTCTTTATTTTCTGCCACTCCTCATTTGCGCGTGCAGCGTCCACATCGGCATTCGCCTTGTTTCGAAGTTCCTCCACCAAAACAGAAACCGTCTCAAAAATCGGGGTAAGGCCAAGGTTTCCCACCACGCCTTTCAGCGCATGCGCACACTTATATGCCTCCTCGTAGTCTCCGGATTCTATGTTCGTACCCAGATTCGCATAGTTCGGATCATTGGGAAATTTCCCCAAAAACTTTAAATAAATCGCATCGTTTCCCATAAACCGTTTCAGCGTAGCCTCCACGTCTGCGCCGCCTTCCTCCAACTGTCGTCTGAATTTTTCATCCATAGCCATAGCACTTCGTCCTTTCTGTTTTCAATAAACCACGCGAAAAAGACTGCAAAACAGAAATCCTTGTTTTACAGTCTTCGTCGTCTGATCATTTTTACGTGAAATTAAACATATTGATCACTTCAACAAGATTGAAGAAATCCTCCTTAGCGAGCTTGAAGCATTCTATCACGTCATCCGAAAACTGTCCGCATTCCCCGTTCAGGATCATCGCATACGCCTCTGAATTGCTATATGCACTCTTGTAAACTCTCTCACTCACCAGCGCTTCGTACACATCGGCGATGGATACGATCTGAGCGCTGATCGGTATCTGGTCTCCCGCCAGATGATCCGGATATCCGTTTCCATCCGTCCTCTCATGATGGTGGCGGCATATCTCATAACAATACTGGTAAAAATCGTCCGTATAAGGAGACTTGAAGGACTCAAGAATCTCACAACCGATGGTCGTGTGTGTCTTCATAATTTCAAACTCATCCGGCGTCAGCTTTCCGGGCTTTAATAAAATGGAATCCGGTATGCCGATCTTTCCGATATCATGAAGTGCGGATGCCCTCGCAATCTGGTCAATCTTTACGGGTGTCATGTCATACTTCGGGAAATACTTGGCAAGATACTTTAAAAGGATTCTGGTCAGGTACTTGATCCTCTTGACATGGTCTCCCGTCTCAATGCTGCGGAACTCCACCACAGAACCCAGCGCGTCGATCATAAACTCGTTGTTCTCGCGGATCGCTTTCTCCTGCTCGCGGATCGTCTCCTCGCGCTCCTTCAGGCGGATTTCCAGATTCTGTTTGTTCTGATAGAGCTCGATAATATTGCTTGCACGCCTCTTAATAATGTTGGAATCAAAAGGCTTGTGCATCACATCCGCAATGCCGTACTCGTAAGCCTTCTCCTCGCTCTCCTGGGGCGTCATACTGGTAATCAGGATAACCGGGATTTTATCTAAGAGTTCTTTCTCTTTCATGTAGTCGAGCACGCCAAAGCCATCCATGACCGGCATAATGACGTCGAGCAGTATCAACGCAATATTATCATTCTTCTCTATCACGTTAATCGCTTCCATCCCATTGGGCGCTTCCACTACATCATAGTCAGAATCAAACATCAGGCTGAGTATTGTTCTGTTTACTTCCTCGTCGTCCACGATCAAAATCTGCTGTCTGGTCGCATTTTCGCTCATATTCTCCGATTGACCCACCTGCGTCACATCCGGTGGGTCTTTTCCCTCCTTTTTTCCTGTATTTTTCTAATAATTATGTAATCGGGCACACCACCCGAATATATCTTCTAAATTATACAATTACCACTGAAAATTGTCAACGGAAGTTTCCAGTCCCCATCTTTTTCCTACAAAGGCCGCCCCGTATCAGAACGCCCTTCTCCTCCTTCTCCTGCGCCACATACTGCGTACTTCTCCTGATGTTCGCTTTGATCCTGGCCAACATCTCCGTGACCGAAAACGGCTTCGTGATATAATCGTCAGCCCCCAGTCCCAGGCCAAGCGTCTTGTCCGAATCCGTGTCTTTCGCGGACATAATAATGACCGGTACGGTGCTTTTCTCCCGTATGGCTCTCATGACCTCCATCCCGCTCTTCTTCGGAATCATAAGATCCAGCAGAACCAGACTGTATTCATCCCTGGTAAATTTCTCGCAGGCGCTCTCCCCGTCAAAGGCCGTCGTCACCTCAAAATTTTCCGTCGTCAGAAAAGTTTCTAACATACCGCTGATTTCCGGATCGTCCTCCACAAGTAAAATTCTCAACTGTCATATCCTCCTTGTCACACCTGCTAAATTTTTTAACGGAATCTGTATTTTCCTTTTCCAAATCCTCTCACAGGCTCTATCAGCTTCGCCTCTGTCAAAATTTTTAAAAACTCAGAAGTTCTTGTATGCTTTAATCCTGTCACCGCCTGCACATCGGCTCTGCCAAAAACAATATCCTTTCCAAATGCTTCATACATTTTCTGTACATGCGCGATGGTTTTGACAGAAAAAGATAAAAGTACATTTTCATATTCTTTCAAAAAACCAATGTCCGCTTTTTTTGCCCCAATGTCCGCTTTTTTTGCCCCAATGTCCGCTTTTTGATCATTCGCAAACATCCCACTGATATGCATAGATCTATTATGCAGTTCATGCTGTTCATCAAGAAGCAGATTTTGCAAAAACAATTCCAAAAACTCAGTCGTTTCATGAACGCCGTTTTTCAGATCATTATAATTTGCACGAACCAGAGCATTTCTAAAATACCAGGCATTTTCAGCAAAAATATCATTCGTCGCTTCAAATCCCAACATTCGGAGATACTTAATAAAAAATACCGCCGTCGTTCTGGTATTTCCCTCGCCAAAAATATGAATTTGCCATAATCTTGATACAAAAACAGCAAGATGATGAACCACTTCATCCATGGATAAGCCTTTATAGCTGTAGTTCTTTTCCTGCAAAAAATCGTACTCCAATGTCGCACGCAGTTCAGACGCGCTTCCATAAAGAACAGTTGCCCCATTAAGAACCCATTCTTTTTTTGTAAGATTGTAATCCCGAATCATACCGGCATGATGATAGACTCCCGTAAATAGCTTTTTATGAATGGATATATATTCATTGGGCGTAAAGCTGAACGCTTTTTCCGAGAGCAGTTTTGCAATACGAAGCGATACCTTGTCCGCCTCTTCCGTCCGGTCGTCCCCATCCTCGATTTTGGGATTTTCTTTATAATAGACATCCAAAAGTTTCTGGGCTTCCTCAAGCGTGATTCTGCCCTCAATATTTTGAATAGCCGTTTCCAGCAAATACTTTGACGGCTTCAAGCCATCAACAGCCTGCAAACCAATAGCAGTATTCCAGGCATATCCTTTATCCCGCATATTCGGCTCTGTCTGCTTGAGATATTCTTTAAAAGGGTCTTGATCCATCGATGCACCTCCGCCACCCCGTTATGACTTTCATAAAAATATTATCTCATGTCCATGAAAATAGCAATCTGCAAAACTTTCTGTGACCTTTTTCTTTCTTTTTGCATCTAATTTGTGTAAAATGAAACGGCCGTTTCATGAAAGCGGGAAGGAATGCCCGTAATTCAATGATAAGGAACTTAGCACAATGAACAAAAAACAGTTTACGACACAGGTACTTGAAGCGGAGAAAAGCCTGTATCATATCGCAAAGTCCATTTTAAGAAACGATGAGGATTGTGCCGATGCGATGCAGAACGCAGTCTTACATGCTTATGAGAAATTACATACTCTGCGAAGTGAGAAGTATTTTAAAACATGGCTTACCAGAATACTGATCAATGAATGTAACCATATCATTCGTTCCGGAAAGGAATCGATTCCCTATGAAGATTACTTCGAAACGCGGGAACAGACACAGCCGGAAGACTATTCGGAAGTATTTGAAGCGGTCATGGAATTGGACAGCACCTACAGGATTCCTCTTGTGCTGTTCTATGTGGAGGGGTTTTCCATCAGGGAAATCTGCCAGATCTTAAATCTGTCACAGGGTACGGTAAAAACCAGACTATATCGAAGCAGAAAACTTTTGAAAGAAAAACTAGTGGGAGAATATGGATATGATGAATAAAAACTGGAACCGGGAATTTCCCGAGGTGCCGGAGCATGTGCACCAGACTGTATTGAGTACCCTTGCCGGACTGGATGAGGGAAAGGGCAAAAGGGTGAAACGGATGAAAAAAGGTAAAATGATCATTTTGATCGCGGCGGCAGTTGCCGTACTGGGAACCACTGTGAGTGCAGCGGAAATCTTTAAATGGAACAGACGGGCCACGGAAGTTTTTGTGGCGGACGAGGAACAGCAAAAGGAACTGGTAACGGAACAGATCGCACAGGACAGTTCTCAGACAGTAACGGATGCCGGCCTCACCATACAGGCGGTTCAAACCATTCAGGACAACAACTGTTTTTATGCCCTGTTTGAGATCACGGCAAAGGACGAATCCATCCAGATTACCCAAGACCACAGCATGAGCTTCCTGTTTGATTTCCCGGATGGAGAAAGTCCCTTCGGCGCTCTTGGCTGGCACTTTGTAGATGAAGAATCTCAGGCCGTCTCCAACAGCAGATACTTTGAGATCATAGGAACGAAAACGAGACCTGAATCAAAAGATCTTCATATGAAAATACAGTTCACCTCCCTGAACGCGCCGGGCGCGAAGGCTATGGATGGAGAACCCATTTTGGAGGGAAACTGGGAATTTACGCTCGACCTGCACACAACAGAACCTGTCCGCTATGAGCTTAACAGAGAATACAAAATCGCCGGCTGTGACATAATGATCCGGACAGTCGAGCTCACCCCCATCAGCGCGAAACTTAGCTGTGATCTGGAAGATGCCAGACAACTGGAAAAGCTGGAGGGCGTGAATCTGGATCAGACAGACAGCCTCGCTTCCCTCTTCATCAACGGCATCAAATATCAGGACGGCACCATCATAGAAGAGGAAGGCTATCAGGAGCCTCTGATACGCTTCGAAAACGGCGTTTATGAGAAGACGGCAAGACTCACCACTGTGATCGACCCAGACAAAGTCAGCGCCCTTCTGGTGGGCGGGAGCATGGACGAGATCGCGCTCCCATAGAAGGAGAAAACGGAACAGAAAAAAACCGGATGAGCATCTGCTGTTCACCCGGTTTTATTTTTGATATACCCGCCAAGCATAGTATAGACGCACTCCCTAACATCCAGTCTATTTAGTCTTTCCACGCAAAATCTCCTCTATCGAGCCAAAAGGCACTTCGCAAAACAAACTGTCAAGTTCTCCCTCCACCTCAAGCGCAATGGCAAGCTTTATAAAAGATTGCAGGGAAATCTCCCCACTCTGCTCAAACCGTTTTAAAGAACCGAGACTCACGCCCGACTTAACAGAAAGCTCCTTCTGCGTGATTTTCTTTCTTTTTCGAAGCTGTACCATTCGACCGGCTATATCAGTATTTATTTCTATCCATGTTCTTTGATACAAGCTAATCATGCTAATATTTTATCCTTTTTGTTTATTTTCTTAATATATAGCTAAAATGTTAGCCATATCATTTCCTGCTATATTGTAAAAGGCTCTACATAATCTCTCATGCAGAACCTTTTTTTCAGGAGTAATCCTCATGTTAAAACATTTACATCTTTAATAGGCAGATCCAAATCCATGATGCTACAACACTAGCCAAAACCCCTATAAGAAAACCTACAATCTGACTGAATATTGTAACCTTTCTATATTTGAATTTGGCCTTTATAATCTTTTCACGATTTTCATCTATTATACACATGATTTGATCGTAAATTTTGAATGATTCTTTAAGGTAATCACATGCCACATTTATTTCTTTCGCTTCCCAATCTCTTCCTTCAAAAAACTTTCTTTCCCCATCATCTTCTAAAGTAAGAACAGATTCCCAAAATTTCCCGTCTGCTATAGATTGTAAATCATATTTACTATATTTTCGTTTCCACTTAACAAAAACACGCTTCTTATAATCGCAGACATACCTATAAATGTCTAATCTTATTCTCTCGTAGTGATGTTCTGCCTTCCCTATGTTTTCCTCAATCAAATCATTTGTAGCATTTTCACTATAACATCGAGACAAATGATCGTATATATCTCGATACTCTTTTAATAGTCCTTTAGGAAACTTATGATACTTTCGCTCCACATAAACCGTCAATGGCTTTATATCATCATAATACACCTTATATAAATTTATGATTCTTTTCTCTTGTTCTTCAGTAAGCATTGAATCCTATACTTAACCTCTCTTATCCTCTCGTTTATGCCAACCCTTGTCAATCCCATCTCCCTTCCTAGTGTCAGATTAATATTTCCCCCTACAACAAACATTCCTTTAGGTCGAAATGCTCTCTCTTTAAATTCGTAAGGTTTTTTTTCCAGTTTATTCCAAGAATAATCCCTAATTTGTTCAATTGGCATTTTCAAATCGTTCGAGATTATCTTTTCCATCTGCTTATCCATAACTCAATCCCCTGTCTCACGATATTAGCTTAATTAATATAGTTTCTCCTAAGTATAATATAATATTCAAAATCAGGCAACAATACTTCCACAAAATTACATTTAAATCTAGACTAACGATACTATATTATCAGGAAATTGTCAACGTTCGTTCTAACACAGAATGCCCGCTCACCTATCTCTCATGGCAAAGCGCCTCCCACCTCTCATCGCCCTTTAAAAACCCGAAGGTCTCCTCATCGCGAAAACACTGTAACAGATTTTCCCGTATCCCTGCGACAAATTCCGCCCGCGGTTCTTTAAAACGCATATGCCCGTAGAGAAAAGAATCCCGGAAACCGTAGATCTGTGAAAGCGCGTTAAGCATATCCTGCATAATGCGGATCACCGTATCCGCGTTCTTTTCCATTGTGGCAAGTTCCAGACCGCCGGATACCTCGTGGTATCTCCCCATCTCAAAACATGCTGCCATCTCCTGCTGCTTTTCCACAAGCCTGTGGGCCCTCTCCATGTCATTGTCGCGCACCGCAAGCGAATACATGCTTTGCAGGCTTATGCTGATCCTTCCGTATGTTTCAAACAGCAGCTCTTCATACTCCTTATACGCTTCCTGCTTCCTGCCCGTCTCGCCGTAGATTCTGGCCTGCTTTATTTTCTTATCAGGATTCTGTAAAGAAAAAAATTCCAGATAAGATTCCGCTTTTTCATACTGCTCTTTTCTCATATAAAAGGCAAACAGCGCATCCGCCGCCCGAATGCGCAGCGCCTCATCGCCGCTCTGCAGCGTCCGCTCATATAAAGACACAATATAATCTTCATACCTTTCCGTATCGGAAATCTTCTGTACCATAATCTGTGCTTCCAGGACAACCGCAACCGACAGCATCAGCCCCTCGCAGTTGGGATACCGTTCCAGCTTTTCCTTTGCCCATTGAAAACACACCTCATATGGCATCGTTTTCCATTTTTCATCCAGCTCATATATGATCCCGTTAATCTCCTCCTGCGTCAGTTCCTCCCGAAATGACAGAAGCGTATCCAATGAAATCCCCAAAAGCCTTGCAATCGGCGCAAGAAGCATAATGTCCGGAAGCGAGTTTTCATTCTCCCACTTGTTGACCGCCGGCGCTGTCACGCCGAGCCGCACCGCCATCTCCTCCTGCGTCATGTTTTTTTCTTTTCTGTACTTTCTGATTACTTTTCCTATCGACATAAAAGCCCTCCTTCTGGCAGAAAAATCCCCCTGTCCGTTATTTTGCACCGGCCTTTGCTGATACAAGCATACCAGACAGAGAGACTTCTCTCAACTGAGGGTTAGTTAAATATGATTCAATAAAAATAACCATTATTTAAATTTACGGAAGTTGATAATTTTCCCTATAAACCATCACCTTACCACGAAACTCCGCATTCTCTCCTGTCTTGAGCCCGTTGATGTAAGCGTGGGTGTCAAACTCATCCTCGCTGACCTCCAGAAGGCACACGGCAATGTTGGAACAGTGATCGGAAACCCTCTCAAAGTTGGTCGTGATATCCGACAGGACAAAACCTAATTCAATGGTACACTTTCCTTTCCGCAGACGTTTTACATGTCTGCGTTTGATTTCCGTATTCAATTCGTCAATCACTTCCTCCAAAGGTTCTACCTGTCTCGCCATTTCCAGGTTCCCCTCCCGGAAGCTTCGCATGGTAATATTCAGAATATCCCGAACCGCTTTTCGGAACACCTGTAGCTCTTTCTTTGCCTTATCTGAAAATTCCAGTTTTTTATCATGCATCTCCCCTGCCGCCTCCATAACGTTCCGGGCATGATCGGAAATCCTCTCAAAATCTCCTATACAGTGCAGGATGACGGAAAGCGTATGGCTGTCCCTCTCTGAAAGCGCTCGCGAACTCAATTTCACTAAATAGCTTCCGATCTCATCTTCAAACTGGTCTACCTGCTCCTCCAACATCTGCACCTTCGCTGCGCCCTTCTCCGAGTAACTATCCAGAAGGTTCATCGCCTCATTCATAGACTCCTCCGTCAGCTCCGCCATGGCTGCCGCTACGATCCGGCTCTGTTCCACCGCATAGGAAGGCGTCTCCAGAAACCGGGGATCCAGAAGCTGTAACGTTCGGTTTCCTGCCTCTTTCTCCACCGTTTCATCATCCTTGACCGTCATACATGCCAGCTTTACCAATCCCCTGGAAAAAGGAAGCAGGCACAGGGTCGCCGCCAGATTAAAGATACTGTGAATCGCCGCAATTCCGAAAGGCGTTGCCGCCTCCTCCATGAAGGAAAAAGGATTGACAGCATTGATGCCATAAAACACGGACATAAACAAAACCGTTCCGATCATATTAAAATATAAATGCACCAGGGCCGCCCGCCTCGCATTTTTGCTGGCTCCCACGCCGGATAACATGGCGGTCACACAAGTGCCGATATTCTGTCCCATAATGATGGGAACCGCCGCGCCATACCCCACCGCTCCCGTCGCGCACAGCGCCTGCAAAATACCCACCGATGCAGAGGAGGACTGAATTACCGCTGTCAGGAAAAGCCCTGCCAGCATACCGAGAAAGGGATTGGTAAACCGCAGCAGAATATTGGTAAACTCCGGTATATCTGCTAACGGTTTTACCGCATTGCTCATCGTATCCATACCAAACATCAGTATGGCAAACCCCACCAGGATTGTGGCGGTATTTTTCAATTTTTCCCTGTGGGAAAACAGGAGGAATCCCATGCCGACGATAGCCAAAACCGGCGAAAAAGAAGTGGGCTTGCACATCTGCACCACAAAGGAATCGCTGTCAATTCCCGTCGCTCCCAGAATCCACGCGGTTATAGTCGTACCCACGTTGGCACCCATGATAATGCCTACCGCCTGCTGCAGCTTCATGATACCGGAGTTGACAAAACCCACTACCATCACCGTCGTCGCGGATGACGACTGAATCACCGCCGTGACTCCCGCTCCCATCAGCACCGCTTTAAGCGGCGTGTTGGTCAGCTTCTCCAAAATCCTCTCCATTCTTCCGCCGGAAGCCTTCGCCAATCCGTCCCCAAGCATATGCATCCCGTACAGAAAAAAAGCCAGTCCGCCAATCATTGTCAGCAAATCAAAAAAATCCATATAAAAACTCCCCGCTACCGCATTTTTATCACATAGCACTGTTTCCATTGTAAAAACGCTATGTAAAATGCGATACCGGGGAATGTAAAATTTGTGTAAAATATCTTTCTAGGCGTTTTTCTCCATAGCCTCCGCCACAGCCGCCTCACAGCTTCTCATCGCCAGAATTGTCCTGTCGAAAAGGTCGTCCAGTTCCCAGCCCAACATCTGGGCTCCCTGCGTAATGACTTCTCTGGAACAGCCCGCCGCGAACTTCTTGTCCTTAAACTTCTTTTTCAGGCTCTTGACTTCCATATCCATAGTGCTCTTAGAGGGGCGCATCAAAGCACATGACCAAATCAGGCCTGTCAGCTCGTCCGCCGCAAAAAGCACCTTCTCCATCTCCAGTCTGGGTTCCTCCTCGCTGCAGATGCCGTAGCCGTGTGAGCAGACCGCATAGATCATGTCTTCGCTCACGCCGCCTTCGCGCAAAAGCTCCGGCGCTTTTTGGCAGTGCTCTTTCGGATAAAGTTCAAAATCAATATCGTGAAGCAGTCCCGTGATCCCCCAGAACTCTTCCTCCTGCGCATAGCCCAGCTCCTTCGCGTACCAGCGCATCACGCCTTCCACGGTCAGCGCGTGCTGCAAATGAAACGGCTCCTTGTTATATTTCTTCAAGAGCTCCCAGGCCTGTTCTCTGGAAATACTGCTCTTCTTTGCCGGCTGGTTCGCCTCCTTTTTCACGGGCTTCGCCGTATCGGAAGGCTTTTTATCAAGGCTCTTCATGGTCGGGAACAGGAGCACGTCACGGATCGCCGGCGAGTCGGTGAGCAGCATCACCAGTCTGTCGATGCCGTACCCGATACCGCCTGTGGGCGGCATACCGATTTCCAGCGCGTTCATGAAATCCTCATCCGTCGTGTTAGCTTCCTCGTCGCCCGCGGCAAGAGCCGCCTCCTGCGCCTTGAAACGCTCCCTCTGGTCAATGGGATCGTTCAACTCGGAATAGGCGTTACACATTTCCCTCGCGGTAATAAACAGTTCAAACCGCTCCACATAGTCAGGCTTGTCTGGTTTTCTCTTTGTGAGGGGCGATATCTCCACGGGATGATCCATAACAAAAGTTGGCTGTACCAGATGCTCCTCCACAAATTCTTCAAAGAAGAGATTGATGATATCCCCCTTCGTATGGCGCTCCTCATAGTGTACCTCTTTCTCATCCGCAATCTTCTTCGCCGCCGCAGTGTCCGGTACCTCGTCAAAATCGACGCCCGTATATTTCTTTACGGCTTCCACCATGGTGATCCGTTCAAAAGGCTTACCCAGATCAATCTCCACATCGCCGTAAGGAATCAACGTTGTGCCGCAAACTTCTTTCGCCACATGGCGGAACATATTCTCGGTCAGATCCATCATGCCGTTGTAATCCGTGTATGCCTGATACAGCTCCATCAAAGTAAACTCAGGGTTGTGTCTGGCATCCAGTCCCTCGTTCCTGAATACCCGGCCGATCTCATAGACGCGCTCCATGCCGCCCACAATCAGCCGTTTTAAATATAATTCCAGAGAGATGCGCAGCTTCACATCCTCATCCAGCGCATTGTAATGCGTCTCAAAGGGTCTTGCAGCCGCCCCGCCCGCATTGGATACGAGCATGGGAGTCTCTACCTCCAGGAATCCCTGGCCGTCCAGATAACGTCTGATCGAGCTGATAATCTTGGAACGCATAACGAAGGTCTTCTTCACGTCCTCATTCATGATCAAATCCGTGTATCTCTGGCGGTAGCGAATGTCGGTATTCACCAGGCCGTGGTACTTCTCCGGAAGGATCTGCAAGCTTTTTGACAGGAGTGTCACTTTTGACGCATGGACGGAAATCTCGCCTGTTTTGGTCTTAAAAACCTCACCCTCAACACCTACGATGTCACCCACGTCGTATTTCTTAAAATCAGCGTAGGAATCCTCCCCCACATTGTCCCTTGCCACATAGACCTGTATATCGCCCTGTAAATCCTGCACATTGCAGAAAGACGCCTTACCCATAACACGCTTGCTCATCACACGGCCCGCCACGGAAACCTTCTTTCCCTCCAGGGCGTCAAAGTTTTCCCTGATTTCAAGACTGTGATGGGTCACATCATACTTCGTGATCTGAAAAGGGTCTTTTCCCGCCTCCTGCAAAGCCGCCAGCTTCTGTCTCCTGACCTTTAAAAGCTGGTTGATATCCTGCTCATTCTGTATCGTATGCTCCTCTGACATCTGTTGTCCCTCATTTCATAACCTGCAAACAGGAGTACGCACTTGCCGCGAACTCAATTTGATCTCTGAATCTCCAGCACCTTGTACTGAATCATGCCTGCCTGTGTCTCCACTTCCACCGTATCGCCCACTTTACTGCCGATCAGCGCTTTACCCACAGGAGACTCATTAGAAATCTTTCCTTTCAGGCTGTTTGCCTCCGTGGATCCTACAATCTTATACTCCAGCTCCTCATTGAACTCCACATCCAGTATTTTCACCTGACAGCCGATGTTGATCTTATCAAGATCTATCTCATCCTCCACTACAACCTCGGCGTTTTTGAGAATCTTCTCCAACTCTTCGATTCTGGCCTCAATATCGCGCTGTTCGTCCTTCGCCGCATCGTACTCGGCGTTCTCGGAAAGGTCACCCTGTTCTCTCGCTTCCTTGATTTTCTGCGCCACTTCCCTGCGCTTTACCACTTTCAGGTCATGCAGTTCATCCTCATACTTACGCAATCCCTCATAGGTTAAGATATTTTTCTTCTCATGCATGGTAAAAGTTCTCCCTTTCTCTCTATCACTTATGATATATCCTGATTATGCCTTAAAGGTTCTGCTTTTCACATCTTTCTATCATAACTACTTTTTACCAGAGTGTCAAGATATTTGAGGGGCGATGCATAGAGAATCCGCCCGCTTTTTCTCCTATAATTCTGTTCCTTCTCCCGGCTGGAAGCCAGATCCGCATAGATCACCCTCTCCTCCCGCTCCGTCCTCGGATACCTCGCCGTACCGGCAAAATCCAGAATGACGCCGCCGCATCTGTCCGTGCCGCAGAGAAGCCCCTCCTCTTTGCCCACATAGGGCTGCATCGCAGGCACAAGCCCGTACTCATACCCGTACTCTTCGAGCCAGACGGCGGTCTCCTCCCAGATATCCATCCCCGCCACCTCCTCATAATAAAACCGGAGACTGTTAATCCTGGACAGATACGGGGAAAGCAGCCGCGCTGTCATCTCCATCTGCCAGTCCGTATCATCAGGACTTCCAAGCAGCACTGTCACCCTGCCTTTTTGATACAGGCAGTCGGCGGCACAGCCCGCAAGCAGACAGGCGGCCAGCCTTTCCAGCGTTTCCCTGCGCATCTCCCATCGTCCCGCGTATTTTTCCGACATGCATGTCATAATATCAGGATGCAGAAAAGCGTCCGCCATTCCCTGCGTCTGATGCAGCGCCCTCTCCATAGCCTCCGACAGAATTTCGGGCGGCCACGGTCTTTTTTTATAAAAATAGGGCGGCACCGGACAATCCACCGGCACGAAAAAACCGCCTGTCTCTTCCGCCTTCAAATTTCTTCCCGACAGGGCTGCATCCTGCCACCAGTGTTTCTTGGCAGCGTTATTTTTATGCATCTCTTCCTTCGCCGGATGAAAATAAACAATCGTCTCCGTTTCCATAGCGCCCGCCTGTCCCGTCTTTCTTTCTGAGACAATATATGCCAGACCGGTCACATGGATTCCACCAAACTCACAATCTCCTCAAAGCGTTCCGCCAAATTGACGCTCTGCCTGAGTTTTGCAGAGTTTGGCATACCCGCCGTGTACCATGACAAATGTTTTCTCATCTCACGAACGCCGGTGTACTCCCCTTTGATTTCCAACTGCAGAGCGGCGTGGCGCAAAATCATTTCCTTTTTCTCCTCCATAGTGGGCAAAGAAAGCCTTTCCCCCTTTTCCAGATAAGCGGCAACCTGCCGGAAAAGCCAGGGATTCCCTCTTGCAGCGCGGCCGATCATCACACCGTCACAGCCTGTTTTCGTAAGAAGGTTTGCCGCCGTCTCACCGTCCGTCACATCTCCGTTTCCGATCACAGGAATGGAAACCGCCTCCTTCACCCTGGCAATGATCTCCCAGTCGGCTTCACCGCTGTAAAACTGCTCTCTGGTTCTGCCGTGCACCGCCACTGCAGCGGCTCCCGCCTCCTGTGCAATCCTGGCCATCTCCACCGCGTTGACGTGATCCTCGTCGAAGCCTTTGCGAATCTTCACCGTGACAGGTTTCTTTATGGCTTTCACCGTGGCGGCAATGATCTCTCCCGCCAGCTTCGGCTCCCGCATCAGCGCCGAGCCTTCCCCGTTGTTTACAATCTTCGGCACAGGACAGCCCATGTTGATATCCAGCACGGTAAAGGGTCTCTCCTCGATTCGCTTCGCCATCTCACTGACAATCTTCGGGTCGGATCCGAATAGCTGGAGGGAAACCGGCCCCTCCTTTGGATGAATTGCAAGTAGTCCCTCCGTATTTTTATTTCCGTAAAGAATGGCTTTTGCGCTGACCATCTCCATCCCTGCAAGACCAGCCCCCTGTTCGCTGCACAGCAAACGAAAAGGCAGGTCTGTCACGCCTGCCATAGGAGCGAGTATGAGATTGTTTTCCAGCGCTACACTGCCGATGGTAAGCGGTTTTAAGAGATTTTCCATAAAATCATTCCTCTAAAATGTTTTCATGCAAAATAAACACCCGATAGTACAACTGCAAAGATTCCAGCATCTCCTGCCTGTTTCTGCGGATCTCTCCCACCAGAAGGCCGCTGCTGATCTCATCGTAGAGCAGATCATCCTCCTTCGCGTCCGTCTCCAGGGAAACGCTGCCGTCCTCCTCAAACACGATGGTGAAAATACCGCCTACCTCCTCTGTGAACAGGACACAGATAATGTGCAGCTCATCCTTGATGGACTGTGGAATCCTGTCAAATTTTTCATTAAAATAATACTTCTGTTCATAGGCGTTTGCGCCGCAGAGCACGATTCTCTTATCTTCCATAAACACCTCGCACGGACAGCCCGCTGCCCGAAGTCGTCTCTAAGTATACCCGTACAATCCCCGAACCGACACTTCCCCCGCGTAGACGAGCACAATCTCCCCGGTCTCTCTCTCCACGATGAGTTCCCCGGTCTCATTGATCCCCCGTGAAATGCCGGTGTACTCTCCCGCAGGATCCAAAACACGCACGCCCGCGTCCCTGCCGATCAGATGTGCCTCATAGCGTTCCTTTAATCCGGACAGGGTAAGGTTCTGCTCAAATGCCTCATAATTTTCTTCAAAGCGTGCTAAAATCCGCGCCAGCAACACGGCGCGGGCAATAGGACGCCCGGACTCTATTTTCAATGAGGTGGCAGTCTCCCTGATCTCCTCTGGAAATTCTTCCGCACTGTCATGGTTCACGTTGACACCCACACCCGCCACCAAAAACTGAATCTCGTTCATCTCCGGCGTCATGCTGAGTTCGGTCAGAATCCCAACCACCTTTTTCCCGTTCACCACAATATCGTTCGGCCATTTAATTCCCGCGGCAAGGCCTGTCGCCTCCTCAATCGCCTCCGCCACGGAAAGAGCCATCACCAGCGTGATCATGGACGCCTTGTCGGGGTCAAATTTCGGCCTCACCACAATCGTGAAATAGACGGACTTTCCCGCAGGCGATACCCACGACCTGCCTCTGCGGCCCCTGCCCGCTGTCTGTCTCTCCGCCACCACCGTCGTCCCGTGAGGCTCTCCTTCCTCCGCGAACCGCTTGGCATCGGGATTTGTGGAACCTGTCTCCTCAAAAAAATGGAGATTCTGTCCCGCCCATTTTGTGTGAAGGCGGCTTAAGATCTCACTGCGGGTATAGACATCCTCCGGGCTCTCTACCAATCGGTAACCCTTGCGGGAGACGGACTCGATCTGATACCCTTCCTCCTTCAACTGGTTGATCACCTTCCAGACCGCCGTGCGGGAAACCCCCAGGCGATCACAGAGCTGCTGCCCCGACACATAATCCCCACTGTTTCTCAGACATGTTAAAATATTGGATCTGTCTGTCTTCATGGTTTTACTGTTGCACCTCCATAATCATGCGGAGAATGCCGTATTACAGGCATTCTCCCGAGTGAAACATAGAACTTCCAAGTCAGCTTGCTGACTTTGCGATGCAGCCTCTGCTGCTGAGTTTTAGAAGTTCTTTTCACTCTAGCCCAAGTGTCACCGCCATGACTGCCTTGATCGTGTGCATGCGGTTCTCCGCTTCGTCAAACACAAGGGACTGATCCGACTCAAAGACCTCGTCCGTCACTTCCAGTTCCGCCATACCGTACTTCTCGCCGATCTCCCTGCCGATCCCGGTCAGATGATCATGGAACGCGGGCAGACAGTGCATGAACACCGCATCCTTTCCGGCTAACGCCATCACCTTTGCGTTTACCTGATAGGGGGTCAGATCATGCAGTCTCTCCTCCCACACCTGCTCCGGTTCTCCCATGGAAACCCACACGTCGGTGTAGACCACATCCGCTCCCGCAACGCCTTCTGTCACATCCTCCGTCAGACGAATCGAACCGCCTGTCTTTTCGGCAATCTCCCGACAGGTTTTTACCAGATCTTCTTCCGGGAAATATTTTTTGTTGGTGCAGGCAGTGAAATCCATTCCCATCTTGGCACATGCCACCATCAGGGAATTGCCCATGTTGTAACGGGCATCCCCCATGTATGTAAGTTTAATGCCCTGAATACGCCCGAAATGCTCCCGTATGGTCAGAAGGTCGGCCAGCATCTGGGTCGGATGGAACTCGTTGGTCAGTCCGTTCCAGACGGGCACACCCGCATGTTTGGCAAGTTCTTCCACGATCTCCTGCCCGAAACCACGGTACTCAATGCCTTCATACATACGCCCAAGAACCCTCGCCGTATCCGCAATGCTCTCCTTTTTGCCGATCTGGGAGCCCGTCGGATCCAGATAGGTGCTTCCCATACCGAGATCATGAGCCGCCACCTCAAAGGCGCAGCGTGTTCTGGTGCTGGTCTTCTCAAAGATCAGGGCTACGTTTTTTCCGCGAAGCCTGTCCACCGGAATCCCTCTCTTCTTTTTGTCCTTCAAATCCGCCGCCACGTCCAGCATGTACAAAATCTCCTCCGGAGTAAAATCCAGAAGTTTTAAAAAGTTGCGTCCTTTCAGGTTCATGATCGTCTTGTCCCTTTCCATGTATCAAACAGGACGGGTCTGCAGAACCGTCCTGTCTTTTATCATATCTCTATCGAATTTACCTGTTGCTCATACTACTTATACTTACTTGAAAACTTCCTTCGCGGAAGCCGCAAGTCCTGCAAGTCCCTGAATTTCCGAGGGAA
This sequence comes from Lachnospiraceae bacterium UBA3310, assembly GCA_002361355.1. Classification (GTDB taxonomy): domain Bacteria; phylum Bacillota; class Clostridia; order Lachnospirales; family Lachnospiraceae; genus UBA3282. Next base: position 37,525 of record DESQ01000044.1, read on the forward strand.
TAATAATCTTTGTTGCCTGCCCGTCGGCCGCCTTCTCGAACGCCTCCAGACTCTTGATCCGAAGCACCGCCTCGTCTGCACCTGCCTCGCGGATCATACGAATGCCGTCCGCTGTAGCTTTCTGCACTTTGAGAATGGCCTCCGCCTCACCTTCCGCCTCGCGGATCATCTTCTCCTTCTCAGCCTCCGCACGCAGGATCGCGGACTGTTTCTCCGCCTCCGCCTCCAGAATCGCGGACTCCTTCTGACCCTCCGCCACAAGAATGGTGGATTTCTTCTCACCTTCCGCACGCAGAATCGCTTCACGGCGCTCACGCTCCGCCTTCATCTGCTTCTCCATGGCGTCCTGAATCGCCGCCGGAGGAATGATATTCTTAAGTTCCACACGGTTTACCTTGATACCCCAGGGATCTGTGGCAATGTCAAGGGAGGCGCGCATCTTTGTGTTAATCACCTCTCTGGAAGTCAGCGTCTGGTCTAACTCCATCTCACCGATAATATTACGAAGGGTCGTAGCCGTCAGATTTTCAATCGCCATGATCGGATTTTCCACGCCGTAGGCAAACAGCTTCGGGTCTGTGATCTGGAAAAAGACCACCGTGTCAATCCGCATGGTAACGTTATCCTTTGTAATCACGGGCTGGGGTGCGAAGTCCACCACCTGTTCCTTCAAAATCACCCGTTTCGCAACCGTATCAATAAAAGGAACTTTGATGTGAAGTCCCACAGACCATGTCTGCTGATACGCGCCAAGCCGCTCAACCACGTAAGCGTGCGCCTGCGGCACAATCTTGATGCAGGACATCAGTATCGCCACCGCCAGAATCAAAACAACCACTAATGCAATAAGTCCACCCATTTTCTCTCTCCAATCATTCTGTCTTTTTATAAGTCTTTCTTCTCTTCCACGATCAGCTTCACACCGTCTATGGCAAGCACGATCACTACCGCTCCCACAGGCAGGGGTACGTCGTCACGCTTCGATCTGGCAGACCACTCCATACCACCCACATTGACCTGGCCAATGCCCTGCAGGTTATCAATCTCGCTAATGACAATGGCCTGCCGCCCCACAAGGCTCTCCGCGTTCGTTCTCACCCGATCCTTGTTAAAGTACTTCACCGCAAGAGGTCTTGTAAAAAACAGAAGCAGTCCTGAAACCACCAGAAACAGAATCACCTGCAATACAACCGGCAGATGTAACAGAGACGCCAGCGTAGCCACCAGCGCACCGCCCGCAAACCAGACAGTGGTAAGCCCCATCGTCGCAAGTTCTATCACAACCAGCACCACAAGGACAATCAGCCAGACTACTGTCATGTTCAATGCCTGTATCTCCATCCCTTCACTTCCTTCCCTGCCGCTTCGCTCATTTTACACTTTTACTATCATACAATATTATCCCCAAAGTAGCAAGGACTATTGACCCCAGATCAGCTCACGGTCTGGCTGAACTGATTTACCAGAAGACCTGTCGGTCGATCAGCAAGCCCTCATGGTTTCCGGCGCGCCTGAAATGGGTCGCCCCGCCCACATTCGTCTCACCGTTGATGGCGGCTCTTGCCGCCTCCCAGCACTCCTCCGGAATATCGCCGCCGTAAACTCTCGCCACCTTGCCATTCATGGCAGGCGTAAACTGTCCCGACGCATAAATAACGCTCGATATTGTATTGGGATAAGCAGGGCTTCTGACACGGTTCATAACTACCGCACCCACTGCCAGCTTTCCGTTGTAAGTCTCTATACCCGCCTCACAGTAAATCAGCGCCGCCAGAAGTCTCGTATCGTCGCCGCCCACGACAACCGCGCCCTGATTGGCTGTCAGCTTCGCTTTCCGTTCTTCCTCTTCTCTCTTATTGATCGCTATGAGCGTCTCACCCTCGTCGATGTGAAAATCAATGTCCACATACTCCGAAGAGACATAGCCTGTCTCCCCCTCGTAATCGACGCTGATCCAACCGTCGTTCAAATCCTCAATGATTTCCAGTTCCTCATCTCTGGGAATAAAGCCGATCGCCTCCGCGTCATCCTCCGGCTCCTGCCTCACGCAGAGCGTATCTGTCTCAATCTGGACAATGAGATTTCCCACCTCATTCGCAAGCGCCTCCGCGTCCTCGCCAAAAAGCAGGTAGTCGTCGTTGGCCCATCCCACAAGATCTCCGCTTCTGATCCTTGTCCACCCGTCTTTTCTCTCCAATATTCTGCCGCCGCAGTCCTTGTAAAGAAGGCCCACCTTCTCCGAATCCTCGTTGGCCTCCTCACGCACATTCATAGCCACCTGCACATTTGCCATAACCAGATCCGTTTCTTTCTGCCCGCCGTTTGCTTCCGACAGTTCGGTCAGCTCCCGAATCACTTCCTCGTTCGCTGACGTTCCCGTAGGATCTATAATCTGAGATACCCCCACATTCAGGGAATCCAGATACTCTTTTCTGTTAGTGGCATGCGCCTCCAGAGACAAACCGCACAAACACATCCCAAGAATCAAACAGGCAAGCAGGGCTCTATACTTTCTCAGCATAAACATCCCTCCATCTTCATCCATACAAGAAGTTTTCATCTCCCATATAATCAAAAGAATGATAAAGATTGTTACAAAATTGTTACAGTTTGATTAAGTATGGAATATTTTAGCAAAACACCTATTCTTTGTCAAGTTTATACAATTTGGCTCTGATTTATCTCCATATTTTGTTACTATTTTTTTACAAAATACAAGATGTTCCGACAAACTACAACTTTCGGGATTTTTCCACCGTGGCAAGCAGGGCGTCCATCACGGCGCCGCGAAAGCCCGCCTCCTCCAAAACGCGCACCCCCTCTATGGTCGTGCCACCCGGAGAGCATACCATGTCTTTCAGTTCACCAGGGTGTTTTCCCGTCTCAAGTACCAGCTTTGCGCTTCCGTACACCGCCTGCGCCGCAAATTGATAAGCCTGCGCTCTCGGCATACCCGCCGCCACGCCTGCGTCTGCCATCGCCTCAATAAAAAGAAATACATAGGCGGGAGAGGAACCGCTCACTGCTCCCACAGCATCCATCAGACGCTCCTCCACCAGACTCGCCTTGCCAAAGCTCTCCATCAGCCGCAGACTGTACCCGGTTTCCTCCTCCGATACCGCAGCATTCACGCAGACGCCCGTGCACCCCTCCCCCACAAGGGCGGGTGTGTTCGGCATACAGCGAACCAGTTTCACGCGCCTGCCAAAAGCATTTTCCAGCCAGCTTAAGGACTTGCCTGCCGCGATGCTGATCACAAGTGTATCCGGCTGCACCGCATCGCGGATCTCCCCGATCACCCCTTCCAGGAACTGTGGCTTCACCGCCAGAACGAGCGTCTGGCACTGCGCAGCCACCGCCGCGTTGGAGGTCATTGTCTCTATCCCATACTCCTTCTGCACTGCCTCCAGCGTCTTCTGTGTCTTCGCGCTGCCGCAGATATCCGCCACGGACACGATACCTTTCTCCAGCATCCCGCCGATAATGGCACGCGCCATATTTCCCAGTCCAATAAATCCAATTTTCATATCTGTCCTCCTTAAATCTAAATTTACATATTTTCCCTGTCTTCAATTTTTCTTATTTTATCATACCATATGTTATTTCAATTACAAATCCTCCATTTTTCAGCATTCTTCGCTGGTTGAATCTTCCGCGCCATATTTTCCCCTACTCTCTCTTTTCCATTCTTTTTGTAAATTAAATCAAGATTTACCAATTCTTCTCTGGCGGGAGGCCTCAAATAGCAGGATGGAGGAAGCAACAGCCGCATTGAGGGACTCCACCCTGCCCTTCATGGGAATATGGATCATGGCGTCTGCGCATGCCGCCGTTTCCTCCCGCAGACCGTTCGCTTCGTTCCCGATCAGAAATGCCGTACTCTTTTGATAGCGGTAATCATCATAGGCGGCTTTTCCTCCCAGATGCGCCGCATAGACGGACACGCCTTCCTCCCGCAGTTTCATTATAATAGAAGAAAGACTTTCCACATAGCAGAAAGGCACGCGGTAAACGGATCCCATCGTGGAGCGGATGGTTTTCGGATTGTAGAGATCCGCCGTCCTGCTGCTCATGATCACAGCGTCCGCCCCTGCCGCCTCCGCCGTGCGAAAGATCGTTCCCAGGTTTCCCGGATCCTGTATGTCCTCCAGCACAATAAATAACATTTGTTTTTTATCTTTTTCATGTAGAATCTCTTCTATATTATAATGCTGCTGCCTTACCAGACAGAGAATCCCCTGCGGCGTCTTCGTATCCGACATTTTTGCAAACACTTCGTCCGACACTGTCTCGCAGGAAAGCCCGGAAAGTTTTTCGCCGTACTGCCCACGCATCTGCTCTGCCACACTCTGGGCAAGGTACACACGACTGATTCGCTCCGCCGGCGCTTCCCCGAACATTTTCGGCCCTTCCACAACGAAAAGTCCCTGCCTGTCCCGCTCTCTTTTCTTTGCAGCAAGCGCCTCAACTGCTTTTATATCTTTGTTATGTAAACTTGTAATCATACACCGCTCCCATTTGTCGCCCGTGCAAAAGAAATCCCTGCAAATGCCACCATCCGCAGGGAACTCAGCTATCTTAACAAACTACAATTACAAAATCTTAGACATCTCAAAAGCATATTCAGGAATCCCCTTCGTCATCCCCAGAGCCTCCTCGATATCGAAATCCAAAAACTCGCCGTGCTGGTACCCGACCACACGGTTCGTCTTGCCCTCACACAGAATGTCCGCCGCATAACAGCCCATAATCGAAGCATAGTAGCGATCCTTACAGGTGGGAGATCCGCCGCGCTGCATGTATCCCAAAATCGTCGCCCTGGTCTCAATGCCCGTAGCCGCCTCGATACGTCTCGCCATGGAGGTAGAATGCCCGATTCCCTCCGCGTTGATAATCAGGTGATGGGTTTTGCCGCGTTTCCTGTTGGCAATGATATTGTTGATGATCTGCTGCTCATTATAATCGTATTTCTCCGGAAGCAGGATATCCTCCGCACCGTTGGAAATACCGCACCACAGTGCAATATAACCCGCATTCCTGCCCATAACCTCAATGATACTGCACCGCTCATGGGAGGAGGAGGTGTCCCTCACCTTATCAATCGCCTGCATAGCCGTGTTAATCGCCGTGTCAAAACCGATCGTGTACTCCGTACATGCAATATCCAAGTCAATCGTACCCGGCAGGCCTATGGTATTAACGCCGTGTCTGGATAATGCCTGCGCACCGCGGTAGGAACCGTCGCCGCCGATCACCACTAGTCCGTCGATTCCGTGTTTGTGACAAATGTCCGCACCCTTCTGCTGGCCCTCTTCCGTCCGGAACTCATGACAGCGCGCCGTACCCAGAATCGTGCCGCCACGCTGAATAATGTCCGACACCGTCCATTTTTCCATGTCTATAATCTCTTCATTCAGGAGACCCTGATATCCCTTCTTAATCCCCTTGACCTTGACCCCGTTAGCGATTCCTTTTCTAACCACTGCACGGATCGCCGCATTCATGCCCGGCGCATCTCCTCCACTGGTCAGCACACCGATTGTTTTGATCTGCTTCGCCATTCCGATACCCACACCTTTCTGCCACGACGGCGTCTTTTCCGTCCACAGGCGAATTTCTTCTATCCATTATTTTACTCTATGCCGGAAGGATTTTCAATCTTTTTATACCACCTTCACGTTTCCCTCTCCAAAGACAGTCTCCAGCCTGCCGATTAAGGGCGCCTCCGCCGACACGTTCCAGTTTGCAGCCAGGGGATTCATGGCTTTCGGGTTCTCCACGTAAATCACCACGTTATCCTTTCCTTCCGCCTCCCGCAGTATGTCAAAGAGCGCATCCTTCTGCTCCTCGTAAGCTTCCCTGGTCGGGAATTTAATCCAAAGCTTCTTCGGCATCTGTTCAAAGGTCGTGATCTGCTCGCATATTAACTTCGCGTCCTTATCCTCCTCCACGGATACCCGTCCCTTGATAAAGACCTTGCTGTCCTCCATAATTGCGCTTCCATACCGCTCGTAATCCCTCGGAAAGACAATAACCTCCACCGAGCCCACCAGATCTTCCACCTGCAGAAAAGCCATCACCTTTTCATTTTTGGTATACTTGATCTTCTTTTCCGTAATCATGCCGCCGATGGTAACCCTTGCATTGTCTTCCACCCTGCATTCGCCGGTATCCTCATCCAGCATAAAATCCGCCGTAGTGTTTGTGATATGCTTTTTCCAGATTTCCCGGTATTCTTCCAACGGATGCCCGCTGATGTATATGCCAAGCACTTCCTTCTCAAAGGCAAGCTTCATCTCCCTGGAATACTCGCCCACGTCCGGCAGGCTCACCCGGTAATCCATCTTTTCCTCCTCAGCCGCCAGGTCAAAGAGAGAAATCTGCCCCGCCATATTGTTTTTCCGATCCTGCGTAATTCCGTCCATCACCTGCATGTACACGCTCAGGAGCTGTTTTCTGGTACCGCCCAGACTGTCCATGGCGCCCGCCTTGATAAAATGCTCCACAATGCGCTTATTCATATCCCGGTCGGTCACGCGCGTCACAAAATCTCCCAGATTCTGGTACGGCCCTCTTGCCTCCCGCTCCGCCACAATCGCGTCGATCACGGATCTGCCCACACTCTTGATGGCAGAAAGCGCGTAGCGAATCTGCCCGTCAGACACGGAAAAACCGTTCTCCCCCACATTGATGTCAGGCGGCAGAATCTGTATCCCCATGCTTCTGCTTGTCATGATGTACTCCGCCACCTTGCTGGGATTGTCGATCACGGAGGTCATCAACGCCGCCATGAACTCCACCGGATAATAATATTTCAAATATGCCGTCTGGTACGCGACCACCGCATAGCATGCGGCATGGGATTTGTTGAAGGCATATTTCGCAAAGTCCATCATGGTGTCGTAAATATGATCCGCCACTTTCGCGTCGATGCCGGCAGCCACACAGCCGGGCACGCCCTCCTCCGGATTGCCGTAGGTGAAATTCTTCCGCTCCTGCTCCATGACATACTGCTTCTTCTTACTCATAGCACGGCGCACCAGATCGCTCCTGCCCATGGTATAACCGCCAAGCTCCCGCACGATCTGCATCACCTGCTCCTGATACACGATACAGCCATAGGTGGGCGCCAGAATCGGCTCTAACTGGGGGCAGTCGTAGGTTACGGACTCCGGATGGTTCTTGCCCTTGATATATTTGGGTATAAAGTCCATGGGCCCCGGACGGTACAGCGAAATACCGGCGATCACATCCTCTAAGCTCTGAGGTTTTAACTCCTTCATAAAGCTCTTCATGCCGCCGCTTTCAAGCTGGAACACGCCATCCGTCTTCCCCGTGCCGAGGGAGGCAAGCACATCCTTGTCGTCGTAGTCGATCTTGTCTATGTCAATACAGATTCCTTTGCTCTGTTCCACCAGACGCACGGTGTCCTGAATCACCGTGAGCGTCCGAAGCCCCAGAAAGTCCATCTTTAAAAGCCCCAGTTCCTCGATGGTGGTCATGGGAAACTGCGTCGTGATGGAACCGTCGGCTCCTCTGGAAAGCGGCACAAACTCATCCGCCTCCTCCGGGCAGATCACCACACCTGCCGCGTGCATGGAGGTGTGGCGGGGCAGCCCTTCCAGCCGTCTGCTCATATCGATCAGGTTATGCACCTGCTCGTCCTCCTGATAGAGGTTCTTAAGCTCCGGATTCATCTCCAGCGCCCGGTCTATGGGCACTCCCTGATTCTGCTCGTTGGGAATCATTTTCGCGATGCGGTCTACATAGGCATAGGGCAGATCCATTACCCTTCCCACATCACGGATCACGCCTTTCGCCGCCATCGTACCGAAGGTGACAATCTGCACCACCCTGTCTGCGCCGTATTTTCGGCCAACATAGTCAATCACTTCCTGCCGCCTCTCATAGCAGAAGTCCACATCGATATCCGGCATGGAGACACGCTCCGGATTTAAAAACCGCTCGAAGAGCAGGCTGTATTTGATCGGGTCAATATTGGTTATTTTCAGGCAGTAGGACACGATACTTCCCGCCGCCGAACCTCTGCCCGGCCCCACGGCAATTCCGTTCTCCCTGCAAAAATTGATATAGTCCCACACAATCAGAAAATAATCCACAAATCCCATACTCTTGATCGTGTCAAGTTCATAGCGCAAACGCTCCTGCAAAGTTCCGTCATCCTCCGGATAGCGCTCCTTCATGCCATCCTGGCAGAGTTTGTTCAGATAACTCCACGAATCGCTGCCGTCCGGCGCCTCATAATGGGGCACTTTATAATTGCCAAACTCAATCTCCACATGACAGCGGTCGGCAATCCGCTGTGTATTCTCCACCGCCTCCCACGCATAGGGAAACAGCCCCTTCATCTCCTCCTCGCTCTTCACATAATACTGGCCGCCATCATAGCGCATACGATCCTCGTCAGCCAGCTTTTTCCCCGTCTGCAGGCAAAGCAGAATATCGTGGGGCTGGGCGTCCTCCGCGTAAGTATAATGCACATCGTTGGTGGCAACAAGAGGGATATCCAGCTCTTTGCTCATGCGAAGAAGTACGGAGTTCACCGTCTGCTGGGCGGGAATCCCGTGATCCTGCAATTCCAGGAAATAATTATCCTTACCAAAAATACCCTGATATTTCAGGGCGACCTTCTTTGCCTCGTCCACCAGCCCCTTCTGGATATAGCGGGGCACTTCCCCCGCCAGACATGCCGAGAGCGCAATCAGGCCCTCATGATACTTCTCCAGAAGTTCCAGATCCACACGCGGTTTATAATAATAGCCCTCCGTGAAGCCCTTGCTCACAATCTTTACCAGATTCGCATAACCCACATTGTTCTCCGCCAACAGCACCAGATGGTAATAGCGTTCTTCGCCGCCCGTAAGCTCCCTGTCAAAGCGGGAGTGGGGCGCCACATACACCTCGCAGCCGATGACCGGATTGATCCCCGCCTCCTTCGCCGCCTTGTAGAAGTCAACAACACCGTACATAACGCCGTGATCCGTGATCGCGGCGCTGTCCATTCCCAGCTCCTTCACATATTTTACATACTCTTTGATCTTGTTGGAACCGTCCAGGAGACTAAACTCTGTGTGGACGTGTAAATGCGTAAATGCCATATGACCAAGAACCTTTCTTTGTATTGCGGAATTGATTTATTCAATATTTTAACACAAAGCAAATACAGGCGCAAAGTTGTTTTGGGTATGCAAAATAATTTTGGAAGAATTATACCGGATATACAGAAAAAAGGAGGTGTCAGTCTCCCGATACCTCCTTTTTTCATTCACACATTCAAATTGATTTTTATTGTTACAGATATTTCTTCAGTACATCCACCTTGTCGAGCTTCTCCCATGGCAGATCCAGATCGTTACGTCCGAAGTGCCCGTAAGCCGCTGTCTGCTTGTAGATCGGGCGGCGAAGGTCAAGCATCTTGATGATGCCCGCCGGTCTTAAATCGAAGTTCTCACGAATGATATCCACCAGTTTGTCATCCGCGATCTTGCCTGTGCCAAAGGTATCTACCATGATGGAAGTGGGCTGTGCCACACCGATCGCGTAGGAAAGCTGAATCTCGCACTTGTCCGCGATGCCCGCTGCCACGATGTTCTTCGCAACATAGCGCGCCGCATAAGCCGCGGAACGATCCACCTTCGTGCAGTCCTTACCGGAGAAAGCGCCGCCGCCGTGACGGGCGTAGCCGCCGTAGGTATCCACAATAATCTTACGTCCTGTCAGACCGGCATCGCCGTGAGGGCCGCCGATAACGAAACGTCCTGTCGGATTGATAAAGAACTTGGTCTGGTCGTCTACCATCTCCTTCGGGAGAACCGGATCAAACACGTATTTCTTGATATCCTCATGAATCTGCTCCTGTGTCACATCATCGTCATGCTGTGTGGACAGCACAACCGCCTCCAGGCGAACCGGCTTGCCCGCCTCGTCATACTCTACGGACACCTGGCTCTTGCCGTCGGGCCTTAAGTATTTGAGTGTGCCGTCCTTGCGGACTTTCGTAAGCTGCAATACCAGCTTGTGGGCAAGGGCAATGGAATAAGGCATGTACTCCTCCGTCTCGTTGGTAGCGTAGCCGAACATCATACCCTGATCGCCCGCTCCGGTGTCAAGATCGTCCTTCTGCTCGCCCTTCTTTGCCTCCAGCGCCTTGTCAACACCCATGGCAATGTCTGCGGACTGCTCGTCGATGGCCACGAACACCGCGCAGGTGTTTGCATCAAAACCATACTCGGACTTGGTGTAGCCGATCTCTCTCACGGTATCGCGCACTACCTTCTGCATATCTACATAGGCTTTTGTCGTAATCTCACCGGTCACCAGCACAAAGCCCGTGCAGACCGCCGTCTCGCAAGCCACGCGGCTCATGGGATCCGCCTCCATGCAGGCGTCCAGAATCGCGTCTGAAATCGCATCGCAGACTTTGTCAGGATGCCCTTCGGTTACTGACTCGGATGTGAATAATCTTTTTTCCATTTTTTCCTCTCCTTTGTTTTTAGTTAAATTTCCTCTGCACGGATTCGTGCATAAAAGAAAGTCCCCTTATTTCTCTTGAAATAAGCGGACCCGACATGCTGCATCAAATCCTCTTATTGTTCGATCTGCACCGCTATCGCGGTCTCGCTCAGGTTGGCACCTTCCTTACAGGGGTTGCCGTGGCTTCACCGATCCTATGTATCTCCACCACTCTGAATAAGAGAAAGATATCACAATATGAAATTTTCTGCACACATTTCTTATCTGTACATTACCATACACCTAACCCATTCCCATGTCAATACCTGTTTTTTACATTCAATGCAATACCATAAAATAGTAGCATATCATGACAGCCGGCATACACAGCGTATACACCGCCAGTATCCCATTCTGCGCTATTTTTGTCTCATATTGTTTCCTGTATCCGCGCCTGTTTATGACAAGCAGCACCACTACCGCCCCCATCACACAGGTCTCGACGATCAGGCAAAGCAAATCCAGCATCCCGCCCAGGTTGATCATATAACTCCAAAGGCATACGCTGTCCTCCATACTGTCCAGATATTTCGTCTTTCCGGCAAAATCGCACAAGGCCGTGATCCAGGAATGTTTCATAAGGTAAACGGAATTCAGACTCTTTGGATAATTATTACCGACGGCCTGAAAAACACGTCCGTAAGTGATTGCCGTAAGCAGGAACAGATTCACTTCCACACGCTGACCCGATATCATAATCGCAATCACAAGAAAAGGCACATATAAAAACATCCTGTAAAAATCATTCACCATGCCGAAAGAAACGATCACAAAAACCAGAGCCACTATGTAAGTCACCGTTTTATGATACTCTGCCTTCTCCTCCGGCATTTTTTCAAAATAACAATAAAAATAAAGCAGACATAAGAGAATACCCGCGACAGAGAGCGCACCCCAATTCGTCTGCAGTACAAAACCACGAAGCATTCCCTGCATCATCTGTCCGAAATCATTCACTTTCCTGGCCGCCTGATAAGCCTGATCTTTCCTGTACAATATCTCAAATGCGATCAGCGGCAGCACTGTCCCTGTCACATATAAAAACAATCTGATGATTCTTTTTTCCCGGAACAACAATACTGCCAGAACAGGAAGTATCATAATGGGACATAGCGTGACACAGCATGCCATCAAAAAATAGCACCTTTTCCAATTACCCTTCAAAAAGAAATAAAAAGAAATGACAAAAAGACAGATATATGTAATTTCATCCTGCCCCGTATATCCTACCGACAAAAGAATTTCCGGCGAAGCCATGACCAGCAGAAACGTCATGATCACCTTCTCCCGGTCAGATGTCATCATGGCGCATATTTTCGCGCTGACATATGCCGTCGCAGCCTGCAGCAATGACCAGAACAATTTCGTCCAGCATATACTGAAAAAATTTGTCACCAGCAAAGTTCCGCTTGCAGAATGCGCCGCCCACAGGGGCAGGTTCCAAATACATAACGGCAGCAGCCATAAATAATTGCCGCCGCAGTTTTCGTGTACAGCCCCATGTACATTCTGTGCGGTATATTCATAAAACGCATCCAGTCTTCCCTTAAAAAGCAAATCCCAGAAATTCAAGCTCCATGCGGTCAGCGAATCCACGTCCTCATATTCAAAGGTGATCAGCATCAACAGGCCTGTAAGTACCGCAACAGCCGTCAAAAGCGCATATATCCTGGATTCTTTCTGCCCCCCCAATAAATTTGCCTATCATTTTCATGATACTCTCCTTTGTTCTGTTAAAATAAAAACGCCGATCCTCCCAACAGGATACCGACGTTCCCTTTTCCATTTTATCAGCCTACTTTTAACTTAAATTTCTGCATCTCCCGCTCGGTAGTCACCAGTTCAATCTGCGCACCCAGACTCTGCAGTTTCAGATGAAAGTCTTCATAACCGCGCTGAATATACTTGATATCATCCACCGTGCTGATTCCGTCAGCCGCAAGCGCAGCAATAACAAGTGCGGCGCCCGCCCTCAAATCCGGAGCCGTAATGTTCGCCCCCGTGTACTTGGGCACACCGTCAATGATCGCCGTGTTACTCTCCACTTTGATATTCGCACCCATACAAGTAAGCTCGTCCACATATTTAAAGCGATTCTCGAAAATACTCTCCGTCACAATGCTTGTACCTGTGGACAGCCCAAGCGCTACCGTAATCTGCGGCTGCATATCCGTCGGGAAACCAGGATAAGGCAGGGTTTTTACATGGGTGTGCCCCAGAGGTTTCGCTGCCACCACACGCACGGCATCATCGGACTCCTCTATCTCACAGCCGATCTCCAGAAGCTTTGCACTGATGGACTCCAAATGCTTCGGGATCACATTTTTCACAGTCACATCACCCTTCGTCACCGCCGCCGCAAACATAAACGTACCTGCCTCAATCTGGTCTGGAATAATAACATACTCCGTCCCGTGAAGCCTGGAAACGCCCTTGATACGAATCACGTCCGTACCTGCGCCCTTGATATTTGCGCCCATACTGTTCAGAAAATTCGCCAGATCAACGACATGAGGCTCCTTCGCCGCATTCTCAATCACGGTTGTGCCTTCCGCCATAACCGCCGCCATCATCACGTTCATGGTGGCGCCAACGGTTACCACATCCATGTAAAGATGGTTTCCCTTCAGTTTCGCCGCCTCCGTAATAATCAGTCCGTGCTCGATCCTTACGTTAGCGCCCAATGCCCGAAAGCCCTTGATATGCTGGTCAATAGGCCTCAACCCTATATTACAGCCGCCCGGAAGCGCAACCTCCGCCTTGCTGTACTTGCCCAGAAGCGCTCCCAGCAGATAGTAGGAAGCCCTGATTTTTTTAATATAATCGTCCTCGATCACCAGATCGTGAACCTGTGAGGCATTGATCTTCACCGTATGTCTGTCGATACGATTGATCACCACGCCTATACTTTCCATAGCCTGCATCATAACATTGGTATCTCTGACATCAGGCACGTTTTCTATCAATACGGTCTCATCCGTCATGATGGCAGCCGCAAGGATCGCCAGCGCTGCATTTTTCGCCCCGCCGATCTCCACCTCGCCGACTAACGGATTTCCACCCTTAATCGCATATTGTTCCATGTATGTTTACTTGCCTTTCTCAATCGAAAAAACTCAAACATTAAAATACAGTATACCAGATTTTGGAGGTTTGTAAACCCCGCACACACGTTCAGCGTTTCCTTTCCCGTCATCAGTTTAAATAGTCAAGCGGATTTACCTGCGCACCATTTATCAGGATCTCAAAATGAACGTGAGGCCCTGTACTTACGCCCGTATTTCCGCTCAGAGCAATCTTTTGACCCTGGCTGACGGTCTGCCCCTGTTTTACCAGCACCTTGCTCAGATGGCCATAGCGGGTCTGTCTGCCGTCAGCATGGTTAATGTAAACCACATAACCATAACCGCTTCCCCAGCCTGCCTTTGCAACAGTTCCCGTACAGGAGGCCATAACTGCCGTGCCGACCGGCGTTGCCCAGTCTATACCTTTATGATAAGTGCTGGCTCTTCTGGTAGGCGCCTTACGTCTGCCAAAGCCGGAAGAAAGCCTGCCTCCGGAAATTGGCTTGATATAAGTCGGCGGAATCTTCGTGCCCCGCTCCACTATTTTGGGCACAGCCTCATAAGTGATCTCCTCTTTCAGGATCTCCCTGCCCACCTCTTCATTATTGCGATAGGACACATCCGCCACCACCCTGCGGTGACCCGCAGAGGGCTCCTGCAGAGTCTGCGTCTGGTTGGTGTACCAATCGTCATTGTCCACATAGATAACGTCCGCCTCGTAATCCTCTTCATAGTACATCTGTTCCGTCCGTTCCACGGAAAGTTCCGGCTCAGGTACCGTCACCGTAAGCTCGTCGCCCACGCGGATCACAGAATTTTCATCCTCTATGGTCTCGTTCATGGCAATCAGACGCTCTAACGGTATCTCATTTTTCTCGGCAATCTGGGAAAGCGTGTCCCCCGAAACGACCTCATAAATCTGTTCCTTCTCCTGATCCTTGGTGACCTCCTCGATTGCCTTGTCAAGAGATGTCAATTCGTCGTCCTGCAGATAAGACTCCACAACCTCCACCGTATCGCCAAAGTCAAGCGCAAGAAGACCCAGATCGTAATCGGAAAATTCTTTCTCCGAAGCCGGCTCAATGTCCGCAAAGATCTCATCCAGCGCCGCGTCAATTCCAAAACTGGTCATGACTTCCTCCGCTTCCTCTTCTTCCTGCTCACTGGCCGAATAAATCTGTGTCGTCAGCACATTGAGCTCCCGGTTAGAGTCAAGAACCAGATCCGCGTAATAGTTGTTGCCGCTGTCATATCTCTTGATGGAAGCTTGCAGGAGCGCAAGTACCTCCTGCGTACTCGCAAGGTTAACCGTATACTCATTGATTTTCACCGTATAGGAACGGTTCAGCGTCTCTTTGACACTCCCCCGCAGCGCCCCGAGCATGTTAGAAATTATGACACTTTTGTCATCTATTTTGCCCCAGAGTACTTCCTGCCCTTCCCAGGTCAAATCGCTCTCCGCCAGCACCATCTCGTCACTGCTGCCCGCGAGCTCCTTTCTTGCCGTAATCAGGCATTCGTCCACCTCTCCAATGTCTCCCATTACGCCCACCTGCACACCGTTTAAATAGACAGTAAACATGTTGTCCCCGTCACTTTCAAGGGTCTGTAAATGAGGCAGGAAAAAGGCGGCGATGACGCTGACGAACACCGCAACCTTAATATGTGCAATTTTCATTTTTTTATAATGTCTGCTCAATATTTTCATATCATTCTGTGTAAAACGCTTTCCCTTTAAAAAAGCTTCGTATTCGTAAGCTGTGTAATAAGCGGCACAAGATTAACCGCAATATCCACAAGCACACCGATTAAAATAGCAACAGCCAGCTTCTTGGACACTCCAGTCCCCTGATCCGCCCGGCTCTGTTCGCCCTGCTGATTCTGTTTTTCCATCTCCTCCGTAAAGGCCGCCTGCACATTGCGGTAAACCTTTACGTTCTCCTTGTGCACAACGTCCTCTGTCTTTGTCAGACGCTCCCCGAGAAGATGCCTAACTGCGTCGTTCTGTCCCTCGACAAACCCCTTAACAACTCCAGTCTGCTCGTCCAACAATTTTTTGATGGCGGCAGTCTGCCCGTCCACCAGTTTCTCAACAGCGGCCATCTGTTCCACTGCGCTCTTACGGGATTCGTTTTCTATTTTGATGCTCTCCAATCTGTCCATGCACTGTGCAAGCAGATCGCGCACATCTTCCACATTTCCGGCAGTCTTAATATTGACGCGGCGAATTTCCTGCATAAGCTCGTCATATTCTTCCATCTGCTTCTGCATCTGTTCCATCTTCGCCGCCTCTGCCGCGGCATTTGCACGAATCATCTCCTGCGCGTTCCTTTTTTGAGCCAGTTTATCTATAAATGTATCCATTATCATGCCCTCCTGCTATATTTCTCATTCTGTTACAAAAACCGTAAAACTATGTCTGCATTTTATCATCTTTCCGCTGTTATTACAATAAAGAAAAGTATCTGCATCTTCTAAGGGAGTCGCCACCCTCCCCCATATAGCCTATTTTATTGTGCATATCGTATAATTTTTGTAACTCATTTTTTATATATTTAGAAATATTAACTATAACTTTACATATTGTTCATAATTTGTTCATATTTAAGAAGTACAATTTAAACATAGAAAGCCAAGCGGAATGTCGTGTAGATATTACACACATAGATAAATTTTTTCATAATAGCCCGGGTGCCGAAAGGTATCCGGGCACTCCTCATTTTACGCATATAAACATAAACACAGAAGAGGACTGCTCTAGTCCTCTTCCTCCTGTCCCACGCGCATAACCTCTTCCGTCTCTTCCTGTCCGATATGTAAAATTTCCTCATTCAGTGACATCATCCTGGCGTCAAGAGCCGCAACCATCTGTGCGCACTCCACAAGCTGTTCTTTGATATGCTCCGGCGCGTTTCCCTCAAATTTATAGTGAATCTTATGCTCCAGGCTTGCCCAGAAGTCCATCGCCACCGTGCGGATCTGGATTTCCACCTTCGTGTCGGCAATTCTGTCGGAAAGATACACCGGTACCGTCACCAGCATGTGATAACTCTTGTAACCGCTGGCCTTCGGATTTACAATGTAGTCTTTTACAGAAATGACACGTATGTCACTTTGGTTGCTGATCATCTCCGCGATCTGATAAATATCCGATGCAAAGGAACAGATCACGCGAATGCCTGCAATGTCATTGACATAGCGCACCATATTATCTATGGTAGACTCATACCCGTGTTTTTTCAGCTTCTTGACAATACTCTCCGGCGTCTTAATACGCCATTTGATATGCTCAATCGGATTATAGCGATGCACATGCTGAAATTCGTCGTTTAAAATCTCCAGCTTTGTAGATATCTGCTTTAAGGCAGAATTATAAATCAACTGCACTTCCTTCCAACTGTCGATATCGCCGTCTTTCTCTCTATCTACAATGACTTCCATATAAAAAATCCCCCGATAAAATTGATAGCTACTTAATAAGTATACCACGTTTTTCTATAAAGTGTATATTTTAGACAAAGTTTTCTTAAATTTTTATAATTTATTGTCTATTTTCACTCCCTATATTTTCCTGTCAGTCATAATACATGGCAATATGACGGGAATTGTCGCCATTATTGGGTACATATAACGTACCAGCACGGTTGGCGAGAGCAGCAGCGTCAGGTAATATGCCACAAGAAACGCCATCGGCAGTATCTCCCGATATCTTTTCCTATATATTGCCGTCACAATACAGAGATATAACAGCCACCAGTAAAGAGCCGGCGCAAAAAGAATCCTGACCACCGGTATTTTGCCATACTCGTTATCGGATACTATTTTTTCCATAAAAACGCGCAGGCCGGGGAGCAGACTGTGCTCTACAATTTCACAGCCCGCAGGCATTGTCCTGTTATCCGTGGAGAGATACCCGAAACCACTCTCCGTTCCGATTCCGTACACCTGTGCATGGGAAATATCCTGCAAAAACCAAAGCCCCAGCGAATTGTCCAGGAAAGCGTCTACATATATGGCGGAATGCTGCATCCCCAGCTTGATCCATGTCTCAATCAGCCCTTTCGGATTGTCATGGATCACGGCACGGTTTTTCACAGGATCGGCCAAATGCGGATGATAGGCCGCAAAAACCCACTCGGAAGGAAGATACGCTTCCAGTTCCTGCCGCATCGCCGGATCCAGTGTCTCCTCCGCTACCACTCTTGTGCGCGCCATCTGCTGCAAAGGAACACTCAGCATTTCCCGTGGGCTGCCGCTCTGCGCGTGAGTGGCAACTTTAAGAACGGTTGACCCTGCCGCAAACAGTAAAAAAACCGTAAGCGCCATTTTGAAATACGCCTTCCGCGCCTTCCCTTTCCCCATGCCGATCCACAAAACCGGCATACTGATCACAAAGGCATACACCGCATTGTTCCGAAACAACAGCATAAGTACCGCAAAGGCAATATAAACCGCCTGTTCTTTCCTGCTCATCCGCATTTCCCGGTCACATGCCATCCGATACAGGCACACCGTATGAATCATCACCATTGCCGAGAAAAGCACATCTTTCGTGGTACTCAGAGCCAAAACGGAATTGGCAGGGAAAAACGCATAAAAAAGAAGCAGAAGAATCCGCACCCATCTTGCCATCCGTCTCTGATATAAGTAAGAAAGCGCCCATCCAAATGTCGTTGCCATCAACAGCATCTGCACCACCGAATGGATTGCCATGCCTGCGGAATAGGAACCAAGCATACCGCCCAGCCTGAAAAAAGCTCCCAGAAATAGCGTATGCAAAAGCGGATGATGTGTGCTGTAATCATGGGCAATTACCTGATAAAGCTGACCCTCCGCATCATAGGCAAATACGGACGGATAATAAGCCAGAAAGACCGGCAGCCAGCAGAAAAAAATCACTGCCGCATAGAAAATCCATACCTGCCATGCCAGACGCTGTTTCTGTCTTTTTTCCGCTCCAACACTCTTTTGCTTTCTTCCACGCAAAAAAAACGCGGCAAGAACTGACCCTGGTACGGACAGGACAGCGCTCTCCAACAGGAAAAGAAAGAAACGCCCTGCAAAGGCAGCGACAGAACCGCCGCCAAACACAGTCCCCTCAAGCTGCAGCCGCCATCCCAGAACAAAGGATGCCGCCACCGGCAAACTCCACAGAAACGCGCAAAGCATAAGCCGCCTGTTTTTCACCAAAGATATATATATGCCTGATTTCCGAAAAGATGAATTGTTTTTCATAAATTCAGTATAGCATAAGAGACGTAAAAAGTATTTACATTTCCCGCCGGGATTTGTATAGTAAGAGAAGAAAAAAGGAGGGTCGACATGTTTCGTCTATGGGCAAAAGAATGGAAAAATAACCGTATGATAAAAGATACCGTCATTGAGGACGGCCGCGAGGAAACGCGCACCCACAAGGTATTTGACGCGCTGGATGAGGTCTGTCTGCAATTTGATCTGGGAAAACCTCTCTGGCTGGACGCTACCGTCTCCGAATTTAAACGTCACAGCAAGGCGCGTTTTAACCAGGATAATTTTATAGAAGAAATTCCGTTTGACTATCTGGAAATTCACGTGATTGAGGAGGATTGAAAAATCCTCCTCAAATTTTTATGCATAAAGCAATTGACTTTGCATATCTTAAGTAGTAGTATTTCAGTATAGAACATATAGTTTTAAAAACTACATCTTGTATTTTTAATGAAAGAAGGTTTTAATATGCAAATTACGATTCGTGAACCCGGAAGCGCCATCACCCACTTCATCGCCATGATGATGGCCATTGTAGCGGCGACGCCGCTCATGGTGAAAACTGCCACCGCCGCAGACCGCACTGCCTTTATCGCCATGGCGGTATTTATCTGCAGTATGGTGGCCCTCTACGGCGCCAGCGCACTCTACCACAGCGTCACCGTGAAGGACAGCTTATTAAAAATGTTCCGTAAGTTGGATCACATGATGATCTTCGTACTGATCGCCGGATCCTATACGCCCGTCTGCCTCATCGTTCTGGGTAACAGGCTGGGCTACACCCTGCTCGCAACCGTGTGGGGTATCGCCATCGTCGGCATGGTTATCAACATCTGCTGGATTACCTGTCCAAAATGGTTTTCTTCCCTTCTCTATATTGCCATGGGATGGGCATGCCTCGCGGTTTTCGGTACGCTGTGGAATACGTTGTCGCGAAACGCATTCCTGTGGCTTCTCGCGGGCGGGATCGTCTACACCATAGGCGGCGTCATCTACGCCATGAAACTGCCTATCTTCAACGCGAAGCATAAGAATTTCGGCTCCCACGAAATCTTCCATCTGTTTGTGATGGGAGGAAGCGTATGCCACTTTATCTTCATGTATCTGTATGTGATCTGAATATTATAAAAATCGAGCGCAGAACGGATCAACCGTCTGCACTCTTTTCATGAATTGTCTTTAGTCGTCGTACCCATTCGGGTTATTGCTCTGCCACCGCCAGGAATCCGCACACATTTCCTTAATACCGTACTGTGCTTCCCAGCCGAGCTCCCGTTTCGCCTTATCCGCATTGGAATAGCATGTAGCGATATCGCCCGCGCGTCTTTCCTTGATCACGTAGGGAATTTTCACGCCCGTAGCTTCCTCGAAGTTCTTTACGATATCAAGCACGCTGTAGCCCACGCCTGTTCCCAGATTGTAGATGCACAGCCCTGCTTTCTCCTCGATCTTCTTAAGCGCTTTCACATGGCCCACTGCCAAATCCACCACATGGATATAGTCGCGCACGCCCGTGCCGTCCGGTGTGTCGTAATCGTTGCCAAAAACGCCCAGCTCTTTGAGCTTACCCACAGCCACCTGTGTAATATAGGGCATCAGGTTGTTGGGAATACCGTTGGGATTCTCCCCGATCGTACCACTCTTGTGCGCGCCGATAGGATTGAAATACCGAAGCAGAATCACATTCCACTCAGGATCCGCTTTCTGGATATCCGTCAGAATCTGCTCCAACATGGACTTCGTCCAGCCATAAGGGTTTGTACATTGTCCTTTCGGGCACTCCTCCGTGATCGGAATCATTGCCGGATCGCCGTACACCGTAGCCGAGGAGGAAAAGATAATGTTCTTTACATTGTGTTTCCGCATCACATCCACCAGCGTGAGTGTACCCGCAATGTTGTTCTCATAGTATTCCCAAGGCTTCTGCACAGACTCGCCGACCGCCTTAAGACCTGCAAAGTGAATACAGGAATCAATTTTTTCCTTCGCAAATACCTGATCCAGCGCTTCCCTGTCCAAAATATCCGCCTTGTAGAATTTCACCGGTTTTCCTGTAATCTTTGCCACTCTGTCGAGAGACTTTTCACTGGAATTTGACAGGTTATCCACTACTACCACATCATAACCCGCATTCTGTAATTCTACTACCGTATGGGAGCCGATATACCCCGCGCCGCCTGTCACTAAGATTGCCATAACTGCACCCGCCTTTCTTTTTCGGAAATGTGTTTTATGTCCTTAACGTGATTACAGTCTACACCGATTCCCCCATATTTTACAATATGTGAATGTTGCTTAAACCTGTCAAAATGTTATATACTTATGCTTTGAGCAGTGCTAAAACAGACAGAAACAAATCGACTGCTTGCAGACGCATTTGTCTGTGTCTGTTTTAATAGGGCGAATGCCCATCATGAATAATTTGCCGTTTTATGGCAAATTATGAATGGCACTGCGAAAAGGCAGTGTCTCTCTACAACTCTATCCCATTCTCCTTACACAGCTTCCGCGCGCTCTCCACCGAGTCAATCCCCGTCTTGTTCTTAATGGGCGCAAATTCCTTATTTCTCACTACTTCAAAGGGCAGGCAGGAATCCAGCTCATGAATCATGTCCAGCACCAGTTGCTCAAATTTATAGCCATTTGGCTCTTCCGGCTTCACAAGCTCCCCCTTTTCATCCAGATAGGGAATTTTCTTTTCCACAATATGAAGCGGAAGTTTTCTTGCCACAATCTCCTCCAGATCCTTCACCCGGAACAGATAGTTTAAGATCACGCCAAAATGATAAGCCGGATCACCCTGCTCGTTTTTCGCCGCCATCAACTCCGGCGTCATGTCATAGTATTCCACAATGGAAGGTCTGCCGTCCTCCAGACACATCGCGCCCACCTTCTCGTCCGGCGCAGTCTTTGCCACCACTTTTGCCCCTACTGCGCTGTCTGTCGAGATCGTCGCGCCCACAAAGCAGGGATCGGCAATGCGCTGCAGCACATTATCCACCGCAAACACATTCAGCCACTCCACGCCCGCCTGTCTGATTTTATCGGTGACGCCCCATTTCATCATGGACAAAAACCACCCGCCATTACCGTTGGGGGAAGTGGACATTTTATTTTTTGCTTCCAGATACACCTTGCCCTCATAATCGCAGGCAGGCGCCATATCCTGCATGAAAAAGGTCACATAGTCCGCATTGTAACCGAAATAATTCTTTTCCTTGAAAAAACTGACAGTCGCGTCATGATTCTTGTCGCTGGTCATCACATAGAGGGGAATCCACGCATCAGCCTGCCTTACTACATCCATCAGGTTTTCAACCAGCCGCTGGAAAATGAAGACCTCCTTTGTCAGGCCGATATTGTACACACCCTTCGGCGCATCCGAGCCAAGTCTGGTACCCATGCCGCCCGCCAGAAGCACCGAGCCAACCTTGCCTGCCTTAATCGCTTTCAGACCGATTCCGGTATACTCATCCCGCTTTTTTTCGATCTCCGGAAGCTGCATCACTCCGATCGGTTCAATCTTTCCTCTGGGATTTAAGGTCTCTTTCTTTTTGCAGAGCGACAATACCTCAAAGTCCGTCTGCTCAATCTGGGCAAGCAGCGCCTCCTTCTCTTCCCCATTCAGCTCCCCGTAATATTTCAGCACGTGAAGCTGCCCGTACTTTTCCAGTTTTTCGTATGCCTCCTGATAGTTCATAGTACCCTCCTTGTTCTGACACATTTGTACTATCACTATGTCACACCCCTACAGATTAGTCAATTGCGATTTGTTAATCTTTACATCTCAAAGTCATTTTTCACTCCATTTCTGTGTAAAACAATCAAACTTGCCACAACATATAAAGTATGCTACACTATCCCCAAAGAAAATACCAGTATGAGGAGAATTTATTATGAAAAAGAAATCCCTATCCGTTCTGCTCGCCGCATCCCTCCTTGCCCTCTCGGCAAGCGCCTGCGGCACAGACAACACACCCCCTTCCGAACAGGAAACACCGGACACGGCTCCGGCTGACAACGGGGACACGACAGACACAGAAGAAACTGGCGACACAGAGATCAGCGTGGAAACCACAGATGGAGGTGACACCGTTGTCATAACTGACGACAGCGCAGACTCCGAAGAAACCTCTGCCATACCTTCCCCCGTATCCGTCACCTTTGAAGAAACCAGCGATGAAATCAAGGCTGACGACGGCACGGTGCTTTTGGAAAACAGCTCCTCCATGCCCGTGGTGGCCATCGAGGGTGCAGACGAGATCGCCGCAAAGATCAACGCGGATATCGAGACACATTACAACCTCTCTTCCGATGAAGAAACTCTGGAGATGGCAAAGTCCGATTACGAGGCCAGTCAGGCGGATGAGGACGGCGGCTGGTTTCACGGCTATGCCCAGAGCGTGACGGCAAACGTGACCCGCATGGACGACAAGGTGCTCTCCCTGGAAATTACCGCCTACAGCGACACCGGCGGTGCACACGGCAACTACGGCGTTATCGGCAAAAACTATAACGTGAAGACAGGCGAACTGATCAGCCTTGCGGATCTGACAGACGATTATGACGCCTTTCACGCCACTGCCCTTGATTATATCGTAAATCTGGCAGAAACGCCCACCTATCAGGAAAAACTGTTCGGCCCATCCAAAGATGATCTGGACAGCGCTCTCTTTGAGGAGAGAAACTGGATTTTCACGCAGAGCGGTATCAGCTTTATGAGTGATCCTTACGCCCTCGGACCCTACGCCGCCGGAGAAATCTATTTCAGAATCCCCTACGAAAAAGCCTATGACCTGGGATTAAAGGAAGAATATCGATACGACGGAAATTTTATGGAAGAGCGTTATTATACTTCTCATTATGATACGAGCACTATGGAAACGGTGATCGACGGAACGCCTGAATACAGCTTTGATTTGAACGGAGACGGCACGGAGGAGGGCATTGCTTTCTACGGCCAGATCTATTCCACTGAAAGCTCCAATAAAAGCGAATCCGAAAAATACGGTCTCTATATTGATGGAACAAATTGGGGCAATGTGGTATGGGAAGCACTGGGCGACGCCCCTTCTAATGGCTACCCGGAAAACTTCTACGCCCTTTACGACAGTGATCCCTCTGATGATCTGACCGAGATCGCCGTCCTGTTTACGGAATTTGGAGAATACGACGAGGAGACCGGCCGCTCAGATACGCATCCCTACACATACCTCTTCCAATACACAGCAGAGAATGAACTACAGTTTAAGGAGCGTCTTGACGGTTATATCACGAACCCGCTCTCTGTGCAGTAAACGGCAAAAAACAGACTGCTCCTAATCCGGCCAGTCTGTACAAGCCATGATAGCCGCCGTCACCTGCCTCGCCTCCTCAGGCGTGCAGAACAGGCGCGCGGAAGCCTCTATGGCGATATCCGTGATTCCTTCTTTCTCTAAATAGAACTCTACTTCTGGGGGAGACATTCTTGTCTCCCCATCTTTATAGGCAAGAATCAAATTATTGAGCTTCTGAAAATGCCTCATCAGCGCCCCAAACTCCTGTATCCGGTCGATGGTACTGCTCCCGTAAGCCTGTTTTTCCAACTCGCACACCGCAATTACCTGCATGGACAGTTTTAACTCTCCTGTAATGTCAGAGGCTTCCATCAACACGTCGGGGCGTTTCTCCAGACATGCCAGTATATATGCCTTCGCCCCAGTGATATCCTTCTTCGCAAAATAATCTGCCAGACGTTCTTTCGTCTCTGTCGTCTCCCGTTTCTCGTCAGTCATGCCCACCTTGCACTCATAGACGCGCAGTCCCTGCATCTGTGTCCAGACATACAGGAGAAACTCGGAGATAAACCCATAAACCCGCTTGTGATAATCGTCATAGCCGGAAGCGTCGATCCGTCCCTCCGCCTTTTCAAAAATACCGAAAAGCCATTCGCAGTAGGCGTCATACATTTCCTTTTTGCAGACCATCATATTGCCAAAATACGTTCCCTTACTATGCACCAGCCGTTCAAATGTCTCCCTGTATTCGGGATAATGCTGCCCGATCACTTCCCCGACCACATTCAGATCATGGATATTGTAGTCGCTTGTATATCCGTCATAATAGGAAAAGTTGAGTTTCAGCTTTTTGGTGACAATCATATCGTACTTTGAGAGAATCTCTTCATATTCCTTTTCCGTCAGGATTCTCCCCTCCTCCGTACAAAAGTATCTGCGGTAATGGCAGATTCCCACATAGTCGGAGGTCTTTATATTTTTCCATACCCAATAAACCCCTGTCAGCTCCCCGTAGTAGCAGTTCTTCTCTGAAATGCTGACACCCGTGTCATCTCCGATATACCCCAGATCCGCCGCCTTCGCACGCCCTACCTGTAAGGGCACATAGACCGGATCACCGGGCGTCGGAAATTTCTTGTGGGTCATGGTAAAAATGGTTACACTCATATTCGCACTCCCTCAATCTGCGCAAAGAATCATTCTCTGCTCAGAATAGCCGCCATCTTCTTCCTCACATGGAAAAACGCCGGAATCAAGAAGGCATCCGCAAAAATCCACGCGAGAGGACTGGCAAAGCACACTGCTGCAAATCCCCAGTGGGGCACCAGCAAAAAGCCTGCCAGTGATCTTGCCAGCATTTCGAAGGCTCCCGCAAAAACTGCAAGTTTACTAAAGCCCATCCCCTGAATCAAAAAACGGACAATGTTCACAAGCGCCAGCGGGAAATAAAACAGCGCGTTTATCCGCAAAAACTGGCTGGCATTCCCGATAATCTCAACCTCCCCCGCGTCTAGGAACAACAAAAGAAGCTGTTTCCCGAACAGATACACCGCGCCCAGCGCAATCAGGGAGTAAAGCAATCCCAGCAGACAGCAGTCCTTAAGTCCCTTATCCACACGATCCAGATCTCCCGCGCCCACGTTCTGTCCGCCGTAGGTCGCCATGGT
Source organism: Lachnospiraceae bacterium UBA3310 (assembly GCA_002361355.1). Lineage (GTDB taxonomy): Bacteria > Bacillota > Clostridia > Lachnospirales > Lachnospiraceae > UBA3282. The sequence continues at coordinate 63,313 of DESQ01000044.1, forward strand.
GGAGCCCATCGCGTCGAAAGGGCACACCAACAGCATACTCACCTTGCTGCCCGCAGTGACCGCCGCCACTGCATTAGAGTCGATCCCGTTCACCGCGCTCTGCAAAATCACGCTGCCGATAGCGGTAATAGAATACTGCAAGCCCATGGGAATGCCCATATTGCAGAGCTTACTCCCATAGTTCCAGCTCCATCTGCTCTCCTCCTTGGACAGCTTTAAGATCGCAAACTTTTTTCGCATATAAATCAGGCAGGCAAGTCCCGCAACCGCCTGGGACACCACCGTTGCAACCGCCGCTCCCGCTACGCCCATAGGGAGTACCACGATGCAGAAAACATCGAGAAAAATATTCATAACCGCAGCCATCACCAGAAACACCACAGGCGTTTTGCTGTCTCCCAGAGACCGCAGGATAGCCGCCGTCATATTGTAGAGAAATACCACGGGTATTCCCAGGAAAATAATAATTATGTAGTTGTAAGACCCGTCAATGATGTTCCCCGGCGTCCGCATAAGCTGTAAAATCGGACGGCACAGAAGAGACACCACGATCGTGATCACCACCGCAAAGATCACGGACAGCCAAACGCTGTTTGCCACGAACTTTTTCAGCTCTCCTTCATGCTTCGCGCCAAACTCCTGCGCGATCGGAATCGCAAAGCCATTGCAGATGCCCATACAAAAGCCAATAATCAGGAAATTGACGGAACCGGTAGCCCCCACCGCCGCCAGCGCGTCCACCCCCAGATAATGACCCACAATCACCGCGTCCACCATACTGTAAAACTGCTGAAAAACAAGTCCCAGCAGAAGAGGTATGGCAAACCCCAGAATCAATCTCATGGGATTGCCTTTTGTCATGTCTTTTTCCATAATAGAAAATCCTCCCTTTTCCTATCCCCATTTGCGACGATTGTATCACAATGCTATGAAAACGCAAGGGCTTGCGAGAGAAATTTTAAAAAATTTTTTAGTTTTGGGAAACCGATTGACACAGGAAAAAGAATGTATTAAGATGTTATCACTTTACGCAAAAAACGGAGGGGTTTCCATGAACAACCATCTTACCAAAGACAAGTTTTATTCTCAGATCGTAAAACTGGTCATTCCGATTGTCATTCAAAATCTCTTGAGCGCGGCTGTGAACTCCGCGGACGTGGTCATGTTAAATTATGTGGGACAGTCTTCCATCTCCGCCGTATCTCTGGCCGCCAACTACGCCGGCGTCCTCTTCATGGTCTACTACGGGCTCGGAACAGGCGCGTCCATGTTGAGCGCGCAGTATTGGGGCAAAGGCGATATTCAGCCGATCCGTGTGATTCAGGGTATCGCCCTTCGCTTTTCCCTGTTGATTACGCTGTTTTTTTCCGGCTTCGCCTTCTTCGCACCGGAACTGATGATGAAGCTTTTCACAAACGATGCGGAACTGATTGCTATCGGCGCAGGATACCTTCGTGTGATGTCCGTCACCTATCTGTGCTGGGGCATTATCGAAGTCTATCTGGCAATTCTTCGGAGCATCGGCCGTGTCACCGTGTCCATGATCTTAAATGTAATGGCGTTTTCCCTGAACATCTTCTTAAACGCCGTGTTCATCTTCGGCCTCTTCGGTGCGCCGAAGTTAGGGGCTGTGGGCGTGGCCATCGCCACCGCGCTGTCCCGCATCCTTGAGCTTACCGGCTGTATTGTGGTATCCCTGTTCAGTAAGGATATCAAACTGAAACCGAGCTATCTGTTTTTGCACAGCAAACTTTTGTTTCAGGATTTTGTCAGGCTCTCCCTGCCTGCCCTTGGAAACGATGTGGCGTGGAGCGTGGCATTCTCCATGTACTCCGTCATTCTGGGACACATGGGTTCCGATGCGGTGGCTGCCAACTCCCTTGTCGTGGTAGTCAGAAACTTCGGCACTGTTCTCTGTTTCGGCACCGCCAGCGCCGGCGGTATCCTGCTCGGCAACGTGATGGGCGAGGGCGACATGGAACGCGCCAGAGAATACGCCTCCAAGCTGATGAAACTCACTGTCATCACCGGCGCCATCGGCGGTGTGCTGGTGCTTGCCGCCACTCCCTTTGTCCTGCACTTTGCCAAGCTCTCCGAAACCGCCATGCACTACCTGAAATATATGCTGTTAATCAACACTTACTATATTATGGGATCTGCCGTCAACACGACCCTGATTGCCGGCGTGTTCCGGGCCGGCGGCGACAGTCGTTTCGGCCTGATCTGCGATACCATAGACATGTGGGGTTATGCAGTGCCTCTCGGTTTCCTCGCCGCTTTTGTCTTTAAGCTGCCTGTTCTCTGGGTGTATTTTCTTCTCTGCACCGACGAGTTTGTGAAATGGCCATGGGTGATCAAACACTACCGCAGCAAAAAATGGTTGAAAAATATCACCCGCGAAGATCTGTTTGAGAAGGAACCGGCACAGCCATAGTGTGCACACGTGCCCGAAATTCTTTCCGGCTCTGCACATCCATCTTCTGATAAATGTGGGAGACGTGCTTTTTTACCGTACTTTCGGCAATATAGAGCGCCTCCCCGATCTGTCTGTTCGTGTAACCTCTGTATAGAAGCCATGCCACCTCCAGTTCCCGCTCGGACACCGCATACCTCTCCATGACCGTCAGAAACGCCGCGTAGACTTCCTCATAACTTCTGTTTTCAAGGGAGTCGCCATTGACGGGCCTTTTTTCCGTCTCCTGCTCCGCTCCTGCCTGTTCCCCTCCTGCCGCGCGCGCCGTTCCTGCCGGGCTGTCTCCGTTTTGCTCCTGCTGACGGATCTGGTCGCTCACCCGGAGATACAGCGCAAGAACTACCGCCAGCGCGACACCGAGAAAAAGAGTCGTCAATGCAGCGACCCACCACTCTCTTCTTTCCCCCAGCGCACCTGCCTGATACAATAATAAAAAAGTCAAAAGTATCGCATAACCGGCCCCCAGCAACAGGCGGAGTGCCCTTTTTTTCATGCCTGCTCATCCTCCGTCTTATTTGCAGAAGCTTCTGTGTCCACCTCCATATAGTCAATGATCCTGCGTTTTACCTCCAACTGCAACGGCAGAAGCAGCATTTCAAAGATCAGCGCGTACAACATGGTCAGAATTGCCACCGCCAGATTGGGCCCCAGACTGGCCGGGTCAGACAGGTTGTGCATAATGGTGATGAACGTCATCAGCATACAGATAACACCCGCATAAATCACCTGTTTCTGCATCATCTCCACCACATCCAACGTACGCCGCAGCTCGCTCAGATGACAGGTATAATTCCTGTTCAAAAGCCGCCACGCCCGCTTAAAATCGTTCCACACGCCGCTTTTGAACAGAACTGGCACCGTAAACACCAACATAATGATAAGGGACGGTGGATCCAGCAGAAAGATAAGCTGATGCAGGTCAAACCATCCGTTCCCAGATCCCGTTGTCCCCAACAAAATAATGCCCAGAATAATGCTTACGACTTCCATGATCATATCCGTTTCCTCCTATCCAATTTTTCTTTCCTATCCAAACCATAGCACGCAGACCTTTGAAAGGCTATGGTACTTTTCCGTAAAAAGGTAGCATTTTCGCAAAATCTATCCATTAAACTATGCTTTCGATAACCTCTGACAGTCTTTTCATTGCTTTTGGAAGCTGCGTCAGAGGTATCGCACCAAATCCAAGTAAAAGCTGATTCTGCGAGGAAAGAGTTTTGTTTTGAAAGAGGTAAGCTTTTCAATTCTATGTAAATATGCAAAATTGGAACTTTTTCACAAACCGATTTGATGATATTATAAAGGAAAGCTTTAAAAAGATGCAAAAATAAAAACGGAAATATAAATGAGACGGATTGTGAAATGTTGAACGAGGAAAGCAGTTATGAGAAGAAAAGACAGAGAAGTAACCGATTTAAACCAGATTTTTGAAATCGTCCGTAATTGCAGCGTTGCCCATGTCGGCATGGTGGAAAACGGAAAGCCTTATGTAGTAGCCTTAAATTTTGGCTATGAAAGACAGGGCGATTCCTTAATTCTGTATTTCCACAGCGCTTACGAAGGGCACAAAATGGATATTCTGAAAGGAAACCCAAGCGTTTATTTTCAGATGGACTGCGTGAATGAATTTATCACCAGAACAAAAGAAAATCCCTGCGCCTATTCTTGGAGGTACGACAGCGTAATGGGCAGCGGACAGGTGGAATTTATTGAAGATCCAGAGGAAAAGGCGAATGCTCTTAACTGTATGATCCGTCATTTGGGGAAAACAGAAGATACCTTCCAATTTCCGGAGGCAATGTTGGAAAAAACATGCGTTTACAAAGTCCGTTCCACCGATATTACCGGAAAACACCATGAGTGAACACCAAAAGCAACAATTAAATTGCTATAAGCATGGAAAGGCAGCTTATAGCATGACTTGGAAAGCAAAGGCCCGTTCTGGCAACGCTTCCTAATACTTTGTCAAAAATTGTCTCGTCCGTTCCTCCTTCGGATGGTCAATCACCTGCCTGGGATCGCCCTGCTCCACAATCACGCCCTCGTCCATGAAGATAATCCGATCCGCCACATCTCTGGCAAATGCCATCTCATGGGTCACAATAATCATTGTGGTGCGCTGCTTTGCAAGCCCTCTGATCACCTTGAGCACCTCTCCGGTAAGCTCCGGATCCAGCGCCGAGGTAGGTTCGTCAAAACACAGGATATCCGGCTTCAAAGCCAGGGCTCTCGCAATCGCCACTCTCTGCTGCTGCCCGCCGGAGAGTTGGTGCGGGTAGTGATCCATGCGCTCCGCAAGTCCCATCTGCTCTAAGAGCGCCTTCCCGTGCGCCTCGATCTCCTCAAAAATCTGCTTCTTTTTCTGCTTAAAATCCGGCTGTTCCTTCGCCAGAAGTTTTTCCGCCAGCGTCACATTTTCTAACGCCGTGTACTGCGGAAACAGATGGAACGCCTGAAACACCATGCCAAAATGCAGTCTTTTGGTTCGCAGATCTCTCTCCTGTCCCTTTACCGGATGATCTGCGTCAAACAGGGTTTCTCCCCGCACTGTGATAGATCCATGATCCGGCTTCTCCAGAAAATTCAGACAGCGCAACAGCGTCGTCTTTCCCGATCCGGAGGAACCGATAATCGCCAGAGCGTTTCCCTCTTCCAAATCAAAGCTCACATCATCAAGTACTCTGGTAGAGTCGAAATGTTTTCCGATATTCTTTACTTCCAAAACAGCCATCTTATCCCCCTACCTGAAATAATCCAGTTTGCGCTCGATGTAATTAAACAGCAACGTCAAAATGCCTACAAACAAAAGGTAAAACACGCCCGTGTAGAAAAGCGGCCATGTGAGGCCGTTGCTTTTCATAAAGGAATACCCCGCAAAGGTGAGTTCATAAGCCGCAATGATGCGCGCAAGAGACGTATCCTTTACCAGGGTGATAATTTCGTTTGACATGGGCGGCACTACCCTTTTTACCATCTGTAAAAGAGTGACCTTAAAAAAGATCTGGCTCTTCGTCATGCCGAGCACCTCTCCCGCCTCTCTCTGCCCCACGGGAACACCCTCGATGCCGCCCCTGAAAATAACGGAAAAATAGCAGGCATAGTTGATGCTGAAAGCCACCACTGTGGCGGTAATCCGTCCGGCTTCGCTGCCGCTCCAGATATTCTGCCCCAGCCACAGTCCCGGCCCGTAAAAAATGATAATCAACTGTAACATCAGCGGCGTACCGCGGATAATCCATACCAGCGTCTGAATCAGTCCCCGCAAAAGTTTCCATCTGCTCATCTCACCGAAGGCGAGAATCAACCCCAGCGGCAGAGAAAAAAGCAGGGTGAATATAAAAATCTGAAAAGTGGTCAAAAGACCATCCAGCAACGCCTGTGTGACACTGAAAAACATAGTTTATTCTCCCTGAACCCGATCACAAAATCCCCCGCGCCCTTATTTTGCGAGTACTACAACCACCTGCGCATTGTTGCAGTACGCGCCGGTACACTCCATAGCGTTTGTCACCTCATCAGTCAGCGTCATGCCGTTCCATACCACGTCAATATTCTTGGACTCCAGTTCCATAATCTTATTGTCCCAGTCAATCACGACAAACTGCGCTTCCACGCCAAGCTTATCCGCAACCAGACGCGCCATGTCAGCATCAAAACCTATCCACTCGCCGGAAGCATTCTTATAATCCATAGGCTCAAACTCAGTGATACCCACAATCAGCGTTCCCTTGCCCTGAATATACCCCACATCGCCGTCGGAAGCGGTAAACTCTGTCGCCTTCTGCTCCACAAGAGCCTCCTGCACCCCATATGTCTCCGCAATCTCCTGCATGGAACCGTCCGCATAGCTCTCTGCAAACACCGTGTTAATATAGGCAGCCAGATCAGAACCTTTGCGGCATCCCACGCCGTACTCCTCTGTGGTCAGTTCATCCGTGTGCACCAGATTCGGGTAGCTGGTTCCCTCCCCGATCATCGCGCCTGCCATCAGCAAATCAATGATCGCCGCATCAGATGTGCCGGAAGCAACCTCCATCAGCGCATCCGCCTGAGATGCCACCACGTTCGTCTTGAAGCCTTTCTCCTGCGCAATTGCCTCTCCGGCGGAACCGGCCTCCACCGCGTACACCAAATCCGCATTGGCGGGAGCTTCCGCGGATGTTTCTTCAGAAGCGCCGGATGCTTCCGCGGATGTCTCCTCCGTGCCGCCGCATCCTGTGAGCACACCGCAGATCGTCATGGATACCATCAGTAACATTGCCACTTTCTTTTTCATAAAAATCTCCTCCATATTCTTATCATACTTTAAAATTTGATTTCTTTCCCCTCTAACCTCCACTGTCTGAACTCCGCAGAAGCCGACAGAAGCAGATCGGAAGAAGAATTAAGCGCTGTCTCAACAGAATCCTGAATCACGCCGATGATAAATCCAACCGCCACGACCTGCATGGAAATGGAATCCGGAATGCCAAACAGGGAACATGCAAGCGGTATCAAAAGCAGGGAGCCGCCCGCCACACCAGACGCGCCGCATGCTGAAAGCGCCGCCAGAAGGCTTAAAACAATCGCCGTAGGGATATCCACATTGATACCCATTGTGAAAGCGGTTGCCATAGTCATGACCGTGATTGTAATCGCCGCACCGTCCATGTTGATCGTTGCACCAAGCGGGATCGTCACAGAATAAGTATCCTTGTCCAGCCCCATCTCCTCACAAATTTTCATGTTGACGGGAATGTTCGCTGCCGAGCTTCTGGTAAAGAACGCCGTAATCGCACTCTCCTTTAAACACTTAAAAATCAGCGGATAAGGATTCTTGCGAATACACCAGTACACCAGAATCGGGTTGGTCACAAAGTAGATAAAGAGCATACAGCCCACCAGCAGGATAAGCAGCCTTCCATATACGGTAAAGGCTTCCAAACCGCTGGTCGTCACGCTGGTGTAAACCAGCCCCAGCACACCAAGAGGCGCCAGATTGATGATCACCAAAACCACCTTGGAGATTGCCTTTGAAATATCTCCCAGAGACTTTTTGGTCGCTTCTCCCGCGCCACGGAACGCCACGCCAAGGAGCACCGCCCACGCCAGAATACCGACATAATTTGCATCCACCAGGGAAGCTACCGGATTCTGCACCACATTCATCAGCAGGGTGCTTAACACCTCCACAATGCCGCTGGGCGCTGCCGCATCCGCCGCTGCATCCGTGAGCACCATCTGCACCGGAAAGATCATGCTTGCAATCACCGCGATCACCGCCGCCAGCACCGTGCTGAACATATACAGGATAATAACGGTACGAATCACGCCGCCATGCGATTTACCCGCATTGCAGAGCGCACTCATTACCAGAAAGAATACCAGCAGCGGCGCGATTCCTTTGAGCGCTCCCACGAACACATCGCCGAGCACACCGATGCCGGAAGCGCCCGGTACCACCAACGCCAGAATCACGCCGATGATCAGCCCTACAACAATTCTTTTGACAAGACTTATTCCTGTCCACTTCTCCCACACATTTTTCATATTTTCCTCATTTCTGTAAAACCCTCGTCACCAGTTACTTTACTATACTACTACGAGAAAGCACACGGCGTCAAGTTGTCCTCTTTCTTTCGTCGCTGTCAAATACTGCCGGACAGCACATTCATATATACCAATTCCCTTTTACATGATAAAATAGATGCAAACGTAATGAACGGGGTAAACGCACCATGAAAAAAAATTTGTTGACCGCTCTGCTATCGGTATTGGCAGTATGCCTGCTCCTGTTTTTCATCATCCAATGCGGCCTGTATGCAGAACAAAACACAGCTTTAGCAGAAAAAAACGAGGCGTTGTCCTCAGCTCTTGCGGACAGAGAGCAGGCTATTGATGCCAGAGACCAGACCATTACCGAAAAGACACAGGAAGCGGGTAAACTGCGTGCACAGCTTACCGAGGGTGCTTCCATCAAAGAGCGGGAAACCGAAACAGGCTTTGTGAAAAAAGGCAGCGTCTATTTGATCGACAAAGTATCTCAGCTTCAACGCCTGCAGTCGCTGATCGAGAATGACCGGGATATAGAGCCGGGCGTCCCCGCCGCCGCGGCTTCCTACCGTTTGCGAAACGATCTTGTGATAGACCACTATGACTACGGCGTATTATCTTTAGGCACAGAGGAAAATCCGTTTTACGGCAGCTTCGACGGAGACGGCCACAGTCTGGAAGGCGCATTTCCGCTTATGGATGGCGAAGATGTACCGGAATCCCTGTTTTGCGCAGATAAAACGGCAAAAATAGAAAATCTGCACATTGTAAACCAGATGTCCCACTATTACGAACTGGGCGAACTTTCGGATTGCGAAGACCTGAAAAAACATCTGCCGGGCTGTGCCGGGCATCGGGTTTCTGCAGAAGTATCCTCCTGGGATCTGGACGTGCGGGAAGTGGCTGAGGCTTTGCGGGCCTATTGGGAACGAAATGAAAAAAAGGACGGAGCCTGCGTCAGCATGGTTTACAACCCAAAATCCGACTCCGGCTGGAATCCTCCTGCCGATTTGGAGAAATATATTCCCGATTTACATACAGCCCTCACGACGCTGGCCGGTGCAGAATATACCAGAATCATAGAAGACACCATGGCAGAGGAAACCGGATATCTGTGTTTTGTCCGGCTGGAGCGGATTGACGGACTGACCTGTTGTATCTTTGAAACAGGCAGGCCCGACGAATATTATGGAGTCAGCGAAAACTATTACATCATTACAGAGGGAAGCTGGGAGGGAAAAGAGGCTGCGCGCCAGTGTCTCTCCATCCCCTATACCTCCGGAAACTTTTGGAGCATAGGGACATGTCCATACTTCCGGCCAGAACCGGTTGACCTTAATTTTGACGGGAAACAGGATTTGCTGATCCATGAGGGAGGTTCCGGCGGAACTGGCGGAAGCTGGTCGCATTACCACGCCGTCGTCTGGAAGGAAGATGGCTCGCAGTTTGCCTATTACCCTTCTTTTCCCGCCTACTGTGTCAGCCTGGAATTTGACCGGCAGAGAGTGGTAAATCATTATCGTTCGGGCGCCTCCTACGAATGCGTGGAAGTCTACGGTGTTGTAAACGGGGAATATACATGCACAAGAAAACTGGTTCTACAGTCTAAGCTTCAAGGCGATGAATATGTAGAGGAACTGCTCTATTATGAGATGGGTGAACTGGTGGAGACCCATGCGCTGTCAGGCGATTGGTACGAAAAGGTGGATTTGTATCCGGATATGAATTATTGGAGTAAGGGTTAGCAAAGGGTATCTGCACCAACGGAAAACAAATGGTTGGGCTAAAATGAACTTGTGAGGAAAAAACATGCCTGGGAAAAACATAATATTATCAGCAACAGCCATATGCCTGTTCCTGTTTTTCATCATCCAATGCGGCCTGTATGTGGGGCAAAACCATGATTTATCAGAAGAAAACGAGGCGTTGTCTGCAACCCTTGCCAAAGAAGAACAGACCATCGCCGGTAAGAACCAGGAGACGGAAACTTTGCAGGCACAGCTAGAAGAGTCTGTGTCCATAAAAGAATATCAGACCGACACCGGTTTCATCAAAAAGGGCGGTGTCTATTTGATTGATACCGAATCCCAACTGCTGACTCTGCAAAAATTGATCGGCGGATGCGCCGAGATCGAACCGGGCGTGCCTGCGGCCTCCGCCTCCTACCGGCTGCGAAACGATCTGGATACCGGAAACGACTGGCTGTACCTGGGAACGGCTAAAGCACCGTTTACCGGCCGTTTTGACGGGGACGGGCACACTCTTGCGGGCGTATTTCCTCCTGTGGCAGGCGCTTCAAACTCCCCCGGCGTCCTGTTTCGCACCGACGCCTCCATGGAAATAAAAAACCTGCAGATTGAGAATGGCAGGGAAGAGTCCATTCATCTTTCAGCCGCCGAACAGTGGGAATGTGAAGAGCTGGAACAATATCTGCCAAATTTCTCCGAATGCAGTATTCATATGCTGATAGACGGGTGGAAACCGGATGTACAACAGATAGCCGAAACATTACGCGGGCAGTGGGAGCAAAATTCCGGGCAGGATGAATACTATGTCAGCATGACCTTCTGTCCGGTATCTGAGGAGATTCCCGCCGATGCGGAAACGTATCTGCAAAAAATACATACCGCACTCACCACGCTTGCCGGAACGGAATATACGCAAATCATAGAAGACACTATGACAAAAGAAGCCGGATACCTGCATTTTGTCAGGCTGGAACGGACAGGCGGCCTGACCTGCTGCACCTTTGAAATCAGAGAGGGCGATTACTACTACCCCGATGTTTCCGGCGACTGCGGCTACTACCTTATTTTGGACGGCGCATGGGAAAATCATGAGATTTCCAAACAATGTCTCCGTATTCCTTATACATTTATGGAACATTGCAGCGTTGGCATATACAAGGACTACCGAGTGGAGCAAGTGGATCTTAATTTTGACGGGAAAATGGATTTGCTGATCCATGAGGGTTACTCCGGCGGAAGCGGAGGAAGCTGGGACGATTACCGCGCTGCAGTCTGGGATGAGAAAACCGGGCAGTTTATCTATTTTCCTTCCTTTCCGGAACAGGTGAACCATCTGGAATTTGACCGTCAGAGAGTGGTAAGCCACGCGCGAATGGGTTCCGGATATGAAGCTGTCTACGTCTATGAGATGGTAGACGGGGAATATGAATGCACAAAAGAGCTTGCCACCAGCACAGCGCAGGACGGCGAGGGCAACGCTGAAATCAGGCTGACCTACTATGAGATGGATGTGCCTGTGGAGACGCATGTGCTGTCAGATGTGGATGAGAGGGAAACCCTGTACCCGGATCTGGATTACTGGAGATATGAATAGGTCATTCAGGCGGCAGAACCATCTCCGAAAATTCTGCCCTGCTGCCCACGAAAACATTCATATCAATATACGGTTCTTCTCCGGCGTATGCATCAAACTTCGTCCGATCCGTATACTGCCAGTAAAGCCAGCGCCCCTTCATGCCGATATCCGGTGTATAATAGACATTTCTGATCCACAGGCCATACTCGTCGAAGGAACCTTCGATAAAATCATGGTATGCGGAATACGTGGTATAAAGGATCGGCTTTATGCGATATTCCTCTTCCAGCGCGCGAAGAAGCACATCCAGCTCTCTTGTGATCGCCTCGCGGTCAAATTCTTTTTTCCGGCTCTCTTTATCGCCGTAGTATTCCACATCCACAACCGGGATCAGTTTCCCGTCCAGACTGCCGACTGTGGAAATATAATTCTGCGCCTGCGTTTCGCCGGCACTATCGAAGCTGAAAAAATGATATGCCCCATAGTACAGGTTTGTCTGCTCAATATTTTTCCAATTCATACGAAATTTTTCATCCACATGACTGCTGCCCTCTGTCGCCTTGATATAAGCAAAATCAATGTTCTCGTCAGACATTTTCTCCCAGTCAATATCGCCCTGATAGTGTGAGACATCCACGCCGCGAACCTCATATCGGTCTGCAAGCAACAGATTAGGACGGATATTTTTATGGATAAATAAAAATGTCAGGATAAAGAAAAAGATCAGAAATACGGATGCCATCGTTTTTTTCTTATGTCTCATGAACAACTCTCTCATTTTTTCTTCTTTTTCACGAAATCTATGTTACCAGTTACTTTACTATACTAATATGTGGTAAAATATAAGTCAAACAGCGAGGGAAAAATCCGATGATAAAATTTTTTTCTAACATAAATCTGCCCAAAAAGACCGCCGTATTATCCGCACTGGCATTATGCATTTTTCTGTCTTTTGTCATCTTATGCGGTCTTTACACAGAGCAAAACAGCGCTCTGGCGGCAGAAAACGAAAAGCTCTCCGCAGCGATTACCCAAAAAGAGCGAACCATTGCCGAAAAGACACGGGAGACGGACGATTTACAGGCACAGCTTGCAGAGACTACATCGCTGAAACCATCCGTAACCTCCACCGGCTTTCCCAAAAAAGGCGGTGTCTATCTGATCGACGAGTCGGATCAATTATGGACATTGCAGTCTCTGATCGCAGAAGGCAAAGACATAGAACCGGGCGTACCCGCCGCATCCGCTTCCTACCGTCTGCGGGAGAATCTGTATCTCAACCGGCATCCCGGCTATGAGAACCTGTTTTGTCTGGGAACGGAAGAAAACCCGTTTTGCGGCAGCTTTGACGGAGACGGGAAATATATAAAAGGGTATTTTGCGTCAGAATCCCTGTTCCATGCGGATTCCCATGCGCAAATAGAAAACCTGTCAGTCATAAACCAGACGGATGAAATGTCAAAGACAGGTATTCATCCCAGCGTATCCAAGCCCTGGCAATGCAAAGAGTTGGAACGACACCTGCCGGATCTTCCCGACTGCAGCGTGCAGTTGGAAATCTATGACTGGGATGCGGATACGACACAGTGGGCAGCAGAATTACTTCGTAAACACTGGGATGAAAATACCGGGCGGGATGCCTTTTTCGTAAGTATAACTTTCCGCAGGGATGCGATAGAGAAAATGTTCACTCTCAAGGACGAGACGGTGTATCTCCAAAAGATACAGGCGGCTCTCTGTACCCTTGCCGGCACAGAATATACAAATATCATAGACGAGGCTCTGGTACAGGAAGAGGGTTACCTGTGGTTCGTCCGGTTGGAGCGCACCGGCGGGCTGACCTGCTGTACCTTTGAAATCGGCGAGCCGGACTTCCATCCCGATACATACGGAGACACGGTTGACAGCTACTATGTGATTGTGGAGGGAAATCAGGCGGGAAAAGAAGTTCCGATCCAATATTTCCGAATCCCTTATACAGGCGGTGAAATGCACACAATCGGAGTCGCATTGCACTTCCGGATAGAATCCGTTGACGTTAATTTTGACGGAAAACAGGATCTTCTGATCCACGAAGGATATTCCGGCGGTACCGGCGGAAGCTGGGATAATTACCGGGCTCTTGTCTGGCGGGAAAATGCCGGGCAGTTTGCCTATTTCCCCTCTTTCCCCTCATCAGCGTACAAACTGGAATTTGACCGTGAGCGGATCGTAGACCGCTGGCGAAATGGTGCCTCAAAGGAATATGTCTTTATCTATGAAATCGTAAACGGAGAATATGTGTGCACAAGAGAACTGCTCACGGAAGAGTCATGGAATAGTGAGGGTGATACCGTGATAACGCTGTACTACTCTGAGATGGGCGAACTGGTAGAAACCCATGTGCTTTCAGATATTGACGAAAGAAAAACTCTGTATCCGGATATGGATTACTGGAGCAGCCGTGTCTAGGAAATCGCTATCAGGATACAGAGCAAAACATTCTTTTTTTAAATTATATTATTCCGCAGTCGCTTCCTCTGTGTACTTGACCGCCAGCTCGTTAATCGTGCCGTCCGCAAGCATCTTTTCGATGGTCTTGTTGATCTTGTCTAGCAATTCTGTGTTGCCCTTCTGCACCGCGATCGCGTACTCCTCAGACTCAAACGCGCTGGGGTCTTCCACAATCTTTAAGCCTTCGTTGTCGCTCACATACTTCTGCGCTGTTGCAGAGTCGATCACAACCACGTCGCACTTGCCGTTTGTCAACTCCAGGACAGCCTCCGTGCCCTTCTTGAAAGCCTCATAGGAGTAACCCATATCCTGTACGCACACCTCGCCGGTATAACCCTGCACCACACAAATCTTCTTGTCTGCCATATCAGCCGCTGAAGCGATATCGGAATCCTCCTTCACGATCATCACCTGTGTTGCCGTATAGTAAGGCGTGGAGAAGTCTACGGTCTCACGCCTCTCATCCGTCGCCGTCATACCTGCGATAACCGCGTCGATCTGGCCGTTCTGGAGCGCCACCAGAAGGGAGTCAAACTCCATGTTTTCAATTGCCGCTGTCTGTCCATTATCCTCGGCAATCTGCTTCGCGATCGCCATGTCGATGCCGTCGAACTCACCGATTGCACCGCCTGAGGTAACGTACTCAAAAGGCGGGAACTCTGCGTTCGTACCAAAGGTGATCGTATCCCCTCCCTTGGATGAACCGCCGCAGGCTGTCAGCGTACACGCCGCCAAAGCCATAGCGGCTGTCATTACCAGTAACTTTTTTGTTGTTTTCATAATTTTTCTCCTCCTCTTATATATGTATATCACAGCCACATGTTTTGCGGCTACAATATCTTACTCAAAAAAATCTTCGTCCGCTCATTCTGCGGATGATTGAAAATTTCCTCCGGCGTCCCGCTCTCCATGACCACACCCTGATCTATGAAAAGCACGCGGGAAGCCACCTCTCTTGCAAAACCCATCTCATGGGTGACAATCACCATGGTCATCCCGGATTTCGCCAGATCCTTCATCACATCCAGCACCTCGCCTACCATCTCCGGATCCAGTGCCGATGTGGGCTCGTCAAAAAGCATAATCTCCGGATCCATGGCGAGGGCTCTCGCAATCGCCACTCTCTGCTTTTGTCCGCCTGAGAGCTGCGCCGGATAAGCGTCCGCCTTCTCTCCCAGATTGACCCGCTCCAAAAGCTCCCGTCCGCGCTTTTTTGCCTCCTCCTTACTCATTTTTTTAAGGAGAACCGGTGCAAGCGTGATATTTTCCATAATCGTTAAATGGGGGAACAAATTAAATTGCTGGAATACCATGCCCATCTTTTGGCGCACCCGGTTCACGTTCACTTTGGGGGCTGTGATCAGCTCGTCATCCACGTATATTTCTCCCTCGGTGGCCTTCTCTAACAGATTCAGGCATCTTAGGAAAGTGCTCTTTCCTGAACCGGACGGCCCGATCACAACAACCACCTCTCCCTGCGTGATATGCTCGTCGATCCCACTCAACACTTCCAGGTTTTCAAATTTTTTATGTAAGTTTTTTACTTTAATCATCGTATTCCCCAATCAGCGAACATCCGCCCTGCGCAGCCTGATCTCAACCCTGCGAAGCGCCAGCGTCAATATCTTGATCAACACATAGTAGATAACCGCCGTTCCGATTAACGGCATAAACGCGATATAAGTTGCACTCTTAATGAAGTCTCCCGCCTTCTGAATATCCATCAAACCGACATATCCGACAATGGCTGTCTCCTTGATCAACACAATAAACTCGTTGCACAGCGCAGGGAAAATATTTTTCACTGCCTGCGGAATGACAATCCTGCTCATCGTCTGAAAAGCGCTTAATCCCAGCGATCTACCTGCCTCTGTCTGTCCCCTGTCAATAGAAAGAATACCCGCGCGGATAATCTCGGACACGTAGGCGCCGGAGTTCACACCGAAAGCGATCGCGGCAATAATCCACTTATCCAACTGCACTGACGCAAAAACGACAAAGTAGATAATCATAAGCTGTGTCACCGAAGGCGTTCCCCGAATCACATCCGTATAAATGCCACCGATAAGCCGAACCGGTTTTTTCTTTGACAGATTGCACATGGCAATGAGCATGCCAATCAAAATACCTATGACGATGGCCAGAAGCGACACTTTAATCGTCACGCCGATACCGCTCAGAAGAAGTTGATATCGGTCTTTCCTGATAAAACACTTGTAAAACGTATCACTGACATTCGCTATCCACGCCGCCATCTGTCTTGTATCCTTTCCCGTATTATACAGTACACGCCCAAAAACCCTTCGGCTGTTTTCGGGTACATTCTATCACAGCTTTTTGCAAAAGTAAAGTATAAATATGCATAACATTTGCATTTTATGCATGATATGCATTTTTTATACTATCCTTCCAGTTCTTTTTTCCACTCTGCGAGGATTTCTTCGCATTTTTCCGTGTCGATATCCTCCACGGCATTTTTCAGTCTTTCAAAAAGGCCTTGCTGCGCTTCGCCATAAGAATACTGCCCCATATCTTTGACTACTTTCTCCATGGCGTCCATGTCCAGATTTTCCATGGCCTCCTTCATCTGATTAAAGAGCTCCGACATCTCGTCATTCTCCGCGGCTCTTCCGCTCTGGGCTTCCTCCGCCTTCGCAAAGTAGGGAGCAAGAATCCCCTTATAAAACATATACTCTTCCAGCATTCCGGGTGTAATCTTGTGTATCAGCACCCCGTTCTCGGCATTGCCCGCCGCTTCCATCTGTTCGGCAACCTGCGCAAGCTCCAGGGCGCCGATCTGTCTTGACGCGCTCTTGAGGGCATGTACCTCAACCGTATATTTCTTCCAATCTTCCTTCTGTTCATATTCCTGTATCATCATACACTTTTTGTCAATGACACGGTAATATTCCTTCAAAACAGACCAGAAAAGCTGCTCATTTCCAAGAAATTCCATTGCCTTTTTCACATCAAGCCCTTCAATGGAAATATCAGTAGTCTTCTGTGACATATTGTTGTCCTTATTGACACCCTTAATTGCGGCGCTCACCTTTTTGTTCTTGTTCTTCTCAATCTTTTCCGGAGGCAGCCATTTGCGGAGTTTTGCGAGAATCACCCTCATTTCTATGGGTTTCGTCACAAAATCGTTCATACCCTCATCAATAAACATTTTTGCCGTTCCCTCAACTGCATTTGCCGTGAGGGCAATAATCGGCACCTGACCGTTATCTCCCAGAAGACGCCTGATGACTCTGGTCGTCTCCACACCGTCCATTTCGGGCATCATATGATCCATAAAAATAATATCGTAACGCTTATCCGTAACTTTCAAAACGGCATCCTTGCCGCTTAATGCCGTGTCTATCTTCATCTGTAAAGGATTCAAAAGGCCCTTGACCACCGTGAGGTTGATGGCGTTGTCATCCACCACCAGAACCTCCGCCTTCGGCGCGGTAAAATCAAAATCCTCCGCCTCCATCAGAGAAACGGAACCGTTCTCCTCCTTGCCATTAAATATATGGGAAAGGCCCAAAATGTAAAGCGGTTTTTTCACCACGCGCATATTCGGCAGATCATAAGAACGCACTGACCGATAATTTGCCAGAACCACGCCACACACATCCGGATTCAGTTTCAGGAAATACTGCACTGCTTCTGTGCACAGCGTCTGTTCCACAAAAAGGTAGCTCGCATTGTGATCCTTTATCCACCCAAGATCCTCCTCGGACTCCAGCCTCTTATAAGTAACGCCAAGCTTCTCCATGTCTCCTGCAAGCTCCTGCGCCGTATAATCACTTTGAATCAGACCGGCGGCTACCAGATTCTCCGCCACTCTCTCCACGGCATAGTTGCTGTCTGTCACTCTCTGGGGAATAACAAAAGAGAACGTAGACCCCTTTCCATACTCACTGTCCACGTGAATTTTTCCCCGCATCAGAGCCACTAGCTGCTTACTGATGGCAAGCCCAAGTCCTGTACCCTCCACATTACGGTTTCTCTTGCTGTCAAGCTGCTGGAAGGACTGGAAAAGTTTCACCATGTCGCTCTCCTTGATACCCCGGCCGGTATCCTTCACAGCAACGAAAAGTTCAATGGTATCCTCCGCTGTCTTCAAGAAATCTATCTTTATATTAACATTTCCTGAATCCGTAAATTTAACGGCATTATTTGCCAGGTTCACCAAAACCTGTTTGATTCTGATATTGTCGCCATAAAGGCCGCTTGGCAGATCCGGATTTACGTCCACCGTCAAATCCAGATTCTTGCTGCCGATACGCGTCATAATAATATTGGATACGTCGTTAATCATAGACATGGGCTCATATTCCACATCACTGATATCCATCTTTCCGGATTCGATCTTGGAGAAATCCAGAATATCGTTGATAATCGTAAGGAGTGTCTGTCCTGAGGACTTGATCTGCCCTATATACTCTCTGGCCGCAGGCGGTATATCCTCTCTGAGCGCCATCTCCGCCATACCAATCACCGCATTCATCGGCGTGCGGATCTCATGGCTCATGTTCGCCAGAAAGTCTGATTTCATATTGGAGGTTTTTCGCAGCTCCATGTTTTTCAGATTTACCTGATATTTGTTGTAGCCAATTTCTGACAGGACATTGGCAATCGTGTAGATGGCGTTTGACACCCTCTCGATCGCCCGCTTATCCACAATTTTGATATCCTTTGCGGCACGCGTCAGATCGTCTCCATCCACACCGATATCCTCAGCCAGCTTTCGCGTCTTGTCTTCATCCAGCGGAATGGTCAGCACCTGTCCTCCGATAAAGCATCCTACCATATGGCCGTGAGCCATAATAGGCGCCGCAAACGCCACCAGACCGGCATGACAAAAATAGGCGCAGGAGACGCCGGCCTTCGCCGCCTTCTCCGCACCCATTTTATCACATTTTTCACACAGTTTTTTTCCTTTTTCCGTATTTCTGACATATTTGTCACAAAATGTCGTAAATCCGGACGGTACCGTCTGAATTATACCATGGGCATCCGTAACCAATGCCGCAATTCCCGACATTTCCGAAAAAGCATCCTGTATTTTCTGCAAGGTTTCCACATCTATCAAGTCTGTCAGTTTAAATTCATTTTCAATGATCGCCATAGCTGCTCCCTTCCTCTACAGAATATCATGCATACTGCACCGTCACTTTAAAACGCCCTTGATGGTAGAAGACAATTTTTCCATATCAATAGGCTTGGTAAGATATCCCTGCGGTTTCATCGCCAGCACCTCCAGAATCTTTTTTCTCTCCGTCACACCGGTGAGGAATACGACAGGCAGATTGGCCGTATTGGCATTTCCCCGGATCTTTGCCAGAACCTCTGCGCCGTTCTCGTTGGGCATCTCATAATCCAAAAGCACCATATCGGTCTTTTTCGTCTCCAAAAATTTCAGGGCAATCTTGCCGCTGATCGCCGTCGCCACATCATAGCGCTCCGCCAGATACCCTTTCAGCAGCTTGAGAACACTGCTGTCGTCGTCCACAACCAGAATATGCTTTCTTCTTTCCGCCTCGGCCTGTTCCTTTTTCTCCTTTTCTTCCTCCTTCGCAAGCTGTGCCAAAAGTTCCTCTGCAACGCGCATGACATCCTTGGTTTTCAGTTCGCTCTCCGACACCGTCACAGATCTCTTTTCCTGTACATCTTCCGGATATTTCTCCTTCAGGAATTTCACAAGCCCCTCCTCCAGTCTCTGGGTCGTGAGCGGCCTGTGAAACATCCTCGCCTCCACCGAAGGCGCCACGTTTTCAAACAGGCGACAGTCCTCATCATCACCCACTACCGCAATTTCAACTTTGTTGGCGGCGATCTTTTCCTGCACGTTCACAAACCGCTTCAGGTCGTCCGGATTTTCTCCTGACAGGCAGTAAACCAACGCATGCGGTTTTATATACTTTACATGATTGACAATATCGTCATAACGGTCTGAGGTGCTGAAACACTCAAAACTGAAATCCATGTAAGTGAAAAACTCATTGATGATCATTTTGTTGTTACCCATAAGTAAAACCCTGTATTTCATATCCTGATCCCCCTATATCTCTTACTGGCAATGCTTATTGCCGTCATACAAAATTAGTATACCAAAATTCTCCACTTTTTGCACTGTTATTTTTCGAAGGATTCTGTTTCAGGAATCAGGCACACATTTTCCCGTACCACCTGCCAGGACTCCACCAGCCGTTCCAGCGAATATCCCGCATTGGCAGGACTTGTAGATGGCAGTAAACAATCCGCTCTTCCATTCATTGGGAAAATATATTTCTGATACAGTTGATGCGCCTTGCCGCCGTTTGTATAGATTGCCCGGATATTCGCGCAGGACAAAATCCGGGACAGGTCATTTGGTACCACGTCCCGGATGCTTGCATCCGACGAACCCATAATCTCACAGCTTGCAATAACATCCCACACCGCCACGTGATGGGCAAGCAGCATTTCCCGTTTCTGTTCGATGCTCTCCGGTACAGGACAGGCAAGCACCTGCGCCATCACACGCCAGAAACGGTTCTGCTTATGTCCGTAAAAAAACTGTTGTTCCCGGGATTTCACTGACGGGAAGCTGCCCAGTATCAAAACTGTTGCATGCTCGTCATAGACCGGATCAATATTGTGCCGCGGCATCTGGGATTCCCCGCTTTCTCATTCTGTCTCTCTGTTACCGTTTCCCATTTTACCGCAAACATCTCCTCCTTACAATCGTTGTTTTTTATTCGGCTACAACTCGCCTATGGTTTCCGTAATCGCCATCTCACTGATCCTTCTTGTGGGACCATGCACCGCCGCCACACAGGAGAGCGCAACGATAACGGTGATGATTGTGAGCGGTTCAACAGGAATCTTCCATGACCCGCCAAAATGCGTAAAGACCAGCTTCACCATAATCAGCCGGTGCAGATACAGGCCCGCAAGATAGCCGATGAACAGGCCGCAGGCCGCATAGGTCACCGCCTCCGCCGCAATCATCCGCTTTATCTGCGCCACGCTCATACCCACAGCGCGCATGGCGCCGTACTGCTTCATTCTGGCCGACACGCTCATGGAAATATTATTCACAATGTTAAAGACCGTAATCAGCACAATGATTCCCAGGAAACCGTAGACAGCAATGCGGAATACCCAGAAACTGGAATTGGTCTGCTGGTCGTCCTCCCGCCTGTCTACCACCTCGTTTTCCCCCGCAATCGCCCGGATGGCGTCCACCGTCCCATCAGCGGCATCCTTCGCAAGATTGGCATTTAAGATCTGATAATCCGTCTCGCCCGTCAAGCGCTTAAAAGTCTCCTCCGTGCAGACAATCGCCGGGCGATTCTCCGTCCCGATCCCCTCCGAACACACACAGGCAATGGTCAACTCCGTATCGCCGACTTTGACAATATCCCCGGTATCCAGACGACTGTCCATGTTAAAGATCGTCATGACATAATCCGTATCACCCGAAACCTGATCCAGATCGCCGCTGGCAACAGACCGTTTCGTCCATGTAAACATAAAATCATCGTAGGAAATCAGATCGACGCTGCCGGGAACACCGTTAATCTCAGCGGGCACTTCATAGGATATGGCACATCCGGAAGCCGTTTCCACACCCGGCAGCCCGGCAATCTCCTCCTTTATCCCCCTGTCTATGGAATTGGCATTGTCCGCCGCCGCCACTGTGATGTCCGGATTCAGGTTGCTCTCCGAGGGCATAAACCGTTTTAACAGATCAAGGCCGGCAAAAAACGCTAAAAACAAGGTTACTGTAAAAGCAAAGGACAGAGACATTAGAATCAGATTCTTTTTCGCCGCCGCCGCGTGATAAACCCCAAGCGCATGTTCCACTTTAAAGATACGGGTATTGGCCGCATGGGTGATGGTTTTTCCCGTCCATGCATTGCCTGACACCGCCGCCACCGGAGAAACGGCCGCCGCCCGTCTCGCAGGGGAGTGGGCCGCAAGCAGAACGGATATCACACCTACCAGAATTCCCGTCACGATACCGATCACGCTGAACCGATAGCGGTAATCGTTAAACTCTCCGCCCACCTTATATTGCAGGACTTTGGACAGCACAAGCGTAAACGCCTCGCTGACAACCAGACCGACAGGTATCGCCGTCTTACACCAATTTAACGCCTCCAGCCGTACAAACCGCATCACCTGTTCTCTGCTTGCGCCGATACAGCGCATCATTCCGAAAAACTTCGTCCGCTGGGCAACCATGCTGTTTAAGCAGCTTGAGATCATCAGCACGCCCGCAATCAGAATCAGTAGAAACACAATGCCCGCAAGCAGATAAAAGCTGGTCATAATCTGGCTGCTGCTGGCGCCCGACGCGCCCATGGCAGCCAGATTTTCCTCCACAGCCCCATACTGCGCTTTCAGGTCTGCAACCGCCTTTTTGATATCCGTCCCCTCCCCGAAACGGACATAATATGCCGTCTGTTCTACCTCTCCCGCGCCATCTGTGACACTCATGTCAGAATCGTCAGCAGTCCCGTTTGCGGCGCAGATGGCATCCAGCGCGCTCACGCTCATATAGGCGGTCACATCCCCGAACTTGTCGGCATACAAAGTCCACTCATCCGCGCAAAATCCCGTCACCGTGAAAGCAAAATCCCCGGCCGGCGTGTGCAGGGTCACGCTGTCGCCGACATTTACGCCAAGCCTCTCTTTTGCGTCCCTATTCAACATCACTTCCCCGTCATTTTGGGGAAACGTGCCCTCCCATTCGTAGGCTCTGATCTCGTCAAGATAGGCTTGCTCCACGCCATACATTATGACGCGAATGTCATTTATGGAGTATCCCTCATAGGTATCCTCCCCGAAGGCGTTACACCAGGCCGACGCGGACACATCTTCCCTGTCTGCGATCTGCGCCGCCTCCGATTGGGACAGGCCGCTTATTGCGATATGATGGCTGCCATGATGCCTAACCATGTACTCCGCCTCCCCCTTCGTCATAATCTCCGCATAGGAAAAAGCGGTGGTCACAAGGAACACCGCAAAGACAATGCAAAGAAGAATCAGGCGGTTCTGCTTTCTGCGGGCTTTTGCGGAAATGGAAATCAGGCTTAAGTAACTTTTCATCACAGGATTTCTCATTCCGAGCACCTCCCCAGATCCGTCAGCACACCGTCCGACACCTCCAGCACCCGGTCAGCGGTCTGCGCAATCATGCGGTTGTGGGTGATCATAATGATTGTCTGTTCATATTTTCTCGACGCTGCCTGCAGCAGTGCGATCACCTCGTTGCTGTTGCGGGTGTCCAGATTTCCCGTGGGCTCGTCCGCCAGAATGAGGGATGGCCTTGTGATCAGGGCGCGCCCGATCGCCACCCTCTGCTGCTGCCCGCCGGAGAGCTGGCTGGGCAGATGGTTTCGCCGTTCCTTCAAATTCAATACGCCCAAAAGTTCTTCCAGATAATCCCTGTCCGGCTTCTGATAATCCAACAGCACCGGGAAAATCATATTCTGTTCCACTGTAAGCTCCGGAATCAGGTTGAAAGCCTGAAAGATAAAGCCGATATTTCTGCGGCGGAAAATGGTGAGTTTATTCTCCTTCATGCCAAAGATATCCTTGCCGTCAATCCACACCTTCCCTGATGTGGGCGTATCCAGCGCGCCGATCATGTTGAGAAGCGTGCTCTTTCCCGAACCGGATTCGCCCACAATTGCCACATACTCTCCCTTGGGAACAGAGAAGCTGACGTTTTTTAAAGCGCGAACCGCCGCCTCCCCGCTGCCATAAGTTTTGCTGATTTTACTGACTTCCAGTAACTTCATCGTAAGCACCTCTTTCCAGATATTTTAAAATCTTCATCTCTTGTGAAAGAATAGCACTTGAATATTACAATCAGGCTTCCCTCAGGCTACAATTTTGTAGGAATTAAAAAGTTCATGGTAAAAGTCGTCCCTACACCCATCCTGCTGTCTACTTCGACAGTACCGCCGTGGGCCTCCACCACCGATTTTACTAACGGTAATCCGAGCCCGATTCCCTGCGTATCTTTGGAGTACCTGCTCCGGTAAAACCGCTTAAAAATATGGTGCAGATCCTCCGGATGAATCCCGCATCCGGTATCCTTTACCGCTATACGGATCACATGGGCGGACTGTCCCCATTCCACCCGGATCTCATCACCACTTTCCGTATGGTCAAGCGCATTTTTTACAAGATTACCCACTGCCTCCCCGATCCAGCTTCGGTCGCACGTAAAGAAAAGATCCTCGCCGCCCGCAAAAACCAGCTTCTTTCCCTCCTGTCCCGCCCGGAAGGAAAACTGCCGCTCTACATCGGCCATCATCTCAGCAACATTTTCCCTGTGTTTCTCCAGCACAACGCTTCCCGCATTGAATTTCGTAATTTTCAGAAGATTCTGCACCAGCGTCTCTATCCTGTCAAGCTCCTGCTCCGCCAGACCGGTAAATTCCTGAATCGTCGAAAGTTCCCTTGTCTTAGCCTCCGTCTGCATAATCCCGTTATAAATATTAAGCGCGGCAAGCGGCGTCTTTAACTGGTGGGAAATATCCGATATGGTATTTTGCAAAAATTTTCTCGACTGTCCCTCGTTTTCCGCCTTGGCGTTCAGAATGGCCGCCAGAGAATTTACCTCATGAAACAACCGGTACAATTCCCCTTCCTCGTTACACTCGATGCGGATGTCACGATCCCCCGAAATAAACGCCTGAATCCGGCTCACGGCGTCACCCATAATTCTGTCCTGTTCCGTTAAATACCGGCTGCAGAATACCAGCGCCGCAATACCCATGCCAAGAACGCACACCGGAATGTCTATGACCACAGAAAGCAACAGAAATCCAACCATGCACAATGAAATCTGTATAAACAAAGTTTTAATTTTGCGATTCGTCATTATTCTCATGTTTTCTCTCCATCCCAAAGCGTTCCATCCGCCTGCATCAGCCGCCGTTTGCCGTATCCCACTTGTATCCCATACCCCGAACCGTTACGATCCTTTTCGGTTCGCCAGGATTATCCTCAATCTTCATACGCAGTCTTCTGATATATACGGTAAGCGTCTTATTGTCTATAAAATTCTCGTCGCTGTCCCACAATCTTCCGAGAATCTGCTCCACAGAGAGCACCACGTCCGGATTTTCCATAAACAGACACAGGAGCCGGTACTCATTGGAAGTCAACTCAAGGGGCTCTCCATTTTTATACCCAACGCCCTTAAGCAGATGCACCGTGATCCCGTTGGAGGTAAGCTCCGCATCCTGTCTTCTGAAATTTTCACTCCTGCGGAGAAGAGCGTTAATTCTCGAAAGAAACACCGCCAGCTTAAAAGGTTTCGTTATATAGTCATCGGCGCCGATATCCAATCCCATAATAATATCCGTCTCCTCGTCCGCCGCGGTGAGAAACATGATCGGCACCTTAGAATTTTGACGGATCTTTTTGCACAGCTCAAAACCTGACCCGTCGGGAAGAGACACATCCAAAATCACCAGATCATATTTTTCCCCTGTCCAAAGTGTTTCCGCCTCCAGACTGGTTCTCGCCACATCTATTTCATAGCCCTCCTTTTTCATCGCAAAGGTCAATCCGTTGATCAGGCTCAGATCATCTTCCACAAAAAAGATACGTTTCATGCTCTTCTTTCCTCTCTTTCCCGCCAGTGCTATTATAATCGTTCCCGTTTCCGTTCGCAACAAAAAAGGGCATCTCCCGATCGGGAAATACCCTCTTTTCCATATTCTGATCCTCTGTGCGCGAGTATCACCGCTTACTCGAAGGGAATCACACCACCGTCATAGGTATTGTTTATGTACTCCTTGATCGTGTCGGACTTGAGCGCCGCCACCAGAGCCTTGATGGCATCGTTGTTCTCGTTGCCCTCCTTGACTGCGATCACATTCACATAGGTCTTTGCCGCCTCGGAATCGGACTGCTCATAAGCCACCGCATCCTTCGCCACAGAGAAGCCCGCCTCCATCGCATAGTTACCGTTTAACACCACAAATGCCACCTCGTCCTTCACTCTGGGCACCTGCGCCGCCTCCAGTTCCTGAATCTCCACATTATAAGGGTTATCCGCGATATCGCGCACGGTCGCTTCCAGACCCACGCCATCCTTCAAGGTCAGAATGCCGTTGTCCTGTAAGAGCAGAAGGGCTCTCGCCTCATTAGTGGTATCGTTGGGTACCGCAATGGTATCTCCATCCGCGATCTCGGAAAGGTCACTCTTGGTGCCGGGATAAATGCCAAAGGGCTCATAGTGAATACCGCCTGCATTGACAAGGTGTGTGCCCTGCTCCTCATTGAAGGAATTCAGATAAGGAATGTGCTGGAAATAGTTCGCGTCATACTCGCCGCTCTCCACCACCTGATTCGGCTGTACATAGTCGTTGAAGACTGTCACCTCCAGCGTGTATCCCTGCTCCGCCAGAATCGGCTTCACCTGCTCTAAGATCTCCGCATGGGGTGTCGCGGAAGCTGCCACCGTAATGGTGCTGTCATCCTTCTTGCCGCCGCAGCCCGTAAGCGCGCCAAAGGCAAGAACCGCTGTCACTAAAGTTACAATCACTTTCTTTTTCATAATTTTATCCTCCTCTTAAGCGTTTTATAACCGCTCGTTTGTATTTTAACACGTTACTCTGCCGAAAACAACGGTGTCGATAAATATCTGTCTCCGGAATCCGGCAAAAGCGCCACAATCGTCTTTCCTTTATTCTCCGGTCGTTTTGCCAGCTCTGTTGCCGCATACAGCGCCGCTCCGGAAGAAATACCTACCAGCACGCCCTCCTGTACCGCAATCGCTTTGCCCGCCGCAAAAGCGTTCTCATTGGAAACCTTGATGATCTCATCATAAACATCCGTGTTTAACACCTCAGGTACAAAGCCTGCGCCGATTCCCTGAATCTTATGGGCTCCCGGCTGTCCGCCGGAAAGTACCGGACTGCTCTCAGGCTCAACGGCCACTACTTTTACCGTACCCTTTTTCTCTTTCAAATAACCGCCGACGCCCGTGATCGTACCGCCAGTACCGACACCCGCAACGAAAATATCAACCTTTCCGTCCGTGTCTTCCCAGATCTCAGGGCCGGTAGTCTCCCTGTGGGCTGCCGGGTTAGCCGGATTCTCAAACTGTCCTAAAATGATGGAGCCGGGTGTTGCCGCCCGCAGTTCCTCCGCCTTCTCAATCGCGCCCTTCATCCCTTTTGAACCGTCTGTCAGCACAAGTTCCGCGCCATACGCCTGCAGGAGTTTGCGCCTCTCCACGCTCATCGTCTCCGGCAATGTCAGCACCGCCTTGTATCCCTTTGCCGCCGCCATCGCTGCCAAGCCGATTCCCGTATTACCGCTGGTAGGCTCAATGATTGTGCCGCCGGGCTTTAACTTGCCCTCTTTCTCCGCCACCTCAATCATGTGGAGAGCGATACGATCCTTCACCGATCCTGCCGGATTCAGGTATTCCAGCTTAACCAGAATTGTCGCATCCTTAATGTTATTGTTCTTCTCGTAATTGACTACCTCCATCAGAGGTGTGTGGCCGATCAGCTCCGCCGCACTCTTTTTAATGTTCGCCATTGAAATGACCTCCTTTTTGTCCTGCATTTTATTCTCATTCAATCCCATAACTTCTATATCCTAGTTACTCAATAGGATAAATA
Source organism: Lachnospiraceae bacterium UBA3310 (assembly GCA_002361355.1). GTDB lineage: Bacteria > Bacillota > Clostridia > Lachnospirales > Lachnospiraceae > UBA3282. The sequence goes on from DESQ01000044.1 coordinate 90,772, forward strand.
TGAAATAACTATACAGATAATACACCCATTATGTGAGATTGTCAATTATAAAGATAATAAAATTTAATCCGCTCTCTATAAATCGCTGTCATTCTCTCTCACTACCCTTGCAGGGATTCCATAAGCGATCACATGATCCCCAATGGGTTTATTCACGACAGAGCCCATGCCGATCACCGTGTCATCCCCGACTGTCATCTGATTTTCTATCGTGCTGGCGGAGATATAAGACCGCGCCCCCACCTTTACACTTCCGTAGAGAGCGGAAGCGAGAATGATCGTGTCATCCCCTATCACATTATTATGGGCAATCAGCGTGGGCGCTTCAATTTTTACACCGTTTCCGATTACCGTATTGTCAATCGTCCCTCTCTCGATACTCACCTGCCCTGCGATAAATACGTCATTGCCAATTTCCACGCCGCCAAAATGCTCCACCCTCGTCCTGTGTTTCGTTTCCGGGTCTTTGCTGAATCCGAAACCGTCCGTGCCAATCACCGCGCCCGACTGTATATAACAGTTTTCCCCTATTCTGACCCGTCCCTGTATCACCACGTTATGTCCGATAATCGTATGCGCCCCGATTACTACGTCCCCCGTGATCGTACAGTTACATCCGATGATAACCGTCGGATCAATCACAGCCTCTTTTGACAGGACAGTTCCCTCCCCGACGCTTCCCTCTATCTGCTTTTCTCCCCAAAAATTGCGCAGAATTGCAAAGAATACTTCCTTTGAATTGTCCGTTTCTATGACTGTAGTGTAATCCGTTTTCACGCCTTTTTGTACCACGGCACAAGCTACCCCGTCTGCCCGCCCGGCGTTGTGATAATTTTTTTCATTTTTAATCCATGTAAGGGTATTTTCCGCATAATTGGCAAGACTGGAAAACCCGCTGATCTCCACGTCCGTTTTGCCCGTAAAAGTGTATGCATATCCCTGCTTGTCCAGCCATTCCAGGATTTTTCTTACTTTCATGATTCCGGCTCTTATCCTTTCTTCTCCCATTTCTATAAAACTTCTTCCGGCGGCATAATTGCCCCAAGATCCGTAATGTTATCCTCCAGCCAAACATACTTTTGACGGTTTCCTCCATTGACATACCGGACAACGGAATCGTGCAGGTCTATCTCCTGCCGGTTATACCAAAAGGCATGAATCAGAATATGAAGCCTTTCATACTGTTTTGACGAAATGATCTCTTCTACCGGCTCTCTCCATCTGCGGCGGGAATCCGATAAATATTTGAAATCTTTAAAGAAAACCTTGCCATAACTGTTTATGATACCCGGTATCTGCAAATCGGCATCCAGTATCTCCTTACTTGGCCGGTGCATGGAAACCGTAGTTATCTTTTGCCCGACCGCCGTGCTGAGAATTTCCGCCTCCTCGGCAATTTTCTGTCTGATTCCTTCCGGATCACCCGCAAGAAACGGATATCTCACCTCGTCGAAATGCAAACCGATCGTGTGTCCGCAGCTTATTATTTTATGGAGCGCCTGGTTGGTTCCCCTGGAAAATACATTATAAAAATCTGAGGTCAGCAGCACAAAATAAGTGCTTGCAGCTTCCTCCTCCTGCTCAAATTCAGCCATCTCAACCGCCTTATGCACATCATAATCAATATCATGGCGCAGAATCACGCAGCGTTTTTTCTGCCTCCACGATTCATAATCCGCTATCTCATAACCATGCTCTCTCAGTTTTTGCAGCAATGCTTTATAGCATTCATAGGTAAACTGCATGCCCCATGCCTCCTGTTCTCAAAAAACAAGCCATATACCGTCAGGGCATATGGCTTAACTTCCGATATTAGTTTCCGATAATATCAATGGCGTGCATATAAGCATCCGAGCCGCGCGCACAGGTCACCGTTACTTTTCTGCCTCTCACCAACACCTTACATCCCGTGACGCTTCTCACATTATCCAACTTGAGCTCCATGTCGCCGTCGTTCGTATGCAGGAACATAATATTTTCCGTCGATTTGCTGCTGACAGTTCCCGTCACCGTTGCCGGAGAAGTATTATCTACATATACGGGAATGACGCTCTCCTTGGCCGCCACAATGGTCGCTGCGTGCATAACCGCATCAGAACCACGATAAACGGCCACTGACAGTTTTCTGTCCTCCATCAGAAAAATGCCGCCTCTGGAATCCGTATTCTGATCGATCGCAATCTCCATCTGACCGTATTGTGTATCCAAAAACAACCGGTCAGAAGTTGTCTTCTTATTTACCGTACCCGTAACCGTGCTGGTATCAACACCCACCGAAGATTCCGGCGCCGGCGTCAGTGAGGAGGCGGGCACGGTCGAAGCAGTACTGCCGCTCCCAAGCGCTACACCTGACGAATCGGAAATGGCAGTCGCATGCATGTAGGCATCCGAACCGCGCACAACAGTAATCTGATAGGTCTTGTCCGCCACAAGCACAGAGCATCCGCTCATATCCGTGGTGGCGTCAAGTTTGATCTCCATATCTCCCTGCGGCGTCTTCACGTACAAAATACCGTCTTTCGACTTCTCGCTGATGGTTCCGCTGACCGTGGAATACTTGGACGTATCCAGAGAAACCATATCGGACTTCAAACCGCTGACAATTCTCACCGCATGCAGATACTCGTCAGAGCCATGGGCTACCGAAACGCTGACATCATAGCCAGGAAGCAGAACCTTACAGCCGCTCGCATCCGTGCTGCTGTCCAGCTTGATTTCCATATTGCCTTCTTTCGTGGCAAGTTTTAAAAGATCTGTCGTCGTTCCCTTCATGACGCTGCCCTGCACCGTGGCAATCACCTCAGCCGCCTGCACACCCATCTGCCCTGCCGGACTCAAAACCATCCCGGCTGTAAGAGCGCACAGCGCTGAGATCCTCATAATCCTGTTTTTTTTCATAATAGCACCTCCGTCAATATCGCAAACCAAATTTGGATATTCTCCCAAATTATGTAAATTCCATTATGTAAACTCATAATACAGCAATTATTCTGGAAAAGCAAGAGAAAATCTGTATAAAAATGGTTTTTTGACATTTTTCAAGGATTACATAACGTTTTTCCGTATCCCTGTCTTTTTTTCCTATTCTCTGTTATAATCTGATATGTGATTAAGAATGGAGTGCAGAAATATGAAAACAGTCAGAGTCGCCGCCGCTATCATCGTTCATGACAATCAAATCTTAGCTACCCAGAGAGGTTACGGCTCGTTCAAGGACGGCTGGGAGTTTCCCGGCGGCAAAATCGAAGAAGGCGAAACGCCCAAACAGGCGCTTGTCAGAGAAATCCGGGAAGAACTTGACACAGAAATCGAGGTTGGCGGTCTGTTCGACACCGTAGAATATGACTATCCAGCGTTCCACCTGTCAATGGACTGCTTTCTCTGTACGGTCAAATCCGGAAATCTGGTACTAAAAGAACACGAAGCGGCCAGATGGCTGACACCGGAAACATTAGGCAGTGTAAACTGGCTTCCGGCGGATATAGAGTTGATCGAGAAATTGAAAAAAGCGTTTCCTCTGCTGAAAGAGCAAGCTTGAAACAATCGATTAAATTGGGACGGGCTGTCTGTAGATATACCTGACTTCCCGTAAAGCTTTTCCGCCAATGTTGTCATCTAAATAATCATCGGTTCGCTGAAAGCCAAATCGCTCATAAAACCGTCTTGCCCTGATGTTTTCTTCAAGAACCCATAAAAAGATATGTTCATATCCCGACTTTTTTAATTCTGAAACAGCGGATTGCAAAAGAATTTTCCCATAACCCTTCCCTATATAATCGGGCAGTAAATATAAAGAAACGATTTCTCCCCAATCCTCAAGCTGTCTCAACCTGGATTTACCAAAACTGCTCGTCCCGACAAACATATCATCCTCCATACAAAGTAATGTCCTCCGATCAGGATGATCCAAGCCTGATACCCACTGTCCCGCTGGAATAGAGTCAAGATAATCCTGCGGTATGATGCCGGCATAGGCATATTTCCAACTTTTTTCATATATTCTGCTGATTGCTGTTCTGTCGTCGTCAGGTGTGATGTAACGGACTTCTATGATACTCATTCATCTACCTCGATAATATCGTGCTCCACACCCTTTCCAGCATTGAGAGCTTCCACACCTCTACGCAAATGTGCCATATTACTTTCAGAGTAAAACGGATCCGCAGACACCTCGAATGATATCCGCCTTTTCTTCACATCATCCTCTATACGTAAACTAATTTGAGCCATCGTTCCACCTCTTTCCTTATGACGCTTTCAGGATATATTATATGGTAGCATTTATAAAGTATTTTGCTATACGATTTTTACAACTAAAAACAGTCAAAGTAAATAGCAGGCTGATTTTGCTTCTTCAAACAACTTTCCGATTACCATTTTTGCATCTTATTCCATTACCTTCCCTATCCCTGAATCCCCTTTTCAATGGCTGATGCCAATGCCCTTAAGTGATTGATTGTTCTTTTCGCGCCTCTTAATGTATATCTCACATTTTCCGGTGACTCTTCTTCATTATCCCTTTGCAATATGCCAATTTCCTCCCCGGAAAGCATTTCAAATACACCGAGCAATTCATCCAAAGATGGCGATATATTTGAATTTAGTAACAGCAAAAATAAATCCCGCGGCGAAATACCTTCTAATCGTTCCTGTTCGCTTAGAAATGTTGAAACAACTTCTGAAATAATATCTAACTTTCTTTTCTACTACAATATATTTATG
>DESQ01000016.1 GCA_002361355.1 Lachnospiraceae bacterium UBA3310
GACATTTCTTAGCTGGACTTTTCCGTTGATGTTTTATATTTCAAACATGTGGGCGCGCTTCCTGTTTGATGAAGCCAGTGTAGCACAGCGCGTCGGAAAATTTTTAGAAACAAATCGGAAAAAAATCGGAATCTAAAAAAGCCGTGCTTTTCAGCACGGCCCGGTTGACTCTCTCTCCACTAACTGCGCCGGACAGACAATCTGCTGGTGCTCCTTACGCTCCGCGATCACATCCAGAAGCAGCCTGATTGTCTTCTTCGCAATCTCCTCCACCGGCTGCTTAATCGTGGTAAGTTTTGGATTATAATATTCTCCCAACTCGATGCCGTCATATCCGGCCACCGAGATATCTTCGGGAATCCGCTTTCCCGCCTCATGTACCGCCCGGCAGGCGCCGATCGCCAGCGAATCCGAAATCGCATAGATCGCTGTCACTTCCTGCCCGGATTCCAACAGTTTCTTCGCCGTCAGATAGCCGTTCTCCATGGAATAATGGTCGATATCCTCCTGAACGTAGCAGATCAATTCTTCCGGCACTGTAAATCCATGCTCGTCAAAAGCCCGTCTAAATCCTTCCGTGCGCAGACGGCCGATGGGCAGATCTGATCGCTCTGTGATCAGAGCAATCCGCCTGTGTCCCAGATGCAGCAGATATTCCGTCATCTTTTTGCTTTCCAGCCTGTCATCCACCGCTATGTTGGAAAATTCCACCTTATTCATCTGAACGGGCACATTAACCCCGATGGTACTGAAAATAAACGGCACTTTCAGTTTTCTGATCTTTTCCTCGGAATGCTCGAACTTGCCGCCAAGAAAGACGATCCCGCGAAGCCGTTTCTCCTTCTCCAGCTCCAGCGCCACATCGATCTCATCCTCCTGGGCCTCCACATGCCGCAGCACCAGCGCATACCTGTTTCGCTGCGTCTCCTCCTCAATGATCTGAATCATACTGCTGAAAAAGGGATTGGTGATTCCCTTCACGAGAACCGCAATACATTTCGCGTCCGTCCTCTTTAAATTTCTCGCGCTGTTGTTGGGGATAAACCCTGTCTTCTCAATCTCTTCCAAAATCATTCTTTTGGTTTCCGGGTTGATGTCCGGATGATTATTGATCGCTCTGGAAACCGTACTGACTCCCACACCGCATTGTCTTGCTATATCCTTGATCGTAATCTCCGCCATCCGTATCCCCCAAACTCACACATCTTTGCGCTTCTCTCTGTCATTCCGTACAAGTACGGCGCCGTAAGGATTATCCTCTGCCTGCCCGCCCATAAAGTCTTGTCATCTTTAAAATTCGTTCCGCCAGTTCTTCCGTAAACTGACCCGGCAGCATGCGCCACTTCCAGTTCGTCCCCAGCGTGGACGGTATATTGGTTCTGGCCTCTGTTCCCAGTCCCAGATAGTCCTGCATCGGAATCACACAGGTATCGGACACGCTGGCCATCGCCGCCCTGATAAATTCCCACTGAACGTCTTTTCCCGACTTAATATGCAAATACTGCTTCGCAAAGCTCTTGTCCTTGCGGTTCAGTTTTTCGTACCAGCCAAGCGTAGTATCATTGTCATGCGTTCCCGTATAGACAATACTGTTTGCCACGTAATTATGGGGCAGATAATCGCTTTCTTCCCTGGAGTCAAAAGCAAACTGCAAAATTTTCATGCCGGGATAGCCGGTCTTTTTTACCAAATTTATGACCGATTTGGTCAAAAATCCAAGATCCTCTGCGATTACGGCCTTTTTGCCGAGTTTCGCCTTCATGGTCTTAAAAATATCGTAGCCGGGGCCTTTTTCCCAATGGCCAAATTCCGCCGTCTCGTCTCCATAGGGAATGGAATAATACTCGTCAAATCCCCTGAAATGGTCGATCCGCACCACATCGTAAAGTTTATAACAGTAACCGATCCGCTTCATCCACCACGCATAATCCGTTTTCTTATGGTAATCCCAACGATACAGGGGATTGCCCCAAAGCTGCCCCGTTGCCGAAAAAGCATCCGGCGGACAGCCCGCCACCGCCGTGGGGGTCAGTGTTTTATCCAACTGGAAAAGTTCGGGGTTCGCCCATGTATCCGAGCTGTCAAAGGCTACATAGATGGGAATGTCCCCGATAATCTCAATTTTCTTCTTATTTGCATAATCCTTCAGCGCAAACCACTGCCTGGCAAACAGGTATTGCTGGAACTGATAAAATGCGGTTTCCTCCGCATATTTTTCAGAATATTTTTTCATGGCCTCCGGTTTGCGGAGTTTGATGTCTTCATCCCACTCGGCCCAGCTCTTACCGCCAAAGGCATTCTTCACCGCCATGTAAAGGGCATAGTCTTTCAGCCAATAGGCGTTCTCCTCCACAAAATTCTGGTAGGACTCCTCTTTTTCGATATGGCTCTTTTGAAACGCCTTCTTTAACACTTTAAAACGAGACAGATAGATTTTCTCGTAATCCACATAACCGTCGTCGTCACCGAAATCATATCCCTCGCAGTCCGCCCTTGTCAGAAGCCCTTCTTCTATCAGTGCTTCCAAATCAATATAATAAGGGTTTCCCGCGAAAGTGGAAAAAGACTGATAGGGAGAGTCGCCATAGCCCGTGGGGCCAAGCGGCAGAATCTGCCAGTAAGACTGCCCTGCTTTTTCTAACAAATCTATAAAGGTATATGCCTCCTTGGAAAAGGCGCCGATCCCATACTTAGACGGGATAGCGGAAACAGGCAGTAATACACCGCTCTTTCTCATAACGCTACATATCCTTTCCTGTCCATCGACCCGAGCCCTCTCGGAAATCGATTTCTAAACGAATTTTACTCCTTTTTGTCGAAAATAGCAAGCCCGATCAGGAGCTTTCACCCCTGATCGGTATTTCACTTTGGGAATTTTGGCATTAGCCTTTCACTGCACCCGCTGCCACACCTTTGATGATATACTTCTGGCAGGACAGATAGAAAATAATAACCGGAATAATGCTCATCAGGATAAGCGCCATCGTCGCGCCCAGATCCACCGTGCCGTAGCTCCCTTTCAGGTACTGGATGTGAATGGGGATCGTGCGATATTTATTGATATCAAGCACTAACACCGGAAGCAGATAGTCGTTCCACACCCACATAATCTCCAGGATACCCACGGAGATCATCGTCGGCTTTAACATGGGCACAACCACCTGGAAGAAAATTCGCACCGGCCCGCAGCCGTCGATGGACGCCGCCTCTTCCACCTCCAGCGGAATCGCTTTCACAAATCCGACAAACATGAAGATCGCAAGTCCGGCGCCGAATCCCAGATAAACGATCGGAATCGTCCATGGCGTATTCAGATGCAGTTTATCCGCCGTTTTGGACAGCGGGAACATCACCATCTGGAACGGCACAACCATGGAGAACACGCACAGGAAGTAGACTGCCTTACAAAAAAGTGAATTCACCCTGTCGATATACCACGCCGCCATGGAGGTACACAGTAAAATTAAAAACGTAGAAAGTAATGTAATCACAACGCTGTACAATACGCTATTCACAAAAGGATAGTTACCGAAAGTCATACCTTTTACAAAATTGCTGAAACCGGCGTTCATCTCCCCGGTGGGAAGCGCAAAGGTATTGGTTTTTACAAAGGTATTCTGTTTAAATGAATTGATCACAACTGCCAGCACAGGAAGCACATAAACAATGCTGACTACAGCCAATATCACGGAAAGGATTGTTTTTGTATTCTTTTTCATTACTGCTGCACCTCCCTTTTACGTGTATAGCTCAACTGGAGCAATCCCAGTCCCGCCACCAGAATGAAGAAAATCACTGCCTTTGCCTGTGCCACACCCTGGGAAGTCGTGTTGGAACTGTAGAATGTATTGTAAATATTGAGCGCCAGCATTTCTGTCGTCTTGATGGTCGTTCCACCCGGCTGAATGATAAAAGGCTGTCCGCCGGTCAGCGCCAGGTTCTGGTCAAACAGTTTGAAGCCGTTTGTCAGGGAGAGGAACATACAGATTGTGAAGGAGCTCATCACGTTAGGAATCGTTACTTTAAACAGTGTCTGCATGGAAGTTGCACCGTCGATGCGGGCCGCCTCCAGAATGTCACCGGGCACATTCTGCAGTCCTGCAATGTAGATGATCATCATATAGCCGACCTGCTGCCAGCACATCAGAATGATCAATCCCCAGAAGCCATATTTGCTTTCTAACAGAATGGAAGTCTGATAACGGCCAAGAATGCCGTCGAAGATCATCGACCAGATATAACCCAGTACGATACCGCCGATCAGGTTCGGCATAAAAAATACGGTACGGTACAGGTTGCTGCCCTTAATCCCCAGCGTCAGAATATAGGCCACGATAAATGCCAGCACATTGATAATCACAAGCGATACGACGGCAAACATTGCCGTATACCAGAATGCATGGCGGAAAGAAGCGTCCTGAAAGGTCTTCACATAGTTGCCAAAGCCTATGAATTTCGCATCGGAAATCAGACGGAACTGGCACATGGACAGCCAGATACCCTGGATGAAAGGCCAGACAAATCCAATGATAAAAGCAATAAGTACAGGACCCATAAAGAGGATTCCCCAGCGTCTGATCGCCTTTTGAAGAGAATTACTACTGCTAGTTTTCATGGTATCACCTCCTGATTTTTTTGATAACGTCCGCGGTCTTGCCTGAAAAAGGCGGAGCGGATAAAGCACCCGCCCCGCCGCCTCTTTGATATTTCGGTCTTATTTATCGGTCTTATTTTTGGGTTCTGCTTAGTTGTTCACTGCGTTGTATTCGTTTGCCCAGCCGTCTACAAATGCCGTGCGTACGATCTCCCAGTTTGCATCGGACTGATCTGCATTGTACTGGTTCAGAGCGCTTACTAAAGTAGCACGATAGGAATCTACGTTAGGCTGGAAGTTGGTTGCCCAGTTCATGACATAGCATCCGTCAGCCGTGTACTTGTCAGCCGCCGCCAGGAATCCGTTGGTGGACTCTGCCGCAGACTTGTAAGGCATAACGCCGAAGGTATCCACTAACTTACGGGAAGCGTCAGGATCTGTCACACACCAAACCATGAAGTCCATGGTTGCCTGCTGATCCTCTGCGGAAGCCTTGGAGTTGATCGCCCAGCAGTTCTCAGTACCGCAGTTAAGGCCTGCCTTTTCCTCGCCGGCAACACCGCAGTAGTAAGGAATCATCGTAGCGTTCGGCACATCACCCTTTACCGCTTCATATTCCCAGGAACCGTTTATAAAGAATGCCGCCTGTCCTGTCTTGAACTCGTTCTCCGCATCATGTCCGCCGGTAGCCAGTTCCTTCGGGTCTGTCAGACTGTTGTTGATGCAAAGGTCATACAGGTTTTTGAAGTTATCCAGGTACTTGCCGGTGATCGTCGGCGGGCACTCTGTCCAGGGTGTTCCCTCCTGCTCGTAGTAATACTCAAGGTTTGCCATATGTCCTGTGAAACGCCAGGAAGAAGAATCATCCATATCGGAGGAGGAGAAAGCGTCAAATCCAAGCTCGCCTGCACGGGAGTGGATATCCTCTGCCACCGCCTTCAAACCGTCAAAATTCTTGATCTCATCCATGGTGTGACCTGCCTTTTCAATCAGATCCGGGTTTACGATGATGCCGTAGCACTCGTAGCAGTAACCGATGGAAACTAACTTGCCGGTCTCATCATAAAGGTTATAAGCGTCTGTGTTCAGCTCATTGGCAATCGCTGTGCCCGTCAGATCCAGTGCGTAATCTTTCCAGTCTTTTACGCCGGCCTGGTTACCGATGACAAACAATGTCGGAGGTGCGGATTTATCCATCTCGGACAACAGTGTCGTGGAATAAGTACCGGAAGCAGCGGTAACTACCTTCACTTCCACGCCCGTCTGCGCTGTGTAAGTCGCTGCGATATCCTGTAACACTTCATCGGACTCCGGTTTGAAGTTCAACCAGTAAACCGAACCGCCGCCTGCTGCCGGAGCCGCTGCCTCGCCGGCATCTGCGCTGTCCCCCGCCGGAGCTGCCTCCTCAGTAGAACCCGCATTGTCTGCTGCTGAACCACCGTTGTCAGAGCCGCCGCAGCCAGCTAACATGGTTGTAATCATTGCTGCGCAAAGCATGGTGCTTACAATTTTCTTTTTCATTGTTTTCCCTCTCCCTTTCAGTGTAAGAATAAAGTTATTTGTTTTGGAAACGATTTCGGTAACGGTATCGGTATCGTTGTCGGTAACGTTTCCGATTGCTTAGGTTAAGTATATAACCTTATTAGCAATTTTGCAATAGGGTATTTTCATTTATCAATTATTTTTGGTGTTTTAGATAGAAATTATACAGACCATTTATGTATTTTTCACAATCAAATCATTGTTCTCCTGCAAAAACGCAAGAAATTCCGTCTCTGGAAGCGGTTTTGAGAAATAATAACCCTGAATATAATCAATTGCCAGCTCCTCCATGGCCAGATACTGATCCTCAGTCTCGATTCCCTCAGACACAATTTTCAGTTTCATTCCATGAATCATCTGCATGGCGGCATTCATCACATACTTTGCCTTCTCGTCACGGAAAAACGCCTGGCTCATCTCTCTGTCAAACTTCACAATATTAACCGGCATATCCACAATATAATTCAGATTGGACTGCCCTGTGCCGAAATCGTCCAGCGAGAAATAAACGCCATACTCCATCAGCCTGCGCATATTTTCAAGAAGCGTCTTTTTCGCCGCCATGGACGCAGACTCGGTGATTTCCAGATTGATGTATTTCGGATTGATCTGATACCTCTCCATAATACCTATGTAATCGTCCGCCAGTCCGGGATACCCGCACTGCACCACCGACAGGTTGACTTCAATATAATGCAGCCCGTACTGTTCCAGACTTTCCTTTGTAAAAAAGTGGCACACCTTGTCAAACACGATTTCGCCAAGCGGCAGAATCTTACCGTTGGCTTCCGCCACAGAAATAAACGCCCCCGGCGGCACCAGTTTTCCCTCGCGATCCCGCATGCGCACCAACGCCTCCGCGCTCACAAACCTTTTTTCCCTGGTGGAGTAGATGGGCTGATAAAACACCTCGATCCGGTCTTCCTTCATGGCTTCTTCCAGCATCTGCTCCATGATCTTCTCCTGCCGCATCTGTTCCACAAACGCACTGTCCACCCGCTTAAAGTTTGACGCGCTGTGATCCCGGCTCTTCCATCTGGCATACTGCATCAGATGTACCATCTCCTGATAATCATTTACCAGAGATGTGTCAGCCATATAGGTATACTCCACCTGCGCCATGCCGCCGAGCTCTCTTCTGCCGTACTCCATGTAGCTTTTTGCCTTCTCCACATTACTCTCGGCACACTCCAATTCCTCAAAAATCATCCAAACCTCGTCGTCACCCATTTTAAATATCCTGGTGCTCTCAAATTTAGGCAGCCTTCTGGCAAAAGCAGCCATCACCGCCTGCTCTTTGGCTTCCTCGTCAGCCTGACTGACTCCAAGATTCCACCAGATCGACAAAACTGAGAAATTCCTTTCCCCGTTATAAAGTTTCTGCGCATAGAGCAGCAGTGCGTCCTGATTGAAAAGTCCCGTCACCCGGTCTGTCAGATATTCCGGATTTTCCAGCCGGAAAAAAATCACCAGAACGCCCAGTGCGCCCGCATAACCCACAAGCAAAAGCTCATTATTCAGAAACTGTGTCACCGCGGCAGCAGTCCATAGTCCCATCCAGAACAGAATCACCTGGCTTCTTCTGGGATTGCCCTGCTTCCGTTTCCGAACCGTAAAAATGACATTGGAAATCAGAAAACTTCCCGCAAACATATAAGTGGAGAATACCGACGGCCCCGCCGTGTACACCACTCTTCCCATCTTATAGATACCGATCGGCAGGCAGGCGATTACGATACTCTCAATCAGAAAAGCGCCGCATCCGATCGCCGCTATCCGCAGAAACTTTTTCTGTCCGCCGTACACGTCCGCACATTCGTACAAAAATCCCAATAAGGTTACCAGCACAATGGACATCAGATAGGTTTTACAGATCACGATCACAACCTGCCTGTGATCCAACAGCAATCTGACAATCGCCCAGATGGAAAGCATGTCAAAAAAGACGCAGAGCATCATCCCCACCATGAGCACCTGAAAAGCGATCTGTGTGCCCAGCCGAAGCGATTCATATCTCCTGTAAAAAAGAAACATAATAACAAGCAGAATAATGCCGCATACCTGTGCCTGTATATTCATTTCCCATAACTCCTTTTTGTCCTGCTATGTATCTGTACCTATTTTATCGTCATATCATCCGCAAACCCTTACAGAAAAGGAATCATCTCCTTCACGGAAGAAAAGATCAGATGGGGGCTGACTTCGGAGCGCGCTGCATCCTCCATCGACGCCTCACCGCTCAAGACCAATACGCTCTTCAACCCATGGTTCCTGCCCGCTGCAATATCCGTATACAAACGGTCTCCCACCATAGCGATACGGCTTCTTTCCGTGTTGACCCTTGTGGTCAAATATTCAATGATATCCTCGTTCGGCTTACCGATCACCCTGTCGGGATAGCGGAATGCCGAAGCGTGGATAAAAGCGTGAATCGCGCCGACGTCCGGGATAAATCCGTCTTCCGTTGGGCAGTTATAGTCCGGGTGCGTGGCCAGGTAGGGCAAACCCGCACGCACGAAATCACAGACTTTGCACATTTTCTGGTAGTCGAGAGAGGTGTCAAAGGCCGTCACCACCACCTCCGGATCATTTTCCTCCAGTCTGATCCCCGCCTGCGCAAACTCCTCCCGAAGCAGCCCGTTTCCCAAAAGGAACACTCTCTTGTCCGGAAAGTGCCTTTGCAGATACCAGATGGTGGCCTGTCCGGAGGTAACAATTTTTTCCTCCCCAGCCACAAGCCCCATCCGCGCAAGCTTCTCCACATAGACCGCCGCATTTTTGGAAGAGTTATTGGTCACAAAAACATAGTTTCTCCCGGAAGCCTCAATGCGCTCCAAAAATGCTTTCGCGCCGTCGATCCACTGTTCGCCGAGATAGATCGTCCCATCCATATCCAGCGCAAAACACGCCACCTGAGACAGCAGATTTTCTTTGTCCTCATTGATCGCCGGAAGTTGACCTTGCATAACTTTCTCCATTTCGATATACTTTTTTTCTATTATACCAAAAACTCTCAGGCGCCGTCACCTGTAAATATAGAATTACGCAAGTTTTTTCTCATCTTCTGCGGTCTCCAATTCACTGCCCTTCCTGTAACCGTCCTCTATGATCTTCTCGACTGCCTGCAGAAAAATGTCCTTCGCCTGTTCCTCGCTCTTTACCTTCTCCTTACTGTACTTCTGCGCCTGACATTCATACATCGCTACCTCGCTCTTCATGCTTTCCGCCAGGTTTCTGTAATTCTGCCCTTTTTCAGAGAATTTAAAGTGCGCGATTATACCCGCCGTCACCGTCGCAATCAGCGTGATCACGGGAACTGCCAGATCGAGCGACGGATACTGCTCCTCATAGAAGCTGGCGGCCGCCGACGCAAATGTAGCAAAAGCCGGCATCACAATACTTGCCGTTCCCAGAAAGGCAGACCGTTTCCTGTATTTATTGGCTCTTGTGATATAAAAACGAAGGCTTGTCTCCACACGTTTTTTTAAAATCTCATCTGTCAACCCCTCCACCAGAAATTTATACTGGGAAAACTCTGATTTTCTTAAGAACATGCGTTTCCTCCTTTCTTTATCCCTGCTAATTTCTCATCTCTTTCAGAATGCGGAGAATTTTACCGCCGTACCCCTCTCCGGCAGCCCATCCCTTTCCTTCCGGATTTTCCTTCTGCCCAAGCCATTCCACATAGGGCGCACAATCCTTCTGCACATAAGCGTACCGGGGATCCACACATCCGTTGACAAGAGACTCTTTGCTGGCATAAGCTTTCAAATGTTGGATATGGGCCCGCACGCCGTCCCGCATGGTTTTAAAGGAACAGCCTTTCATACCGTTTGCGGTAACGCCCAGGCCACAGAAATTATGCTGCTCCAACGTCACGGCGGATCCTTTAAAAGTCAGGTTACCCGTCTCCAGCATGGCCTGTGCAGCCGCAATATCGCCCCGCACGCCTTCATAGGTGCCCTCCTCTATATATAGCTGGGCAAGCTGTCCGGCATAGTCTGCGGCGGCAGGATTTTTGCTGATCATGTAAGCCGCTATCCTGTCTGCGCCCACCCGTGGTTTTCCCATAATAAGCGTCATATACCGGTCGTCATCCTCCGCCTCCTGCACGGGCTCCGGTTCTGGCTCCGGCCTCTGTTCTCCACCCATCATCTTTGTGAAAAAATTTACCACGGCTGACAGAAGACCCACAAGGATACCAACCCTGTCAAGTCCATCCTGAAGCTGGTCTTTCGTCTCGCTTATGGACTCCTTAAATTCATCCCAGGTGTGCCCCATTGTATTATGTACATAGGGCGCCGGACACACTTTCCCTGTCACATCATAATGGCGCAGGACATTGGATGCCGGCACATGATATTTCTCCATCAGGTATCTGGTCAGTTCCGCCGCCGACTCCACCGTAGCGTCCTCAAAATACCAGTCTTTGTCCCCCGCATTCAAACTGCTTCGGTTCTGCTTCCTCGTACACAGCTCGATGCCTATGCTGTTGGCATTTCGGCATTCCGGATGTTTATAGGTCTTTGCGCCACAGTGCCAGGCAATGTTTTCTTCCTCCACGCTCTGCCAGATCTCTCCCTCATACCCTACGAAATAATGCGCCGACGCTTTTCTGTCTCCGCCTGCAAAAAACCGGCAGTTTTCCTCCGCCGTACCAAAGCAGCCCGTATAATGGATCACAATATAGCGAATGCGGGAAGCCTCTCCTTTCCTAAAATTGTATTGACTGATCATCCTGTTGATTTCTCTCATTTTTTACCTCCTTGCTAAAAGGAAAGATCGGCAGTCCAATCGGCCTGCCGATCCGTATCCCTTGTACCATATAAACTTGTCAGTCAGTCGCTTCCCATGTATTGCGGGCCGTAAGCTTGATGGATCTCTCGTACTGGTTGACCGGGAACTTGATCTCATATCTCTGCGTCATGCGGTTAAGGTCAATCACTTCGCCCTCTTCAAAATCACCGAACGCAATCCAGTATTTGGGATGCAGTCCGAAGGTGTACTGAAGGTTGGGGTCTGCCGATCTCGCAAACACAGGGTTACCGGACATGCCGATACCGATGGATGCCTTACCTGCCGGAATGGAACCGTCACACTTGATACCCAGCTTACCCTGCGTTGTCTTGTGGTCGGATTCCACGAAATGATACGCGCCGTCTTCCCGCTTGAAAGCGATGGAATTGTTTGTGACATCCGAAGGATCAGCCTTCCTGACCTCTGATGCGTGGAATACTACGCCGGGATCAAGAGCCCCCTCTTCACACCATGCAAAGCTGTAATCAATCGTCCATCCGAAAGTCAGCTTGGTGCCGGGATGCGCCGTTTTGCTGAACCATACCAGAGAGCGGATATCCTCGTCCTGATCCTCGTAGGTCTGGTAGATACAGAAATCCCCACAGGATGTTCCCTGATGGTCTACGTTAAGTACATAAGGTGTTGCCATAATTCATTTCCTCCATTTTTTTATTTTTTCAAACATTTCCGCAGCTGCACTTCCTGTCTGATGAAGCCAGTGTAGCACGGCATATCGGAAAGTTTGTGTAAACAAATCGGAAAGTTATCGGAATCCCTTCAACTTCCTGTTATAGTAAAGGATTTTGTCATGTCTGCCCTGTTCTTCGTAATAATCCCGCAGTCTCCCAAGCACTTCATAATATGCTATATCATACGAAGCCTCGTAATCCTCCACCCATTCATAACTGTTCTCAAACAAAAGCGGAGCCGTATAAAGCTGTTCCGCCCGTTCCCAGTCCTCCACAGCTTTGCTGTTAAGGCACATGAGAAACTCCTGCAAATCCAGCTCTATCAGCTCCGTATCCAGATAAATCTCTTCCCGATAAATAGCGAGCGGCAGCTCAACACCCTCAAGCTTTTGCCATCGATTTACAAAGGTGCATACTTTATACAGGCTGTCTCTGGCTTTTCCGCGTTCCGCCTCCGCCCACATAAGCTCTTCCAGCATTCTCTTTTTCACCGCTTTTCCACCGCTGCAGCACAGATAAGACAACATTTCCTCCGCCTTCCTGTTTTTCATCGGACAATACCGGCCGTCCTGATAAATACTGAATTTACCAAAACACTCTATCCGCGTGCTAATTTTTTTTATGCCCCGGCCTGCTGCCTGCCAGAACAATCGGTGTAAACAGGATTCCGGTCTGTGTCAGACTGCAATTTAAAAAATCCTGTTCTCTGATGTCAAAAGCCGTCATCGCTTTTGCGGGGAGATACACCATCCCCTCTTTTTTCACTTGTACTTTCATTTAATTCCCCCTTTACGTATTTTCCCGCTATCTATGCCTATTCCCGCGTGCAGGGAACAATTCGCATAAAAAAGATAGTGGTTTACATAATTATACTACATATGTCATATTATGTAAAGCAAAGGATTTTTGATTTGCTGTCTCGATCTGTGGTATAATGTACACGAATGCAATGAGCAGTGTGAAAGGAGCCCGGATTTATGAAAGAACAACTCTATACCATCCCCTTAAACGACGCCATGAACGCACACGATGAATGCCCTTTCTGTTTTATCGAGCGCAATGTGGAGCAGGATCTCCTTGATTTTGTACTGGGCTCCGGCTCCTCCTATATGGAAAGCGATGTGAGGGAGCAGACAGACAAGGCAGGTTTTTGCAGAATGCACTTCAAAAAAATGTTCGACTACGGCAATACGCTGGGCAACGCCTGGATTCTGAAAACCCATTACCAGCGGATGAATCAGGAGCTTCATGAGAAAATCAAAGCTTTTGCCCCCGGAAAGACCTCCCTGAAAGATAAGCTGAAAAAACAGACCGGCCGCACAAACGCTATCGGTATCTGGATTGCGGAAAAAGAAGCGTCCTGCTATATCTGCAGCCGCTATGCGGACACCTACGAACGCTATCTGGACACGTTTTTTGTCATGTATAAAAAAGATCCGGAATTTCGTCAAAAAGTGAAGGAGAGCAAGGGCTTCTGCCTCCACCACTTCGGCGATCTGTGCGAGGCCGCCGACAGCCGCTTAAACGATAAGGAAAAGGCAGGCTTCTACGATACCGTTTTCCCGCTGATGGAGCAAAATATGGCAAGGCTCTCCGAAGATGTCTCATGGCTTGTGGAGAAATTCGACTACCGCAACAAAGACGCCGACTGGAAAAATTCAAGAGACGCGATCCAGCGCGGTATGCAGAAATTAAAGGGCGGCTATCCCGCCGATCCGCCGTATAAAATGAACAAATAAAAAAAAACAAATGCCTGCTGACGCAGGCACTTGTTTTTTATATGCAGCTATTATATCGCATCCATAGATCCGTCGCTGTCATCGTCGTCAAAGAATTCTTCCACCTTCTTCACGCTCCCGACAACCTTATCCGTCGCCTCGGCTTTCGCCGCCTGAATGCCTTCCTTGAAATCTTCCTTTAACTCCTCTTTTACGCTGTCCTCTTTTCTGCCAAGATCCAGATCCACATAGTTGCGATCCGTATCCGGCTCATCCAGATCGTCATCAAAATTATCAAAATCGTCATCGTCGTCAAAATCGTCATCCATGAGCGCATCTCTGCCTTTCAGGTAGTAGTATGCCCCTCCTGCTACGGCGCCAAGAGCCGCTGTTACCATCAATAATCTTCCAAATTTTTTCGCCATCAGTGTTCTCCTTTCACCGTATCAATCCCTATCACTATTATATTAGTACTATTTTGCGAAAATGAAAAGAGAATATGTATAAAAAAAGAAAAAACTTTGTGAAATTTCCCTTTCCGACCACTACATCTTGTAGTTATAAATTTTTTCTAAACTAGTTTACCACAGAACATTGAATCCCCGGCGACATTGTGCTATAGTTAAGGTCGACCAAAAAGGTCAACTTATGTAGAATTGAGGAAGTTATGAACGAAAAATTTTTTGATTTAAAAAAAGAAAAACAGGATCGCATGATCAATGCCGCCTTGAAAGTGTTCTCGACAGGCGGCTATAAACATGCCAGCACGGACGATATTGTGAATGAAGCCGGGATCAGCAAGGGACTTTTATTCCATTATTTCGGGAGCAAACTCGGCCTTTACAGCTTCCTCTATGATTACAGCGTCCGTTTTATGAAACTTGAAATCACCGGCAGCGTCTCCTCCACAGAGCAGGATTATTTCGAGATCCGCAGGCAGATGGAGTATGGCAAAATGCAGGTTCTCAAAAATTATCCCTATATGCAGCAGTTTCTGGATCGCTGCCGTTTTGAGGATGTGAGTGAAGCTCTTGTGTCCATCGAGCGCCAGAAAAATGTGTTGACCGATATTCAGGCAGTTCTCAAAAACCAGAGCAACCGCTCCCTGTTTAAGGAGGAGGTCGATTATGAAAAGTTGGATCAGATACTCACCTACACGGTGGACGGACTGATGGATG
Organism: Lachnospiraceae bacterium UBA3310; assembly: GCA_002361355.1. Taxonomy (GTDB): domain Bacteria; phylum Bacillota; class Clostridia; order Lachnospirales; family Lachnospiraceae; genus UBA3282. The sequence goes on from DESQ01000016.1 coordinate 14,519, forward strand.
CCCGCTTCCAGGACGGTTCCTTCCAGCCGGAACTCCTCTACAATGAAACCTGTTCTTATTTTGATATGATGAAAAAACTTACCTACCGTTAGAGAAGATTCCGCCTGTAAAAAAACAAAAGTCTGGTTTCAATGCCAGACTTTTTTTAATAGGGAAATGCCTGTTTGAATCTCCTCTGGTGACAATCCGCCATATCCCAGAATGATCGTTGCGGGTATGTTCTGTTCCTCCTCCATACAAAAATCACTCATGCCGTAAACTTTCACATCCGCCTCCGCTGCCGCTTTCTCCAAAGCCTCCTCGCTCCTGCCTTTCCTGTCGGTAAGCAGAACATGCAGTCCGGCATTCTCCCCGCTCACGGTAAAGTCTTTTTCAAGATCCTTTAATTCTCCCAGCAGAAGATCATGTTTCATACGGTATCGTTTTCGCATTTTGTTCAGATACCGCTCGAAATAGCCGTCGCTTATAAACTCATTTAAAATGGTCTGGTCGATTCTGGAAACCGTGGAGGAAAAGAAACCGCACTCCCTGCGGTATCTCTCCAAAAGCGGATAGGGAAGCACCATATAGCTGACACGGATAGCCGGCGCGATTGCCTTGGAAAAAGTACCGATATAAATCACGCGACCCAGTCTGTCGGACGCCTGCAAAGACGGCAGCGGTTTTCCCTTATAGCGAAATTCGCTGTCGTAGTCGTCCTCGATCAGGTAGCGCTCCCTCTCCCCGTCCGCCCAGTGCAAAAGCTCCATCCGTCTTCCGATGGGCATGGAAACGCCTGTGGGGTACTGGCGGGATGGCATCACATAGGCAAGCTTCGCTTTGCTCTCCTCCAGTTTATCCACACGGATTCCTTTATCATCCATGGGAATGAGGGATATCGGGTATGCGAAAGAGCGGAAAATTTTATATGCCCTGCTATAGGTCGGATTTTCCATCGCCACATGAATGTGGCGGCCCAATATCTTTTCCAATAAAAGAAGCAGGAAGTCATTCCCTGCCCCGACGATGACCTGCTCCGGGTCGCAGCTAACTCCCCGCGATCCGTGCAGATACCGGCAGATCGTCCTTCGAAGCTCTATGTCCCCCTGCGGCTCTCCCAGCGCAAACATATGGCTTCTGGCGTCTACCATAATATTTTTTGTAATTTTCTTCCAAGTGGCATAGGGAAACTGGCTCATGTCGATCGCATTGGGCGAAAAATCATAGCGCCATCCCGGCGCATTCTCCTGGCAAAACGGCTCCGTCTCCGCATAGGTTTCCGCCATGCCAGTATTATACAGCTCTCTCACATCGCCGACGAAATATCCTCTTTTCGGCTTTGCGATGAGATACCCCTCCGCAGCCAACTGCCCGTAAGCCATATCCACCGTCGTTCTGGAAACTTGCAGATAATCCGAGAGAAACCTTGCGGAGGGCAGTCTCTCGTCCTGCAAAAGATTCCCCTTCCTGATTTCCTCCCGAATATACTCGTAAATCTGTTCGTATAATGTTTTACCGCTCTTTTGTTCCAGCTCAATGTGAATCGGTAACTCTCTCATCTATTTTCCGGCTGCCGCTACTTTCTGGCCGCTGCGTTCTTTTCCTTGATTTTTTTCATCATCATTTCTTTCACATCTCTCGCCTTATCCTTCATACGGGGATTGGCCGTCTTGGAAGCGATCAGGCCCGAAATCAGGCGGCTTGCCACATCATACTGCTCAAAACGCATCGCCGTCACGCCGATCAGGAAATCCACTGTGGGCTCATCCATACCGCACATGGGAAAGCTCTCTGTCTGTCTTGCCGCCAGAAATCCTTCCAGTGCATTTCTGAGGAACTCGTCTTCCTCCTCCTGACACTGTTTCTTCTTCTCCTCGTAGCCTTCCTCCTCCGGATCCAGATGCTCCGCCTGTCCTCTCAGGAGCCATGCCGTTTTCAGACAGATATAAGCCTTCTCGCTCGCCTTCGTCTGCTTGACAATCGCGTTCGCGAGAGCCATTTTATAACGCTCCAGCGCCTCCTCATAGGTGTAGGTCTCCGCTGTCTCCTTCTGCGGCTTAAAGTTAGCCGAAATCGCCTTCTGGATATTCTTTGCCTGTGGAGAAGTCAGATATTTAAAAAATCTGCTCAGTGACGCATAGCCGCAGGACGGACACATAATCACATCATATTTTAAGAGGTCGATCTGCTCGTACCTCGGCCGAAGATCCAGATCGCTTCCCGCCAGTTTCGCCTTACCAATCTTAACGGTTCTCGCCTTAAACTCTCTGTCGCAAAGCGGGCAGGTGAATGATTTATCAAAGAGAAAGTCCTGCTCCTGCACCACATGCGCAGCGGCCTGCGTTCCTTCGCCTTCTTCCCCTTCTTTCTTAGGCGCCTCATAGAGATCCATATTTTCCAAATTGCTCAGTCCAAACTGCTCTAACCCCGACAACAGTCCTGCCATTTACTCATCCTCCCCAATATTATTCTATAAAACCACATATAACCATTCTACCCTAATTCTCCTTTTTCGGCAATACATAGGAGCTCTTGAGGGATACAATTCTGTTAAAAACGAGACTTTCCGGCCTGGAATCCTTACAATCCACACAGAAAAATCCCTGCCGCACAAACTGAAAGCTCTCATAGGCCTTCGCATCCTTCACTGACGGCTCAATCCGGCACTCTTTCAAAACGGTCAGCGAATTGGGATTCAGGTTCAGGCTTCCGTCCTCATTATAGACGCCCTTTTCCTCGTCAATGATATTCTCATAAAGCCTGATCTCGGCCTTTACAGAGTCCGCAGCGGATACCCAGTGGATCGTACCTTTCACTTTACGGCCGTCCGGGCTGTTGCCGCCTTTAGAAGCCGGATCGTAGGTGCAGTGCACTACCGTCACATTTCCCGCATCATCCTTCTCATAGCTTACGCACTTCACAAAGTACGCGCCCATGAGACGAACCTCATTCCCGGGAAACAGCCTGAAATATTTCTTCGGCGGCTCCTCCATGAAATCCTCTCTCTCAATATAAAGTTCCCTGCTAAAAGGCACTTCACGAGAGCCGAGAGATTCGTTTTCCGGATTATTGACCACAGGAAGCCACTCCGTCTCATTCTCCGGGTAATTGTCTATCACCAGTTTGACCGGATCAGTCACCGCCATAATCCGGGGCCGTTTCATCTTGAGATCCTCTCTGATACAATACTCCAGCATGGAATACTCCGCGGAAGAATTTGCCTTGGATACCCCGCACAGTTCCACAAAAAGCCTGATTGACTCCGGGGTAAAGCCGCGCCTTCTCAGTGCGGCGATGGACACCAGTCTGGGATCATCCCAGCCGTCCACGATACCGTCCTCCACCAGCTTTTTAATATATCTCTTACCCGTAACCACATTGGTCAGGTACATTTTCGCAAACTCAATCTGCTTGGGCGGATGCGGGTACTCTAACTCCGTCACCACCCAGTTGTAAAGAGGTCTGTGATCCTCAAACTCCAGCGTGCAGATGGAATGGGTGATTCCCTCAATCGCGTCCTCGATCGGATGCGCGTAATCATACATCGGATAAATGCACCACTTATCCCCCGTATTCTGATGCGACAGGTGCGCCACACGATAGAGAATCGGATCCCGCATGTTGATATTCGGGGAAGCCATGTCGATCTTCGCGCGCAGGGTCTTTTCCCCGTCCGCATATTTGCCTTCCTTCATCTCCTCAAATAACCGCAGATTCTCCTCCACACTGCGGTCTCTGTTCGGATCATTTTTACCGGGCTCTGTCAGCGTCCCGCGGTACTCCCGCATCTCATCCGCCGTCAGATCCGACACATATGCCTTACCCTTCTTAATCAGCTTCAGCGCGCCCTCATACATCTGGTCGAAATAGTCGGAGGCAAAGAAAAGCCGTTCCTCATAATCCGCTCCCAGCCATTTCACATCGGCCTTGATGGATTCCACAAACTCGCTCTTCTCTTTCGTGGGGTTTGTGTCGTCGAAACGCATATTGAACTTGCCGCCGTACTCGGACGCCAGTCCGTAATTTAACAGTATGCTCTTGGCATGCCCGATGTGCAGATAACCGTTGGGTTCAGGCGGGAATCTGGTGTGCACGGTGTCATAGACACCCTCCGCCAGATCCTTATCTATGATCTGCTCGATAAAATTTTTAGACTCCACGTCTGCTCCCTCCTCTGTCTCAAAAGGGCAAAATCCCACACTGTGGAATTTTGCCCTATCCCTAAATCTGTGTTCAAACTCATCATGTATATACTTTTAGAACCCTGTTCCAATTAGTCTTCCTCGTCATCCACTGCAGCCGCAACACCGGAAACTACCGCAGAAACCACAGAGATCACAACCGGAATGATCACTACTACCAAAAAACCACCCAACAACAAAACGCCCATAATCGAATTCCTCCTTGCAAACTGCTTTGTCAGCGGTACAAACCTACCTATATATTATACACATTTTGTAAAAAACTGCAAGACCTGCTGCGGAATCCAGAAGCAGATCCGTCGTTTGGCACTTAATATTGATCATCCCGAAGACAATAGGGCCAGCGTTCCGTATAATTCCAATAGCTGCTGTTCTGCAGCACCTTGCTCGCCATATCTACCGTCTCCTCCATCGAATATAAGGAGGAGGTATAGATCGTATCCCCGTTGTGCAGATACAGGGTGTTCGACGCAGCATCATATGCCAGATAGCCGTGAACCCTTGCGTATTTGCTGTACCACTGCCCCCGCAGGCCTCGCAGTTCTATCTGGTAGGCATCGTCGTCCCCGCATAAAAAGTAAAAATCCGCTCCCTCTACCGGCTCATACCGCTTCATCCCGCCGGGAAACCCCGTATACCTGCCAAGAGAGCCGCAGAAATACTCCAACTGGGTTTCCTCCCAGTCCACAAATAAAATTCTTACGGTTCCGTCCCGATAGACCAGATAGAGCTCGTCATCCTCTTCACTAAAAAACATAGTTTTCAGATATTCCACATCCACATCATAGGGCGGTATCGTCATATAGACATCTTCCACTCCCATCTGATAAAAAAGCAGGCTGTCCGTCTCCGTCGAAGCCACCGCATAGAATGGCCGTCCGTTGCACACCGCCGTGACGCCGTCCGCAAGCGTCTCCTCATAGAGCAGTTTTCCGTCTGCAAGCCGGTATCCGTACAACGTATGCGGGCGTCTCATGGAAAGCACCCCGTTTTTCCGGTCTATGCCCAGATATCTCAAGCCTTCGTTCTCATAGGTTACGGTTCGGCGGACGGTTCCATCCGCCGGGTCTATGATATGGTAAGCATCATTGGTAACAACCAAAAGCGATTCTGTCCCGTCCCCGTCGAAGTCGCCAAAAGCCATCGCCGTAAAGAAGGCTGCCTCATACGTCCAAATCTGTTTTTTCTCAGTGGTATCGAACATCTCCACACAGTTATAATATTGATCATGAAACCTTGTCACCGCCAAAAGCTTTCCGTCCCCGCTAAGCTGCGCCTGCCCGTCATAACTACCCATTCCCCCCTCGTAGAATACCTCCATCCCCTGGCCGAGCGCCCTCTGATACACCGTGATGCGGTTGCTGTTGTAGGGCAGCGTCACACAGTAGCCGTCCCCCATGGCAAATTCCATCACATTGGAGGAAGTACAATCGGAAAAGGTTACGCCGCTCATGGCTTCCCTGTATTCCGTGTCCAGGTAATACCATGTCCCGTCCCTCGTAAACGCCATAAAATCATCCGTGTCCGTATAGGAACCAGTCTTAACGACCTCCGACCCGAAAGAAAACGTATCGAGCAGCGTCCCGTCCCTTCTGTCAAACAGCAAGGCGTCACTGTATTTCTGACACAAAAGATAGCTGCTGCCCTCCTTATGTGCAAAACACACATCATAGAGCCAGCCGCCCGACAGGTCATAGCGCCAAAGCTCTTTTTGACCAGATAAGTCAAACGCCTGGAGCCTGCCAGACATGCCGGCTGTGGCCGCCGCGGAATCTGTTTCCTCCCTATGGTTACTGGTCACATAGAGCAGATCGGCGCCATGCTGATAGCCGCCCTCCTCCAGACACAGAGCTTCTATATACTCATAATCCACAGGATACAGGGAAACTTCCGGCGTCTCCTTCGTATCGGCAGGATAGGCAAGCACCACAATCCGCTTGCCTCCGCCCTTCAATTTCAGTTCCAGTGCCACCAGTATCCGGCCATCCTCCGTGACCGTCTGTTCCGCCTCAAAACCGGTCTGCACATACAGGCCTTCCTCCAGTTGTTCCCACTGTAGTCTGTCCGTCGCTTTCCCGTCTGCACCCACCAGATAACAGCTTTCCTCCTCCACCACCAGAAAGGTTTCTTTCTCCGGTATGGAAACCACGCCCTCATAGCTGGCGCAGGGATAGGTTGTGATCTCATCCGTTTCGAGATCCCGCACACAGAGCTCCTCTCCCTGCGCGCCTTCCGTTTCCCGCGGGTACAGGATCTTATCCTCCGTCAAAAACCCCGCCTGACACTCCCAGGACAGATTCACTCTCTCCCGCCAAAAAGTTTCCTCATAATACTCCTGTAGACTCTTCCAGACAGTCAGTTTGCCGGAATCCGCCACCGCCATCACTCTGCTTCCCTTGGGGGAAACCTTCATAAAACGAATGGTGCTGCCCGCCTCCAGAATCCGATCCGGCTTAATCTGCGCACCATTCTCATACAGATGCAGCAACTCTGTCAGGGCATACCGAAGCTGCGGCGGGCAGTCCGCCGCCTGCTCTTTGCTGCCGTTTGCCGACAGGTATTCCCGATAGGCCATGACGCCCACCGTCAATCCCCGCATCCGGTCTCCCTCTTCCAGATAGTCGAGCGCTTCCCTTGCATAGGCTTCCGTGACCCGCTGTCTGGACTCTTCATACTGCTCTTCTATCAATTCGGACTGTTCATAGATGAGCTGGGCGTCTGACTTGATCTGCTGGCTCTGACGTTGTATTTTCAAAGCCGCAGCGGTGCTGACCACTCCAATCAACAGGCACAGCACACTCGCCGATACGGATGTCAAAATCACCCTCCGCATCCTCTGTTCCCGGTGCCGCTGTTTTAAATCGTCATAATTACAGTCGAACATAGGAGCCGCCAACCGAAGCAGTTCGCTCTTTATTTTCCTGCGTATTTCCCTGCGCGTACTCCCACGTACATCCGCCGCCAGCGGCTCCACGGGAATTTTATTATAAATGACACTTCCGTCAGGTTTGTGTTCTTCCTCCTCCCGAAAGAGAATCTCCTCCGGAAATGAAGTCTCCGGTTCTCCCTCCGCCAAAACCGCCAGCACATGTTCCCTGTCGTGCATTTCGATAAAAGTCTCTATCTCCTTGCGGCACCATATTGACTCATTCAGTCTAGGCGAACAGATCACAATCAGATACTCCGAATGCTTAAGCGCCTCCGTGATCGGATCGGCAAGATTGCTCACAAGGGGCAGTTCCTCCCTGTCACGAAATACTCTGTGAATCCGGGTCTTAAACTGTCCCCCGTCACTCTCCTCCCGTTTTTGCCGCACAACGCTGCGCGGCAGTTTAAAACTTTCCAAATATCTATGCAATGTCTGTGCCACAAAACTGTCCGGCTGCATGTGCCGATAGCTGATAAAGGCGTCATACTGCCCTTTTTGTGCCGCGGTGATATCCTTACTCTTTCTCACGCTGCTCCCCTTTCTTTTCCTCATACGTCTTAAAGAAAATATCCCGCTCTACCACATAGATATCATGCTTATCGTCATATCGCACCGCAAGATAATCTCCCGGTCTGCCCAGCATATACTTCTCCTCGTCCCAGGCAGTAAAAACTTTGACCCTTTCGGTCAATTCTTTGGCATAGATCCGTGACCCGCCGTCCGCAATACAAATCTTTGCGTAATCACTCAGTTTCCTGACCTCGCCCGTGGAACGATCATGGATCGTCGGTTCATACATAAGGCCGATCTGTCCATGATCCACGCATTCCCGATAAGGCCTCTGTGTCGCCTCATAAGTCCTGTCAAAGCGTTCCCGGCGGTTTGGATACACCTCTCCCTTAATGCCGATCATAATGATCAGATCCTCTTCCACCTCCATATCCAGATCCCCTTCCAGCGTTCGAACCGTGATCGGTGTCCCGAGCGGCAGCACATCCTTCGCCTCCACATAGCCGAGCGGAATCGGTTTTTTCACAAAGATCTGCATATCCGAAAGATCAATATCATATTTTTTCGCATAAATAACCTGACAGTGATCGAAATAGTCGTTGAGCCGTTCACTGAAAAAGGCCTCCGAGTGAAGCGTCGGATAAGCCTCCTCATAGAGCGTCATATTGATAAAGCCGCCCGCCTTCTCCCAGTGCCCGCCGCCGGAACCTACACCCTCCGCCAGAAAAGCCGCCAGTTCATTGGCCTGTACCTCTTTCACGCAGCTACGGACAGAGAACTTATAGCCGTCCTTTGTCTCGTTAAAGACCACACAGCAATAGACCTCTGCCACCTGAATCAGAAAATCGCTGATCAATCCCAAAATATTCGGGTCGCAGGGATTTGACTTGATGATCGCATAGTTATAGTCATTATTATAGATATGCCGAATCATAGCCACCCCTGCCACTTCCATTTCCTGCAGGGTGAGATTGGAATTGCGGAACAGGGTAATCAGCGTCTTATCAACAGGAACCGCTTCCCGCATATCCATATCAAGCGGATTAAAGATCTCCGAAAATTGATTCGTGTCCGTAAACAGGCCATAATACAAAGCCGTACCCAGCTTTACATCCTTTATCTCGTAACCAGCCCGGCAAAGCATCTGCCACACCAGCGTAGAACAGCTCCCCACATGGGGATTGATCTCGCTCATCTGCGCCTGTCTTGTCTCGATCTGGTGATGGTCGATAACCACCACATGCTCTGCGGGCAGCCGCACCACATTGCCTGCACCATACTGACAGTCCACCGTAATCAAAAGGCCCGGCAGCTTTCCGCCCGGCTGTGCCTGTACGTACGCCGCCGCATCTTCTATATAGGTGATGGGAATGTCAAGATGCTCCAGCATCAACAACAAATTGGTTTTCTGTATCTTATTCCTGCCGCCGTAAAACAGTTTGGCCTGCCTGCCCATAGATTCAAAATAGCGGCAGAGCCCAAACCCTGCCGCTATGGCATCCGCATCAGGATTATCATGACACTGTATCATGATCGGATCATATTCTACCAGTTCTTCCAGCCTCATCTTATCCTTTTCTCCTCTGTACTAATTTCGGTCAGGCTCTCCCGCGTTCATATCCGTATACATATCCAGAAGCCCAACCGTCTCCGATGCCGGCCTTCCATACATATTACAGCACTCATGAGATACGCTCTTAGGTTCCGTACTCTCCTCGTCGAAATTGACGCTCATGCGGTATACGCCATGCTCCGATTCCGTGTCCAAATGCCGCATAATCTCCTCGATCATTTTCCCATCATTCTCTTCCATGCTAATCCTCCATGTCAGAATAGTTTCCTGCTCCGTCTTAACTGCAAGCTACCAAAGCAGCCCGTCAAGCAGATATTCATACTCGTCAAGTATCTCGTCGAACCAGTTGTACCAATCATCTTCATCCAGTTCAAAGAAGGCCGTCTTCGGCTTCACATTCTGCTTTACCCGCCGCGAAAGCGGCTCCACACCTACTTCTCCCCGGATCAAAAGAAGTTCCTCATCGTCCATACTAAACACCACTTCGTCCAGATCGAGATCAAAACTTTCTCCTTTTTGAATATGGGACAGACCTCCCTCTGCGGTCATTCCAAGCTCTCCAACGGGTGTCTTGAAAGATATCTCCGTCTCAAAGCTGTCTTTTCTTCCGTCACATAAAAGATCAATGTCCAGTCCCAGATTCTGCTTTTCCCCGTTCTGCGCGATGCTGTATCTGACATTTGACTCTACCCGGTATTCGTCTGCTGCCAGGCTCTGTATCACCTGCCAGGTCAGTTCCTCCTCTTTCGTCTCTTCCTCCCGCTCGCTCTTTACCTCTATTTTCCCCTGCATCTTGTCTATGCTGTGCTCTGTACCCAAGAAATAGACATCGCCTGAGAGCTGTAAATCAGTCTGGCGAAACGAAAGCGGCTCTTCGATGCGAATACTCTCAATCCGGTTCTCCCTGTTGATGGCAAACAAAAAGCTGATGTCCTCATTGGCAATGATATCAAAATCACTCACCATCCCCAAAACCTGCTCTCTGCCCGCCATGTTGTAGCTCAAATAGTCATACAACACCTCCCGGACAAGCTCATTGAAATAAAGCGGGTCAAAGCTGACCCGATAGAGATCCGTTCCGGCCCTCTCTATGGTCATATGCCGCCTGCACTCCTCAATCTCCGAAGCGTATTTCTCCAAAAATGCGCTGACTACACCATCTTCATCCGCAAAAATCCATTTATCGTTAAACAGATCGATGGAATATCTAAGCCCTATCCTTTTCTCCTCGTCGTATATGTCCATGTCCCCAAACAGATCTCTCCAAAAGGAATCGTTATACTGGGACGTTACATCCTCATTTTCAATGTACATATCCTCCAGGAGCAGCTCGGGAACGGAAAAGCAGAAGTTCTCATTATCCCCATAGAGTTCCACATGCCCGAACTCATAGTTCATCATACTCAAGGTCGTGGAGGCGGCCATTTCCTTTCTCGCCATATCCTTGTCACATTCCGTATCCACGCCAAGAGTGATCTCACCCAGGTAGTAATCGCCGGTTTCCACGGTAACGTTCAATTTGGAATCGGCGGAATATCCCTCCTTCGCCATCATCTCTCTGACCGCCCCTATGCCTGCTTTCTCCGTAAGCGGATTCTTCATTTTCTCTGCCTCGCGCGCCAGTTTGAGAAGACCTCTCTGTACCCTGTAGGCCGGAGAGTGAATATGGTGCATCCAGCCTCCCAGAATCAACACCAAAACAGCCGCGCAAACGCACAGCACAATGATGAGCGTTTTCCTTTTATTGTCCCTGGGCGGCAGATAAAGCTGTGCCGGCGGGCCAAGTGTTTTTTTAACCGGAGTCGGCGGCTGCATTCCAAAATGATCCATAATCTATCCCCTCTGTACTTTCCCTTTTTTATCATCTTATCATATCCACACAGAAAACAAAACAAAAAGTCAAAAAAACACCCGGAAGCATCCGCCTCCGGGTGTATGATAACGCAACTTGTCTGGCCTGCAAAGTAGTGCCTGATCAGCCTTTGGCTGCAGCGATCTCCGCTTTCAGCGCTTCCGTCAGCTTGGGAACGATCTTGTTCAGGTCGCCCACAACGCCGTAGTCAGCCACATCGAAAATCGGTGCATCCGCATCTTTGTTGATCGCAACGATGATGTCGGACTCCTCCATACCTGCCACGTGCTGGATCGCACCGGAGATACCGATTGCGAAATACACGTTAGGACGAACGGTCTTACCAGTCTGACCCACCTGCAGATCCTTCGGCTTCCAGCCGGAATCAACCACAGCACGGGAGCAGCTTACAGTACCGCCGAGCACCTCTGCCAGATCCTCGAGAATCTTGAAGTTCTCCGGGCTTCCAACGCCACGGCCGCCGGATACCAGAATTTTTGCATCCATGATATCTACGGTGTTGCTCACAGCCTTGACAATGTCGAGAATCTCCACATATTTGTTGTCGGGAGTAAAGCCGGGATTGAACTCCTCCACGTTTGCCTTTGCGCCCTTGATGGGAGTAATCTTCTGCATAACGCCCGCACGAACCGTCGCCATCTGGGGACGATTGTAAGGACATGCGATGGTAGCGATGGTGTTACCGCCAAATGCCGGACGGGTCATCAGCAGTTGATTATGAAGCTGCTCCTGACCGGGTGTAGGCTGAAGCGGGAAATCGCCGATCTCAAGAACGGTACAGTCAGCCGTCAGACCGGTTGCCACTCTCGCGGAAACTCTGGGGCCGAGATCTCTTCCGATTGCGGTAGCGCCCACCAGCATGATCTCGGGCTTATACTTGTTGATCACGGATGCCAGTGCATGTGCATAGGGCTCCGTTCTGTAATCCTTCAATTCGGGATCGTCCACAACGATCACCTTGTCTGCGCCGTACTCAGCGAGCTGATCCGCCAGTCCCTTGATCCCGGAACCAATGAGTACTGCGGTTACTTCCGTATTTAAGTCCTTCGCGAGGTCTTTTGCCTTGCCGAGCAGCTCAAAAGCGATGCTGCTGATTTCATTGTCCACCTGCTGCGCAAAGACATATACACCCTTGTATTCTTCTAAATTCATTTTATACCTCTTTCTGCGCACTCGTTTTACGCGTATTATATAAGTTTCGTTCAGCCCACGCCCATGCGCAAAATCGTGCCTTCGGCACTCTCCGCCGCTTCGCAGCTACTTTTGCTTATGAAAGGGCGTTCCCTCAGACCAGCATCTGTCTGCCAAATTCGTGCAAGCACGATTTGTCTGCCAGATTTGGTCTGGCTGAACTGTTAAATCACGTGTTTAACCTTTAACTTGTCAACGATGTAGCTTACGGACTCGTCGGGATCGAGGGAAACCTTCTCGCCGGCGCCCTTTCTCACCTTGTCGGAAGCCTTCGCAATCTTGGTAGGTGAACCCTTTAACCCTAAGTTCGCATCATCAACATCCTTAAGATCCGCTCTGCCCCACACGGTAATCTCCTGCTTGTAAGCATCGAAGATACCGCCGGGAGTCATATAACGAGGCTCATTCAGCTCGGAAAGAGCGGTGATCAGGCAAGGCATCTTAGCCTTAACCACATGATATCTGTCCTCATACTGACGCTCAACGATTACGCTGTCGCCCTCGATCTTGATATCCTGCGCGTAAGAGATCACAGGGATGTCCAGATGCTCGGAAATCTGCGGGCCAACCTGTGCGGTATCACCGTCGATCGCCTGACGCCCCGTGATAATCAAATCATAGTCCAGATTTCTGATCGCGCCCGCAATCGTAGTGGAGGTAGCCCATGTATCAGCGCCGCCAAGAACTCTGTCTGTCACCAGAACGCCCTTATCTGCGCCCATTGCCATAGCCTCACGCAGAACTTCCTCCGCCTTCGGAAGACCCATCGTCACAACCGTAACCTCTGCACCGTACTGATCTTTTAATCTGAGTGCCGCTTCCAGACCTGCTTTATCATCAGGGTTCATGATAGTGAGCATAGCGCCTCTGTCAAGAGTTCCGTCCGGATTAAACTTAACGCCGCCTGCGGTATCAGGAACCTGTTTCACACAAACCACAATTTTCATTGTATTTTCTCCTTCTAAATTTTTTTATTATACCGTCTTTATCGTAAGCCGGCTTATTTAAGCAGTGCACCGGAGATGACCATTCTCTGCACTTCGCTGGTACCTTCGTAGATCTCCGTAATCTTAGCGTCACGCATCATACGCTCCACATCGTACTCTCTGATGTAGCCGTAACCGCCGTGAAGCTGAACTGCCTTTGTGGTCACTTCCATCGCTACTTCTGCAGCGTACAGCTTCGCTTTTGCAGCTTCCACAGAGTATACCTTCTGGGTCGCCTTAGCCATAGCTGCCTTATACACTAACAACTGAGCCGCCTCAACCTTGGTAGCCATGTCGGCAAGCTGGAACTGTGTATTCTGGAAAGCGCCAATGGCTCTGCCGAACTGCTTTCTCTCCTTCACGTATGCGATGGTGTTCTCCAATGCACCCTCGGCAAGACCGAGCGCCTGGGAAGCGATACCGATACGGCCGCCATCCAGTGTATGCATGGCGATGTTGAAGCCCTTGCCCTGCTGACCCAGCATATTGTCCTTCGGAATACGGCAGTCTGTAAAGATCAGCTCATAGGTGGATGAACCGCGGATACCCATCTTCTTCTCCTTCGTACCGAAGGTAAAGCCGGGTGTGCCTTTCTCCACGATGAATGCAGAGATCTCTTTCTGCATGCGGCCGCGCTTCTCAACCGTGCCGGTAATTGCAAAAATGACATATACGTCAGCTTCCTTACCATTGGTAATGAAGCACTTGGAACCGTTCAATACCCACTCATCGCCGTCAAGCACAGCCTTGGTCTGCTGACCCTGTGCGTCTGTGCCTGCGCCGGGCTCTGTCAGGCCGAATGCGCCCAGCTTCTCACCCTTTGCAAGGGGTACCAGATATTTCTGCTTCTGCTCTTCCGTACCGTAGGTCATGATCGGATCGCAGCACAGAGATGTGTGCGCGGATACAATAACGCCTGTGGTACCGCATACCTTGGAGAGCTCCTCAACACACATAGCGTATGTAAGAGGATCACAGCCCTGTCCGCCGTACTCCTTGGGAACGGGAATCCCGAGAAAGCCTAACTTTGCCATCTTCTCGACAGTCGCCCTCGGAAATACCTCTGTCTCGTCCACTTCCTGAGCGAGAGGTTTTACTTCTTTTTCAGCGAACTCTTTGAACAGAGCTCTCGCCATTTCATGTTCTTTGCTTAAAGTAAAATCCATGATCTTTTATTCCTCCATGTTTTATTTTGTACTTCTTTATCATGAGATAAGCAGACTCGAAATGCTGCTTATTTCGAATAATCGAAAAATCCCACGCCTGTCTTTCTGCCAAGCTTCTTCTCCTCAACCATCTTCTTAAGAAGCGGCTGGGGCGCATACTTCGCATCCTTGGTCTCATTGTAGAGCACTTCCATGATAGCAAGGCAGATATCCAGTCCGATCAGGTCGCCCAGATGAAGCGGACCCATGGGATGGGATGCGCCAAGCTGCATAGCCACATCGATATCCTCTGCGGAAGCGGTGCCTGCATCCAGAACACCGATTGCCTCGTTGATCATCGGGATCAGGATTCTGTTTACCACGAAGCCAGGAGCTTCCTTCACCTGTACAGGAGTCTTGCCGATCTCCTCAGCGATCTTTGTGATCTTATCCACCATATCCTGAGGGGTGTTCTCGCCTCTGATCACCTCTACCAGCTTCATTCTGTCAGCCGGATTAAAGAAATGCATACCGATCATGGGTCTGTCAAGGCCCTCGCCGATCTTGGTAATGGAAAGGGAAGAGGTATTGCTCGCGAACATGCAGTCCTTCTTCACAATGCCCATCAGCTCTTTAAAGATCGCCTGCTTGATCTCCATCTTCTCCAGAGCAACCTCTACAATCAAATCGCAGTCTGTGCAAATGCCGTTGAGACCTGTGGTGATTTTACCCATGATCTCGTCAGCCTTCGCCTGTGTAATCTTCTCCTTGCCCACAAGGAAGTTCATATTTTTCTGGATTTTCGCCTTACCGCCCTCAGCGTACTCCTCTTTGATATCGCAGAGACAAACCTCATAGCCATCTGTCATGGCGAATGCCTGTGCAATACCGGAACCCATGGTTCCCGCACCGATAATACCTACTTTCATCGTAGTTCCTCCTTTAAAATTATTTGTTTAAAATTATTTGCTTCGCGTCGCTTGCTTTTTTCAGACGACTACATGTTTTTGAACGGCTCCTTCACCTTCTCCTTGTTCTTGTCCAGGAAGAACGCCATGCCGTATTTCTGATCCTCTGTCTCAAAGCAGTCACCGAACAGCTTCTCCTCGATCACAATCGCCTCATCCATACCGACCTCTAAGCCGTCGTTGATTGCCTTCTTGCAGTTGCGGACAGCGATGGGCGCATTCTTGGCGATGCCGGACGCCATCTTCTCGGCCGCCGCCATCAGCTCCGCCTGCGGATATACAGCGTTTACCAGCCCGATCCGGAGCGCCTCGTCAGCCTTGATATTTCTTGCCGTGTAAATCATCTGTTTCGCCATGCCAGGGCCAACGATTCTTGCCAGTCTCTGTGTGCCGCCAAAACCGGGTGTGATGCCCAAGCCAACTTCCGGCTGACCAAACACCGCATTCTCGGAGCAAATCCTGATATCGCAGCTCATGGAAATCTCACAGCCGCCGCCAAGTGCGAAACCATTCACCGCCGCAATCACGGGAATCGGGAAAGTTTCCAGCTTGCGGAACACATCGTTACCCTTCTTGCCGAAGGCCTCGCCCTCTGCCTTGGTCAGGGTGCTCATCTCACCGATGTCCGCGCCTGCAACAAAGGACTTCTCGCCCGCGCCCGTAAGAATCAGGCATCTGATCTCCTTTAAATCCACTGCGTCAAGGGTTGCGTTAAGCTCATCCAGCACAGCGGAATTCAGAGCGTTCAAAGCCTTCTCGCGGTTGATCGTGATAATGCCAACCTGTCCTTTTGCCTCATATAATACAAATTCCATGTCCTATCTCCTCTCTACATTTCCACGATAGTAGCGCAGCCCATACCGCCGCCGATACACAGGGTAGCCAGACCCTTCTTCGCGCCCTTCGCCTGCATCTCATGAAGCAGCGTTACCAGAATACGAGCTCCGGAAGCGCCTACCGGGTGGCCCAGTGCAATCGCACCGCCGTTAGGATTAAGCTGCTTGTCAACGTCAATGCCAAGCTCCTTGCCCACTGCAACGGACTGTGCCGCAAACGCCTCGTTCGCCTCGATGATATCGAAGTCCTCGATCTTGTAGCCTGCCTTCGCCATAACCTTCTTTGTAGCGGGAACAGGGCCGATACCCATGATCTCGGGTCTGCATCCTGCAAGCGCACCTGCGACAAAGGT
The DNA here is from genome assembly GCA_002361355.1 of Lachnospiraceae bacterium UBA3310. Classification (GTDB taxonomy): domain Bacteria; phylum Bacillota; class Clostridia; order Lachnospirales; family Lachnospiraceae; genus UBA3282. Next base: position 31,064 of record DESQ01000016.1, read on the forward strand.
TGCCATAGGCTTAACGCCCAGTTCTTTCGCCTTCTCCTCGCTCATCACAACGATAGCAGCCGCACCATCGTTGATACCGGAAGCGTTACCCGCAGTCACAAAACCGTCGGGATTGATAGGACGGAGCTTCTGTAAGCCCTCGATGGTAGATCCCGGTCTCGGACCCTCGTCCACCTTAAACTCAACCATCTCTTTTTTCTTCTTCACCATAACAGGCACGATCTCTTTATCGAATGCGCCGCTCTTCTGAGCCGCCTCCGCCTTTAACTGGCTCTTTAATGCGAACTGATCCAGCTCTTCACGGGTAAGTCCCCACTCCCTGCAGATGTTATCCGCAGTCATAATCATATGATAATCATTGAAAGCATCCCAAAGGGCATCCTTGATCATGGTATCAACCAGCGTGCCGTTGTTCATTCTGTAACCGTAACGGCCCTGCATTACCGCATAGGGAGCCATGGACATATTCTCCATACCGCCTGCCACTACGATGTCCGCATCGCCTGCCTGAATCATCTGCGCCGCCATGTTCACACAGTTTAAGCCGGAACCGCAGACTACGTTGATGGTAACCGCCGGAACCTCATTGGGAATCCCTGCCTTGATGGAGGACTGGCGAGCCACGTTCTGACCCTGCCCTGCCTGAATTACACAACCCATATACACCTGATCAACCTTGTCAGGCGCAACACCTGCTCTGTTAAGCGCCTCCTTGATAACAATTGCCCCCAACTCTGCTGCCGGTGTGGTGCTTAAGCCTCCGCCCATAGTACCGATTGCTGTACGGCAGGCACCTGCCAAAACCACTTTTTTTGCCATTTTTTTCTCCTCCATATTTGTATTTTTTTATTAAGAAGCCCTATTGTTAAGGCTTTTATACGATTGTTATTTTTTTGTCATTGTCCGCCGTTTCTATTGTATCATAGCGAATTTATTTTTGCAATCATAAGCTCTTTTTCTTCCACGCCTCCGCCGCCGGGTCTGTCATGGGCACAACCCGCCTCCACTCCTTCGTGTCCCCCACTTTTTCCACCTCGGAACGGTTGCGGTAGAGGAATTTGGTGAGTTCATAGCAGTCCACCCAGATCTCGTTATTTCCCTCCTTCTGGGATTCGTCAAAGATAAGCTGCAGCCCCCAGTGCAGATGCACGGTCTTGATGTTGTTCACATTTTCCGTGGTGCTGTAACCGGTGTGCCCCATGTAGCCGATCACATCCCCTGCGGTCACCACGCTGCCCTCTTTCAGCCCCTCCGCGTAGGGATAGTTCTGGCGCAGATGCGCATAGTAATAGTATCGTTTGCCGTCAAAGCTGCGGATTCCGATGCGCCAGCCGCCGTACTGGTTCCACCCCAGCGCCTCCACATAGCCGGACTCGATCGCGATAATGGGTGTGCCGATCTGGCCCATCATGTCATGCCCCAAGTGTGGTCTTGCATATCCGTAGCTACGCGAAGAGCCGAAGTCGTCATAATGGCTGTAGTCAAACCCTTTCGCAATCGGAGAAAAAGCTTTCAGTCCGTAAACCCGTTTCCCGTCCAGCGTAAACTCCCCCATCATGCCGTCAAGTACCGCCGAGTACGCCTCCAGATAATAGTCGTAATACTCCATATCCTTCGTCAGCTCCTCCATGGTCGTCTCGCCACTCTTTAATTTTTCCGCCGTCTCCTGAATCTTTCCGACGCTGTTTCTGTCAAACTTTCCGCCGGTCTTTGCCCCCTCATAAGCCAGCAGCTCGATCCAGTCCACATGAATCTCATCCTTATAGGTCTCCACATCCAGATCGTAGGCCGCCGCCAGCGCCTCACAGGTGACATGCAGTTCCACCCATTTGATATAGCTGCCGTCAGCAGTCACCTCCACCGCCTGCCCTTCACCGTTTCCCTGCCAGATGGATATCCGCCATCTGCCAAGCAGCTCTCCCGCAATACACACGCAGAGAAAAGCAAGCAGAAAAAGCAAGCCGATTCTCCTGACTGTTATGCTCCCTGTAAAACCTCCGCTTCGTCCCCCGTTCTTTCTCATACTCTGTCCCACGCCACCCGTCTTCCGCCTTACCGTAAATATATGTGTGGCAAAATTCCGGTATGTCTGTGGACAGGAAAAAGGAAACCGGATGAAAGTCTATTCTTTCACCCGGTACACAAATTCTCTCTGAATGGCAAAGCTGATAAAAAACAACAAAATATCCACCGGCATCTTGACCATCACCTCCGCGCCGCCAATCAGGCTGTATAGCGCATTCACCAGGAAAGCGCTGCATGCCATCTGACAGACCGCCAGTAAAGCGTACTTTCCGATCGTCACCGCGATGCCCGCCCTGCTCTTAAACACCACCCGGTAGTTTAACAGGAAATTGTATATAGCGGAGATCACCCTCGCGCCCACTGTGGCCGCCACGATATAGGGAATCCCCATCAGGCTCCCCGGCACCCGCTGCAGCATCACACAGAGTATGTGAAAAAGCAGCAGATCCAGCACACTGGAAGAAAGAGAGGAAAAAAGGAACTTTCCGAACACCAGATAGATGCGCAGGGAATCCCTGACAGGATTAAAATGACTCGTTTTATTCTCCTCGATATAGACCGTTTCCACCGGCACTTCCACGATGGAAATATTCAGGTCTTTTGTCTCAATCAGCATGTTCGTCTCGTACTCGAACCGCTCCCCCTTAACCTGCATCAGTTTCTCCATGAAGGATACGGGAATCGCCCGCAGTCCGGTCTGCGTATCCGAGACGGAAAGCCCCAGCAGATAGTGAAACACTTTTCTGGTGCACTTATTGCCAAAACTCGACCGTGCCGGCACTTCTGGCCCGTCAAAATTCCGGCATCCCAGAATCAGGCTTTCCGGATGCTCACACAAGGCCCGCATACACGCCATAATATCCGCCGGCGTATGCTGTCCGTCAGAATCCGCCGTCACACAGCCCGGCGCCCCGTGAAATTCCCGCAGGCAATAGTTGAATGCCGTCTTGAGTGCCCTGCCTTTTCCCAGATTCACGGCATGATACAAAACCGTGCAGTTCTCCATGGCAGCCGCCCGTTCAAAAAAGCGGGCATAGGCGTCCCCGCTGCCGTCGTCCACCACGACCACATGGCAGATTCCCACACGTTGGAGGGCCTGCAGCAGCGTCATTAAATTTTCGTCCGGCTCATAGGAAGGTATGATCACCGGTATTTCCAAATAAGAGGACATGTACTGTCTCTTTCTCCTGTCGTTTTTATGCGTTTCGTGCTTTTGTTGTATAATTACTATTGTGACATACGTGTCAACTTTATGTTTTGCCCGTCGTATGCAATGTGGTACAACACGCCGCAGGAAAAACTTCCATCCTGTGTCACCGCGTCAAATACCGCGCCTTCGTCCGCATCCGTATCCTCCACATAGAGATAGGAGGCATGGCTGCCTTTGACCTGCCCGAACACCCAGTCCGCATCCGCCTCGTCAAGGTCGATTTCCTTATGTACCACGGATACGGGCGACGCTATATAGCTGGTATAAATATTGTGAAACTCCGGCGTATCGGCTCCCCTGAAATAGTACACCCGCGCCGTATCCTCCTGCCGGAGAACCTGTATCGCATCAAGAAACGCTTCCGCCTTATCGTCAACGTACGCTTCCCGCTCAAGCATCTGCTCCGCAAGATCCTTCCGATAGCCGATAAGTCCATAATAGCCAATCTGATAGTTCGCTGTCAATGCCACAAATAGGATAAAACAAAGCTGTGTTCCGTATTGGCGGATCAGCCGTGGAAATCTTTCCCTGTCAAGCAGCCGCTCTCCGTTGTTCAGCCAGACCTGCGCCAGAAACAATAAAGTGCCTATGGTAAAAGGCGCCCCGTAACGTTCGATGGATAAAATCATGCCTGCGGTTTCCAAATACTGGATTTCTCCTGCAAAAATGGTAATATGCGCCAGAAAGATAATCCCGTAAAAGAGTGCCCCGCTGATTGTACAAAATCCCAGAATTATTTTTCCCATCTTCGCAGACAGCAGCTTTAATTTCAGAAAAAGAAGCGATAACAGACAGATCGCAAGATAACAGCCGATGGGCGTCATATTGATAAAAAAGCTTTTATTCCTGTGCAGCGGCGATCCCAAAAAAGCCTTCAAAAATGCCGCCGCATACTCTCCCATATAACCGGAAAATCCGTATTCATCGGTGACCACATATTTTACCGCCGTCGTCGTGGAATTTGCGACACGCCTCATAAACAGGCAAAACAGCATCCATGTGCCGCCTGTGACCATCGGCGGTATCGCAAGCACCGACAGTCTGCAAAGCCACGCATACTTCCTGCCGCCTCCACGCCACACTCTCCCTTCCCCGCTGTGCTGATACAGCAAAAAAAAGAGTAGTCCGAACAGCGTCCACACAAACCCAATTGATTTGACAAGCACAAGGACGCTTAAATAGAGCGCCATTCTGCCATAATAAAAAACCTCCGACTCCACTTCCCTGTCCACCACCGCATACAGGAAGCCGCCATAAATACACGCCATTGTCAGATCCGCACAGAAACCGTAATATCCAAAATAGTCCCCGACACTGGGAAAAAGCCATAACGCCGCCGCCATCAAAACCATGAAAAATACATTTTTCCCCTTCCACTTCTTCAAGAGCGGAAGCAGAAAAACCAGATTCATCGTATAATATCCGGCGAAAGCCAGTCCCTCCTGAAACGCCTGCGGATGCAAATGCAAAAACCACCACTTGATCAACTGGGAACCCGGCGGATAATCGCCAAAAGCGGGCGCCACATTTCCATACCTGCCCGCAAACCCGTCCGAAAAGTACAGCGCTCTCGCATCTACCGCCCAAAAATTAAAATCGTCCCACCACGTCACCGGCTTTTCCCACACACAGACCGCCACCACCGCCAAAAAAATCACGCCCACAATAAATGACGGTTGTGTCATGTTGTGTCTGCACGCACGCAGAAAATTTTCCCGCTCCTCTTTCTTACGGCTCGCCAGCCAGACGAAAAACAAAACCAGCACCACCGCCGCTGCCGCGTCAATCCAGGACAGGCGCCAGAAGGCAAGCACATACAGTACAAGCACCAGTCCGCAGGTAAACACAGGCAGCGCCTCCACCAGACTGACCCGAAAGCGCCACGCCAGCCATAAGATACAAATAAGAACGGTTAAAATGTGCAACAGCACCCCCAAAAAAGTCATGGTAAATTTTTCCTCTTATGCATAAGATCGCCCTGTCACTTCTGACAGGGCGATATGGTATTTTTATTTTACAAAAAGCTTGTCCTTCTCTCAGGAGACGCTTCACCCCTCAGGCTCAATCAGCCCGTAAGTATTTCCCTTTCTTTTGTAAACCACGTTCACCTGATCCGTCTCCGCATTACAGAAAACAAAGAAACTGTGTCCCAGCAGTTCCATCTGCACACAGGCATCCTCAGGATACATCGGTTTGATATCAAACTTTTTTGTGCGGATGATCTGCACTTCCTCATCGTCCATATAATCTTTCTCGATAAACTCCTGCCGGAAGACACCCGCTCCCTGCTTCTTGTCAACCAGCTTATTTTTGTACTTTTTAAGCTGTCTCTCAATGATCTCCTCCACCAAATCGATGGATACATACATATCACTGCTGACCTGTTCGGAACGAATGATATTGCCTTTCACAGGGATCGTTACCTCAATCTTCTGGCGATCCTTCTCCACACTGAGCGTAACATGTACTTCTGTATCTTCGGTAAAAAACTTCTCCAGTTTACCGATCTTATCCTCCACTGCTGCCCGCAATCCGGGTGTTACTTCGATATTTTTTCCGACAATGTTAAATTTCATCTCACTCATCCCTTTCCTATTCGGATTTCTTTCGTTCAGTATACCATATGTTGTACTCCTATTGCAACAGCTTGCTCTTATTTAGTGGAATCGCACAAAACGCATGTTCTCAAAAACTGCGATCGACTCGGTCAAAAAGTTGTGGATATTGTGGATAACCCCGTGTATTAAACCATTTTATCATGAATTTTCTTCTTTTTTATGTGGATAAGTCGTTTTCTGCGAAACATAAAAGAGACGGCCCAAAAGAACCGTCTCTCATTTTTCGTTACTATTGACCAGCGGCTTACGCACGCCCCTCTTACTAGAGGATTCTCCTGATGGAGAGAATGGAACGATAGCTTGCATTAGATACGATAATACCTGTTCTGGAGGTCGATGCATGCACGATCTGACCATTACCTGCATAGATACCCACGTGTCCCGAATAGCAGATGAGATCGCCGGGCTGTGCATTCTCAAGACCATTTACAGCCGCGCCCACGCTTCTGTCAGCCGCTGAGGAATGAGGCAGGCTCACACCGAAGTTCTTGTAGACACTCATAACGAAACCGGAGCAGTCCGCACCGTTGGTCAGGCTGGTGCCGCCGTACACATAGGGGTTGCCCACAAACTGTTTCGCAAACTGAACCACATCGGCGCCCGTGCTTCCCGTCGGATTCGCATAAGTCTTGCCGCCCGACTCGCTCTTTCCGCCGCCGGAAGCCGCATTCTCCGCCGTCTTCTTCCGCGCCGCAGCCCTTGCTGCCTTTCTGGCCTCTTCTTCCTTGGCAAGTCTCGCCTTCTCTTCCGCGATGGACTCCGCCTTCACAAACTCTGTGGAAAGTGTGACATAATCTGTGGAGACATAGCCGTCACCTTCCTCGATATTTACCTTAACCCAACCGTCCAGCTCTTCCGTGACGATCAGTTCATCCTCGATCGGAACCAAACCCAGAACCGTCTCCTCCAAGCCGGGCTTCTCACGCACTTTCAACGTCGTGGTCGTCACAGTCGCAATTCGGGTTCCCACTTCTTTTGCATAATCCACAGCATCGTCGCCGGTCACACAGAACTCACCTTTAACGTAACCCTCGACGGAGCCGGAGCTGATCTTATACCAGCCGTCCTCCTCCTCGATGAAGCTGCCGACAGACTTATTGTAAAGCTTACCGACAATCTCACCTTCCTCGCTGGGAATATCACGCACATTGACGTAATCATTTACTTTGGCGATCACCAGATTCTTAAAGCTCTCTTCCTCCTCGGAGAGACCGCTCATCGCCTTCAAATCTTTTGTGTAGCCCTCGCTGACTAACACCGTATCTATAATCTTCTTCTCGGAAGATTTCTTACTGAGTGTGTCTGACGTGCTGGCGATATCGGAGAAGACACCCACCTGAGCGCTTCCGACGCTGATGCCTTCCAATCCGGCCGCATCCTCCTCTTCGCTCTGCTGCGCCTGCTCATTGTCTTCCTGATCAGCCCCATCAGCCTCTTCTTGTTCTGCTTCCGTTTTTTCCTTCTCCGCCTCCTCTTTTTCTGCTTCCTCTTTAATCGAAGACAGGGAAGTGGACTTTTCTTCATCCTGAAGGAAAAATTCTATGCCGGCCGAAGGGAGAACGCTTGCCACATTTCCCGTAGCCTCCGCCTCAATACCTGTACCGGTAAATCCTATGACTGCTGCCAATGCACATACTGTCCATTTAAGACTGTTTTTCTTCATAAAAAGCACCTCATTTGTTACAGAATTGTTACATCTGGCTATAATATAGCATCAGCAATACGTTTTGTCAACCACAGCATCTACCATAAAAGCGCATATGCATACCCAAGTTATTGTGTTTTTTCCACAAAAACCCCCTTCCTTTGCCATTTTCAGAAAAAAAAGTTATGTCAAATCATGGCAATTCATGAAAAAATGAGGTTGTAACATTTTCGTAATTATTCTTAACTATTGTATTTCAAAAGAAAGATATTTCTCCGCAGAGGCCACCGCACAGGCGCCGTCGGACACTGCCGTCACGATCTGGCGCAGCGTCTTTGTGCGGATATCTCCCGCCGCAAAAATCCCCGGCCTGTCTGTGACACAGTCCTCTCCCGCAATGATATAACCCCTTCCATCGCAGGCCAACGTCCCACGGTATGCCTCCGTGTTCGGATGCATTCCCACCGCGATAAAGACACCCTCCACGGCCAGTTCCCGTTCGCTGTCCTCCTTAACATGATGTATCGTTATCCCCTCCACCAGATCAGAACCGTGGATTTCCTGCAGGGTACTGTCCCAGACAATCTCCACATTTTTACAGGAAAACAGCTTTTCCTGCAGACTCTTTGCCGCCCGCAGGCTGTCCCGCCTGTGAATTACATAAACCTTCCGGCACAGCCCGGCAAGATAAACGGCGTCCTCCACCGCCACATCGCCGCCGCCGATCACGGCTACATCTCTTTTCTTAAAAAATGCGCCGTCGCAGGTGGCGCAGTAGGATACGCCCCGCCCCCTGTAGGTTTCCTCCCCGGGCACGCCAAGCTTCGCATGTACCGCGCCCCCGGCAAGAATCAGCGCCCGCGCCTCATACTTCGCGCCATCCGCAGTCTCCACAATCTTCCTGTCTCCCCCGTCGTGAATAGATACGGCTTTGCCATTCTGAAAAACCACACCGAGCGCATCGGCGTGCTGCCGGAATTTCTGTCCCAGCTCAAACCCATTTATCCCCGGCAGCCCCAGGTAATTATCCACCTCACTGGTATCGACCACCTGACCCCCGCCCATGGGCGTCTGTTCCATCACCATAAGTGCAAGACCCGCACGGATACCATAAACCGCTGCCGACAAACCGGCCGGGCCCGCACCGATAATAATAAGATCGTACATAAAGACTCTACCCCTTTCCCGTTTCTTTCCTGTCCGTCGTCGGGATGACATTCCCCGCCGCCTGTAGTATACTTTATTTTAGTATCGTTTATTTATCTCAACTTACTCTTATTTTTTTATTTTAACAGCTATTATCAATCGTTTTGTGAAAGGATGGGAAGACGAACCATGCAGCAGACATCCGTACCTGGAATCGCACTTGTCACCGGCGCCTCCCGCGGGATCGGCCGCGCCATCGCCGAAGCCCTCGCCGCAGAAGGATACCGCCTGTATCTCACATGCAAAAACTCTGAAAAAGATCTGACACATCTGTCACATCAACTGTCAGAAATCCATCATGTCGAATGTACGCCTATTCTGGCAGACATGGGCGATGTGCAGTCGGTCAACCGGCTTTTTTCCCAAATCGAGGACTTGACTTTATTAGTCAACAATGCCGGCATCTCGCATATCGGTCTGCTCCACGAAATGTCCCCGGATGCATGGCAGAACCTCATGAACGTAAATTTAAACGCGCTGTTTTATAGCTGCCGTCTTGCCGTTCCCATGATGCTGAAACGCCATGCCGGAAAAATCATCAACATCTCCTCTGTCTGGGGAAATGTGGGCGCTTCCATGGAAGTGGCATACTCCGCCTCCAAGGGCGGCGTAAACGCCTTCACAAAAGCGCTGGCAAAAGAGCTTGCCCCCAGCGGCATTCAGGTCAACGCCATCGCCTGCGGCGTCATTGACACGCAGATGAACCATAACTTTTCCGAAGAAGAAATGGAGGCTCTGCGAAGTGAGATCCCCGCTGACCGAATTGGTCAACCTCAGGAAGTTGCCTCTCTTCTGCTCTCACTTCTCCATGCCCCCTCCTATCTGACCGGTCAGATCATCACGCTGGACGGTGGATGGACATAACATAAAAATAGCTAACCACCAGCACCACATCCGCACCAATCCAGGCGGCAATCTCCGCGAAAAAGATTCCGACTTCTCCCAAAAGCATCGGCAGAAGGATAACTGACAGGGTTCGCATCACAAACTCCGCCACACCCGACATCATTGGCAAAACCGTATTGCCCATCCCCTGTAAAGCTGACCGGGTCACGTGCAGGATGTAGAGAATCGGCAGGCAGACGCTCATAACCGCCAGATAAAAGTAGGCAATCTGCATGGTCTGCTCCACCACCTCCGGCGTTCCAGAGATAAAAAGCCCCAGAAGAAATTTTCCAAAGACCAGCATAAACACCGCAATCAGGGTAGAAGTAGCCATGGCAATACCCATCGCCGCCCGCATACCGCTCCGCACCCGGTCGATCTTTCCCGCGCCCAGATTCTGTCCCACATAGGTCACCATCGCATAGCCGTAGGAAGTTCCCGCAATCTCAAGCAGTCCGTAGAGCTTATTCGTCGCTGTAAATCCCGCAATAAAAATGACTCCGTAACCGTTTACCACAAACTGCACAATCATGCCGCCGATTGCAATTATGCCGTTCTGAAAAGCCATGGGCAGTCCAAGCATGAAGAGCCTTGCCGAAAGATCTTTTTCCAGATGAAAATCCGTCCGCGCAAGTTTCAGGAAGGTGATCCTTTTAATATGGAAGAAACAGAACACGCCCGATACCGCCTGCGCAATCAAAGTGGCTGCCGCCGCACCCGCGATGCCCCATCCAAAGCCCAGCACAAAGAGATAATCCAGCACGATATTGGTAATGGAAGCTACCATCATGGCATTTAAAGGCGTCCTGCTGTCCCCCAGAGAGCGCAGGATACATGCCAACAGATTATAGAGCATCACAATCGGTACGCCCGCAAACATAATCCGCAGATAGAGGAGGGTATAACCCACGATCTCCTGCGGCGTCTGCAAAAGCAGCAAAACCGGTCTTGCAAAAATCTGTCCCACCGTCACCAGGAAAACAGCAGAAAACATAGACAGCACCGCAGCGCTGCCCACACTCTTTTTCAACTCGTCCATCCTTTCCGCGCCAAACTCCTGCGCCATCCGGATGCCAAAGCCCTGCGTCAATCCCTGAATCACCCCCAGCATCAGCCAGTTGAGCCAGTCGGATGCTCCCACTGCCGCCAGCGCATTCACTCCAAGGTATTTTCCCACCACCATGGTGTCCACCACGGTATATAATTGTTGAAAGACATTACCCGCCACAAGAGAAAGCGAAAAAGTCAGAATCAGCTTTGCCGGTTTTCCCGTGGTCATATTTTTCACATGTACCGCCATGTCAGATAAACCTCTTAAATCCTTTCCCCACAATCTCACTGCTCTTCATCGCCATGAGAAACGCCCCCGGATCAATCTCCTGAATGTGCCGCTCCAATAGCACGGCCTGCTTCGGATCCACCACCGTGAGAATCACCGATCTGTCCTTGTGTGTATAAGCGCCCTCCGCCTTATAAAATGTGGCGCTCCGGTGCAGTTCATTCATAATAAAATCACAGATTGGTTCGGGTCTGCTGCATATAATCGTCAAATATTTGTTCATCTTCATGCGCTCGATTGCCTTATCAATCAAGAGCGTCTTCGCCATCAGACCAAAAACAGAAAACAGCCCTGTCCTGATATCAAAGACAAAGCATGCCGCCACCACGATGAGCGCATCCACCACCATAAGCGCCGCCGATATGTCCATCGTCGAATGTTTCCTAAGAATCATCGCAATGATGTCCGTCCCGCCGCTGCAGGTATCCTCATAAAACAACAATGCGGAAGCCATGGCCGGCAAAGCGATGGCATAGAGCAGCTCAAGCAGCGTCTCGTTTGTAAGCGGCGCATGCATGGGGAACAGCGCTTCCATCAAATTCAGCATCAGAGATGAGACCACTGTCACATATGCTGTCTTGACGCCGAAATTCTTTCCCAGAAACAGGAAACCGACCACCAGCAGAATCCCATTAAAAAAGAGGTTAATCTGGGATGCCGTAAAAGGCAGGAAGGGCGTGATCACCACCGCCAGACCGGATATCCCCCCAAAGGAGAAATTATTCGGGAATTTAAAGACATAGATCCCGATATCCATAAGGATCACCGCCAGGGTAATGATCACGTATTCCCTGATTGTCCGTCCATACTTTTTCATCTGCGACCTTCCTCCTTATAATTATGCAAAGAAGCCGGAATGGCACTGTCATTCCGGCTTCCTTTCTTTAAATAAGTGGAAGCAATGGGGCTCGAACCCATGACCTCTCGCGTGTGAGGCGAACGCTCATCCCGGCTGAGCTATGCTTCCAAAGTGGAGATAGGGGGACTCGAACCCCTGACCTATACGTTGCGAACGTATCGCTCTCCCAACTGAGCTATATCCCCCTGAGAAAAATTATACCATGGGATGGATAAAAATCAAGGGGAAAGTTTGGGGAAGATTCTTTCATACCACATAGGCACATTCTGAGTACACATGTCATCCCATGAAATACCTTTTCCTCTATGCAATAGCCTCCTTAACATACGGTAACGCATATAATGTGTCCGGGTCAATATCAAGACATGTTGTATTATCCCAATTCCCGCTGATGTCCCACGCAAGCGTATCGTTCATCACAGTACATCTGTCCATAAATATTTCTATTTCTTTCAGGCAGCAGAAAGCTTCTTTTTCAATCATCTGTGACATATCATAATGCACAATCTTCCCATCTTCAAAATATACATATACTGAATAATCTCGCATAGGCATAACCTGCACCACCTTTGGAAACATACCGCCACCTCCGTTACACTAATGGGTTAATTCTGTTCAATGTTTTCCCATCCTTCGATAATTCCCAATTCTGCATCAATTCATCCTGATGCAATACGCACCATGCTAAAATCAATTTTAATTGTCTGGAGGGCAATACACCTTTGATGACTCTTGCCTTGTCAATTTCAATTAGTGCCCGATTTCCATTATACTCTGCATGGAAATGTGGCGGGTTATGGTCATCGTAATACATCGTTACTCTAATTCCATAAAACAAGGATATCTCTGGCATTATTTTTGCCCCCTGTTATATTTTATATATATAAATTTAACTTTATATATAGTTTTCTTTACATAAGTATATCACAATTTCTGTAAAAAAACATCCCAAGAAAAATCTTGGGATGTTTGAAATATGCAGATAACTGCTTATCTCTTCGAGAACTGCGGCGCTCTTCTCGCTGCCTTGAGGCCATATTTCTTTCTCTCCTTCATACGAGGATCTCTGGTCAGGTAGCCTGCCTTTTTCAGGGTAGGTCTGTAATCCGGATCCGCCTGAAGCAGTGCTCTCGCGATACCATGTCTCACGGCGCCTGCCTGTCCGGTATATCCGCCACCCTTTACGGTAACGATTACATTGAATTTATCTACGGTATCGGTTGCTGCCAAAGGCTGACGCACGATAACCTTCAAGGTCTCAAGACCAAAATAATCGTCGATGTTTCTCTTATTGATCGTGATCTCGCCCTTGCCGGGTACTAAATAGACTCTGGCGATAGATTTCTTTCTTCTACCGGTTCCATAATACTTTGCTGATTTATCTGCTTTAGCCATGATTCTTTATCCCTTTCTTAAAATGTTAATGCTTCTGGTTTCTGTGCCGCATGCTTGTGATCAGGCCCCACATATACAAAAAGTTTCTTGTACATCTGGCTTCCAAGGGAACCCTTGGGAAGCATACCCTTAACCGCATGCTCCACCACTCTCTCAGGGTGCTTTTGTAACATCTCTTTCAGTGTGGTCTCTTTCATACCGCCCACATAATCGGAGTGATGGTAGTAAATCTTCTGCTCTAACTTCTTACCTGTCACTTTCACCTTCTCCGCATTGACAACGATCACATAGTCGCCTGTGTCCATGTGGGGTGTAAAGATCGGCTTATTCTTACCTCTCAGTACCTTGGCAATCTCGGATGCCAAGCGTCCCAGTGTCATATCTGTCGCATCAACCACGTACCATTTTCTTTCGATCGTAGCCGGGCTCGCCATAAAAGTTTTCATGAATATTACCTCCGTAGTAACTGTCTGTACCGTTTCCAAAGACCTTCGTGCGGATGTCCGGCCACACTCGGTATCCTCTCCGCGGCAGTTTGTACTTCTTTCTTATATAAAATGTCTCACCGGGGCTTTGGTCAGACACCTATAAACAATACGCCACATTTAGATATTATATTATACGCCTCCGTGCGTGTCAACTGGTTTTTCACTGATTTTTTTCTCATCCTTTTCGATACTTCCAGATACAATAGATGGCGCGCAGACCATCCTTAAACCCTATCTTTTTCCCCTCCTCATTGGTTCTGGGATAATAGGAGATGGGCACTTCCATAAACCGCACAGCTTTTTGGGCAATCTTAGCCGTTATCTCCGGTTCAAAGCCGAAACGCTGTTCCCTGATCTCTATAGACTGGATAATCTCCCGCCTGAATGCCTTATAGCAGGTCTCCATATCCGTACATCTCAGATGCGTAAAGAGGTTGGAACATCTTGTGAGAAACCAGTTTGCCATACGGTTTGCCAGATACCCTTTCATCTTGTTATCTTTGAATCTGGAACCGTAAACAACATCCGCCTTTCCCTCGAAAATCGGCGCCGTGACCTGCGGATATTCTTCCGGATCATACTCCAGATCCGCGTCCTGAATAATCACCACGTCCCCGGTAGCTGCCTGAAATCCCGTCCGCAGCGCGGCTCCCTTGCCTCCGTTCTTTTTATGGTAAATGATCTGCGACACCTTCGGACGAATCTTTTCCTCAAGGATTTTTCTTGTGTTATCCTTGCTGCAGTCGTCCACGATGATGATCTCCTTGCGTGGAACCGGAGACGCGATTACCTTATCCACAATGGTCTCGATTGTATTCTCTTCATTGTAGCAGGGAATTACTATTGATAAAACGCCTGTTTCATTTTGATTCATGCTTTCCTCCCGCGGTTCCTGTCCCGCAAAAACGCCACTATAGTTGTCCAAACTCGCAAAAAGTCTTTCTGTAGGTCTCCGGCAGCCCTATGTCATAAGCCTTACCGTTGGGCTTAAAACCAAACAGGCCGTGCTTTTCTCTGATTGTGTCGAGTACATCCGTCAACTGGTACTCGCCTCCGCTGCGTCTTCCCTCCCGGATATTATTTTCCAGCTCCTCAAATACATCTGGCGTCAACACATACTGTCCGAATACCGCATAGTATTCCTTTTCATTTCTTGCATTGTAAACGCCCAGGCACTCGGCCGCATAGTCCTGCGTCGGTTTCTCATACATGCGGTCTACCCTGAGCACTGTCTGTTCCGCATCCTCCCACTGACCATGCAAAATGCCGAAATGCACCACATCTTCCGGTTTCACCGCATGAATGCTGACCAGCGCCTTTCCATTCTGTTCAAACGCCTCTACCACCTGCTGGATACAGTTTTTCTCCTCGTAAGATTCATAGATCACATCGCCAAGCAGCAACAGAACCGGCTCATTCTCCGCAAATTCCCGGCACTGGTATACCGCATGTCCGAACCCCAGCCGTTCTTTCTGATAGACAAAGGTAATCTTAGTTCCAAATTCTAAGATCTTATTTTCATATGCCCGCCGTTCCTTGGAAAGTTTCTCCATATGCTCCTCCGGCAGTCTGCCAAAGAAGCGGTCGTACTCTTCTCTTTCGTCCTCGCCGATCACCAAACAGATTTTCTCAATCCCCGCCTCCTCCAACTGCTCCAGTAAAATCAACAAAGCAGGTTTCAGCACACCGTCCCTGTCCAGAATCGGAAGCATATCCTTTTTGATGCCTTTGGTCGCCGGAAAAAGCCTGGTTCCGAATCCGGCAATAGGAATCACCGCCCGGTTCACCGTCTGTCCCGGTTTTAACGTCAGGGAGAAAGACGGCATCCCTTTTTGATCCTCAAGATAGTGCATCAACTCATTGCGGGACTGTATATCCCTGCACAAAAACTGTACGGTGCCATCCCCCTGGGAGCCGACGCCTTTCGCGCCGTAAATCCAAGGCTTTATGTTCTCATCTTCCAGTACAGAATGCAGAATCGGTGCCCGCAGTTCTTCCTGACATGCCGGAGCGACCTTGCGGTCAAAATTCTGCTGTGCCTGCGTCATCAGCCTGCCCAGGCTCTCCGCATCGCCCTGCTCCATATATTTTACAGCCTGATTGATAATCTCCCTATTGTCGCAGCCCAAAGCCTCCTGTACCGTGGCGTCTGTCTCCGTCTCGGCAAAGGGATAGCATTTATTCAGATCAGCCAGTATTTTCACCGTATCTTTTTTGCCCTTTAAGTCAGCTACCACCCAATAGTAAGTAGTACCGATATGCAGAGGACGGCTGTATATTTCAAATCCGTCAAATTCCATGAGAACCGGTCTCACACCATAAGCACACGCCTGATCCAGTCTGCCGCAGCGCGACGGCGTTCTCTGTTCCCCGCGAAACGCCGCCTGCATCTCGCCGTTGGTATTCATCTTTAACCGGTAAAGCTGATTAAACGCCCTCGCCACAAGCACACATATGGCCGCCGAGGACGAAAGGCCGCTCTTGATGGGCAGATCCATTTTGGTGATCGTAATTTTAACGCCGCCCACCCGGTAGTTGTCATTGATATAGGAAGCCACGCCGGCCACATAGGAAAAGAACCCGCCCTCCTGTGCCACCATTAACAGCTTCTGTGTATCCATTTCACAATCCAGTCCCATTCCGTGATATAACGGCAGTGAAGATTCCACAATAAACCTGTCCGCCTTCTGCGCCGTGGCATAGATGCCTTCCTGCAGTCCGGACACAATCGCATATCCGGGGATCAGATTGGCATTGATAATCCTCTGCATGCCTGCCCAGTCGCTATGCTCTCCGAGAAGGCATAACCGCCCAGGCACAAACAGATCTATTATTTTCTGATTTACCATAAATTTCTCCTCATAATCACGGACTGTCACTCTTCCATATTATAATAGCTCAACCTGTAAATTTCAACATTCTTTCTACCATATCATACCTACAATATCCCGTATCGTATTCCAATCCGCACCGTCGCTTGGAAGCACCCTGTACCAATAAGCCGTCATGGAGAGCAGATTCCAAAAAATACAGACCGCACAGTACCCATACACGACCGCACCGAGCGCCTTCTGACGGCTTCCTCCCTGCGCCCTTCTCTCTTCCAGTCTGTCAAACACACCGCCGATAAAAATAGCGAAGAGGCACATAAAATCAACCGCTACCCTCTGCCCAAAAGATCCCGCGTAATACCAGCACCACCACGCGCTGGAAATGTAGACGATCAGCACCAGAAAAGCCACCAGCCCCGTGTAGAGCTGCCCGCGCTTTTTGTAAGCCACACAGATTCCCACAATCGCCAAAAGCAGGATCGGATTCCAGAAAAACAAACCCTTGCGCACACTGAACAGAAAATTTCCAATCTGCGGCGCCAGCCAGTAAAATGCCTCGCCCGCGTAGGAATACATGAACCAGTGCCCCGTAGCCGTATGCCAGTATAGTAGCTGCGGGAAAATTGTGACTATTCCGGTCAACACAATAGGAACGGATCTGGACGGGCGCAAAATCGTGAAGATTCTCTTCTTTAATGTTTCCCAATTTTTTACGCCGTATAAAATATAAGTCACCACAAACACCACGTTTGTGTTTCGGCACAAAAAGATGAGCCCGGCAATAAAGCCGAAAATACAGGTGTGCAACACCCGGTTCTTTCCCTCTGCCTCCCGCGACTCATACCAGCACAGATACCAGAGAAACAAATTGAGCAGAAAATAAGAATAGACATGGGAAAAGCAGGCGTCATAGGAGGCGTAATGAAACAGATTCGTCCCGTAAGTGATCACCACACAGACTGCCAGCGACACCTTTTGAGAAAAATGCATATACTTTTTAAGCAGCACATACAGCAGTATCGTTCCCGCAACCCAGTACACAACGCCGCCAAATAAGACCATATATTGATAGATATTCGTATAGCCCGTGGCAGTTACACTGCCTGTCATATGATCCCGCAGCAGGCTGACAGCATGTGCCGCAAAGAAGAACGGACTCTCCAGAATCGCAACGCCCACCGGATATTTATCAATCTCTCCGCCCGGCGCCTCTGTCAAATCAAAAGGATGCTCCCATCCCTCAATAAAGTCAAAGGAAAAATCGCCGTAGATCACGGCCGGCAGGTACAGATAATAGCCAAACCCGTCCGAATACACCTTCGGCGCGTTTAACACCTTCACGTGATACACCCATATAATGCTAAACAGCATCAGAAGCGCGGTGACCGCTGTAAAAATATACAGGCCTATGTCCTGCCTGATATATTTTTTTACTTTATCTACTGCTTTCGTCATTCGCAGCCTCCTCCTAAAAATTCATATCCCACAAGTGTCAGCCCACACGCCGGAGCCGTCGGCCCCGCCGCCTGCCTGTCACATGCCTCCAAAATATCTTTCACGCGCTCCGGCGGTATCTGTCCTCTGCCAACTTCCATCAGCGTCCCCGCAATAATTCTTACCATATTATAAAGGAACCCTCTGCCCGCAACCCGGATCACGATCTCCTGATCCTGTCTGCGCACCTCTATCGAATCAATCTGCCGCACCGTGGTCTGCGCCTGGGTGTCCACACTGCAAAAACTCTTGAAATCATGTTTCCCCACAAGAAACGCCGCCCCCTGGCTCATCCGCTCCACATCCAGCGGCACATAGGTGAAGTGGCTATATAGTCTTTTGACAGGCAGTGGAAAAGGCGCATTGTAAATCCGGTATTCATAAGTCTTCCGGCTCTCACAATGTCTCGGATGAAACGTCGAATCCACCTCTCCCGCATCCTGAATCCGAATATCCTCCGGAAGCCTCTGGTTGAGCGCATAAGAAAATTTTTCCGCCGGAATCGAACTGTCCGTGTCAAACACAGCGATATTACCCAGCGCATGCACGCCCGAATCCGTGCGGCTGGCGCCGATCACTTCCACCGTCTCCCCCGTCAGCTCAGAAATACAGCGGTTTAAAACGCCCTCTATCGTCTCCTTGCCCGGCTGTACCTGCCACCCACAATAAGCAGTCCCGTCATAGGCGACGGTTAACATAACTCTTTTCAATCTTCCACTCCCGAATAAAATTTAAAAAAATATCCGTATCGCCACACATCCTGCAAAGTACACCAGCAGCACGCAATAAGCGATCCTGTCCGCCGCATGATAACAGAGCGGCTTCATTTTTGTCCTGTGTTCTCCGCCCCGATAACATCTTGCCTCCATCGCCATGGCAAGATCATTAGCACGGCGGAAGGCCGAGATAAATAACGGCACCAGAAGGGGCACCATGGCTTTCGCCTTCTTGATCAGATTACCGCTCTCAAAATCCGCCCCTCTCGCAATCTGCGCCTTCATAATCTTATCCGTCTCCTCCAACAGAATCGGGATAAACCGCAGGGCAATAGACATCATCATCGCAATCTCATGCACCGGCACCTTCACGTACTTAAGGGGCTTCATCAACTTTTCCATACCGTCGGTCAGACTATTCGGTGTAGTCGTCAGGGTCATCAAAGACGATCCCACAATCAGAAATGACAATCGAACCGCCATCATCACGGCAGTCCGCAGTCCCTGTTTTGTGATGGTCAGTTTCCAGACCGTGACGAGGGGCTCTCCCGGCGTCAGAAACAGGTTGAATACCACCGTAATCATCAGAATAAAGACAATCGCCCTCATACCCTTCACCATATAGCGGAAGGGCACTTTGGACAATTTGATCATACATGCCAGAAACAGGGCCGCCACCACATAGCCGACCCAACTGTCCACCACAAAAAGAGAAATGATAAAGCCGATTGTGGCCACCAGCTTCACTCTTGGATCCAATCTATGAATGACGGAATCCGCCTGATAGTACTGGCCCAGCGTAATATCTCGTATCATTACTACCTCCCTGCCAGAGCAGTTTACCTCTTATTCTCATCGGTGCAAAACCCGCAGAATCTCCTGTTTTGCCTCCGCAATTGTCGTGACGGCGGTGTCCACCGGCATTCCCCGCTTTTTTAACGCCTGCATGATATAAGTCACCTGAGGCGCCGCAAGACCCACCTGCTCCAATTCTTTGTAATGCTTAAAGACCTCTCTCGGCACATCGTCGTAGAGAACACTTCCCTGATTCATGACAATGATCCGCTCCACATACTTTGCCACGTCCTCCATGCTGTGGGAGACTAAAATCACCGTAATTCCCGTCTCTTCTTTCAGCTTCGCAATCTGGTCAAGGATCTCATCCCTTCCCTTCGGGTCAAGCCCTGCCGTGGGCTCGTCCAGAACCAGTATATCCGGCTTCATGGCAAGCACACCCGCGATTGCTACCCTGCGCTTCTGCCCGCCTGAGAGATCGAAAGGTGACTGGTAAAAATATTCATCCTCCAGCCCGACCTGTTTGAGCGCCGCATAGGCGCGGAGTTCTACTTCCTTCTGGGAAAGCCCCAGATTTTTAGGCCCGAAACAGACATCCTTAAACACATCTATCTCAAAAAGCTGGTGCTCCGGATACTGAAAGACAAGCCCTACCTTACTGCGAAGCTGCTTCTTATCATAATCCTTCTCATGAATGTCCTCGCCGTTAAAGTAAACCGCCCCGCTTGTGGGCTTCATCAGTCCGTTCAGATGCTGTACCAACGTTGATTTTCCCGACCCGGTATGCCCGATCAGGCCGATAAACTGCCCGTCCGGAATCACAAGGTTCACATCCTTTAAGGCATGCACCGCCAGCGCCGTATCCTCTCCATATACATAATTTACGTGATCTAAAATTAACGACATCTGTCAAGCGCCTCCACAAACTCCTCTATGGTCAAAATGCCCTCCGGCAGATCTACGCCCTTTTCCCGCAGTTCATGGGCAAGAAGCGTCACCTGCGGCACATCCAGCCGCAATTCCTTCAATTCATCCACCCTGGAAAAAATCTCCCGCGGCGTCCCTTCCATGGCAATATGTCCCTGATCCATGACAAAGACCTGATCCGCATGAATAATCTCTTCCATATAATGTGTGATGAGCACCACCGTAATTCCTTCCACATCGTTCAGCGCCCTCACCGCCCGTATCACTTCTTTTCGCCCGTTCGGATCAAGCATCGCCGTGGGTTCATCTAAAATAATGCACTTTGGATGCATGGCAATCACGCCTGCAATGGACACCCGCTGTTTCTGTCCTCCGGAAAGTTTGTTGGGAGAGTGCTTGCGGAACTCGTACATTCCCACCGCTTTCAGGCTCTCTTCCACGCGCTCCCATATCTCCTTTGTGGGCACACCCATATTTTCAGGGCCAAAGCCCACGTCCTCCTCCACCATCTGTCCGATAATTTGGTTGTCGGGATTCTGAAACACCATACCCGCCTCCTGACGGATATCCCAGAGATGCGCCTCATCCTGCGTATCCATACCGTCCACCCAGACTGTCCCCTCCGTGGGATAGAGGATGGCGTTGATGTGCTTGGCAAGCGTAGACTTCCCGGAACCGTTATGTCCCAGAATGGCAATAAAATCGCCCTGCCTGATATCCAGATCCACCTCGTCCACCGCGCGGGTGATTCCTTCCACATTCCCCTCTTCATCCCGACGAATATATTCAAATGTCAGTTTGTCCGTTTTGATAATTCCCATATGCATTTCCTTTGTCCGTTCCCCCAAAACTTCGCCCGATGCGCAGTCCCCAGATTCACCTTCGCCTATTGTACTAAATTATAGAAGAAAATACAAGCTACTATGATATTGTGGTTTGTGATATAATGAGCGCTAGTGAGGAGAGTATGCTTGCATATTCGACGAACGGCGAATGGCGATCATGAATCTCTGATTCATGATATAATAGCCGCAGAAGAAAAGCGAGGAGATACTACTATGTCCGATATGAAAAAACTGTTACGTCAGGCTGTCAAGCCTGTTCTGTTCCTTCTTACGTTTATTTTGATCTGCGCCTTTCTGGCACACTATCTGACGGGGCAGGAAACCCTGCTTGACTATGCCAGAGAAAATCCGGAACTGGCCTATGGCGCAGAGAAAACTCCGACTGAACCGGACAATTCTTCCCTGTCAGAAACGACACAGCCATCAGTTCCTGAGAAAAACACTGTCATTTCGGGTGATAACGCAGACACCACCCCTGTCACTCCTGACGAGTCTCCCGCATATGTTGAAAGTGAGAGTGAGGAAACGGAGGCCTCTGACGCTATGCCTATTTCGCCGGAGCGTGTCACTTACGAGGATCATTTCTACTACGAGCCACTGACTGATTTAGTCAAAGAAAGGATTACAGGGATTTCCTATCCGGAAAACGGTTGTACTGTCCCTTATGAAGATCTGGCTTACGTCGGACTTCTTTACGTTGATTTTGAAGGACAGGAGCAGACCGGTGAACTGATCTGCAACAAGGCCATTGCACAGGACATGGTCGAAATTTTCTATGAGCTCTATCGCAACGAATATCAAATTGAGCGCGTGCGCCTGATAGATGAGTACGGCGGCGATGACACCGCTTCCATGGCTGATAACAACACCTCCTGCTTTAATTACAGAGTTGTTGACGGCACTACAAGCCTCTCCAAACATGCCTACGGCCTTGCCATAGACATAAACCCCTACTACAACCCCTACGTTGTCTTTAATAAAAACGGCGACGGGGACACCTATATCTCCCCTCCCGGCAGTGAGATCTACGCTGACCGCAGCCAGGACTTCGCCTATAAGATCGATGAGAATGATCTGTGTTACCGTCTCTTTACCGAACACGGCTTCACGTGGGGCGGCAACTGGAATTCCACCAAAGATTATCAACACTTTCAAAAAACAATTAACTAAACAACAAAGGGAGCATTCGCTCCCTTATGTTTTTAAGAATTTATGAAATCTTTTTCAGTTTCTCACTATGTTCGGACACAACCTTTTTCAGTAAATCAATATCCGTAAATGCCGTTTCCATTCTTTCCGAATAATCCCGGTATCGGTTATAGGTCGATGTATAACATGCTTCAATCGTGTTCAGTCTGGGAATCACGTTGTTTTCCAACAAATCAACCTCAACCCGCTTCAAACGGTCTTTCACAAATTGCAGCTCGCCTTCTACAGTTTCCATCCTGCCTTCTAAAGATCCCAGCCTGCCTTCTACGGATTCTATTTTTTTGTTGATCCGGCCTTCCATGAGTCCCATTTCGTTTACAATCGCATTCACGACCATCTTCAATTCTTCATTCATGCTTTACCCTCCTGTCATTTTTAACAGCCATTCTACTCTCCATTTCATTTGTCAAACCCCTATTTCCTATCTTAGCAATGAACGAATGTCTGCTGACAGACAAGAAACTCTATATCTGTTAATATAATAACACGCAACAAAATGTTTTGCAATCAAAATTTGGTATTTTGCGAAAAATATATTAACGATATATCGTTATTCCTAGATAAGGAAACAGCCGCATCCTTCCGGATACGGCCGTTCCAAACACAACATTACATATTTAGCGAATGCTCTTACGTTAGGCGATATTAGCCAAGTAAGGACAGTGCCAACTGATTGGACTGGTTTGCCTGAGACAGCATGGACGTACCAGCCTGCTGCAGGATATTGTTGTTGGAGAAGCGAACCATCTCTGTCGCGATATCCGTATCGCGGATTGCAGCCTCCGCGGACTGGGTGTTCTCTACGATGTTGTCCAAATTGTTGATCGTGTGTTCCAGACGGTTCTGTACCGCACCAAGATCCGAACGCTGTGCGGACACCACTTTGATGGAAGCCTTTACAAACATATTCAGGCTTGCAAAATCTTTATGGCTGGGTATTTTAGCACTCGCACCTCCCAATACTTCCGGATCAAAATCCGTCGCTACCTTCTTTCCCGGATCGTAGAATTTTTGGATCACAGCAGTTTTATAATCTGGATTTGTAACCTTGAACCTGTCTTTGATCTGGTCAGCAATTCCGTCAATGCTCATATTCTTGATGCTCACGTTGATATGCTGACCCGCCTCTGCGCCTACCTGCAGACCGACTTTCTTAAATCCCTTACCATCCAAAAGACTCATCTCATTGAAGGTCGTGGTACTCTGTACACGATCGATCTCGCTCATCAGTTGGTTAATCTCCATTGCGATGTATGCGCGATCCGTACTGGTCTGTGTGCCGTTCTCACCTTTGACAGCCAACTCGTTCATTCTCTGGAGCATATCATGCACTTCGTTCAGCGCGCCCTCTGCAGTCTGTACTGCGCTGATACCATCCTGCGCGTTAGCGGAAGCCTGTGTCAGACCTCTCACCTGTCTGCGCATCTTCTCGGAAATTGCAAGGCCTGCCGCGTCATCCGCCGCGCGGTTGATCTTATAGCCGGAAGAGAGCTTCTCTGTGGACTTCGCCTGTGAAGCGGTGGTGAGACCTAACATTCTGTTAGAGTTCAATGCAGTGATATTGTGTTTAACGATCATAATACTTACCTCCTTGTGGTTGCCGACGGCAAATCCGTTTACCGCCGTTTGTTAGTTGATAGTTGAGGTTAATCCCGAAAGGATTTACCCTGGTTATTGAATAATCCCGAAGCCCCTAGGATAGCCCCGGGTTATTACCGTTTACTGCCGCGCTCTTTTCGCGCCGTCGTTTACCGCGACCTTCTTTTTGCGGTACTTTTCATCCAGCTCGGCCACCGCATGGTAATGGGCAATCTTTTCCTTATCCTCCTGTGTCTTCGCGTGGTTCTCAAGGGCGCGGCTTCTCGCCACATTGATCTCCTTGGGAACATCCAGCATGACCCTGGTGTGGTTTCTGCTTCCTCCCAGAAAGATGATTCTGATATCGTCGCCGATCTGAATATACTCTTCTGTGTTGACTGTCATTCTAAGCATATGAGACCTCCCTGCCTTCTCCTCTCATGAGGGCACTTCCTTGTCTGCTCTTTTCCCATGCAACACTTTGTAATAAAATGTTGCAT
>DESQ01000039.1 GCA_002361355.1 Lachnospiraceae bacterium UBA3310
ACTTAATATTTGTTATACTAGTGAGGATTCTTTGGACTGGAAGGATTACGGTGTGGACGATATCGTCAAGCGCGTGGTGGAGTCCGACAAGCTGAATAACGGTGCGATCATTCTCATGCACAACGGCGCGAAATACACGGCGGACGCGCTGGACGCGGTGATTACGGGCCTGCAGGAGAAAGGATACGAGCTGGTGCCCATCTCACAGTTGATTTACAAGGATAAGTACCACATGAAAGCGGACGGGACACAGGTTTCGGGGGAGTAGGTCATTCGGGGTGAAAAATAAAGAGACTGCTGTACTTTAGTATGGCAGTTTTTTGTTTCTCTTTTTGTTGTGAAAAACAATACATAGGAATGAATTGTTGTATACTGTTTGCAAATAAAAATGTATAGAGAATATATGGGGAAGTCTGTGTATGGATAAAGATTCCTTTTCATTTGTTGTATATATCATTCATGCCTGTGCAAATAAATGGAATATGATGCCTTCTGAGGTTTATCGGAAATTGCAGAGTGCGGGATGCATTGACGGCTATCTTGTGCCACATTTTGATATTTTGCATACGCAGGGGACGAGGTATTTCATTAGAGAAGGCAATGGACATTTACTATCACAGCAAGTTGGCAGATAAGATTCATAGAGGGGTTGAGGGAGTACAGTAGAAAGGAATCCATTCACTACTTAACTTTACATATATATCTAGTGAGAATTCTTTGGACTGGAAGGATTACGGGCCTGCTGCTATTATTCCATATATTCCCGTTATGAAAATACTGTAATATGAATGAAAATGTACGATTTACGGAGCGTAAGCAGTAGGGCTAAAAAAGGAGGCACTGTTATGCCTCCTGTGATTTCAATGCTTTTTCTACAAGGGCGTCGTCAATTTCTGCCAGACGCTGTGCTTCATTTGCAGCCATGCCCGTGGCAAGTAAATTGAGGAATATTTTAATACCTTTTTCGGCAATACCTTCAGCAATGCCTTCAGCAATGCCTTCATTCTTGATTCTTCTGGCATTGGTTTCCAATAACGCTCCACCCATAACTTTACCCACTCCTTTCACGACATTCTGATACTTCTTTGCAATCTCGTTAATTACATCATTTGCAGTTTCGAGAAGTGTTGTCCTGTCAAAATCCGACAATCGGCCATCCTCTACCAGTTGATCCAGACGTTCGATGATTTCCAGATACTCACTTTTCAGGGTTTCCAATTTAGACGGATTGTTTTCATACTCTGAAAATGCTGCTTCTTTTGAAAAAATATAAAAGGGAATCAGCAGAAGCAGATTTTTATCAAAAATTTCATCTAGCGTATATTGTTGTGTCTTAAAAATTGGCACATCATATTCTATGCTTCCGCCCGGTGTTTTAATCACATATTTGTATGTATCCGGGGTGGTTGTTTTTGCATATCTGAGATATAACACTGCCGTGTTTGGAAATTCTACAGTAAGCACTTCTTTTGATATGTCTCCCTGATCCAGTGCGATCTGAGCGTCATATTCAAATAACCTGATTAACATTTTGGAATCAGGTGTGCTCTGACATTCCCAATGATATGTTTTCCTGACCGCTCCGTATATTGCAAAATTTGTATCTGTAATTCTTTTTTCATCCGGTGCGTTCTGTTGGTCTATAAAATGCTCATTGGGGAAAAAGTTATCTGTTCGTTTCCTGTATAATGTTCTCCGAATGAAACATTGATGATCGGTATGATTAGTTTGCTGCAATCATTTAAGACAGTACGGAACGCGGAATCATAAATATCTGCCATGTAAGTTAAGCCCTTTTGTTAAGATTATATTACCATGGCAGGGTGTTTTTTTCAATCTGCGGTTTTCTTAAGTGCCTGCCAAAGTTTGCTGTGCCGCAGCATACTTTACTGTTGACCTCCTCTATCCGCATGTATGCCTGAACGATTTCGGCGTAGGGCATGGAAAGCCATTTGAACCCCTTTTTATATTCTACAGATTGATCGGCGATGCGAACTTTTTTGTCGATGATATTGTCCATTGTAAGGTTAGACCTTTCTTTTGGTTAGATAGCTATATCTGGCTGTCTTTAGTTTAGTCCGCAGAAGATGTTGTGTCAATGGACACAACATCAAAGTGAGAAAATGAGGATGTAGGATACCTAAAAGGATACATATTCTTGCTCTCGTGAGGTTATGGCCTCCGAATTTTAATATCCTAATGCTTATTATCTCTCAATATTTCTTCAGTTCCCCGATATAGCTCAGGAATATCTGACATTGATGTATTCCATACTATCTCATAGTCCAGACTGCCGTAGTGATGGGCTACAATGTCTCTCATTCGCATAATCATTTTCCACGGTATTGTAGTATATTCATTTAAAAATTCCGTGGATAACATCTTGGAAAGTTCCCCAATCTGCAGTATTGGCATAGTAATTGAATTTCTGTATATAAAGCCTGCTTTTTCATTCATAAATAGTTCTTTATCCTGTTTAAAATATGCATGTGTATTTTTGATTTCCAGACAATAATCCATTATTTTAATGAGTAATGTTTTATCTTTTTGATTCATAAACAACGACCTCGTCTTTCTTGATTTGTTTCAGAAATTCGATATTGTTTGATGTATCTGTAATCACATCTATATTTGCTCCAAATGCCTTTTCAAGTTCATCAATAAAAGACGCTAACTGGAATAATGACTGTATATTTCCCCTCGATATGACAAAATCATAATCACTGGTTTCCATTGCTGTGTTTTTTGCTCTGGAGCCGAATAAAGCCACTCTGTCTGCACCATATTTTTGAGCAATCGGAGTAACTACCTTTGATATGCTTTTTATATCTGTCATTTTATTATCTCCTCGACTTATTTTTAATAGATTGATTATACAATATAGAAGTTATCATTCTAAAACGAATGGAAGTATTACTATTATGATTCCAAATATAGCAAATAAAGCGCCTCCAAATTTTGTGCTTTTTATATATAAATCAGAGGGTTTGCCTGTACCATAGAATTTCCATTCTTCCGTTATTTTCCACATTAAATCCGGTTTCAAAAAAATAAAAATACCTAATGCAAAGAATATAATTCCACCCAAAACAGGCCATAACATATTTCTCATACTCCTTTAACGATTGATTTATAGTTATGATTATATTATGGTTTTAGCAAGGACACAACATCAAAGTGAGAAAATGAGGATGTAGGAGACCTAAAAAGATACATATACTTACATCTGTATATAACGCTGATTCTTTGGACTGGAAGGATTACGGGCCTGCAGAAGGAGAGAATATATTGGTTACAGAAAAAATCTGCATTGTTAAAATACAGATTTTTTTGTATACTAATTATTATATGGATAATCTATAAAGGAGGGTCTGGGTGAAAGTATATTTGGATAATTGTTGTTATAACCGTATACTTGATGATCGTAGCAATTCACAGATTTATTATGAACGAAATTCGGTTATGCTTATTCTGGAACTGGCAGAAAAATCAGCCATAAAATTAGTAGGAAGTGAAATGCTGGTAAAAGAAATAAATGATATTGGTGATAGCTATAAAAAATCTGTTCTTCGGATGATGTACAGCTTGTG
Source organism: Lachnospiraceae bacterium UBA3310 (assembly GCA_002361355.1). Classification (GTDB taxonomy): domain Bacteria; phylum Bacillota; class Clostridia; order Lachnospirales; family Lachnospiraceae; genus UBA3282. The sequence goes on from DESQ01000039.1 coordinate 3,591, forward strand.
CTCTGAAGAGATCAGGGTGGATTCCGCTGTTTTAGACAGAGCGGAAGAGATACGTCACTGTTCTAATATTAAGTATAAAGACAGTATTCATCTGGCGTGTGCGGAAGCGGCAGAAGCAGATGCGTTGCTGACGACTGATAAAAAGTTTGTGAATAATGGAAACCGTATCAAAATATATACAAAAATTATGAATCCAAATCAATGGTTATCGGAGGTGTTATATTAATGATTTCGACAAAACTTAATATTATCAATAATGCAGAAATACAAAAAAATGGTATTGCGGCGCTTAAGGAAGCTTTGGGAGTGACAGGGACATTAAAGTTTCTTGAGCAGTTTGATCATGGCGGATATGGAGATTATACGGCGGAGAAATATTTAAATGAAGAGCCAGAGCCGACGGATGAGGAAATTCGTAAGATTTTTGGGCGTTAGATAGGAATATAGAAGAAAATTACATTTATAGAATCAAAACGGAGTGGCTTTTGCCGCTCCGTTTTGTGGTTACTCTTCGCGTATTTCCAACAGGTCTGAAATATCGCATTGCAAATATTCGCACAGCTTTATAATCAAATTTGCGTCAATGCGTTGGAAATTATCTCTATAATATCTGTTTACATTTGTTCGTTGCAAGTCTAAATCCCTACATAACCTTGTACGAGAAATATTTTTTTCTTCCAGTAATTCCGGCAAACGTAAGTGTAAATACTTCATGTCTTTTCTCCTATACACATATTATAAATAAGCAATCTTTATAATATAATTATTTGAATAGACAAAGTTCATATAAGCAATGTATAATAAAGCAATACATATGGAGAAAGTAAAACAATCAGGGATAAAGAAAGGAATAATTTTATGGTGTGGTTAATTTTGTTAGTCATTGTTATAGTAGGAAACCTGATCCGCCTGTGGTATTTTATGAAGTGCCTGGGTGTCAAAGATTGCCAAAATAGTAAATGCAGATATAGTGAATATTGTTTTAGGCATCAGGATGGAATTACTGAGGAGGAGAAAGAAGAGCTGATAAAATACTTGGAGCAGTTATAGAATATAAAAAATATGCATAATGCACATAATTTTCTTTTGCCCACATATTTTTTTTATAAATTTTACAAATTTTTCTATAAATATTTCCCAACATGTTGTATAATTTGTTTATCAAGAAAAATAGGAGGAATCGTATTATGGCTAAAGAAATGATTGCAATGCTCCTTGCCGGCGGACAGGGCTCACGGCTCTACGCATTGACAGAGAAGCTTGCAAAACCGGCAGTTCCTTTTGGCGGCAAATATCGTATTATCGACTTTCCGCTTTCCAACTGCGTCAACTCAGGCATTGATACTGTAGGTATTCTGACCCAGTATCAGCCGTTGGAGCTAAATGAATACATAGGAAATGGCCAGCCCTGGGATCTGGATCGGCTTTATGGCGGTGTGCATGTACTGCCGCCCTATCAGAAGGCACATGGTTCGGATTGGTATAAGGGCACGGCAAATGCGATTTATCAGAATATTTCATTTATTGAGCGTTATGACCCGAAATACGTGATCATCCTTTCGGGCGACCAGATCTGTAAGCAGGACTACAGTGATTTCCTTGAATTTCACAAGGAGAAAAACGCGGAATTTAGCGTTGCTGTTATGGAAGTTCCGTGGGAGGAGGCTTCCCGTTTCGGTCTGATGGTGGCCGACGAGAACGACAAGATCACGGAATTTCAGGAGAAACCGAAAAATCCGAAATCGAATCTGGCTTCCATGGGTATCTATATTTTTAACTGGGATATCCTGAAACAATATCTGGAAGAGGACGAGGCTGACCCGAACTCCGAGAACGACTTTGGCAACAACATTATTCCTAACCTGCTCCGTGATAAGCGGCAAATGTACGCGTATCATTTCAGCGGGTACTGGAAGGATGTGGGAACGATATCTTCCCTTTGGGAAGCGAATATGGAGGTTCTGGATCCGGAGCACAGCGGTATCAATCTCTTTGATGAGGACTGGAAAATTTACAGCCGCAATACAGGTATGACAGGACATAAGATCAATGCCGGTGCAGTTGTAGAAAATGCTATGATTACCGACGGATGCCGGATCAAGGGCACGGTGAAGCACTCCATTCTTTTCGGCGGCGTGAAGGTGGAAGCCGGAGCGGTCGTGGAGGATGCTGTCATCATGGGCGGTACGACGGTCAAGGCCGGCGCGGTGGTGAGGCACTGTATTGTGGCGGAAAATGTGACGATCTGCGAGAATGCGGTGGTAGGCGCAATGCCCACCGAGGACGAAAAGGGTGTTGCGACCGTCGGTTCAGGCGTTACTATAGGCGAGAATGCGGTGGTAAGCGCGAATGCCATGGTCAGAAATAATGTAGAAGGTGGTGAAGCAGTATGATAAAATCAAGCACAAATGTAATCGGTATTATTTTCCCTAACAGCTATGACGCTTTGATTCCGGAATTGGTCAGTGTGCGTTTGATGGCGTCTATCCCCTTTGCCAGCCGTTATCGTATCATAGATTTTATCCTGTCCAGTATGACGCATTCCGGCATTGACAATATTTCTGTCGTGGTGAATAAGAACTATCATTCCCTGATGGATCATCTGGGATCCGGCCGTGAGTGGGATCTGGTTCGCAAGAACGGCGGCCTGCATATTTTCCCGCCTTTTGCGGAGAAGCAGGAGGGAGGCCCCTATGTGGGACGTGCCGGCGCGTTGGCCAATCTTCTGGGTTTCCTGAAATCCCAGAAAGAGGAATATGTGATCATGGCGGATACCAATATGGTTGTCAATTTTGATTTCAATGCCATGCTGAAGGCGCATATGGACAGCGGTGCAGATCTCACGATCGCTTACAACGAACAGGAATTGCCGAAGGAGCTTCTTGATTATCAGACTAACGACCGGATCTTCTATTATACCTTTGATATCGAAGAGGGACGCATCCGCAAAGTGAGCATCAATCCGAAGACAAGCGGTGTGCAGAATACCTCCATGAATATTTTCGTCATTGCGCGCGAATTGCTGATTGAACTTGTCAGCAACGCATACATGCAGGGACGTTCCTTTTTTATGCGTGATGTGATCATGCCCCAGCTTGGCAAGCTGAACGTGCAGGCTTACAAGTATACGGGCTATGTGGCGCGCATCTGCGGCATGAAGAGCTATTTTGAAGAGAATATGAAACTTCTGGATGACTATAATCTGGATGCCCTGTTCTCCACAGCGCCTATCTACACGAAAATCCGCGGCGATAACCCCACCCATTACAAGGACGGCACGAAGGTGCAGAACGTGATGATGGCGGACGGCTGTGTGATTGAGGGAGAAGTGGAGAACAGCGTGATCTTCCGTGGCGTTAGGGTCGGCAAGGGCGCTAAGGTCAAGAACTGTATCCTGATGCAGGACACCGTGGTGGAAGCCGGCGCAAACGTGGAATATCTCATTACCGATAAGAATGTTACGATTTCAGCCGGCAAGGAGATGAAGGGCACCGACACATTCCCGGTATATATTGAAAAGTTTAAAACCGTGTAGGTGTGTTGTAAGTATAGGGGGAGAAGAAAAATACATATGTTACAGAAAAAACTGCATTGTTAAAGTGCAGTTTTTTTTGTATACTGATTTTAGCAATTTACGTTTGGGATGAGAATGGAGGATAAGTATGCCACGCAGAACAGATATTCATAAGGTATTGATCATCGGCTCCGGCCCGATTATTATCGGACAGGCATGTGAGTTTGATTATTCGGGAACACAGGCTTGTAAGGCGCTTCGGAAGCTGGGATATGAGATTGTGCTTGTCAATTCCAATCCGGCGACCATTATGACGGATCCGGAGACGGCTGATGTGACTTATATAGAACCGCTCAATGTAGAACGGTTAGAACAGATTATTGCAAAGGAACGCCCAGACGCGCTGCTTCCGAATCTGGGAGGGCAGTCCGGGCTTAATTTGTGTGCCGAGTTAAACAAGGCGGGTATTCTGGATAAATACAACGTTAAGGTTATCGGCGTGCAGGTGGACGCCATCGAGCGCGGGGAGGATCGGATCGAGTTTAAGAATACGATGAATGAGCTGGGAATCGAGATGGCGCGCAGCGAGGTGGCGTATTCCGTGGACGAGGCTCTCGAAATTGCGGAGGAACTGGGGTATCCGGTGGTTCTGCGTCCGGCTTACACCATGGGAGGCGCAGGCGGCGGTCTGGTATATAACAAAGAAGAATTAAAGGTAGTCTGCGCCAGGGGGTTACAGGCGAGTCTGGTAGGCCAGGTTCTGGTGGAGGAGTCGATTCTCGGTTGGGAGGAGCTGGAACTGGAGGTGGTGCGTGACGCGGACAACAACATTATTACGGTGTGCTTTATCGAGAACATTGACCCGCTGGGCGTGCATACGGGAGATTCCTTCTGCTCTGCGCCCATGCTTACGATCTCGGAGGAGTGTCAGAAAAAGTTACAGGAGCAGGCATACAAAATCGTGGAGTCAGTGCAGGTAATCGGCGGTACGAACGTGCAGTTTGCCCATGATCCGGTGACAGACCGTATCATAGTGATAGAGATCAATCCCCGCACATCACGCTCGTCGGCGCTGGCAAGTAAGGCGACGGGTTTCCCCATTGCGCTGGTGTCCTCCATGCTGGCGGCGGGACTTACGCTTAAGGATATTCCCTGCGGCAAGTATGGGACGTTAGACAAGTATGTGCCGGATGGCGATTATGTGGTGATTAAATTTGCGCGCTGGGCATTTGAGAAGTTCAAAGGGGTGGAGGATAAACTGGGAACACAGATGCGCGCCGTGGGCGAGGTGATGAGCATCGGCAAGACCTACAAGGAGGCGTTTCAGAAGGCGATCCGTTCCCTGGAGACGGGACGCTACGGCCTCGGCCATGTGAAAGATTTTGATACGCTGCCAAAGGAGGAGCTGTTGAGACGGCTGGCAACCCCTTCCAGCGAGCGGCATTTTCTCATGTATGAGGCGCTCCGCAAAGGTGCGACGGTAGAGGAAATTTTTGAGATCACGAAGGTGAAGGCTTATTTTATTGAGCAGATGAAGGAACTGGTGGAGGAAGAGGAGGCAATTCTGCGGCGTAAAGGGCGTATGCTGCCGGATGAAATGCTGACTGCGGCAAAGAAGGACGGATTTTCTGACAAGTATTTAAGCCAGCTTTTGGAGATACCGGAGGCGGATATCCGTAACCGCCGGCTGGCTCTCGGCGTGGAGGAAGCCTGGGAGGGCGTTCATGTCAGCGGTACAAAAGATAACGCCTATTATTATTCGACATACAATGCGCCCGACAAAAATCCGGTCAGGGAGGATAAGCAAAAGATCATGATTCTGGGCGGCGGCCCGAACCGCATCGGGCAGGGTATTGAGTTTGACTACTGCTGTGTCCATGCGGCGATGGCGCTGAAAAAGCTGGGCTTTGAGACGATTATTGTGAACTGTAACCCGGAGACGGTGTCCACGGATTATGATACCTCAGATAAGCTGTATTTTGAGCCCCTCACGCTGGAGGATGTTCTGAGCATTTACAACAAGGAAAAGCCCCTTGGTGTGATCGCGCAGTTTGGCGGACAGACGCCTTTAAATCTGGCGTCGGAGCTGGAAAAAAACGGCGTCCGAATTTTGGGAACGTCCCCTTCTGTGATTGATCTGGCGGAAGACCGTGATCAGTTCCGGGCGATGATGGAGAAGCTTTCGATTCCCATGCCAGAATCCGGGATGGCAACCACAGTGGAGGAGGCGCTTGCCATTGCCGGCAGGATTGGCTACCCTGTGATGGTTCGCCCTTCCTATGTGCTGGGCGGCAGAGGTATGGAAGTGGTCTACGACGATGAGAGTATGGCGGAATATATGAATGCGGCGGTGGGTGTGACGCCTGACCGGCCGATTCTGATTGACCGCTTCCTAAATCATGCCCTAGAGTGTGAGGCGGACGCCATCAGCGATGGCACTCACGCTTTTGTGCCCGCTGTGATGGAGCATATTGAGCTTGCGGGCATTCACTCCGGCGATTCGGCGTGCATCATCCCCTCCGTGCACATCCCTTCGGAGAGTGTGGAGACGATCAAGGAGTACACCAGAAAGATTGCGGAGGAAATGCATGTCAAGGGGCTGATGAACATGCAGTATGCGATCGAGAATGGTAAGGTGTTCGTGTTGGAAGCGAATCCCAGGGCATCCCGCACAGTGCCGCTTGTGTCCAAGGTCTGCAATATCCGCATGGTGCCTCTTGCCACCGATATCATTACCTCGGATATCACGGGACGGCCTTCTCCCATTCCGGGGTTGAAGGAGCAGGCTGTTCCCTATTACGGCGTGAAGGAGGCGGTATTCCCCTTCAATATGTTCCCGGAGGTGGATCCCATTTTGGGGCCGGAAATGCGCTCTACGGGCGAGGTGCTTGGCCTGTCCAAATCTTACGGCGAAGCTTTCTTCAAGGCGCAGGAGGCGGTGCAGTCAAAGCTCCCTCTTGAGGGAAAAGTATTGATCTCCGTCAATAAGAAGGATAAGGACGAGGTGGTTGAGGTGGCGAAACGGTTTGCGGAGGATGGTTTTCAGATCGTGGCAACGGAGGGCACTTACAACCTGATTAAGGCGGCGGGCATTCCGGCGACGAAGGCGAAGAAGATTTACGAGGGCCGTCCGAATGTGAACGATATGATTACCAACGGGGATTTCGACCTGATCATCAATTCTCCCGTGGGTAAGGACAGCGTGCACGATGACAGTTATCTGCGCAAGGCGGCGATCAAGGCAAAGACGCCCTATATTACCACGGTGGCGGCGGCAAAAGTGACAGCCGAGGGCATCCATTACCTGAAAACCCACAAGGGCAGTGAAGTGAAGTCCTTACAGGAGCTGCACAGCGAGATACAGGAAAAAGTTTTTGATTTGTAAAATGAAAAGTGTAAATATTTTACACCTTTTTGTGATATAATATAAAAAATATGTATTTGCGAAAGGTGTGCAATATGGTACAGAGAAAACAGTATCTGGATAAGTTAATCAAGGCGAAGGATAAGCAGATCATCAAGGTGGTGACTGGTGTTCGCCGTTGTGGAAAATCTACTTTATTGCAGCAGTTTCAGTCATATTTGAGACAGCAGGGCGTGGAGGATAAGCAGATCATTTTTCTTAATTTTGAAAGGCTGGAGAATGAGCCTCTGTTGGAATATCATGCCCTGTATGCGTATGTGAAAGAGCGGTTGGTGATGGGACAGACGACTTATATTTTTCTGGATGAAATTCAGGTCGTGCCGGAGTTCCAAAAGGCTGTTGACTCCCTGTTTGTTCTGGATCACACGGATCTTTATATTACGGGTTCCAATGCGCATATGCTTTCCGGCGATTTGGCTACGCTTCTTTCAGGAAGATATATGGAAATACAGATGCTGCCATTGTCCTTTGCGGAATATCTGGAATTGTCAGGAGGCGACAGACGGGATGCGTGGAACAGTTATTTTGTGAACGGTGCTTTTCCCTATACGGCCCGTATTGAAGAAGAAGAGGTCAGAAGAGACTATTTGCAGGGGATTTACCATACAGTTTTGCTTAAAGATATTGTGGAACGAAAGCGGATTCAGGATGTTTCCCTGCTAGAGAGTGTGATACGGTTTCTGTTTGACAATGTGGGAAATATGGTATCTTCCAAGAAAATAGCGGACAGTCTCACGTCTTTTGGAAGAAAAACCACTTCAGCCACAGTGGAAAGTTATATTCATGCGCTGGAGGAGGCGTTTATTCTATATAGGGCGGGAAGATATGATATAAAGGGAAAACAATATTTAAAGTCGCTGGAAAAATACTATCTGGTGGATCAGGGGCTTAGGAATCTGGTTTCCGGCAGGCAGGGCGGCGATGTAGGACATGTGTTGGAAAACGTGGTATATTTGGAGCTTCGGCGGCGGGGATATCAGGTTTTTATCGGCAAAGTGGGAAATCAGGAGATTGATTTTGTTGCCGAGAAGGGAGAAGACAGAGCGTATTATCAGGTCTCTGCCAGTATTCTTGACCAGCAGACTTACCAGAGGGAGATGGCGCCGCTTAAGGCGGTCAAAGACCATTACCCCAAATATATTGTTACGCTGGACGAGATTCCGATGGGGGAGAGTGGAATCCGGCAGATCAATGTGATAGAGTTTCTTTTACAAGAAAAAGTTTGACAGATTTAAAAGACTGCAAATTTTTTCTTCCCTTTTTCCGCAGTCCATGGTAAAATACTTCTGCGGACTAAAGCGAAAAGACAAAAGAGGGTTATCCTGTGCCCGAATCAGAATGGCGGAAATAAGATACCACAAGTGCGTGGCGGTCAGCGGCGCGTTTGTGGTATTTCTATTTAAATCAATGAAGAAGGAGAGAAAGAAAATGAGACGAATGAAAAAGAGGTGGGCGATGCTTTTGCCCACGGTGCTTTTGCTGGCGCTGACATTTTCTACGACGGTGCTTGCAGCGGAGGAGGAGGCCGAGTATGTGCCGGCGCTCCATGCTACGTTCTGGGCGCTTGTTCCGCCCATTGTGGCGATTGGGCTTGCGCTGATCACAAAGGAGGTTTACAGTTCCCTGTTTGTGGGTATTTTGATGGGTGGGCTTCTGTATTCGGGCGGTCAGTTTGAGTTGACAATCACCCATATTTTTCAGGACGGTATCATTGGCGTGCTGTCTGACAGCTACAATGTGGGTATTCTGGTATTCCTTGTGATTCTTGGCGCCATGGTCAGCCTGATGAACAAAGCGGGCGGCTCGGCGGCATTCGGACAGTTTGCCGCCAGTAAGATTAAGAACCGGGTCGGGGCGCAGCTTGCGACCATTCTGCTGGGTGTGCTTATTTTTATCGACGATTATTTTAACTGTCTGACGGTGGGAAGCGTGATGCGCCCCGTGACGGACAAGTTTAAGGTGTCAAGAGCGAAACTTGCCTATCTGATTGACGCGACGGCAGCGCCGGTTTGTATCATCGCGCCGATTTCCTCATGGGCGGCGGCAGTGACAGGCTTCGTGGAGGGAGAGGACGGCTTTTCCATCTTTATCCGTGCTATTCCCTATAACTTTTATGCAATTCTGACGATCGTTATGATGGTGGGTATGGTGTTGCTTAAGACGGAGTTTGGCAAGATGAAAGTGCATGAGCAGAACGCGGAGAGGGGTGATCTGTACACCACGCCGGGACGCCCCTACGAGAATGTAAAGGCGGAGAAGATCAGCACGAAGGGCGGCGTTATGGATCTTCTGATTCCCATTATCGCGCTGATTATCTGCTGTGTCATCGGCATGATCTACACAGGCGGCTTTTTCGACGGGGCGGACTTCGTGACGGCGTTCTCCAACTCCGACGCTTCTCTTGGGCTGACGCTGGGCAGTTTCTTTGGTCTGATTATCACGATCGTGCTCTACCAGATTCGGAGAGTCCTCTCTTTTAAGGAGTGTATGGACTGTATTCCGGAGGGCTTCCGCGCGATGGTGCCTGCTATTTTGATCCTGACCTTTGCATGGACGCTTAAGGCGATGACGGACAGTCTGGGTGCAGACCTCTATGTGGCAGGGCTTGTGGAGTCCAGCGCAGGCGCGTTCTTAAATTTCCTGCCGGCGATCATTTTTGTGGTGGGATGCCTGCTTGCCTTTGCGACGGGTACTTCCTGGGGAACGTTCGGTATCCTGATCCCCATTGTGGTGGCGGTATTCCAGAATAACAATCCGGATTTGATGATTATTTCCATTTCCGCATGTATGGCGGGCGCGGTCTGCGGCGATCACTGTTCTCCGATCTCCGACACTACGATCATGGCATCCGCGGGTGCGCAGTGCGAGCATGTGAATCATGTCACGACACAGCTTCCTTATGCGGTTTTGGCGGCGGCAATTTCCTTTGTCACCTATATTGTGGCAGGCTTCGTACAGAAGGCCTGGATTGCAATGCCGGTGGGAATTTTGCTGATGCTGATTGTGCTGCTTGTGATACGTGACATGAACGGAAAAAGGAAAGAATTGTGACATGCACGTCATACAAAGCGCGTTAGTAAATGGCTTCCACGTTGGATATGCCGTTTTCGGTAATGTCGAATTTCCAGACAGCATGTCCGGGAATGCGGTGTTCTGTTAAATAATAACTGTTATCTATAAAAGTAATGTAATAGGGAGTGCCGCCGCCGATGAAGTTCGCATAGACATCCTCGTAAGCTCCTTCTGTGAGCTGTGACAGGTCTTTTGTGCGCACCATGGTGGCGGCATCCTGATTTCCTGCAATGTCTGTGGAGATGGTGAGGTAGAAGCTTCCTTCCGCGATGGTGAGCTGCACCATACCCGCCATGGCATCCGGCACGGGATAGGTCTCCTTTATTGCAAAGGTGGACAGATCCGCTTGCAGAATGGCAGGCGAGCCGGGGATGCCGGAGACGAAATAAATATCGTCGCCGTCGATCGTAAAGGAGCGCACATAGGCATCTTTTTCTGAGAGAGGATGGACACTTACATGTCTGGTGAGATACATACGGGAATCCCCCGGATCGTGGCGGCACAGAAACATTTCGCCGCTCATGGAGCTCCATACATAGAAGGTGTCCGTGGGGGCATCATAGAGAATATAGTGAGGGCGGTTTCCGACTGCATCCAGTGTCTGTGTGTGGTAGAAAACGCCCTCCTTTTTTTCGAAGACAAGAATGCGGTTTCCCTCCGTGTCGTCCGCAAGATATACTAAGCCGTCGCTGGCGATGGTGTGTCCCCGGTCGATTTCGTCGGTCATAATTTGCCAGTCTGTCAGGGGATCTGCCAGGTTATCGTGGTAGAGGATCTGATTGTGGTAGCAGTCTACGATAAAATAGAGATCTTCTATTTTTGTGACGTAGGTGGGGACGCTTAATTCGGGAAAAGTGTTGCGGGGAACAGATGCAGCCGGAATGGGAGAAAAACTTTCCCCGTTAATGTCCTGTACAAGATCGAAAGCGCGCAGATGCTCGGCGCTGGGGAGCGGGGAGGAAACGACATTTATGGCGGCTTCGCCGGCGTCGGCGGATGCGGGCGAAGCGTCCGTGCCGCAGGCTGTGAGGAGACTTGCCAAAAGCGGCAGGGAAAGGGCGAAGATACAAGTTGATAACATGTGCTTTATGAAATTTTTTTTGCTAAATCTTTTGTTCATTTGAGAGATACGCTTTCTTTCTTTTTCATTTCTTGGTAAGATAGATCCTAGTGTATCATAAATTTAGCACTTTGTCGCGAGGGTATGGCTCCGAAAGTGGGGAAAGGTATGAGTGATAAAATGACATGCGTGTCATATGTAAAAACAGAGAGTGTGGAAGAGACAGCTTCTTATAATGTTACCTTCGGCATTTTATCGGCCCTCGCTATCCTTATGATTGTGGCCGGCCATGCGGGCTATGATATTCTAACGGTGGGAGGCCTGTTTCCCTACTATTCTTTTCATGTGCCGCTCTTTCTGTTTATTTCCGGTTATTTTTACCGCCGGGAGGAGGAAGAGAGGCCTTTATTCTATTTGAAGAAAAAGGCAAAACGGCTTCTCTTGCCTTATTTTATCTGGAATCTGCTTTATGGGCTGATTGCCTGGGCGCTGCGGGCTTTTTGGGGATTCTCCATGGGGGATCCGGTTTCTTTAAAAAGTCTGTTTCTGGATCCGTTTCTTCACGGGTATCAGTTTATCTATAACTTTGCGGCCTGGTTTGTGCCCGTGCTCTTTCTCATAGAAATGATGAATCTGTGTATGCGGCTTGTGCTGAAAAAGATTCGCCTGGACAGCGAATGGCTGATTCTTTTGGGGACGCTTCTGGTGGGAATGGCGGTGGTGCAGCTTTCCATCGGCGGTCATGTGTGGGGGCTGTATAAGACAGCGGGGCGGCTGTTGTTTCTCTATCCCTGCTTTCAGATGGGGCAGTTTTACAAAGAGAAGCTGGAGCCGAAGGATACGCTTGGGAATGTCCCCTATTTTGCCGTGGTGATTGGCGTACAGGTGGTTTTGTCCCTGTGCTGTAACGGGCTGGCCTACAGCAGTGTCTGGTGTACGGGATTTGCCAACGGGCCGGTGATTCCTTATGTGACAGTAGTGTCAGGCGTGGCTTTCTGGCTGCGGGTGGCGAAAATACTTACGCCTGCGCTGGGAGGAAGCCGGGGCGTTCTTTATCTGGGGAAAAACACCTATGCGGTGATGATGCATCATATCATGGCCTTTATGCTGGTAAAGATGGCGTTGGCCGGGATTGCCGCCCATACGGGGTGTCTGGCGGATTTCGATTTTGCAGAATTTTATGGAAATATCGACTATTATTATCTGGTAAAAGGGTCGGAAGCATTCCGGATGGTCTATCTGGCAGCGGGAGTGGCGCTGCCGCTGTTTTTGCAAAAAGGGCTTGATGTGTTAAAGGGACGGCGGAAACAGAATCTCACCGATACGTCAGTTTGGCAGGGGATGAGATGAACAGACTCTGCATCCGGCGGCAGAGAGTCTGCCAGTTGCCGTGTCCCAGTCCTGCGGTATCGCCGAGCCAGTATCTGTGCGTGCCATCCAGGTTGATGAGCGTAATTTGATAGTGGCCGAAGAAAGGCAGTTTCTTTGCGGGAGGATTCATGATGACCTGCTGTATGCGGTTTACGCTGTACATGGCATGGTCGATCTGCAGCATATTACCAGTAAAGGCAATCTTTTGCGGACAGGAAGTGTGCAGCACAGCGTTGACGAGCAGGGCCCAAAGCGCGCGGCACAACAGGAAGAGGCTGCAAAAGGAAAGCAGTGTGGAGCCGTACCCTATGAATGTAAGGAGTGCAGAGCCGTTGTCATACTGGGGAGGAAGGAATAGCATCCGGTAAAACAGCCAGAGGGATATGAAAAAAACCGCCGCACTGAGTATGCACAGGAGAGCCAGACGGCGCAGCATGCGGTGCCAGAGCTGTTTGGGGTCTATCGCCATTTCCGCTGTATTTTGAAAGGCGTTCATTATCATTTTTGTCTTATCAGCTTCATCGAGCTGTTCCGTGCGGTTTACCCGTGTGAGAAGCTGCATTACCCGATTCAGGTCTTTTTCACTGTATTCGTAGAGCCGGTATTTGATTTCTTTTCCGGCGGCGTTTTGAAAAATCAGATAGCGTTTGCGGAAAACCCAGCCGACATAATGGAAACCGACGAAGGATTCCACGGTATGCGGACGGATAAAATCTGTCAGAGCGAGGCTGTCCGTATGGCGTATGCGCCGGATGGTTACGGTATCGCCTGACAACGTAACTTTCGTGCGGCGAAAAACACAGCGAATGATTGTGATAATCAGGGCGGTAAACATGACGTTCGGCCATTCGAGAAATATATGCAGACAATAAAGGAGCGGCATCAGGAAGTAGCGGTACCGCATATCCATGTCGGTCAGTGACCATAATAGCGTCAGGAGAAATTTAAAAGCGTAAGACAGAATACAGAGCCCAAAACCCCAGATTAAGGTATGGATGATGATAAATTCGGGGATCATAAGGGGGCTGCCTGTGACGCTGTGGTTATCTTTAGACTGGTTCATAGCGGTGTCCTTTCATCTGTTGTTGTGTTTATGATAGTAAAGTATATCTTATGCGGGTTTGAATTGCAATCGGCGGGGGAGTATGTTACGCTAGTGGATGTATGGAGAGATGTGCCGAAACGGAGGCACAATGACAGGAGAATGGATTTTAACTGTGGATAACGGCCTGCTGTGGGCTGTTACAGCGCTGTTACTTCTGCTTGCCGTTCTGGCAGTGGTACGGCATGACCTTACTTATCACACGGTAAGGATTTATAACTGGGACGGCAAAAGGTACCGTTTCTTAGGCAGAGAGCGGCTGCGGAAGAGAAATGACACATATGTCGTAAATATGCGCGAGAGGAAGGGGGACGCCTCCTATACCACCATATATCTGCTTCTGGCATCTGCAAAATTTGTGAGAAAACACCGTTACGAAAATCTGCTGTTACACGCGGGAAAGACCGAAGTGTGGATGCCGGTGGAGGGAAGAATGCGGGTGGAAGTGCTGTATGCCCACCGATGAATGCGGGAAGCGGAGAAAGGACAGGAAGCATGATCACAGTCAGTCTGTGCATGATCGTTAAAAATGAAGAACGGATTCTGGCCAGATGTCTGGACAGCCTGAAAGGTCTGATGGATGAGATTATTATTGTGGACACGGGTTCTACAGACAGGACGAAGGAGATCGCGGCAGCGTACACGGATCGGATCTATGATTTCGCCTGGACGGGAGACTTTTCGGAGGCGAGAAACTTCGCTTTTTCCAAAGCGGAGATGGCGTATATTTACTCGGCGGATGCGGACGAAGTAATGGATGCGGAAAACCGGGAAGCGTTTCTGCGGATGAAACAGGCGCTTCTGCCTGAAATTGAGATTGTGCAGATGTATTACGCCAACCAGCTTTCAAACGGAACGATCTACAACTATGATAAGGAACTTCGCCCCAAACTTTTTAAGAGAAACAGAACGTTTCGGTGGCAGGGAGCAATCCATGAACAGGTAAGCATTACACCTGTTATTTATGATAGCGAGATTTGTATTCAGCATCTGCCGGAGGAGAACCACAAGGACAGGGATCTTGCGGCTTTTGCGCGGCTTGTGGATGTGGGAGAACCTCTGGACAAAAGACTGCACAATATCTATGCCAAGGAACTCTTCATTTCTGGGGAAGCACAGGACTTTTTGACGGCGCGGGCGTTCTTTCAGGCTTCCTGCGCGGATGAGAAGCGGGGGCAGGACGAGCTCATGGAGGCGGCCTGCGTGGCGGCAAGAGCGGCGAGAATCGCCGGGGATGTGCCGGATTTCTTCAAGTATGCCATGAAGGCGGTAGCCGCCGGCGGATGTGCGGAGATTTGCTGTGAACTGGGGAGTTTTTACATGGAAAGACGGGATTTTGACGAGGCCGTCGTCTGGCTGTATAATGCGGCTTATGAGACGGAGAGCGTTTTGAATATCCACAGCGGAGGCGATCTGCCGCTTCGGGGGCTCGCCAAATGCTATCAGGAACTGGGGAATGAGCAACAGGCGGCGGAATATACCCGGCTTGCGGCGGAGTGGAAAGTGTGAGACAGAGGGGAGAAAGCAACATGAAATGGGAAGAAAATGTGCGTAAGGTGGTGCCTTACACACCAGGAGAGCAGCCACAGAAGGCGGGCATTATCAAATTGAATACCAATGAAAATCCTTATGCGCCGGCGCCGGGGGTGGCGCGCGCCATGGCAGAACTGGATGCAGAGCGGCTGCGCCTGTATCCTGCTTTTCCGGAGAAGACCGATCTGGCAAAGGCGCTTGCGGCGCACTATCATATCGGCACAGATCAGATTTTTATCGGGGTGGGTTCGGACGATGTGCTGTCCATGATCTTTATGACCTTTTTCCAGTCGGACAAGCCTGTCTTTTTCCCGGATATTACTTATTCCTTCTATGATGTGTGGGCGGATGTGTATCGGATTCCCTATGAGACGAAGGCGCTGGACTCGGATTTCCTGATTCGTCCGGAAGATTACAAACAGCCAAACGGCGGCGTGATTTTTCCCAATCCGAATGCGCCGACGGGTGAGGTGATGCCCCTTACTATGGTGGAGGAGATTGTGAAAAATAACCGCGATGTGGTGGTGGTCGTGGACGAGGCGTACATTGATTTTGGCGGGATAAGCGCCCTGCCTTTGATAGAAAAGTACGATAATCTGCTTGTGGTGCAGACTTTTTCCAAGTCCCGATCTCTGGCCGGCATGCGAATCGGTTATGCGATGGGACAGCCGCAGTTGATTCGTTATCTGAATGATGTGAAGTATTCTGTCAACTCTTATACAATGAATACCACGGCGCTGGTGCTGGGTGTGGAAGCGGTGCTGGATGAGGCGTATTTTGAGAATTGCTGCAAAAAGATCATGGAAACCAGAGGGAGAGCGGAGGAAGAACTTGCAAAACGGGGCTTTGTCTTTCCGAAATCCTGCGCCAACTTTATCTTTGCTTCCCACAGGAGTGTGCCGGCACGGGAGATTTTTGAAAAATTGAAGCAAAATGACATTTATGTCAGATGGTGGAACAAGGAGAGAATTGAAAATTATCTGCGGATCACTATCGGCACGGACGAACAGATGGAGGCGCTTTATCGGGCGCTCGACCAGATTGTATAAGTATATTAACGAGAAGGAAATCGTATATTACAAATAAGAGAGAAGAGCCAAACAGGAAAGGAAATATAACAGCATGGAAAGTTTAGCGGTGGCATTTGCCAATACTTTAGGAAGATATGTGAGCAAGGAGATTGTGGTTTTTGTGATTTCCATGATACCGATTTTGGAGCTTCGGGGCGGCCTGATTGTCTCCAAGCTCTTACAGGTGCCGATTACCACAGCGATTCCGCTCTGTATCATCGGCAATATCATTCCGATTCCGTTCATCCTGTTGTTTATCAAACAGGTGTTTAAATGGCTTAAAAAGATACGCATTTTCCGTGGTATTATTGAGAAGCTGGAAAACCGTGCCATGAGCAAGAGCGACAATATCAAGCGGTATGAATTCTGGGGTCTGGTACTCTTCGTGGGCATTCCGCTTCCAGGTACGGGCGCATGGACGGGATCCCTGATCGCTGCGCTTTTGGACGTAGATTTCAAAAAGGCGATTCTGGCGGAACTTTTGGGTATCGCGATCGCTACGGTGATCATGTCTTTCCTTTCCTACGGGCTTCTGGGAGCGCTTTTGGGGTAAGGAAAAGCAAGGCGGGATCTTGACGGATGGAATCGGGAATGAAGGATAAAAAGGATAAGAAAAAATATATGCTGGCGGGTGCGGCCTTTGCGGTGATTCTGGCGGCGGCAGGGCTGATTGGCGTATTGCTTAAGGGACAGCATTTCGGGGACGATAATCCAAATCTGGCTCTGAAAAGAGGCGTGAAGGCCACCTGTGACAGCGTGGAGCAGGAGGCGTTGTCCGCAGCGATGGCCATCGACGGAAACGATACGGATCGCGCATCCCGCTGGTCAAGCGAAAATAACAGGGAGGATGCAACCCACTATATGCAACTGGAATTTCCTGAAGAAATTTCAGTTTCTTTTGTTGTGCTGAAATGGGAGCGGGCAAATGCGGTCTCCTATTCGATTCAGAGTTCTGCGGACGGGGAGGTCTGGCAGACGCTGCAAAGATTTGAGACGGCGCCGGAGACCCTTCGGCAGGAGATTGTTCTGGAGGAGGCTGTGAACACGCGCTTTCTGCGGCTTTATGTCTCTGCAGTGTCAAAGGAAGAGGCGGATTTTTCTGATCTTTACCAGAACGTATCCCTCTATGAGTTTGAAGTGTATGGGGACAAGCCTACGGCTTATAAATTAGAAACACCCGTTATTGAAACAACGGCGGACGGGACGCGGCAGTTGGCATCACCGGAGGCTCCCGAAGGATTTCGGGTCAGCCTGATCGGCGCGGATTTGGAACAGGTGATTGGTGGGGATGGCAGGGTCTATGACACCATCCAGGATAAGGAAGTGACTGTTGGCTATCTTGTGGAGGATTTGCGGGGGCGGGAGGAGACGAGAGAGGTTTCCTTTACGGTGGAAGTGCCGGCGGCACCGGATGTATCCGCTGTCGGTGGCGGGGCGGCAGATGATGAGGCTGGTTGGGGAATTAGTGAACGGCCTGATTGGGTGATACCCTCCATTGCGGAGTGGAGTGGAGGTAAGGGAGTTTTTTACCTGGAAAAGGAATCGCGCATTATCGTGGGCAGTGACGATCAGGCGCTGTGGGATGTGGCGATGCTTTTGAGTGAATACTGCGAAAAACAAAGTACTTTTCGGACGGGTCTGGCTGTCTGCAGGGGGACAGAGAAGGATGCCGTGTCGGGAGATTTCTACCTGGGCTATGCGGAAACGGAAAACGGCCTGGGGGAGGAAGGATATACCTGCGATATAACTGACAAATGTGTCATAAAGGCGGAGACAGCCACAGGCATCCGCTGGGGAACTGTCACAATGATGCAGATCCTGTTTACAGCACAAAGATATGGCGCGCCGCAGGGGCGGATCCGGGATTATCCGTGTTATGAGGTGCGGGGCTTCGGCATTGATGTGGCGAGAAAAGCGGTGTCGTTAGACACTCTTTATACCATAATGGAAACCATGTCCTGGTATAAGATGAACGATTTGACAATCCACTTAAATGATAATGAAATCCTTGCCACCAGCGGCCTTGCGGATTCGGCAGAGCATGCCATGACCGCGGAAAGCGCATTTCGTCTGGAATCTTCCCTGACGAACGGTGAGGGGAAGGCGCTGACCTCTGAGGAGTATGCTTATACGAAGGAGGAGCTTGCACAATTTATCGCCGCGGCGAAGACCTACGGCGTGACGGTAGTGCCTGAAATCGACACCCCGGCGCATTCTCTTTCGATTACCAAGCTGTACCCGGCGTATGCCCTGCGTTCTTCCAACGAGTCGGTGGATCAGATTGACTTGGGGAATGAACAGGCTGTTGCGCTGGTGGAAGAGCTGTGGCAGGAGACGCTGGCGGAGGATACAGGCGCATTCCGGGAGGCGGAGATTGCAGGCATTGGTATGGACGAGTATTATGGCGATGGAGAGCAGTATCGGCAGTATCTCGTGAGAATCAACGATCTGGTACAGAAATCCGGCAAGACCGTTCGGATCTGGGGGAGTCTCAGCAATATGGGCGGTACGACCAAACCGTCTCCCGAAAATCTGCAAATGAACATCTGGAGTACGGTGTGGGCGGATCCAAGAGAAATGTACGAGGACGGCTATTCTTTGATTAACATGCAGAACAATCACCTTTACATCATACCGGGGGGCGGTTATGACCGTCTGGACATCAGGGAACTGTATGAGAACTGGGCGCCAAACAGGTTTTATGACTACAACCGGATTGAGACGATACCCTCCTATTCCCCGCAGATGTTAGGGGCTTCCTACATGATCTGGAATGATATGAGCGGCAGCCTGGATGTGGGGATCAGCGAATATGATTTGTATGAACGGTTTATGGAGCCGCTTGGCGTTTTGTCTGCCCGTCTGTGGGGCGCAGACAGGTTGGAGGCTTTACTGGAAAAAGAAGCGGAATCGCTGGAGAGTCTGGGAGCGTCGGGTGAACAGCTATTTTCCCATAACGGGACAGAGGCGGCAGAGCCGCATTACCGGATCGATATGAAGGTATATTTGGAGACTGATGGCGAAAAGGAGCAGATCCTTGCGGAGGGAGACTGCCCTTACGACAAGTGGGCTTTCTATGCGGCGGAACCGGGGACGGGGAAGGTGGGTTTTACCAGAGAAGGAAAGACATATACGTTTGACTATACGCTGCCAAGAGGCGAGTGGGTCAATCTGACGCTGGAAGGCAGATCGGGAAAGACGATCCTCTATGTGGACGGGAAAGAGGAGGACAGTCTGGGAAGCGATGAACCCTTCAAAGAGCATGCTACCTTTGTGTTTCCCTTACAGAGAGTGGGCAGGCAGACGGGGCAGTTTCAGGGGAAGCTGGAGTTAGAGAATGAGTTTGATTCGGACGGAGAAATGCCGCTACGTTGAGGAAGGTGCGTGAGGCGGTTTGGGAAACGGGTGAGCGGCAGCAGTGGAAGCTGGGAAAGAGCAGGGATAATTCGGATGGAAGCATACACAGATTTTGCACAGGTGTACGATGAGCTGATGGACGATACCCCCTATGAGGAGTGGTGTGAGTTCCTGATGAATCTGTTTCGGAAATACGGGGTAGACGACATCTCCAGAGAGAAGGGCAAAAATGACACAAATGTCATTTTGGATGACGGGACAGGAGAGAACGCGCAGATGGACGGGGGCGGGGAAATGGCCGGGAATCTCAGTCAGGAGCGCAACTCGGTTCTCGACCTGGGCTGTGGGACAGGCACGTTGACGGAATTGCTCGCCCAAAAAGGATATGACATGATCGGTGTGGACAATGCGCAGGAGATGTTGCAGATTGCCATGGAGAAGCGGGAAAGATCAGGGCTGGATATTCTCTATCTCCTGCAGGATATGCGGGGATTTGAGCTTTACGGCACGGTGGGCGCGGTGGTCAGCGTCTGCGACAGCCTGAATTACCTGCTGGAGGAGGAAGACATTATAAAGACCTTCCGGCAGGTCAATAATTATCTGTACCCGCAGGGCATTTTTGTCTTTGATTTTAATACGGTTTATAAGTATGCTGATGTGATCGGCGACGCCACCATTGCAGAAAACCGGGAGGACTGCAGCTTTATCTGGGAAAACTATTACCATGAGGAGCAGGAGATCAACGAGTACGACCTGACGGTTTTCGTGGCGGAGGAAAGAAATGCGCAGGGGCTGGTGTTCCGGCGGTTTCAGGAGGTACATTATCAGCGGGGTTACCGTCTGGAGCAGATGCGGGAGTTCCTCATAAAAGCGGGGCTTGATTTTGTGGAGGCTTTGGATGCAGACACCCATGGGGGAGTGACAGACGAGAGTGAGCGGGTCTATGTGGTAGCGCGCAAGGGAGCGGAGACGGCAGCGAACCAGAAGGTGGAGAGCTGAGAGTGTGAATATGGCACGCTTAACTCGAACAAAAAGTGCAGATAACCGCAAAAATAATTCTGGTCATATTGTATTTAAAGATTGGATACGCTATACTTAACTCGAACAAAAAGTGCGGGTAACCGCAAATATAATTCAAGAGGGCGCGTATGGTTATTAAACGGGACAGATATTTGAATAAATTGATATCTAAAAAGGAAAATGGCTTAATTAAGGTGATTACCGGAATCAGAAGATGTGGAAAGTCATATTTGCTGTTTAATTTGTACCATGAATATTTAAACACCATCGGAATTTCAGATGACAATATTATAGAACTTGCACTGGATGAAATCATGAATGCGAGATATCGAAATCCGATGGAACTGGATGCGTTTATCCGGGCGCAGGTTACGGATAAGAGCCAAAAATATTATGTATTTATTGATGAAATTCAAAAGGTGTCCCAAATACAAAATCCTTATGTAGATGATGAAACGGCAACGATAGGATTTGTGGATGTTCTTTTGGGACTGATGAAGATAAAAAATGTGGATTTGTATGTTACCGGTAGCAATTCCCGGATGTTATCCTCGGACATTTTAACGGAATTTAAAGATCGTGGAGATGAGATCAGGGTAAATCCTTTGACATACAGTGAATTTTACGCGGCGTTTGACGGAGAGAAAAGGTATGCATGGCGGCAGTATTACACCTATGGAGGTATGCCGCTTGTTCTTTCTAAAAAAACACACGAAGAAAAAAGTAAGTATTTGAAGGATTTATTTGAAAAAACATATCTTACGGATGTATTGGAGCATAATCGGATTTTCAATGAACAGACGGTATTGGAAGATTTGCTGAATATTGTTTCTTCCGCAGTTGGGTCTCTTGCAAATCCGACAAAATTGGCAAACACCTTTCAAAGCGTGAGGCAGATATCCATCAACCCGAACACGATTGGTAAGTATCTGGATTTCTTTATTGATGCATTTATTATGTGTAAGGCGTTCAGATATGATATTAAGGGCAAAAGATATATGGATACGCCGCTTAAATATTATTTCACGGATATAGGCCTGCGCAATGCCCGTTTGAATTTCAGACAGCAGGAAGAAAATCACATCATGGAGAATGTGATTTTTAATGAATTATTAGTGAGAGAATATGATGTAGATGTGGGTGTGGTTGCGTATCATTGTCAGGATGAAAACGGAAAGAAAGTGCGGACACAGCTAGAAGTGGACTTTGTTGCCAACAAAGGAAACAAGCGTTATTATATCCAATCAGCACTGTCTGTTGACAGTGAGGAGAAACGGGTGCAGGAAATCAATTCGCTGTTGAGAGTGGCGGATTCCTTTAAAAAGATAGTGGTTGTGAAGGATGATATTATACCGTGGTATGATGACAATGGTATTTTTTATATTGGAATTGAACAATTTTTACTGGAAGAAAACGCGATGGAGATTTAATGGAAGAAAGGAACGGATGACATGGCGGATTATATGGTGCGGGCAACCGCAGGCGATGCGCAGATACGGGCTTTTGCAGTGAATGCGAAAGAACTGGTGGAGACGGCGAGGGCAGCTCACGATACGAGCCCTGTGGTGACGGCGGCTTTGGGGCGGCTCATGACGGGCGCGCTGATGATGGGCAGTATGCTAAAGGGGGAGGAGGATATTTTGACCCTGCAGATCAGGGGCGCTGGCCCGGTGCATGGTCTCACCGTGACGGCGGATGCCGCAGGCCACGTGAAAGGCTATGCGGATAATCCGCAAGCAATGATGCCGCCAAACAGCGCGGGAAAACTGGATGTGGGCGGTGTGATCGGCGCGGGCGTCCTGCATGTCATGAAGGATATGGGGTTAAAAGAGCCCTACGCTTCCACGGTGGCTTTGCAGACAGGGGAGATCGGGGATGATTTGACGTATTACTTTGCCACTTCCGAGCAAGTGCCCTCGGTTGTGGCTCTGGGTGTCTTGATGAATCGGGACAATACGGTGCGGCAGGCGGGCGGCTTTATCGTCCAGTTAATGCCCTTTACCCAGGATGAGGTGATCGATCGTCTGGAGAAAAAACTTTCCGGGGTGTCGTCAGTGACAGCTATGCTGGAGGAGGGATATACGCCGGAGGGGATATTAGAACTTGTGCTGGGTGAGTTCGGCGTTGAGATTACAGACAGAATACCAGTTTCTTTTCAGTGTAACTGCAGCAGGGAGCGAGTGGAAAAGGTGCTTCTGAGCCTTGGGAAAAAGGAGCTGCAAGAGCTGGTTGATGAAGGAAAAGAAGTGGAGCTGCACTGTCACTTTTGTAATAAAAAGTATGTTTTTCCCGTGGAGGCGGTTGAAAAGCTTATGAAAGCGGGAAGTTGTGTAAAAGCCGCAGAGACCCGAGACTAAATCATGATTTAATGATCAAAATAAAAGATGAAATAAGACAAAATAACAGATAAAAGAAAATGAAGAAAACAGGAAAGAAAGAAGGAAAAAAACGGACAAAATCAAACGGCTGTTATGGATAAAATACTGATAAACAGGGAAAAGTAAGAACATAGGCGGAAAGTGAGAAAAGAAAAAACAGAGCAGATAAACTGCAAAAAATAGCAACAGATATCAAAAAGAAAATGAGACGGCTTTCAAGGAGACCTGGAATGTCGTGCCGGAGAAAACAGTCTGTACAAAATGGAAAAACGATTGTTGTGTAACAAAATCAGGCAATGGCAGTCATTTTCCTGTGAAGGGGAAATAACAAAAAGATAAAAGAAGATTTAACAGAAAAATACATGCGGTTTTTCATTTTCAAAGTTGATTTTGTAACTGGTGAAGCAAAGTTCAATTTCCCTTGTGTTTACGGGGAATATTGTGATTGAAATAACAGGTGTTCACATAAAAATAGCGAATGATATATAACAGAATGTATGGTTTGGGCAAGACGGCTTACAGCAAATCTATCCATTTACAGCATTAAAGACAGATATAAATAAACGGAAAATCTGCTAAAATGGAAGTGTGATAAATATGTGGAAAATAACAATTTATGTGTTCTAAAATATCGGAGATTGAAAAGCGAAGGGGAAGAGAGGCGAAGAACAGGACATGAAACATGGATTTGTAAAGGTGGCGGCAGTGACACCGAAGATCAAGGTGGCGGATCCTCATTATAATGCGAAGGTGATCTGTAAAGGAATCGAGGAAGCGGCGCAGCGGGGCGCTAAGGTGATCGTTTTTCCGGAGCTTTGCCTCGTAGGGTATACCTGCGGCGATTTATTTTTACAGGAACTTTTGCTTACACAGGTGTTAGAGGCTCTCTCGGAAGTGGCGACGGCAACGGAGGAGACGGACGCGCTTGTCTTTGTGGGGCTGCCTCTCATAAAACAACATAAGTTATATAATGTGGCGGCTGTGCTGCAGGACGGGGAGGTGCTTGCCTTTATTCCCAAAAGGTATATTCCTTCCTACGCGGAGTTTTATGAGACAAGGCATTTTTCACCCGGAAACTTTACGCCGGAGCCATTTTTATATGAAGATAAAGAAGTGCCCTTTGGAACGGACATTCTTTTTCAGGTGGATGCGGTACAGGGTATGACAGTCGGATGCGAAATCTGCGAGGATATCTGGGTGCCACGGTCTCCGGGAGCGGCTCATGCGCTGGCTGGCGCCACGGTGGTTGTAAATCTTTCCGCATCCAATGAGACGGTGGGAAAGGATACTTATCGGGAAATGCTGGTTAAATCTGCCAGCGCAGGACAAATTTCCGCGTATATTTACAGTTCCGCGGGAGAGGGGGAGTCTACGCAGGATCTGGTGTTCGGCGGCCATAACATCATCGCGGAGAACGGTACGGTGCTTGCACAGGCGAAGCGCTTTGCCACGGGAGCTATATATGCGGATATTGATGTACACAGACTTTGCCATGAACGGCGCAGAATGAGCACCTATGCGGAGGAAGTGCGGGAACATCAGGTTTTGTCCGTCCATATGGAGCAGGAGGAAACCGTTGTGGAGAGGCAGTTTTCCGAGAGACCCTTTGTGCCGGATCAGGCCGAAGAACGGGAGAAGCGTTGTGAGGAGATTCTGTCCATTCAGTCCTATGGCCTGAAAAAGCGGTATGAGCACACGGGCTGCCAATCGGCGGTGTTGGGCATTTCCGGCGGTCTGGATTCCACTCTTGCCCTGTTGGTGACAGTGCGGACTTTTGACATGCTGGGACTGGAACGAAATAAAATAACTACCGTTACCATGCCGTGTTTTGGCACGACAGACAGAACTTACGACAATGCCTGCAAACTTGCAAAACTGCTTAAAACCACTCTGCGGGAGGTGGATATTAAACAGGCGGTGAACACCCATTTCAGGGATATCAGACAGGATGGGGACTGCCATGACATCACTTACGAGAACGGGCAGGCGAGAGAACGCACGCAGGTGCTGATGGATATTGCGAATCAGACGGGCGGACTGGTGATCGGAACGGGGGATATGTCGGAGCTTGCGCTTGGCTGGGCAACTTACAACGGGGATCATATGTCCATGTACGGCGTAAATGCGGGCGTGCCTAAGACGCTGGTGAGCCATCTGGTGCGCTATTATGCGGATACCTGCGGCGAAGAGGCGCTCAGGGCGCTTTTGCTGGATGTGCTGGATACGCCCGTGAGTCCCGAGCTCCTGCCGCCTGTGGACGGTGTGATCTCCCAGAGGACGGAGGATCTGGTGGGACCCTATGAGCTGCATGACTTTTTCTTATACTATATGTTGCGCTGCGGTTTTGAACCGGCGAAGGTTTACAGGGTGGCGTGTATGGCCTTTGCGGGGATTTATGACAATAATGTCATATTGAAATGGTTAAAGGTTTTTTACCAGAGGTTTTTTGCACAGCAGTTTAAGCGTTCCTGTCTGCCGGACGGCCCCAAAGTGGGCAGCGTTGCACTTTCACCCAGAGGGGATCTGCGTATGCCTTCGGATGCCTGCGGGAGGATTTGGCTTGAGGAGCTGGAGGAACTCTAACCTGTTTGGTCAACAAAGCGGCCGGCTGATCAGCCGGCCGTTTTTGCGCGAAATGTTATTCCGTTTCCACATCCCCATCGTTCTCGTAAGCCTTTTCCAGCGACTTGGTGATGGCGTCAAGGAGGATCATGGAAGTGTATTTGCTGTCGTCAGGGTATGTAATCCCTTCCAGACTCTGGTTTTTGATGATCTGGTCGGCGAGATCCTCGAAGGAAGGCTGGATGAGAGGATACATGGTCGTGACGGCCTCATCCAGATTGACCAGACGGATGGCATTGATATTCTTTTCATCCACGGTCACCTCGATCTCTACCACGTTGTCGTTCAGGATCAGGGAGGTTGTATATACGCCGGGCACATAGGTATCTGTGGTGGTCTGCGTCACGGTGGACATGGTTTCCTGCTTTTTTTCCTTGGGAAGAAACATGATGATGAGCAGGATGATAAAAAGGATACCGAGAGCAGCGAAGATGCCGGTATATATTAACTCTTTTACATGAAGTACGACAATTTTGGTCTTAGAACTCATACAAATATCCCCACAGTGATTCTTTTTTAACAGTTTATGTGGAGGGAGTACAGTTTATGCCTCTGCTTATCGTGCTGCCTGCTGTCTGTACAGGGTTGACAGGAGAAGGCGCAAACTGGTATTATGATACGGAACAAGGGCGTTCTTATGGGGATAGAGCGCCCTAAAATTATGTGTATAAGCAGGTTCGAAATGTACGCGCAGAAAGGCAGGTATCGCATGAGAAAGAATTATAGCAGGCAGGATATTATAAAACTGGTGGAAGAGGAGGATGTGGAGTTTATCCGGATGCAGTTTACGGATATTTTCGGCAATCTGAAAAACGTGGCGGTCACGGCGGCACAGTTAGAGAAGGCGCTTGATAACGAGTGCATGTTTGACGGTTCTTCCATCGAGGGATTCACCGATGTGGAGGATTCGGATATGTATCTGTATCCTGATTGGAGCACGCTAGAGATTTTCCCCTGGAGACCCCAGCAGGGAAAGGTAGCGAGGCTGATATGCGACGTGTATCGTTCCGACAGAAAACCCTTTGAAGGAGATCCCCGTTATGTGTTGAAGCGTGCCATCAAGGAGGCGGAGGATATGGGTTACACATTCCGCGTGGGGGCGGAGTGCGAGTTTTTCCTTTTCCATTTGGACGAAAACGGCATGCCTACCACGACGAGCCACGAAAAGGCGGGTTATTTTGATGTGGGGCCGGTGGATCTGGGAGAAAATGCCAGAAGAGATATGGTGCTGACGCTGGAGGATATGGGTTTTGTAGTGGAGGCGTCCCATCATGATGTGGCGCCGGCCCAGCATGAGATCAGTTTTCTCTACGACGAGGCTCTCGCGACAGCGGACAACATCATGACCTTTAAGCTGGCGGTTAAGACGATTGCGCGCAGGCATGGCCTTCACGCTACTTTTATGCCAAAGCCCAAGTATGGCATGAACGGGTCTGGTATGCACATTAATATGTCCCTGTTGAAAGACGGAAAAAATATATTTGCGGACGAGAACGACGGGTATGGATTAAGCCAGACCGCTTATGCCTTTCTGGGAGGCATCATGACGCATATCCGGAGCATGACGGCGATCACAAACCCGATTGTAAACTCCTACAAGAGACTGGTGCCGGGGTATGAAGCGCCGGTGTATATTGCCTGGAGCGCTACAAACAGAAGTCCGCTGATCCGTATTCCAGCAGCTTCGGGAGATGCGGTGCGGATGGAGCTTCGTTGTCCGGATGCGGCGGCAAACCCCTATCTGACGTTGGCGGCTGTTCTGCGGGCAGGACTGGACGGCATCAAAAAACAGACAGTTCCGCCTACAAGTGTGGACTGCAATATCTTCCATATGAGCGAGAACGAGCGGAGAGAGCGGAACATCGAGGAACTTCCCGGCACGCTGATGGAGGCTGTTTCCTGCATGGAGAAGGACAGCTTTATGAGAGAGACGCTGGGCAGTCATGTGTTTGAGAAATATATTGCCCTGAAAAAGGAGGAGTGGAACCGTTACCGCAGCCAGATCACGGACTGGGAGATCAACGAATACCTGAATCAATATTAAATAACGAATGATATTACTTGACAGAAGGGAGGTGAGCGTGTGATCAACATCATTGTGGTTCTGCCAAAACCGGAGGACGCCAAGGGCATTCGCAATCTGCTTATGAAAAACGGATTTCGGGTGGACAGCGTGTGTACGACCGGTTCTTCGGCACTTAGCAGAATGGACGACTTAAATGACGGTCTTGTGATTAGCAGCTACAGGCTGCCGGATATGATGTACAGTGAATTGCACGCCTGCCTTCCGAAGGGCTTTGAAATGCTTCTTTTAGCCTCCGCGAACACTTTACAGGATTGCGACTGCCGGGATATTATGAGCCTTTCCATGCCGCTTAAGGTGCATGATCTGATCAATACGGTGGACATGATGGCGCAGGCAATCGAGCGTCGCAAAAGACGGGAGAGACAGCGGCCGAAAGAGCGAAGCGCAGAGGAGGAAGGCCTGATCAGGGAAGCAAAAGAACTTCTGATGAACCGAAACCATATGACGGAGGAGGAAGCCCATCGTTATCTGCAAAAATGCAGTATGGACAGCGGCACGAATCTGGTGGAGGAAGCGCGCATGGTACTTGTCATGATGCGGGCGTAGCCGTCGCGGTCAACATCCTGCGACCAGGCGGGTACGGCACAATTCTTTTTGAAATGTGATGCGGCGATGGCTTTTTTGCGGATATGGATGTATACTGAGAAAAGGCTGTAACGGATCAGGGTCAGACGGATGGAAAGAAAGGAATGGATGACGGCATGAAATTTACGAAAATGCAGGGCTGCGGGAACGATTACGTCTATGTTGACGGTGGGGCGGAGCAGATTCCCGCGCAGGATAAGCCCGCGCTTGTGCGCCGCTTAAGCGACAGACATTTCGGTATCGGCGGGGACGGGGTGATTTTTATCAATCCTTCCAAAGAGGCGGATTTTGAGATGGAAATGTTCAACGCGGACGGTACGCGGGCAGAGATGTGCGGAAACGGTATCCGCTGTGTGGGAAAGTTCGTCTACGACAAGGGGCTCACAGATAAAAATGACATCACTGTCATAAGCGCGGGAAAGGTAAAGTATCTGACGCTTTTTACCAAAGACGGGAAAGTGGAGACGGTGAAGGTCAATATGGGTGCGCCTGAGCTTGCGGCGGCGCTGGTGCCGGTGGTCTGTGACAAAGAACAGGCTGTTGACGAGCCGGTTTCGGTGCAGGGCAGAGAGTATAGGATGACCTGCGTGTCCATGGGAAATCCCCATGCAGTGGTGTTTATGGACGACGTGGAATCATTGGATATAGAGGCGATCGGCCCGCATTTTGAGAATCATGAGCGGTTTCCGAGGCGGACAAACACGGAGTTTGTGAAGGTGCTTGACAGAAATACCGTGCAGATGCGGGTCTGGGAGCGGGGTACGGGAGAGACGCTGGCCTGCGGCACGGGAGCCTGCGCTACGGTTGTTGCCTGCGTCTTAAATGGTCTTACGCAGGAGACGGTCACCGTAAAGCTGCTTGGCGGCGATCTCACCGTTACCTGGGACAGGGCGGCGG
The DNA here is from genome assembly GCA_002361355.1 of Lachnospiraceae bacterium UBA3310. Taxonomy (GTDB): domain Bacteria; phylum Bacillota; class Clostridia; order Lachnospirales; family Lachnospiraceae; genus UBA3282. The sequence goes on from DESQ01000039.1 coordinate 32,682, forward strand.
ATCTGGTTTACATGACAGGGCCCGCAGTTACGGTTTTTGAGGGCGAGGTAATCTAAGAGAATTTGAAGGATTTTACGATGAGAGTTTGGAGAAAATTGTCGCTTGTTTTGCAGGCGGCGTTTTTCGGATGGCTGGCTTTCTCTTGGCTTTTGCGGGATATTCCATTTTGTTTCGCTATTTAATCGCGCTGTTTCTGGGGCTGTACCAGAAGGCGGTATATGCAAGGTGGTGTCCTGCCAGAATAGATTCATTCCTTGGAGAAAAATGTTTTCGAAATGTGTTTCTTCTTTTACTGGCGCTATGGATGCCGGTTATGATTTTAAGCTATCCGGGAAATTTGTGTTATGATTTTATGAGACAGATGGGACAGGTCTTTGGATTATCAGACTATTCCACGCATCATCCCCTTTTGCACACGTTTCTTGCCGGAGGTATTATCCGATTTGGAGGACTGGTTACAGGCAGTCTGGATATCGGTTTGTTTCTCTATATTTTGCTGCAGGCAGTGGCACTGGCGGCAGCGCTGGCGGGTACGGTTTCAAGGCTGGCAAGGCGAGGGGTGTCCTGTCTTCTAAGAGTGTTGGTGGTATGTGTCTATGTGCTTGCGCCCATGTACTCTAATATGGTATCCACAGCGATAAAGGATGTCCCTTTCATGGCGGCGGTTATATGGTATATTCTGCTGCTGGAGGACATGGTGGCTGAGGGGTTTGAAGGCAGGAAGCCGATGGATTGGGGGAAATTGGTACTGGCACAGGTGCTGGTAGGTCTTTTGCGAAACAATGGCATTTATGTGGTAGTTTTGACTGGCATTTTTTTGATAGGCAGATACAGAAAAAAGGTGCTGCTTCTTTGCACGATGGTGATGCCTTTGGTAATCTGTCTTGCGGCAAATGCTGCTATGGCATTTGGCGTGTCAGCGGAAAAGGGCAGTTCGGGGGAGATGCTTTCCATACCATTTCAGCAGACAGCCCGTTATATTCAATCGTATGGGGATGAGCTGACGGTGGAGGAACGGGAGATTATAGCGGAAGTATTGACCGATGCGGATTTGGTGGCGGAAAAATACGATCCGGACATCTCTGATCCGGTAAAGGCTTTATATCTGGAAGACGCCGGTGCGTCAGAGCTTGCTGCTTATTTTAAAGTTTGGGCTGCTGGATTTTTCAGGCATCCGGCAGTGTATTGCGAAGCGTTTTTTGCACATGTATACGGGTGGTTTGACCCGGGCGTTTCCAATGCGATCCGCTATAAAATGCAGACAGATCTGTTTAGTCAGGGGGGAGTGTTCCCGGGAGCGGACAAAATGCTGCAGTTTGTCTATCGGGTTGCGGAGCATATTCCCTTTTTGGCGGTTTTGCAAAATGTGGGGATATATGTATGGCTCCTTTTTATTCTCGGAGAAGTTGCCATCCGGGAGAAACGGGAAAGGGGCGTTTTACTGGTACCCCTATTTATCAGTTTGCTAATCTGTATGGCGGCGCCCTGCTATTACCTGCATCCACGATATGCGTTTCCCATTATGTTTACAATTCCGTTTTTATACGGAATTATGAAGGGAGGAGTCTGTGTTGAGAAGAACACAGGCGATGAGCAATCTTGAAGGCTGGTTTTCAATTTAAAATATTATAAAATAAAAAACGGAGGTTATTTTATTCTATGATCAAAGTAAATGACAATTATCTGAAATTACCCGGAAGTTATCTTTTTTCCACCATTGGGAAAAAGGTGAATGCTTACACGGCGGCAAACCCGGACAAGAAGGTGATCAGGCTGGGGATTGGCGATGTGACAAGACCGCTTACGCCGGCCATTATCGAGGCTATGCACCAAGCGGTGGATGAGATGGCGGATGAAAAGACGTTCCGCGGCTATGCGCCGGATTTGGGATATGAATTTTTGCGGACTGCCATTGCAGACAATGACTACAAGGCGAGAGGGTGTCAGATTGAGGCGGACGAGATCTTTGTCTCCGACGGCGCAAAGTGCGATTCCGGCAACATTCAGGAGATTTTTGCCACGGACAATAAGATTGCGGTCTGCGATCCCGTTTATCCGGTGTATGTGGATACCAACGTGATGGCAGGCAGGACGGGCACTTACGATGAAAAGACGGGGAACTGGAGCGATGTGATCTACATGCCATGCACGGAAGGAAACGGTTTTGCGCCGGAACTGCCAAAGACAGTACCGGATCTGATTTACCTGTGCTTTCCCAACAATCCTACCGGCTCCACGATCACTAGGGCGCAGCTTCAGGAGTGGGTGGATTACGCCAACAAAAACGGCTCCGTCATTATCTACGACGCGGCTTATGAGGCTTATATTTCCGAGGAGGATGTGCCTCACAGCATCTACGAGTGCGAGGGGGCGAGAACCTGTGCGATTGAACTTCGTTCCTTTTCCAAAAATGCGGGCTTTACCGGCGTGCGTCTGGGCTTTACCGTGATTCCCAAGGAGCTTAAAGTGGGGGATGTGTCCCTGCACGCGCTTTGGGCAAGACGGCATGGCACCAAGTATAACGGCGCGCCCTATATCATACAGCGGGCGGGTGAGGCGGTCTACAGCGACGCCGGCAAGAGAGAGACAAAGGAGCTTGTAGCCTATTATATGAAGAATGCGGCATATATTTTAAACGGGTTAAAATCCGCGGGCTTTCAGGTGTCCGGCGGCGTCAACGCGCCGTATATCTGGCTGAAAGCGCCAAACGGTATGACAAGTTGGGAGTTTTTTGATTATCTGCTGGAGAAGGCCAATGTGGTCGGCACACCAGGCTCCGGCTTCGGGCCAAGCGGTGAAACGTATTTCAGGCTGACGGCTTTTGGAAGCTATGAAAATACCGTGGAAGCGGTTGAACGGATGAAAGGAATCGGTTGATGGATATTTATTTGCTCCGGCACGGAGAGACCGACTGGAACAGGACGGGGCGGCTGCAGGGACATGCGGACACCGCTTTAAATGAACGTGGACGGGCGCAGGTGAGAGAAACGGTTGAGAAGCTGCGCGATTTGGGTGTGCGTATGGATGTCATTGTTTCCAGTCCGCTGAAACGGGCGCGGGAAAGCGCGGAGATTGCGGCGGCTCTGCTGGATTATCCGAAAGAAAGGATTGTGGTGGAGGCGCTTCTCATCGAGCGCAGTTTTGGCGAGGCGGAAGGGATGACGCTTGCGCAGGGAGAGGAAAAATACCCTGGCTGTCAGTTTCCGGGCATGGAATCACAGGAGGATCTGGTAAAGAGGGCAGGTCAGGCATTTCAACAAATAACATCTGTTTTTGAAAATGAGGAGAGGGTTCTTCTGGTGGCTCACGGCGCGGTGCTATTTGCGTTATTGGATGCGGTTTCCACAGAGCCGATCCGTTACGGGGGACGTGCCGCCTGTCTTTCCCAGGGAAGCATTTATCGGATTCACCATGAAAACAATGCAGACAGCTTTGCCAGGTATGAGGAAGAGGCAGGGACATTTTTAGAGACCGATGCGGCACAGCTTGGGCGGCTGGCGAAGGTGTATCTGTAGCCTTGTGGTATGAAGCTGTAAAATCTTACGGGTTGTACACAAAAGGTAATGTATTTTTTAATATACATCATTCGTTTTTTGATTAAAACACTTGCATGTTGGGAAAAAATATGTTATACATGTATACAAAGCTAAAATGCAGTGAAGGAGACTCACCCTGAGGGAAGCGACAGGAATACGGCGTCACCGACTGAGAGCGCTGTTTGTGAAAGACAGGGACGGGAACACTCCGGAGCAGATTGCCTGAACCCAGCGGCATAAGCGGGAAGATGCGGAATGTGACGCGTGTGTCACAAACTGGGCTAGGGCAATACGTTACACGCGTTAAGTGTCAGAGTGGGTGAAGCGATTATAAATCTTGTCAGAGAGTTCGGTTTGCCAATGCGGGTGGTACCGCGGATAAGTGAATTGTCCGTCCCGGAATACAGAAATGTGTTCCGGGATTTTTGCGTGTATAAGCAGAGTCAGAAGGAACGCGGCAGTAAAGAAAGGTGGAAAAGTATGACAATCAAAAATAGGTACAGGGATGTAACGTTACAGGAAATCAGTGAGAGCGACATTGGCAGGGAGCTTCGCGTGGCGGGCTGGATTGAGAACATCAGAGACCACGGCGGCGTATCCTTTGTGGATCTGCGGGATATGTATGGGGTGCTGCAGGTGGTTATGCGGGACACTTCCCTGCTGGACGGACTTTCCAAGGAGATGAGCGTCTCCATTGAGGGCCTGATCGAGAAGAGGGACGAGGAGACCTATAACCCCAGAATCCCCACGGGAACTATTGAGCTGGAGGCGCATAAGGTGGATGTGCTGGGCAGAGTTTACAAACAGCTTCCCTTTGAGATCATGACTTCCAAAGAAACCAGAGAAGAGGTGCGCCTGAAATACCGCTACCTTGATCTGCGCAACCAGAAAGTGAAGGACAACATTATTTTCCGTTCGCAGGTGATCGCTTATCTGCGGGAAAAGATGACCGAGATGGGTTTTCTGGAGATCCAAACGCCGATTTTGTGTGCTTCCTCTCCGGAAGGTGCCAGAGACTATATTGTGCCGTCCAGAAAGTATAAAGGGAAATTTTACGCCCTGCCCCAGGCGCCGCAGCAGTTTAAGCAGCTTTTGATGGTGTCGGGTTTTGACAAGTATTTCCAGATTGCCCCCTGCTTCCGGGACGAAGATGCCAGAGCGGATCGTTCTCCCGGAGAGTTTTACCAGTTGGACTTTGAGATGAGCTTCGCCACGCAGGAGGATGTGTTTCAGGTGGGAGAGGAAGTGCTCTCGGCGACCTTTGAAAAATTTGCGCCGGAAGGCTTTGCGGTGACAAAAGCGCCTTACCCGATTATCAGCTATAAGCAGGCGATGTTAGAGTTCGGCACGGATAAGCCGGATTTGAGAAATCCTCTGAGGATTCTGGATTTGACGGACTTCTTCCAGGCATGTACCTTTAAACCTTTTCAGGGCAGGACAGTCCGTGCCATCAAGGTGCATGCGGAGATGTCCAAGGGTTTCCATGAAAAACTGTTAAAGTTTGCGACGGATATGGGAATGGGCGGACTTGGCTATCTGGAAGTGGCGGAGGATTTAAGCTACAAGGGGCCCATTGACAAGTTCATTCCCGAAGAGAAGAAGGGAGAACTCAGAGAGCTGGCACAGCTTGCCGTGGGCGATACGATTTTCTTTATTGCGGATAAGGAGGAGCGGGCGGCCTACTATGCGGGACAGATCCGCACAGAGCTGGGGCAGAAGCTTGACCTGATCGAGAAAAATGCTTACCGTTTTTGCTATATCAACGATTTTCCCATGTTTGAGAGGGATCCGGAGACGAAGCAGATCGGCTTTACCCACAATCCTTTCTCCATGCCGCAGGGTGGACTGGAGGCGTTAAACACCATGGATCCGCTGGATGTGCTGGCCTATCAGTACGATATCGTCTGTAACGGCGTGGAGCTCTCCTCCGGTGCGGTGCGTAACCACGATATGGAGATTATGGAGAAGGCTTTTGCCATCGCAGGCTATGACGGGGAAACCTTGAAGACCAAGTTTGGCGCGCTCTACAATGCGTTCCAGTTTGGCGCGCCGCCTCACGCGGGCATGGCGCCGGGTGTAGACCGGATGATAATGCTGCTTCGGGGCGAGGAGAACATCAGGGAGGTCATTGCTTTCCCCATGAGCGGTTCTGCGCAGGATCTGATGTGCGGTGCGCCGGGGGATGTGACGGAGCAGCAGCTTCGGGAAGTACACATTAAGGTCAGGGCATAGCCGGCTCGGGAGCACAGATTTGTGAGTTTGGGCGGAAGGAGAGAAATGATAACATGGCAAATGTGATTAGCGATGAAACAATAGAATATGTAGGCATTCTTGCCAAACTGGAACTGTCGGACAAGGAGAAAGAGCAGGCCAAGTCGGACATGGGCAGAATGCTTGATTATATTGATAAGCTGGGAGAGCTGGATACTACGGATGTAGAACCCATGTCCCATGTATTTCCGGTGCAGAACGTGTTCCGCGAGGATGTGGTGACCAATGGGGATGACAGAGAAAAACTGTTATCAAATGCACCGCAGGAGAAGGACGGCATGTTTATGGTGCCACGGACATTCGACTAGCTGTGTGAGAAGAAATTCTAATGCTCACAGCAAAGGCTGTTTCGCAAAGAATTTCTAAATCTCACACGGGAGAATGACCGGAAAACGGTCATTCTCCGTAGAAATAGAGCAGGGAGTAAATAATATGAATATTACAGACATGACCGCGGTACAGCTCTCGGCGGCAATCAGGGCGGGGGAGACCACCGCTGTGGAAGCGGCGGAGGCGGTACTTGCAAAAATTGAGGAAGAAGATAAAAAATACAACTGTTATGTAACGGTGGACAGAGAAGGCGCGCTGGCGCAGGCAAAGAAAGTGCAGGCGCAGATAGAGGCGGGAGAGCTTACAGGGCCGTTAGCAGGAGTGCCTGTTGCGCTGAAAGACAATCTCTGCACGGAGGGGCTGCTCACCACCTGCTCTTCAAAGATTTTACACAATTTTGTGCCAACCTACACGGCGGAGGCGGTGAAAAATCTGGTCAGGGCAGGCGCGGTGATTCTGGGCAAAACCAATATGGATGAGTTTGCCATGGGTTCCACCACGGAGACTTCGGCTTACGGGCCTACGAAGAATCCAAGAAATACAGACCATGTGCCGGGTGGCTCGTCGGGCGGTTCTGCTGCTGCGGTGGCGGCAGGGGAGTGTGTTTATGCCATTGGTTCCGACACGGGCGGTTCTATCAGACAGCCGGCTTCCTACTGCGGTGTTGTGGGCATGAAGCCCACCTATGGAACGGTGTCCCGCTATGGGCTGATTGCTTACGGCTCTTCGTTGGATCAGATCGGGCCGTTAGCAAAGGATGTGACGGATTGCGCCACTGTGTTGGAAGCGTTGGCCTCCCATGACAGGAAGGATTCCACTTCCATTGCCAGAGACGACACGAACTTTACCGCAGCTCTGACAGAGGATGTGAAGGGGCTGCGCATCGGTATTCCCAACGATTATCTGGGGGAAGGGCTTGATGATGAGGTCAAAGAGGCTGTATTGCAGGCGGCCAAAGTGCTTGAGGAAAAGGGCGCTGTGGTGGAGCGTTTTGACCTGAGCCTGGTGGAATATGCGATTCCGGCCTACTATACCATAGCGGCGGCGGAGGCCAGTTCCAATCTGGAACGTTTCGATGGCATCAAGTACGGCTATCGCACGGAAGAATATGCGGGTCTTCACAATATGTATAAAAAATCCCGTTCCGAGGGATTTGGCGAGGAAGTGAAACGCCGCATTATGCTGGGATCTTTCGTTTTGAGCTCCGGCTACTATGACGCTTATTATCTGAAAGCTTTGAAGGTGAAGGCATTGATAAAGAAGGCTTTCGATGAGGCTTTTGCGAAATACGATATCATTCTTGGGCCTGTGGCTCCGACCACGGCGCCGAAACTGGGGGAGAGTCTGGCAGATCCGATCCGGATGTATCTGGGAGATATCTATACCATAGCCGTTAATCTGGCAGGACTGCCGGGTATCAGTGTTCCCTGCGGACAGGACAGCAAAGGGCTGCCTGTCGGATTACAGTTGATCGGGGACTGCTTTCAGGAAAAAAAGCTGATTCGGGCGGCGTATTCTTATGAGCAGGAGGTATGTCGGCATGAGTAAACAATATGAGACAGTGATCGGTCTTGAGGTGCATGTGGAGCTGGCAACTAAGACAAAGATATTCTGCGGCTGTTCCACCGCTTTCGGTGCAGAGCCTAACACTCAGACCTGTCCGGTCTGCACGGGAATGCCGGGTTCTTTGCCGGTTTTAAATAAACAGGTTCTGGAATATGCCATAGCTGTGGGGCTTGCCACAAATTGCGATATCACCCGGTATGCGAAGTTTGACAGAAAAAATTATTTTTATCCGGACAATCCGCAAAACTACCAGATTTCCCAGCTCTACCTTCCCATCTGCAGAAACGGCGGTGTGGAGATAGAGACGGCGGAGGGCGGTATAAAGACTGTGGGCATTCATGAGATTCATATGGAGGAGGATGCGGGGAAGCTGATTCATGACGAGTGGGAAGACTGCTCTTTGGTGGATTACAACCGTTCCGGCGTGCCGCTTATCGAAATCGTCTCCGAGCCGGATATGAGAAGCGCCGAAGAGGTCATCGCCTATCTGGAAAAGCTGCGGCTGGTCATCCAGTATTTGGGTGCATCTGACTGCAAATTGCAGGAGGGCTCCATGCGCGCCGACGTGAATCTCTCCGTCAGGGAAGTGGGAGCGGAGACGTTTGGCACCAGAACAGAGATGAAAAACCTGAACAGTTTTAAGGCTATCACCAGAGCCATCGAGGGAGAGAGAGAGCGGCAGATCGACCTGATTGAGTCAGGGGAGAGCGTGGTGCAGGAGACCAGAAGATGGGACGATGCGAAAGGGGAATCCTACGCCATGCGAAGCAAGGAGGATGCGCAGGACTATCGCTATTTTCCCGATCCCGACCTTACCCCGATCAGCGTGAGCGAGGAGATGCTTGCCGAAATTCGGGCAAAGCAGCCGGAATTTCGAACCGAGAAGAGGAAACGGTATAAGGAAGAGTTCGATATTCCAGACTATGACATTGAGATTATTACGGGGGAAAAGCCGTTAGCGGATCTCTTTGAGGCCACTGTGGCCTTCGGCAGCCAGCCTAAAAAAGTTTCCAACTGGCTGATGGGGGAGACCCTGCGGCTGATGAAGGAACGGGAAGTGGACGCTTCCGATCTTTGCTTCTCGCCGGAAAATCTGGCGAAACTGATTGCACTTACCGAAAGCAGGGCAATTAACAGCTCGGTTGCCAAGGAAGTTTTTGAAGTCATGTTCGAGAAGGATATTGACCCGGAAAAGTATGTGGAGGAGAAGGGCTTAAAGACTGTCAACGACGAGGGTGCCTTGAAAAAGGTTGTGGAGGAAGTGATCGCAGCGAATCCCCAATCTGTGGAGGATTACCGGAACGGCAAGGAGAAGGCGATCGGCTTCCTTGTGGGGCAGACCATGAAAGCCATGAAAGGAAAAGCCGATCCCGGCGCCGTGAACCGGATGCTGAAAGAACTATTGTAATAAATAGTCTAAAAACTGTAAAGCAAGCTTCGGGTTCTCCACCGAGAGCGGAATACCAATCACCACTTCGGAAGGGTAGCCCTGAAACGTGTAGTTATTTTCATCCAGATAGGTATAGTAGCCCGCATCGGCCAGTTTATTTCCGGTTTTTGGAATTCGGATGCCCACAGCTATCGGTTTTTCCATGGCGGAAGGGTCACTGTGGTCGATGACCTTTGCGTAAACCTTTGCCTGTGCGGCTTCCAGTTCTTCTAAAGTGTCGCCGGTTTCCTCGTCGAAAGCGGCGGCATCCGTATAATAGAGAAGATCTGCGTAAGGGGCAAGCTCTTCCTCGCTGAAAATATCAGTGAGCACATAGAAATTTTCCAGACTGGCATAACTTTCAAAGGTTTCGGTGTCCGCCACGATAGCGTGAATATCTCCGATCTGCATCATGGCCGCCATTTTTTGGCGGTTGGCCATTTCATACTGGGAGCCGCCCCCATCGGTTAAGGTAATGGTGGTGTCAAAATAGACCTGATAGGCTTCCGGGTCAATTCCTGCGTACGACTGAAATTCGTCGGCCCATATGACAGAAGTGTCATGATTTTCTTCCGTAGCTGCCGCATTTAAAAGGACAGCGTAAAAGGCGAAGGGTTTGTTGGAGCGGTAAGAGTTGATGAAGCTTATGACAAAGACGATAACCACGATCGCAACAATTGTGTGTATTTTATAGTAGTCCCAGAAATAGGCAAGTTTTTCCTTAAAACTCATGGTTGCGAAAGCCTTTTTCTGTACTTCTCTGATTTCTTCCATGACGGAATCCTGTGATGACATGGCGTATTCTCCTCGTTATTTTGTCTGTATTTCCTGTTTCTTCTATATATAATAATATAATAAGTAGTCCGGAAATGGATGTCAATGAAGGGAGCCTTGTGTTTGTGTGAAATTTTCATAAACAGGAGGGCTTTTACTTTGGATGGTTAATAGAGTTGCGCATGGACAGCAGTTCGCAGTAATCCAACAGGGCGTTAACGTTATGCCGGTCTAATTCCAGCGTGGTATTCATGAGATCGCTGAGTGTATAGTCGGCGGATAAGGGCTTATTGAGAGTGCTGATATTGGCTTTGTAGCGGGTTCTCTGTAAGAGATAATCCGTAGACACATCGTAGAAGTCCGCCAGTTTAATGAGCGTGTTGAGGTCGGGCATATGGACACCCTTTTCATAATTGGAGACAGTCCCCACGGTCATGTTCAGGTAGGCGGCAAGCTCCTTTTGTAAAATGCCTTTTTCTTTACGTAGTTTAGCCAGAAATTCACCAAATTCCATTTTTTCTCCATCTGTAAATGCGCAGAGCGTGCGAGGGCTCTGTGTTCTTTGCTGTGTTGACAGGTAACAATATGTTCTACTGTACATGATTTCACGGGAAAGAGAATGAAAATATATATAATGCATAGAAACAAAAAATTAAGGGCAGAAAAATAAATGAAATGTGAAATATAAAAAGAGATCCGTAAAACAAAGACGGATAAGATGAGTGGAGGGCTGCCACTTGTTTTGGCTTAAATTTTACGATATAATTTCGTAATATAGATAGAAGTTGTGGACACAGTTTCAATAGCTCTTAGAGGGAGGATGAATGTGGCTAGAACGGTAGGAATCGGAATCCAGGATTTTGGAAAAATCATTGAGAATAACTGCTTTTATGTGGATAAAACATACTTTATCAAAGAATGGTGGGAAAGTAAGGATGAGGTGACGATGATCACCAGACCGCGCCGCTTCGGGAAGACGCTTGCCATGAGCATGCTGGAGCAGTTCTTTTCCGTTAGGTATGCGGATAGGGGCAGCCTGTTTGAAGGGCTTTTTATCTGGCAGGAAGGGAAATACCGTGCCCTGCAGGGGACATATCCGGTGATCAGCCTCTCTTTTGCGAATGTGAAGGAGACGAATTACCGGGATACAAGAAGGAAGATTTGCCAGATCATTGCCAGTGAATATGCGCGGAACGCTTTCCTGCTGGATGGGAACTGCCTTACGGAACAGGAAAGAGATACCTTCCGTAGAAAAACAGTGGATATGGACGATGTGGAAGCTGCCCTGGCGATCAACCAGCTTTCAGAATATCTGTACCGCTACTACGGGAAGAAGGCCATCATCCTTCTGGATGAGTATGATACGCCCATGCAGGAGGCGTATGTGGGAGGCTACTGGAAAGAGCTTGTCGCCTTTACCAGAAGCCTGTTTAATTCTACGTTCAAGACGAACCCCTATTTGGAGCGGGCGGTCATGACGGGTATCACCAGAGTGAGCAAAGAATCTATTTTTTCTGATCTGAACAATCTGGAGGTGGTAACCACTACTTCCTGCAAATATGAGACGGCATTTGGCTTTACAGAAGAGGAAGTTTTTGCGGCAATGGACGAATATGGCCTGCAGGAGAAAGATAAGGTCAAAAGCTGGTACGATGGGTTTATTTTTGGGGAACGAAAGGATATTTATAATCCATGGTCTATATTGAATTATCTCGATAAAAGAAGACTTACAACATACTGGGCCAATACAAGCTCCAACAGCCTTGTCGGGAAACTGATCCGGGAAGGCAGCCCGGATATCAAGATGACGATGGAAGATCTTCTGTGCGGCAAGATATTCCATACAGTCATTGATGAGCAGATTGTATTCAACCAGTTAAACCACAGTGAAAGCGCGATTTGGAGCCTGCTCCTTACAAGCGGGTATTTGAGGGTAGAACGGTTTGTATTCAATGAAAAGAGCGGGCAGACA